>CAZKKI010000059.1:0-55397 GCA_964553325.1 uncultured Melioribacteraceae bacterium | reverse complement strand
AAAAGCGGGAACATTGTACGAGTTAAGTTTTGTAAAGAATCGATATATAAACTTGGCGATCCTAAACTTTATTCGCCCGATTGTACTTCGGGGATAGTTGAAGATTATATTAACATTAAAGATATACCCAGAACGTTTAGTGCGGAAAGAGATACGTCGGTGAAAATATTTACGAAGTATTGGAAACCCGATAGCCTTTCCCATGAAGCACAAGAAATAATTGACGAATGAAAATTTTGTTAAATCTTTAGTTCTGCTTAATTTTGGAATGCAGAATTGCCCGGATGGTGAAACTGGTAGACACGCTAGGTTCAGGGTCTAGTGGGAGTAATCCCGTGCAGGTTCGAGTCCTGTTCCGGGCACAACTTCGCGGCCGGTTCGAAAATGATTTTCAACCGCACTTCACTTAATATATTTTGAACGGAACTTTCGGGTCGGCTCCTTTTAATTTTCACCGGTAAAACTTAATGAATAAAACAAAGAAATCGAATGAGCTGACCGAGCAATACATCCAAGCTCAAAATTATGCCGCCGGACATTATGAAAACTTTCCGGTTGCTTCTTTTCTTATTCCCCGTCGTTTGAGAAAACATGTTGCAATCGTTTATAAATTTGCCAGAATTGCCGATGATATTGCCGACGAAGGAAACGATTCGCCGGAAGAAAGGCTGAAAAAACTGAGCGAATTCGAATACGATTTTCGTTCCGCTCTCAAATCCGGTAGTAAAAACCCGTTTTGGGCTGCTCTAATAAATACGATAGATGAATTTAACTTGTCACCCGGTTATTTTCTGGATTTAATTTCTGCATTTAAACAAGATGTGGTAAAATCGAGATATGCGGATTTCGGAGAGTTGCTCGACTATTGTAAACGGAGTGCGAATCCCGTTGGCCGTTTGATTTTGGAACTTTGGAAAATTAACGACGAAAAAGCAAAATATTTTTCCGATAAAGTTTGTACCGCATTACAACTTACAAATTTTTATCAAGACGTTTCAGTGGATTTGAAGAAAAACCGGATTTACATCCCGCTGAACGAAATTGAAAAATTCGGGGTTAAAGAAAATGACTTTTATAAATCCGAAATAAACGATAAATTTAAAAAGTTAATGATTTATCAAATCGAAAGAACCGAAAAATTATTTAACGAAGGAGAACAATTACTCGATTATTTGTACGGATTGTTAAAGTACGAAATTGCTTGGACGATTTTGGGAGGGAAAAAGATTCTTTACAAGATTAAAAAAAATGATTATAATGTATTAAAGAAAAGACCCGCATTGCACAAATTCGAGTTTATCGGTTTATTTTTTAAGGCAATTGTAAAATGAGTGAATTAAAATCTTCCAAAGAAATAGCCAAGAAAAGCCGGAGCAGTTTTTACTATGCTTTCAGCTTGCTTCCTCCCGAGCAAAGGGAAGCGATGAATAACGTTTATGCGTTTTGCCGCACTACCGATGATATAATCGACAACAATGACGAAGCCGACGATGTAAAATACGAGAAGCTTAGAAAATGGAGAAAAGAGCTCGAAAAATCACTAATCGGTAAATCCGATTACCCGATTCTGAATAAACTTTCCAAGTCCATAAAACAGTTTAACATTCCGCTCGAACCTTTTTACGATTTAATTGCGGGAATGGAAATGGACTTGCAACAAAACAGATTTTTGAGCTTCGATGATTTAAGAAAATATTGTTATCATGTCGCTTCCACTGTCGGCTTAATGTGTATTCCGATTTTCGGATATAAAAAAGAATCAACAAAAGATTATGCCATTTATTTGGGAATGGCTTTGCAGTTAACGAATATTTTACGCGATGTTAAAGTGGATGCGGACAGAGGTAGAATTTATCTGCCGAAAGAAGATTTAGAGCGTTTCAATTATACGGAAGAAGAGTTGTTCAATCACGTGTACAATTCCAACTTCGTGTCGTTAATGAGGTTCGAAGCTAAACGTGCCGAAGAGTTTTTCCGGTTGGCGGATGAAGCGCTCGACAAAACGGACAAGCCCGCATTGTTTCCCGCGCGGGCAATGCAACATATTTATTTCAAACTGTTGAAAAAGCTGGAAGCCCAGAATTTTAATGTATTCGAAAAAGAAATTAAAGTTTCTAAGTTCGATAAGGTTTTTATCGCGCTGGGTGTTTGGCTTAAATATCGTTTAGTGTATTGATGGGTAAGGTTCTAATTATCGGGGGCGGTTTCGCCGGAATTTCCGCTGCTGTATTTCTCTCCAAATCGAATCATAAAATTACTTTGTTGGAAGCTTCTCCTAAGTTGGGGGGAAGAGCTTATTCCTTTTTCGTAAAATCCCGGAACGAATACGTTGATAACGGTCAGCATATTTTGATGGGATGTTACCGTCATACGTTAACTTTCCTTTCGGAAATTGGTGCCGTGGAAAAATTATATTTTCAAAAATCACTTTTCTTAAATCTGATAGAAAATAACGGGAAAACACTAACGCTCGGAAGCAACAGTCGCTTTTACCCTTTTAACTTAATCAATGCATTATTATCCTTCCCCCGATTCAATTACATGGATAAAATTTCTCTGTTGAAGTTTTTTGTAAAGTTGCCTTTCCTTTCGAAAGACAAATTGAGCGGTTTAAGCGTGGAAAAGTGGTTGACCGAAACAAAGCAAACAGTAAACGCTAAAAAGTATTTTTGGGATTTGTTAATAGTTGGAGCGTTAAACACCAACCCGAGTAAAGCCTCGGCTGAAATTTTCTTGGAAATTTTACGCGAGATGTTTCTGCACGGCAACAAAGCGACCACCATAATTATTCCGGAAACGGATTTGAGTAATTTGTATTGCACCAATGCGGAAGAATACTTGAAAAATAAAGGCGGAATTATCTTGAAAAGTGAAAAAGTTATTGAATTTATTACTAAACAAAATAAAATAGTTGAAGTTTTAACGAATAAAGGTAATTTAACGGAATTCGATTATGTCGTTTCCGCCATACCTTTGAATGCTTTAAGGAAAATTAAAAATAGCGGTCTTTCCGGTTTGCGGGATAACGAACCGGAATATTCTTCGATACTATCCGTCCATCTTTGGATTGAGAATTTTGATTTCGAGAAAAAATTTTACGGATTTATCGATTCGGATATTCATTGGTTGTTTAACCACGGGAAGCACATTACGCTTGTAACAAGTAATGCCGGTAATCTCATGTCTTTAACCAATAACGAAATTCTGAAAAAAGTTGTGAATGAAGTAAGCAATTACTTTCCCGGCTTCAATATGAAAAATGTAACGGATTCACAAATCATTAAAGAAAAAAGGGCAACATTTGTTCCTTCGTCTTCATTTGAAAAAAGACGAAAAAAAATTATCAGTCCTTACTCAAATTTGATATTTGCCGGTGATTGGACGAATACCGGGCTACCCTCTACAATCGAATCGGCCGTTAAAAGCGGTAAATTGGCTGCCGATACAATCGATCGGGCGCTTTAATACTAAAAATTTCAAAAAAATGTTTTAGCTTAGCAAGTTTCCACTATGATAAAATGAGACAAAATAGTATATTTAGGTCATAAAGCTCTTTTTATATGATAATTAACTCGATCGAAATTTCAATAAACAATTAGATATTATCAAAGGAGGTTGCCGTGTCAAACTTAAAAGAAAAATTGTACGAGAAAATTGAGGGTTGGCGACCAAGAACCACCAGGTTGCTAAAAGAATACGGAGACGTTAAAGTGTCCGAAGTATCAATAAAGCAAGTTATCGGCGGCATGCGAGGCGTTAAATGTTTAACAACCGATATTTCTTATCTCGATCCGTATGAAGGAATCCGTTTCAGAGGTTATACAATTCCCGAAGTGTTGGAAAAATTACCTAAAGTTCCGGGCGGTGAAATGCCTTACGTTGAAGGATTCTTTTATTTATTGCTCACGGGCGATATTCCTACCGAAGAAGAAGTAAATGCGGTTGCGGAGGAATTCAATAAACGTAAAATGGTACCGGAATACGTCTTCGATGTATTAAGAGCAATGCCGAAAGATTCTCATCCGATGGCGATGTTCTCCGCTGCTATAGTTTCTATGGAAAAGGAATCTGTTTTTGTTAAAAGGTATAACGAAGGAATGAGCAAGATGGATTTTTGGGATCCGATGTACGAAGATGCATTAAATTTGTTGGCTAAACTGCCGCAAATTGCCGCGTTTATATATCGTCACAAATATAAAGACGGCGATATAATTCCGCCCGATCCGCATCTTGATATGGGCGGTAATTTTGCACATATGATGGGTATCGATAAACCTTATGACGATGTTGCACGGTTGTACTTTATTTTGCACAGCGATCACGAAAGCGGTAACGTTAGTGCTCATACAGGACACCTCGTTGCAAGTGCTCTTTCGGACGTTTATTACGCAATTTCTGCAATGTTAGACGGACTTGCGGGACCTTTACACGGGTTGGCAAATCAAGAGGTGTTACGTTGGATTCAAGGAATAATGAAAAAAATGGGCGATAAAGTTCCTTCCGAAGAGGAAATGAAAAAATTCGTTTGGGATACGTTGAATTCCGGTCAAGTTATTCCGGGATTTGGTCATGCCGTGTTACGTAAAACCGATCCGCGTTATATGGCTCAACGTGAATTTTGTTTGAAACATCTGCCCGACGATCCGATATTCAAATATGTTGATGTGTTGTACAAAGTGGTTCCGCCTATTTTGAAAGAACACGGCAAAGCCAAGAATCCTTGGCCGAACGTGGATGCTCAATCCGGCGTAATTCAATGGCATTACGGTTTGAAGGAATACGATTATTATACGGTATTGTTTGGCGTCGGAAGAGCTCTTGGAGTTTGTGCCAATATTATTTGGGATAGAGCTTTGGGATATCCGATTGAAAGACCCAAATCGATTACTACCGCTATGATGGAAGAAATAGCGGGAATCAAGTAAATCATTTCCCGCACTTCGATTTTAAAGGGGCTTTGCGCCCCTTTTTTATTTGTCCCGCAAATTTTTATCTTTCTGTTAAGAAAAAAATAATAAAAATTAAAAACATCGATGGAAACAAAAATAATTACGACCGAAAGTTTAACCGATTTAAGAAACAAGATTCTTTCCGGAAGATCCGCTTTAGATGAAAATCAATTGCAAGAGATAGGAAAAGAATTTAACGAATTAATTTTTGCGGTTCGTGAAAATAATTTGTTTGGCAAAAACAAAGAGTTGGAAAAAACGGTATTGGAAATATTTTCCGCCGCTATCCCTAGTCAAATTGCACCAACTTTAATGAGCAAAACGGATACTACAAATTATTTTCGCTTCGGTGAATTTTTAATGGAAGCAAATAAAGAAAAAGAAAACAAAAATCTTAAAAAATTAATATTTCAATATCTTAATCTGTTCAGATTACCGGAGTTTTTAAAAAAGATTTACGACGAGAGAAAATGGGATAATTTAATATACGAATTAATCAAAACAAGCAATTTTACCGTTCGTGAGCTGTTCGAGCAAAGATTAACCGATTATGAAAATAAAACTCTTTTTAACGTGTTGCGCGGAAAAGTAAAAAATCCGTACACGTGGAAAGAAATCGATGAAGTAGTTAAGGAATACAGAAAAGCGTTAATCGGTCTGCTTTCGGATTTGAACCCTTCCGAACCGAAAGTTGCTTTTCTAATGGAAAACAGTTTGATAATGGTAGAACTTGATTTGACGTGCTTGACCTCAGGAGTGGTTAACATAATGATTCCCGCCAATTCGGTTCCACAGCATATCGAATTCATCTTAAATCAAACAAAAGCCGAAATTGTATTTGCCTCGAATGAGAAACAGTTGTCAAAAATCAAATCGATAAAGAACGATGTTCCACATTTACGGAAAGTTATTTTAATTGAAGGATCGAGCGCCGAAGAATGGGTAATTACTCTTAACGAATTTTTAGAATATTCCAAATATTATTCAACCGATAAAGAAAATGAATTGATTGCACCCGTAAAAACGAATTCTTTAGCAACAATTATGTACACTTCGGGAACGACCGGGGAACCGAAAGGAATTATGTTTTCACAAATGAACATTGTGTACAAACGGTTTTGCCGTGCAATGGCTTTGCCGGAAATAGGTGAACAAGACAGATTTTTATCGTACCTTCCGCTTTATCATACATTCGGCAGATGGTTGGAGATGATGGGAAGCATCTTTTGGGCGGCTTCTTACTCTTTTATGGAGAATCCTTCATTGGAAACCATGTTGGAAAATATGCAAATGGTTCGCCCAACAATATTTATCAGCATTCCCAAAAAATGGATTCAACTTTACGAATATATCGGGAGCAAAGTAAATATTGAATTGGATGACGAGCTGTTAATTAAAAACACCGTGAAAGAAACTACGGGCGGCAGTTTGCGGTGGGGACTTTCCGCAGCCGGATATCTACCTTCTGAAATTTTCCGGTTTTTTCAGAAAAACGGAATTGAATTGATGAGTGGGTTCGGAATGACGGAAGCTACCGGCGGAATTACAATGACTCCGCCCGGTGAATATATTCCCGATTCGCTCGGGAAAGCGCTCCCTGGCATCGAAATTAAAGTTGCGGAAGACGGCGAACTTCTTATCCGGGGTCCGTACGTTATGATGGGATATTACAATTCCGAAAGTCCGTTTGATGGTGAAGGTTGGTTCCCTACCGGCGATATTATGAAAGAAGACGAAAACGGATTTATCGAAATTATAGATAGAAAAAAAGAAATTTATAAGAACATCAAAGGCGAAACAATTGCTCCGCAAAGAATAGAAAATTATTTCAGAGATTTTGAAAATATTAAGCAAGTGTTTCTTGTCGGAGACCATCGACCGTTCAATACCGTTCTGATTTATCCCGATTACGAAATGAAAGATTCGATGCTGAAAAAAATGAGTGACCAGGAATTAAAAGATTATTTCGCTTCCGCAATTGTTTCGGTAAATAAATTTTTGGCTCCCTTCGAAAGGATTGTTGATTTCAGAATAATCGACAGACCGTTTGCAGCGGAATATGGCGAACTTACACCGAAGGGAACGTATAAACGACGTGTGATCGAAAAAAACTTTAAAGATGTTATCGATGAAATGTACACTAAAAATCATACAATCGTTTTTGTCGATAATATTGAAATAAGAGTACCCAATTGGTTTTTAAGGGAAAAAGGGTGCCTGAGCACCGATATTATTGCCGACGAAAACGGTATCGCAATTCCAAAATTACATTTGCATTTAACCGTTAAAAAAATTGAAAGTAACAACGTCTTCAGAATAGGCGATTATGATTACAAAATAGATTCAAAAAGAATTGAGTTACAAGAATTGTTAACTAATCCGTTGTATTGGTGCGGTAATAAAAATTTATTTCAATTTGCCGGAGAAAATTTAATTCAATGGCAGAGGCAATATATTCCGGAAAATACAATTTCCATATATGATTCCGGCACGTTCGGTACATTTGACGATGCGGACAAAACAAATCTTTCGACGATAATAAACGGACATGAAAAATCCTTAGAAGGAATTCATTATGCTGTCCTTCATTTAAGAAACGAAAGTTTTGAAATTGCGGAAAAAGGGCTTGAATATTTTTCTTATATCTTAACCGACGAAACGGATAAGCTATTTCGCATTGCTCTTCATTTCGTCGAGTTGCCGTTTCTTGTTAAGAATATCGAATGCAGAAGGAAATTATTCCGTAGTGCGATCCCTAAAATAAAAACAGAAACGTTCTATAAACTTTTAAGGTTGCATCTCGAATACGATGCGAATTTCCTTGTGCCCGAATTAAACCAGGCGATAATCGAAGAAAGTAAGGGTAAAGAAAATCTCGAAACTTTGGAAAAAATAATTTTCGAGGAAGTAGAAAAATGCAGCAAGAAGAATGTTGTTAAACCATCCATTGAAGCTCTGTTCGATTTGATTACGCGCTACGGCATAAGGCATCCCGCACGTTACAGCGAAATAAGAAGATTATTGGCAAGCATCGAAATAAGAAAAGATTTTAATAAACTCGCTGGACTTGCAGCACGCTCGAGAAATAAGTTGAAAAAAGGATTTAGAAATTGGTTGGGACAAAACGAATCGGTTGCAATTGACGTGGAAACGGGTGAAGAATATGAATGGAAAGATGTAATTATTCTTGAAGAAACCATTCCCGATGATTTAAAGGAGCGCATTATTGCCGGTATTACGGAATGCCCGGTTCTTAGGGAAGCTGTTTTCCATTTCTCGCAAGGAATCATTATCCGCCTCGATAATATTTTGCCCGGTGGAATTTGGGTAAGTATGATTTCAAACAATGAAATCAAGGCTACTTTCAGAGTAACGATTCAAACTCGTCTGCACGGTTCGTTTGAACTTTTGCTTACGCTTAACAAAGGTTTAACCCCTTCGGAAGTAAAGAAAGAAATCAGATGGCTAATAATTGCCGGAACCAAACATTATGCAAATGAACTCGTGGAAGACTTTGGCGGATATTATAAAAAATATGATTTATGGACTCAAAAATATTTACCCGGTAATACGGTAGCCAAAATAATGGAACGCGAACTCAGGCGCCACGAGAAAGCAAGCGAAGAAAGATTGTATCATTTATGGCCGTATTTTGTTTGGAATGCTTCGGCGGCTTACGTGAACTTTTGGCAACTTACCGAAAACAAATTGATACTTGCCAACCCGACAATTAAAAATTTCATAATCCCGTCGCACGATTACCAAACCGGTACGCGAATAGTTTCGTTATCCGAAAAGAAAACATTTACATCGTTTACAAATTTCTTTAAGAATTTTTATGTTCGTTTTATTAAAGAAACAGAAAACATGTATCCGTTTGTTCACAGGGATTCGATTTGGAATTATGTGTTTTCCGGTGTTATAAATGCCAAAGGCGAAAAAGAAGGATTAGAAATAATCGGATTGTTCGGAAGGGAATTAAAGAAAACCAAAATTCCCCCCGAGATGGATAATGTGATGGAAAAACTTCAACTCTTTCTCAATACGGTCGAAGAATTCGGATATATTCCCAAAAGGCTTTATTTTGCTATCAAACGTTTTCACCGCTGGTTTAAATTGAACAAAGATGCCGCTCTCGAAGCTCAAGCCAGTATGCTTTATGAACTTTATGATACTTATAACTTGTCCGACGTGGAAAAGGCTTATCCCGAAACAAGAGCAAGATTTTTCCTCGAAACTTGTTTTGCCGATTCCTCGGACGAACTTAAAAATATGTTACGCGAATTAATCAAAAAGGAAAAAGAAGGCGATATTTCGCAAGAGCAAGTGTTATCGGATATTTCCAAAATGCAAAATGAACTGAAATTGACCGAGAAGGAAGCGTATTTCTTAACCAGATTGAGTTATCCTTACTTGAAACCTTCCGATACTGCAAAACTTCTGAAAATTAAGGAGGAAGGTTCGCAAACTGCCGATTTGGTTGTTCAACTGGAAGATTACGACGGTAACCCGTATATAATCCGCAAACCGATTTCACCCAAAGAAATTTCAAGGTTGCACAATTTGTTTTTGGAAGCAAATCTGCAAGTTCATTTTAGACCCGAACACCAGTTTTTGGTTGCTTTATCCGAAAGGGGATATTTAATCGGCGGTTTGTTTTACGTGCAAAAAAACGAAGAAGCCGTACATATGGAAAAGATTGTTGTGGCTAATCCGTATCGTAGAAAGGGAATAAGCGAAGGATTGATGAATGAATTTTTTAACAGACTTATTGTGGAAAAAGTCAAATATGTAACAACCGGGTTCTTCCGTCCCGAGTATTTTTACCGGTTTGGATTTAAAATCGAAAAAAAATACTCCGGTTTGGTGAAAATTCTGGAAACAAAATAAAAAATTGCATTAATTTTAGATATATAAAATTATTAAAGTCAAATCCTTAATCGATTTGCTAAAAAAATTATATTTTTGTTTAGACAAATCGAATAATTTTTATATCTTTAATTCCCAAAAAGTTTTCCACAAAACCACATCGATATTATGAGATTCAAAAAAGAAGTGAAGTATATTTTCATTACCGGTGGAGTGGTTTCTTCTTTGGGCAAAGGAATTACGGCTGCTTCTCTCGGACTTTTACTCAAAAAACGCGGCTACAGCGTAACCATTCAAAAATTCGATCCGTATATTAATATCGATCCGGGTACGATGAGTCCTTTTCAACACGGTGAAGTTTATGTAACCGACGACGGTGCGGAAACTGATTTGGATTTGGGGCATTACGAAAGGTTTTTGGATGTAAACATGACCAAAGCAAATAATACTACTACCGGTCAAGTTTACAATACCGTTATTACAAAAGAAAGACACGGGGATTATTTGGGTGCAACCGTTCAAGTGATTCCGCACATTACCGATGAAATCAAACGGAGAATGAAAATTCTCGGTAACACAAATAAATACGATATTATAATTACGGAAATAGGCGGAACGGTTGGTGATATCGAAAGTTTGCCTTTTATCGAAGCGATTCGTCAACTTATGCTTGAATTAGGTCGTAAAAATGCTATCAGTATCCACGTAACACTTGTTCCGTATATAAAATCCGCCGGTGAACTGAAAACGAAACCTACTCAGCATAGCGTTAAAAATCTGCTCGAACTCGGAATTCAACCCAATGTTCTGGTTTGCCGCTCCGAAATGAAACTTCCGCTTGAGATTAGAAAAAAAATTGCTCTATTTTGCAACGTTAAAACCAAAGCCGTAATTTCCGCATACGATTGTCCTACAATTTACGAAGTTCCTTTAAATTTAGAAGAACAGAATTTTGATAGAATTGTATTAAAGAAATTAAAACTGCCCGATATAAATATTGATTTAAGCGATTGGAGAGAATTCGTACGTAAAGTAAAAGAACCGCAGTCGTCCGTTACAATTGGCATTTGCGGGAAATATACAAGCTATCTGGACGCATACAAAAGTATAAACGAATCGTTTATCCACAGCGGAGCCGAGCACGACGTTAAAGTTAATCTAAAATTTATTAGCGCCGAAGAATGTGAAAAGAAAGATCCGGGGTTGTTGCTCGAAGGAATCGACGGACTACTTGTACCGGGCGGCTTCGGGGAACGCGGTATAGAAGGGAAAATAAAGGCAATTCAATATGTGAGGGAAAATAAAATTCCTTTCTTCGGAATTTGTTTGGGAATGCAGTGCGCCGTAATCGAATACGCACGTAACGTTTTGGGAATAAAACGGGCAAACAGTTCCGAATTTGTTAAAAACCGTTACAGTGTTATTCACATTATGCCCGAACAGAAAAAAATTAAAGATAAAGGCGCAACAATGCGATTGGGTGCTTATCCTTGTGTTGTTAAAAAAGGAACAAAAGCACGGCAAGCTTATAAAAAGGAAAAAATATCGGAACGTCATCGCCACCGTTACGAAGTGAATAATCAATACAGGCAAGAGCTCGAGAAAAACGGTATGGTAATAAGCGGAGTTTCGCCAGATAATCGGCTTGTCGAAATAATCGAATTAAAAGATCATCCTTGGTTTTTGGGTTGTCAGTTTCATCCAGAACTTAAATCCCGCGCAACAAAAGCTCACCCGTTGTTTCGTGAATTTGTTGCGGCCGCAATTAAATATTCCAAGGAAAAAGAAAAAACGGAATGAAAAAATTTATTAAATCTTTTTTCATTCTGCTTCTGGTTTATTCCGTAACGTTCGCTTCTTCTTTCGAAAGTAATTATAGAAAGGGAATTTATTATTTCTATAATTTGCAATTCGACAAAGCAAACGAATATTTTTTAAACGCTTTAAAAATTCAACCTGCCGATCCCAGACCGCTACATCAAATATCTCAAATTCATCTGTGGACTTTCTTGGGCACAAAAGATACGGCCGCATACGGGAAGTTTATCCGTCTTTCCGGAAAAGTATTGGAACTAATGGAAACTACTGATTTTTTTGAGGAGAAAGAATATCTGAAAGATTATTGGTTGGGTAATGCTTATGCGGCAAGGGCAATCGCTTTTTCCGTGAAAGGAGAAATGATGAGCGCATTTTGGGCTACAAAAAAAGCGGTAGGATTTTACGAAGATGCTTTGGATTACAAAAATGATTTTTACGATGCTTATCTGGGAATCGGAATTTTTGAGTATGCGCTCGATTTTATTCCTTCCGTTTTCAAATGGGCATTGGATTTAACCGGCTTGGAAGCAGATAAAAAACAAGGGTTCTTAAAAATTAAAAAAGCTTACGAAAACGGTAACGAAGCTAAGACCGAAGCAACTTTTCATTTGGGAAAATTATACCTTGAATTTCTGGCGGAATATGAGAGTTCGTCGGAACTTTTTTTAAAACTGTTACAAACATACCCTCGGAACAGTTTGTTTTTATTCCATTTGGCCTTAGCTCGGTTTAACAAAGCCGATTTCGATAATACCCGTAAAACGTTAAATGAAATTATAAATTTAAATAATCAATACTTTTTGCAAACGAACTCATTCGCGTACTTTTTGCTGGGCGATATTGACTTTAAAGAAAACCGGTTTGAGCAAGCTGTGAAAAATTATCAAAAGTTTATTGAAAAAGCCGTATCGGTTGATTACACGGGTATTGCCAATTTAAGAATAGCTTTGGCATACAAATTTTTGAAAAATGATAATGAGTACAAAAGATATTTGCAACTTGCAGGGTACGGTAACTTGGATATACCCGAAGATAATTATGCTAAAGATTTTTCGGAAATGTTATTTGATATCGACTTAACACAAAACGAATTGAAAATTATTAAAGCTCAAAATTTGGTTTTTACAAAAAAATACAAAGAAGCGGTTGATTTGATTTTGCCAATTATTAACAAGATAAAAATAAACGATTGGAAAGGAAAGGCTTTTACAACATTAACCGAAGCATTAATGAATTTAAAGAAATATAACGAAGCGTTTAATTATGCTTCGATGGCAATTTCGCTTGATTATGATTTTGAAAAATGGTTGTTGCCGTATTCGTTGTATTTAAAAGCGATGCTCTACTACGAAAAAGGTGATTTTCAAGAAGCAAAAAACTATTTGACCAAAGCCGAAAATGAAAATAATTATTATATGAAAAACAAAATATTGGCCAAAATCAATAATCTGAAAATAAAATTAGGTGTTTTTTAATCCGCGATTCAGCTAAACACAAGTAAATTATTGATTTATATTTCTTTATTCAATAACTTTATAAAATAATAGAATTTAATTATGTTCAGAATATGTGTATTTGCATCCGGAAGGGGTTCTAATTTAAGAGCTATTTGGCAAAGTATTTCCGATCGTTCTTTGAATATTGAGATAAATTGTGTTGTAAGCGACAAAGCGGAATGCGGGGCGCTTGAATTCGCCGGACAAAAAGGTATAAAAACCTTATCCGTTAGCAGGAAGGAATTACCCGGTTTTGTTTCTTATTCTTTTTTAATCGATGAGTTTAGAAGAAACAAAATCGATTTGATCGTTTTGGCCGGTTTCTTAAAAAAAATACCGGACGAATTTGTGGATGCCTTCCCCGAAAAAATTATAAATATTCATCCCGCTTTGTTACCGTTTTTCGGAGGTAAAGGTATGTACGGAATGAACGTACACAAAGCCGTTTTCGAAAGCGGTATGAAAATAAGTGGTGTAACCGTTCATTTCGTCGACAAGATTTATGATCACGGAAAGATTATTGCGCAAAGATGTGTCGATATATCCGCTGCCGGAACGGCGGAAGAAATTGCCGAGAAAGTTCTTAAAGTCGAACATAGTTTACTTCCTTTTGTGATAGAAAAATTTGCTGATGATAAAGTTAAAATAAAAGAGAATAGAGTTTATATAACATAAATATTAATTAATAAATTGCAAAATAAAATAGCTCTTATTAGTGTATCGGATAAAACCGGAATAGTGGAATTTGCGAGCGAGTTAAGTGCGTACGGTTATAAGGTTTTGGCGACGGGCAACACTGCGAAAATTTTAAATGAAAACGGTGTTGAAATAATTAATGTGAGCAACTTCACGGGATTTCCCGAAGTTTTCGGCGGACGTGTTAAAACGCTTCACCCGAAAGTTTTCGGCGGAATATTATTCAGAAGGGGAAACCCCGATGATGTGAAAGAAAGTATCGATACCGGTATTGAACCGATAGACATAGTTTGTGTAAATCTCTACCCGTTCAAGGAAGTTGTTGGGGACGAAAATTCATCGCTGGAACAGATAATTGAAAACATCGATATTGGGGGTCCAAGTCTGATCCGTGCCGCCGCAAAAAATTACCGGGATGTGAGTATTTTAACTTCCCCCGTTCAATATCAAGAATTTATCGAAAAGTTGAGAACCGATAGTATCGATTTAAGTTACCGGCAAAAATTAGCGGTGCAAGCATTCTCGTTAACTGCCGATTATGATGCGTTTATATCGGACTTTTTCGAAAAAGAATTTTTAGGCGAGAAACAATCTTTAAGGTTAAATTTCAAGTTAAATAAAAAATTACGTTACGGTGAAAATCCTCATCAAGAGGCGTATTTGTTCGGTGAATTTAACGATTATTTCGAAGTTTTACACGGGAAGGAGCTTTCGTACAATAATATTGTGGATTTGGTAGCGGCAACGGAAGTTGTAACCGAACTGGAACCCGAATCGTGTGCAATTATTAAACATACAAACGCTTGCGGCGCAGCCAGCAGCGGCGATACTTTTTCTTCTTACGTAAATGCATTGTCGTGCGATCCCGTTTCTGCTTTCGGCGGAATCGTTGCTTTTAATTCCGTTGTAGACGAAAAAACCGCTCTTAAGTTGAACGAAATATTTCTCGAAATAGTTGTTGCGCCGGAATTCTCCGAAGGTGCATTTGAAATCTTAAAAAAGAAGAAAAACAGGAGACTTGTAAGAATTTTAAGTAACTTTGACGATATAAATTCACAAATAAAAAGTGTTCCGGGCGGTGTTTTGATGCAAGATAAAGATAAATCGATTATTACCGATGATATTATAAATATCGTTACCGACAAAAAATGTACTTCCGAAGAATTGGAAGATTTGAAATTTGCTTGGAAAATTTGCAAACACACAAAATCGAATGCCATAGTTTTTGTTAAGAACAAAATGGCAATCGGAGTTGGTGCCGGCCAAATGTCGCGTATCGATAGTGTAAAACTTGCGGCTAAACGCGCAAGCGAACACGGACATAGTTTGGAAGGAGCCGTGGCGGCTTCGGATGCTTTTTTCCCGTTTGCCGACGGAATCGAGCAGATGGCTTCATACGGAATTACCGCCGTAATTCAACCGGGAGGATCGATTAGAGACGACGAAGTGATTGAAGCCGCAAATAAACACAACATTTCAATGGTTTTTACAGGAATTAGAAACTTTAAGCATTAAGAGATTATTATGGGAATTTTAGATTTTTTTTCAACCGATATTGCAATAGATTTGGGAACGGCAAATACCCTCATTTACGTAAGAGGCAAGGGTATTGTCTTGAACGAACCCTCTATTGTTGCATTCGACAAAAACACGAAGAAAATTATTGCGCTTGGTAATAAAGCCAAGGAAATGCAAGGAAGGGAACATAGGCAACTTCGGGTTTACCGGCCTATGCGCGATGGTGTAATAGCGGATTTTGAAATCGCGGAAGGAATGATTCGTGCATTTATAAAAAAAGTAAATACCGGTTTGTTTTCGAGTCGTAGAGTAGTTGTGGCTGTGCCCAGCGGTGTTACCGAAGTTGAAAAAAGAGCAGTTCGCGATAGCGCCGAACATGCCGGTGCAAAAGAAGTTCATTTGATTGCCGAACCTATGGCTGCAGCAATTGGCGTTGGGATTGATGTGGAAGCCCCCGTTGGTAATATGATACTTGATATAGGCGGTGGTACAACTGAAATTGCCGTAATTGCTCTTTCCGGTATTGTTAACGAAGAATCGCTAAGGATTGCCGGTGATGAAATGAATAATGCCATTATTCAGTTCTTCAAGAAAAATTATAATCTTTTAATCGGGGAAAGAACCGGCGAAGCAATTAAATGCGAAATCGGTTCTGCCGTTCCGTTAAAAGAGGAAATTACGATTCAAGTGAAGGGAAGGGATTTGGTTGCCGGAATCCCTAAAACTGCGGAGGTTAGCTCGGTCGAAATTCGTGAAGCTTTGAATGCAAATGTTACACAAATTGTTGAAGGTGTAAAACAAACCCTCGAACGAACTCCACCGGAACTGTCGGCGGATATTTTGGATCGCGGAGTAATAATCGTCGGTGGCGGCGCTTTGCTTAAAGGACTGGATCAAAGAATAAGAATGGAAACAAATTTACCCGTGCATATTGCCGAAGATCCTTTGACGGCCGTTGTTAAAGGCGCCGGTAAAGCTATGGAAAATATGAATAAATATTCAAAGGTATTTATCCGTAAAAGAAGTTTCTGATGTTTAAAATTATTCGAAGGTATTTAGAAAGTTTCAAAGAATATATTGTACTCATTATTCTTTTGCTCGTTAGTCTCGTAATTTTATCTTTCAATCAAAATAATCAGTTAAAAAAAATCCGTTCGTTTGCTTTCGGTAATATCGTTGTTATTACTTCCATGTTCTCTTCTTTTGATGAATTTTTAACTCTTAAATCCGAAATTAAAAAGTTGGAAAAACTAAATGCCGAATTAATGTTAAAAGTAAACCGGTTACGGGAATACGGCATTGAAAATTCGGAATTGAAACGGTTGATAAAATTAAAAGATACAACCGATTTCCCTATTCTTCCCGTTACGATTGTCTCGAAAATAATTCCGAGTTTGCCTGGATATTTTATTATTAATGCCGGATCTGCGGACGGCGTCGAAAAAAGTATGCCGGTGATTAACGACAAGGGTTACATCGGAATTATTACGGAAACCACCGAGAACTTTTCGTTTGTAAAAACATTGCTTAGTCCCGAATCCAGAATAGCCGTAAGAGATGAAAGAAGCGGCGTGGACGGAATTCTAAGTTTCGATAATAATAAATTATTGATTAAAAATGTTCCTACAACGTACGATTTCAGAATTGGTGATAGAATTGTTACTTCCGTTGTAAGTACAATCGTACCACCGTCAATTCCGATTGGAGTGGTTGCTCAAAAACAAATATCGATTGCTGGCTTATTAACGAACATAGAAATTTATCCTTTTGTCGATTTTCAAAAGGTGAGAAATTGCGCGGTGCTTAAAATTGTCAACAGCAAGGAACTCGATAACCTTGAACTAAACTTGTTGAGGAAATAAAATTAATATTAAAGAAATTATATCATTCGCGTTTGTATTTATTTTATTACTTGTAATACAAGTTTCGATTGTACCGCTTGTTGCGGTTAACGGAATTTATCCCGATTTACTAGTTATCTTTTTGGTTTATCTCGCGCTGAGGAAAGGTCAACTTTTCGGTACGGTTGCCGGTTTTGTTATAGGATTTTTCTTCGATATTTTTTCCGGAAGTATTTTAGGAGCGGCAATGTTCAGCAAAACGTTAGCCGGTTTTACAGCGGGATATTTTTTTAATGAAAATAAAATTCAATATAATCTAAATTCTTATTTATTTATTCTCATCGTATTTTTCTGCGAGGCTTTGGATTCGATGTTTTATCAATTGCTCATCAGCAATAAAATAGAAATTAACTTTGCAGTATTGTTTTTCAGACAAAGCATTTTGCCGGCGGCTTTCACAACCGTGATAAGTTTAATTTGGATTATTTTTAAACCCAAAAGGGAAGTAAGTGCCTGAACAAAGTTTCCATACGGTTGACAGAAGGAAAATTATTTTTTCCATTATTGTTATATTCTTTGCCATATCCGTCTTCCAACTTTTTAAAATGCAAATACTCGAACAAGTGACGTATGTTGAAAAATCGAGCGAAAACAGTGTTCGTAAAATTACTCTCAAACCTCCGCGCGGAATATTTTTCGACCGGAATTTCCAAATATTGGTTAGCAACAAGCCTTCATATTCGCTTCAAATTATTCCGGCCAACTATAATAATTACATTACACCCATGCTGGAAAAAGTGTTGAATGTGCAAGAGGGATTTATCGATAATATTTTGAAAAAAAAATCCGGTTATTCCCGCTATTTACCGAGACGCATTAAGAGGGGTATCGATTTCAATGTTGTTGCTTGGTTGGAAGAAAACCGTGAACATCTTCCGGGTGTTGAATACGTTGTAGAAATGCAAAGGGATTATTCTTTCGGTATAAACGGTTCGCATTTGTTCGGTTACACAAGGGAAATTAACAAAAACCAATTGGAAAAATTTAAAGGAATTTATTCGCTCGGAGATTATATAGGAATTAAGGGAATAGAAAAAACATATGAAGAATACTTGCGCGGCGTAAAAGGATACAGACTGGTTATTGTAAATTCGGAACAAAAAATAATTGGTAGCTTTGAAAACGGACAGAAAGATAGACAACCTCTAAAAGGATTCGATCTTGTTTTAACGATCGATTGGGAAACGCAAAAAAAAGCTGAACAATTGTTCAAAGATAAAACGGGTTCCCTTGTTGCTCTTAATCCGAAAAACGGCGAAGTAATTGCTTTTGTTAGCGCACCGCAATATGATGTTTCAAAATTCTCTACTGTTATAAGTCGGGAATTTATCCAACAACTTCGAAGCGATCCCCGAAAACCTTTATTTAATCGGGCAACAACATCGATATATCCTCCGGGTTCAACGTTAAAAATGCTGGTTGCTTTAATTGGTTTGGAAAGCGGGCTCATTAACCGGTATTCTACCGTTAATTGTAAAGGCGGTTATCAATACGGAAACAGATTTTTTAAATGTCACGGAGTTCATGGCATAACCAATGTTGAAAAAGCAATAGAAAAATCTTGCAATACATTTTTCTACAAACTTATTTTGGATATCGGGTTGGACAGATTTGCAAATATTTCCAGGCAGTTTGGTTTCGGTAAGAAAACCGGTATCGATTTGAGTGAGGAGTCAAAAGGGATTGTGCCGGATAGTAAGTATTACAACAAGGTTTACGGCGAAAACAAATGGAGCAGAGGAAACTTGTTGAGTTTGGGGATAGGACAAGGCGAATTTAGTGTTACAACTCTTCAATTGGCCCAATATACGGCGCTATTGGCAAATAACGGAAAAACAGTTCAGCCGCACGTTGTTCGCGGTTATTTAACCCGTGACGCACAAGAAATGGTACCGTTCGAATTTAAAGAAATTAATGTTCCGATAAACGAAAAAAAATTGCAAGTAATTAAGCGGGGAATGTACAAAGTTGTTAACGGAGACGGTACTGCTACAAACATCAAGCTTTCCGATATTATAATTGCCGGTAAAACTGGAACATCGCAAAATCCGCACGGGAAAGATCATGCGCTGTTTGTCGCTTTTGCACCTTACGAAGATCCGAAAATTGCTGTTGCCGTTATGGTGGAAAATGTCGGATTCGGAAGTTCATACGCAGCTCCGATTGCACAAAAAATAATTCAAACGTATTTGAAATCGGAAAATGAAAATATTTTACAGGAATCTTTAAGTCTAAAGTAAATTTGCTTATGTTTCAAAAATTAGAAGATAGATTCGATTTGGCGTTATTTATTTCGGTGGTTTTACTAATCGGTATAGGTTTGGTGGCTATTTACAGTTCTACATACAATCATCCTACGGCTAAAGGAAATTTTAACAAACAAGTTTACTGGGTTCTTTTTTCCGTAATAGCATTTTTTGTTTTCTATTTTTTACCGCATAAATCTTTCCGTTATTTGTCAATTTACTTTTACGGCGGTTCTTTGTTGTTGTTAATTATGGTACTTGTTTTCGGTAAAGTTGTTTACGGTGCGAAAAGCTGGGTTAGTTTAGGTCCCATAGGTTTCCAACCTTCGGAATTTGCAAAGATAGGTTTAATATTTTTCCTTGCATATTGGTTATCGTATAAACGAAGAAATATTAATAATCTTAAAGATGTGGGCATTGCGCTTTTAATCGGCTTCATCCCGGTTGTATTAATTCTTATGCAACCCGATTTGGGAACGGCAATCGTATTCGCATTGATAACTTTCGTAATGATTTTTTGGGCAGGTTTGAATCTTTTTGCGTTTTTCGTCGTTGTTTCGCCGGCAGTAGTGGTTTTTGTTTCGTTGTTCGGACTCCCAGCGTTAATAATAACCCTAATTTTAATTATTTTAGCTTTATTCTTTTTCAAGAGGGATTTATTTACCAGCATTACAATTTTTGTTTATAATTTGGCAAGCGCCTTCGTATTCGATTATTTGGTGAAGTACTTAAAACCGCATCAACAAAAAAGAATAGAAACATTTATTAACCCTTATGCCGACCCATTAGGAGCCGGGTATAACGCCTTGCAAGCAAAAGTTGCAATAGGTTCCGGTGGATTGTTCGGAAAGGGTTTTATGCAAGGAAGTCAAACTCAGTTAAGATTTATTCCCGAGCAATGGACGGATTTTATTTTTTGCGTGATAGGCGAGGAATTCGGTTTTTGGGGAAGTATTATTACGCTTACTTTGTTCTTTATTGTTTTCCTCAGACTATTAACAATTGTAAATTCAGTAAAAGACGATTATAGCCGGTTGGTACTTATCGGAATACTTACAATGATTTTTGTACATTTTAGTATTAACATAGGAATGAATTTGGGAATAACACCGGTAATCGGTTTGCCGTTGCCTTTTATCAGTTACGGCGGAAGCTCGCTTCTGGTGAATATGGCATTAATGGGCGTAGTAATGAATATTTATAAAAACAGACGTTTATATACTTAGGAAATTTTGTGAAAGCACAACAAAAATTAAGGAACAAAGTTCGAAAGGATTTCCATATTTGCGTCGGGTTGGATACCGATATTAATAAAATTCCGAAGCATTTGTTGAATTTAGATAATCCTGTTTTGGAGTTTAACAAAGTTATAATTGAAAACACAATCGATTATGCCGCCGCATATAAACTTAATTTTGCGTTTTATGAAAAAGACGGAGCAAAGGGATTCGAAAATATCATCGAAACCATAAAACTTATTCCCGATGATACGTTAATAATAGCCGATGCAAAACGAGGTGATATTGGCAATACGGCAAAAATGTATGCGGAATCTGTTTTTAATTATTTCCGGTGTGATGCGGTAACGGTTAATCCTTACATGGGAATCGATTCGGTAAGACCTTTTCTTGAATTCAAAGATAAAATCACTTTCGTATTGGGGTTGACTTCAAATCCTTCGGCCGAAGATTTTGAACTTAAAAAATTAAATTCGGGTGAATATTTGTACCGGGAAGTTATCCGGAAAATTAACGAATGGAATACGGAAAACAATTGCGGTGTTGTTTTCGGAGCAACGAAATATAAAAGCCTTACCGAAAACATTAATTTATTGAAAGGGCTATTTACATTACTCCCGGGTGTTGGAACCCAAGGCGGAAAATTGGAAGATATAGTAAAATTATTTGGAGAAAATAATTATGAAGATTATTTAATAAATGTCAGTCGTGCTTTAATATATGCGGATGATTCGAAAAAATTCGGAACAGCAACGCGAAAAAAATTAATCGAATACAATGAAATTGTATCGAATATTTTAAACTGAAAATTTCATTAGGAAATTTATCTTAAAAAAATTAATTTAGGAATGCAACCTGATTATATTAAAGTTTTTCGCTTCTGATGCTACGAAGATTTTCTTAGTCAGAATGAAGCACGAGGCAGAAGATGGAATCATCTGGCAAACTGTATGAAAAATATCTGCACGAAATCTGGAAAAATCAATCCTTCGTTAAACCGTTAAAAACATTCGACCACAACACAATAACAGTTTTAGATCCGGGCGTATATAATGAAAAAAGTGCGGGTCCCGATTTTCAACATTGCCGCTTGCAAATTGGCGCGTTGACTTATGTTGGTGATGTCGAAATCGATTTGGATTATCACGATTGGAAACGGCACGGGCACAATATCGACAGCAAGTACAATAAAGTGATTTTACATGTATCCTTTACGAATAACCAGAAACATCATTATGTTTTTACAAAAGCCGGCAGAAAAGTTCCCAATATCAGTATCAAGAATTTTGTCGATCCCGAATTAGCAAAAGATTTATTTGAAAACGTAAGAGGTTCGGAATCAACCGGTATTAAAAACATTAAGTGCGCCGATGTTAGCAATGAAGTTAGATTTAAAATTAAAAAAGAATTTGTAATTAAATTGGGAATCGAACGGTTTAATAAAAAAAGTAAACGAATATTCGATAGATTAAAAGAACTTGTATTCCTCGAAGAAAACCAAATTGCCGAACCGGTAATCCGGTATGAACTTTCGAAACAATTCCGTGAAAGGGAATTTTCGTACGAAGATTTTAAAACAACAGGAATATGGAAACAATTATTTTACGAGCTAATGTTCGAGGCATTGGGATATTCGAAAAACAAATCGCCGATGTTAAAACTTGCAAAATATGCCAACCTGAATTTCCTAAATAAATTTAACGACGATAAAAACGACAAAATTAAAATATATGAGTCTGTATTTTTTAATATATCGGGATTGATGCCGGATGTAAATAAAATGCCTGAAAGCGAAGTTGATGAATACGAAAAAGAGATGTATGAAATTTGGGAAGGTATTAAAGACAAATACGATAGCGAAACATTAAACGAAACACAGTGGCACTTTTTAAACAACCGCCCGCAAAACTTTCCTACGATAAGAATTGCCGGTGGAGCCAGGTTGTTGAAAATGTTGCTTTACGAAGATTTAATTCCGAGATTGATTAAAAAATTCGAAGAAATAAGAAGCGACCGCGTTTTAATAAATTCCATTCGTTCATTGTTTATCGTAAAATCCGAAGGCTATTGGGCGGAACATTATATTTTCGGAAAACCGGCAAAGGACAAGATAAAATATTTTATAGGTGCTTCGCGTTCGGATGAGATTGTTGTAAATATTGTACTGCCTTTCCTCTATGTTTATTTTGAAGTTTTCGGCAAAGCGGAACTTGCTAAACGCATTTTAAAAATTTATCAGCTGTACACTCAAAAGTCCGATAACAAAATTGTGCGGGATGTTGCCGAAGGCATCGGGTTGGACGGGTATAAAAAGCGTACGGTATTCGCACAAGGAATGATAGAACTATTTAGAAGTTACTGCTCCAAAGGTAAATGCTTGGAGTGCGAAATCGGAAAAACAGTTTTTGAATAATTAATTTGTACTTCCTTTCAAGCGATTTATTTCGTCCCTTAATTTTGCAGCCCGTTCGTAATCTTCTTTTTCAACGGCTTCGCGCAATTTACTCATTAACGAAGCGATTTTGGTTTCCTTTGATTTCGGTTTAGATGTAATTTCGTTTTCCTCGGGTGAAATATCGAAGGTTTCGTCCAATTCGCCTTCGGCTTCTTCTCCCGATGGAACAAACGCTGCTGCTTTCATTACATCTTCGGCTACAAAAATTGTTGCGTCGGTTCTTACCGCCAATGCAATAGCATCGCTGGGTCGTGCATCAATCTCGTTTGTCATTCCGGACATTTCGATAACAATCTTAGCATAAAATGTATTTTCTTTCAATTCATCAATAATTATTTCGTTAACAGTACCGCCAAGGTTGTCGATTAAGTTTTTCATCAAATCGTGTGTGAGTGGTCGGGGCGGTTTAATGCCTTCAATTTCCAAGGCGATCGATTGTGCTTCGAAGGAACCGATAATTATCGGTAACCTCCTCACACCGTAAGTTTCTTTTAATAATAATGCATATGCTCCGCCTGCCGACGGACTTGATGATAAACCTAATATTTCTACTTGTACTTTTTCCACTTCTTTGTGTAAATTTTTTAAAAAAATTTATTTTTATTTAGAGTATAATATAATCAAAAAATTATTTTTAATTGCAATTATAAGTTATGAAATGGATACGGAATCATATTTTTATGGCGGAAGATTTACCCGAGGGAATTATTCAACCGGAATCGGAAACCGAAACAACTACCGGTTTGGCCGCACGGGTAATTTTATTTAACGATGATTGGCATACTTTCGATGAGGTAATTAACCAACTGATTAAAGCAATTAACTGCAGTTTCGAAAAGGCTAAAAGTCTCGCTTTCGAAGTTCACGTAAAGGGTAAAGCGGTTGTGTTTAGCGGTGAGCTAAGCGAATGTTTACGCGTATCTTCGATTTTGGAGGAAATAGCATTGCACACTCAAATTGTAACCGATTTCGAATAACACTTTCCTCATTAACAAAAATCCTTAAAATTTAATTATATTTTCATTCGGAATAATTATAAACAAAGTGGAAAATTATGCAAATCGGATTAGTCGGATTACAGTCTTCCGGAAAAACTCTTCTCTTTAACACGCTTGCAAAAATTCAAGAAGATGAAAATACATATCGCGAAGAAGCGAAAGTTGAAGTTGTAAAAGTTCCGGACGAAAGGTTGGATAATTTAACGGAAATCTTCAATCCTAAAAAACAAGTAAACGCTACAATAGAAATTTTCGATATACCCGGAGTCGGTCTGGCCGATGACGGTAAAGTCAGAATTACTTCTTCTTTCTTAAACAATGTGAAAAACAACGATGCTTTATTTTACGTAATACGGCAATTCAAAAATGAAGCGGTACCTCATCCGTTGAACAGAATTGATGCGGCTGCGGATATTGAATTCCTTGAAACCGAATTTCTTTTTTCGGATATGTCGTTCCTTGAAAACAGATTGGAAAAACTCAAAAAGGATATTCAAAAACGAAAAGACGATCAATTGGTAAAAGAACTTGCGGTAATTGAAAAATGTTACGCGCATGTAAACGAAGAAAAACCGCTGCGTTCGCTCGAGTTAAATGAAAATGAAAGAAAATTGCTTTCCGGTTACCAATTGCTTACGCTTAAACCTTTGGCAATCGCCGTCAATTTGGATGAAGATTCAATGAAAAACTCCGCCGAAACGATTAGGGAAATTAAAGAAAAACTGGGTTTAACCGGTTTGGAGATTATTCCTTTTTCAGCCGAAATTGAATACGAGCTTTCAAAATTGGATGAAGAAGACCAAATGATTTTTATGGAAGAGTACGGAATTAAAGAATCGGCGTTAACAAAAATTCTAAGAACTTCGTACAAAGTGTTGGGACTTCAATCGTTTTTTACGGTCGGTGAAGATGAAACCAGAGCTTGGACAATTAAAAAAAATTATACGGCGCAACAAGCCGCCGGTGTAATTCACACCGACTTTTACAATAAATTTATCCGTGCCGAAGTTGTTCACTACGACGATTTTATGAAATATAAATCTTTCGCAAAATGTAAAGAGGCGGGAGTTTGGAGACTTGAAGGGAAAGATTATATTGTTCAAGACGGAGATATTTTGAATATCAGACACAGTTAATTTTTAACATAACTCAAGGAGCAAACATGTCAAAAGAAGCAATTAAAGGTTTGGAACCCAAACTTGTATGGGAACATTTTTACGAGATAACCCGGATTCCACGTCCTTCCAAGAAGGAAGAAAAAATCAGAGCATGGGTACGCGAATGGGCGAAGAAACATAATTTCCCGTACAAAGAAGATAAAGCAGGAAATTTTGTTATTTCCGTACCTGCCACAAAAGGATACGAAAAAAGTCCGGTTGTAGTTCTTCAAGGTCATCTCGATATGGTATGCGAAAAAAATAAAGATACAAAACATAATTTCGATACCGATCCGATAGAAATTAAAAGAGAAAGCGGTTGGATTACCGCCGAAGGAACAACACTCGGAGCGGATAACGGAATTGGTGTGGCTGCCGGAATGGCTATAGCGATTGATCCCAAAGCCGTTCACGGTCCGTTGGAATTACTTTTAACGGTAGATGAAGAAACCGGAATGACCGGAGTTAGTGCGTTGAAGAAAAATTTTATTACTGGTAAAACCTTGTTGAATATGGATTCGGAAGAGGATGGTGTTTTCTATGTCGGATGTTCCGGGGGACAAGATACGGTTGGAACTTTTACTATTGAGTGGACCAGAGCCAAAAGAGGAACGCTGCCGGTCGAAATATTGGTGACCGGACTCAAAGGAGGTCACTCCGGTCTCGATATTCATCAAGGAAGAGCAAATGCAATTAAGTTGCTCGGTTACCTCTTAAACCGGGTTGACGTTCCGTTCCAGATTGCTCGAATTTCCGGAGGTTCGTTAAGAAATGCAATACCGCGCGAAGCCGAAGCCGTGTTGCTGATTAATCAAAAAGACATTAACAAGTTGAGAAAAACTGTAAAGGATTTTGTTAAAAATTCTTTAATGGAATTCAATACTGCCGATCCGGGATTGACCGTGAAGGTGAAAAAATTGAATGAAAAATTCACAAAAGCATTTAAAAATGATTTTGAAAGAACCGTAATAAATACATTGGTGGCTTTACCGCACGGGGATATCGCAATGAGTGCGGATATTCCGGATTTGGTAGAAACTTCTACGAATCTTGCTACGGTTAATATGGATGATAAAAAACTTACAATCGGAACAAGTCAAAGAAGTTCTATCGAGAGTGCAAAAGAAAATATCTCGGCAACGGTAAAGGCTGTTTTCAATTTGGCCGGAGCAAAAGTCATGGTAGGCGACGGATATCCGGGATGGAAACCGAATATGGAATCCCCGTTACTAAAAATTTCAAAAGAAGTTTACAAAAAGATGTTCAAAAAGGAACCGGAAATTAAAGCTATCCACGCTGGTTTGGAAACAGGTTTGCTCGGTTCGAAATATCCCGGGTTGGATATGATTTCTTTCGGTCCGACAATAATGGGAGCACATTCTCCCGATGAGAAAGTGAATATAAAGGATGTAGCCAAGTTTTATGATTTACTGAAAGGATTGTTGAAAAAACTCGCGGGAAATAAGAAAAAATAAGTAAAAACAAAGTATTGCAATATAGTGCTATTGCATTATAGTATGCTTTTCGCATAAAAATAAAGCCTTAAGACGTTTGTCTTAAGGCTTTTTTGTACGAAGGAAACAAATCTAAAGGAAAAAGATTCAAAAATTCCTTCACTTTAATTTACAATCCAAATATACGGAATGTTGTAATATAAATCACATGAAAAAAAATTTTTCTTAAAGAAATTTTTTGCCTACCGATAATAGCGTTGATTTTAGAATAAAACGAGCGGAAAATGAAAATCTATTACGAACCCGAAGCATCTGCATTTATGTTGTTATCCGAAATAAATACAAGAATAACTTTCGGGAATGACGGTAAAGATGAAAAACGCGGATCATTTTCGAGAAAATTTCAAGAAGTTGTAATGGTTAGAACATTGGATTCCCGTCAAGAAATGCTTTTGCAAAATTTCTTAATGGAAATGATGATGATGGAAGAAATTAACGGTAAGAACAATTCCGCAAATTAAGTTACCGTAATTTTTTTTCTGAAGGCAATAAACCAAACCGCAAGAACGAGGAGCAAGCCTAAATAAGATGCTCCATCTCTTAAAACCGCATTGTGCTTGTGGTAATCCGTTACTTTAATTGTTGCCGGATCGACAAAAATTCCTCTTATTGAATAAGTCCCTTCTTTCGGATTGCCGGTAATTTGCAATTTAATGCTTTCGTTCGCAAAAGTTTCCAGATACAGATTATTATTTTTTTCAAAAACTTTTCTTCTATCGAATTCAATATATTTGCCGGTTCTGTTTTTAACGTCTCGTAAAGTATGGACGAAATGGTTATCCGCCGCTTCGGCATCATTCATAAAATAAAACGGTAATAAAAAGTAAAGTGATAAAACAATTAAATAAAAAATATGGAAAGTAATTTTTCGAAACTTAATATCGGTTTCGGCACTGAAAAGTTCTTTTCTGTAAAAAAAAACATAAACCAAGCCGGCAATTGTAATTAAGTACGTAACGGTATCTTCCGGCCAATACAATCCGAAATTTAAAAGTGTCCAATCGAACGGTGCGAACAAATGAACGCCGTTACCCCATTTTCTTTGAGTTGCGTCGAGTATTAAATGTAAGGCGGAACCTATTCCTAAAATAATAAACGCTTTGATTTGATTTTTAGAAAATTGTGAGAACCACAAACTTAAAATTAAACTGAAAAATAATGTTGCTTGAACTATAACGTATAATCTTAAATCGTAACCGTTAATTTCAGGGGACAGAATTTTTGCCGCACGTTGAAGCATCCAAGGAATATCAGGAATTATGGTACCCAATAAAATCCATTTAAGATCGGCGTTTTTAATTACCGTTCGCGTACTTATTCCGTTTACCGCTATGTGCGCAAGTGTATTTGGCATATAATAAATTTACAATATTTTCAATGAAATTACATTTAAGATTTTTAGTAATTATGAAATTTAGTTAACTTATTATTTAAAATTCCTATTTTCTTCTCTACTAAATTTGTGATACTTATCAAATTATCGTGAAAATTTTTTCTCTTATTATCGGGTACTAAAATAGATCCCCGGTTTTAAAGATTTTAACGAAAGGAAACTAACACGATGAAAACTTGTCTGTATTGCGGCGGCATTCTGCAGACTGAAGTTTTGGATTTAGGATTTTCTCCGATAAGTAATGAAATGCTCACCGAAACAAACGTTGGGCAACCTCAGTTATTTTATCCGTTAAAAACATATTTCTGCGATAACTGTTATTTGATGCAAGTTAGTGAAATTATAAGTCCGAAAAAATTATTTAACGACTATACTTATTTCTCTTCATACTCTGCCAGTTGGTTAAAACATGCCGAAGTTTACAGTAAAAAGATTATCGACAGATTAAAACTCAGTTCGAAAAATTTTGTTGTCGAAATAGCAAGCAACGACGGATATTTGTTGCAAAATTTTCTTGATAGAAATATCCCGGTGCTCGGAATTGAGCCGGCGGAAAATGTAGCAGCCGTTGCCCAAGAAAAAGGAATAAATACACTGGTCGATTTTTTTGATGCCGGATTGGCCGAAAAATTGATTTCGGAATACGGAAAAGCCGATTTGATTATTGCCAACAATGTTTTTGCCCATGTCCCGGATATTAAAGGTTTCGTAAAAGGATTGAAAATATTGCTGGCGGAAAACGGAGTAATTACAATCGAGTTTCCACATCTGCTGAATTTGATTAAAGAAACACAGTTCGATACTATTTATCACGAGCATTTTTCATATTTCAGTCTGATTACAGCTAATAAAATTTTTAGCGAATCCGGCTTAAAAATATTTGACGTGGAAAAACTGAAAACTCATGGCGGTTCGTTAAGGATTTACGTAACCCATGTTAATTCGGACTGGCAAACTGTTTCGCAAAATGTTACCACAACAATTAGAGAGGAAGAAATATTCGGTTTGAACAACCCGGAAGTTTTTAAAAATTTTGGAACAAGGGTAAAGCAAATTAAAAGAAACTTATTGGACTTGTTAATCAAAATTAAAAATGATGGAAAAACAATAATTGCTTACGGTGCGCCGGCCAAGGGAAATGTTCTTTTAAATTATTGCGGCATTGGTACCGATTTTATTGATTACACGGTGGATAAAAATCCTTATAAGCAAAATAAATTTTTACCGGGAACGGCTATACCGGTTTTTTCACCCGATAAAATAAAAGAAACGAAACCCGATTACATCTTAATCCTTCCGTGGAACTTGAAAAACGAAATTATGGCTCAATTGGAATATACTGCCGAATGGAACGCAAAATTTATAATTCCTATTCCCGAACCAATGATTATTAAAACACCGGTAGGTGTGTTATGAAGGTTGTAATTTTAGCCGGGGGAATGGGAACAAGAATTTCCATTGAAACCCACGAAAAACCAAAACCGATGATTAACATAAACGGAAAACCTATTCTGTGGCATATTATGAAACTCTACTCCCATTTCGGGTTTAACGAATTTGTTATTTGCCTGGGGTATAAAAGCGAAGTAATTAAGGATTTTTTCTGCAACCTCCCCGGCGTAACGGTATTTGATAATGGTCCGGAGGCATTAAGAGTTGAAGATGACTTAAATAATTGGTCGATTGATTTGGTTGATACCGGAAAGAATACAATGACGGGCGGTAGAATAAAAAGAGTAAAAGGTTACGTTGGGAATCAAACGTTTTTTATATCTTACGGCGATACCTTGTGTGACGTTAACATAAAAAAGTTATTGGAATTTCATAAGCAAAATAATGCCGCTGTTTCGCTTACGGCGGTTAAACCTCCCAGCCAGTACGGTGTAATAAAATTTAACAACGGTTCGGGTGCCGTATCTAAGTTCAACGAAAAATCGAAAGAAGATGCGGATTGGATTAACGGGGGATTTTTTGTAGCGGAACCCGAAGTTTTCGATTTGATTAATGATGATACAACGGTTTGGGAAAAAGAACCTCTAAATAAATTGGTTAACGACAAAAAACTTTTTGCGTACAAACATCATGGTTTTTGGCAATCCATAGAAACTTTAAAAGATAAAAATTATATTGATGAATTAATTAAACAAAACAACAAACCTTGGATGGTTTGGGAAAATAACTGAAAGGTGAAAAAATGAAAATATTGGTCACGGGAAATTTGGGTTATATCGGGCCGGTTGTTATAAAATGGTTACATGCTCATTTGGATAATTCGACCATCGTAGGTCTGGATGTAGGGTATTATAAAAATTGCATAACAACAAATGTGGAAGAGCTCAATTCCTATTTGCCCGATATTCAACACTTCGGTGATATTAGAGATGTTGAACTTGATTTTCTTAACGGATTCGATGCAATTGTTCATCTTGCCGCGGTTTCGAACGATCCGATGGGGAAACGTTTTCATGACGCAACTTATGAAATTAATTATAAAGGAACGGCAAGATTAGCTAAATTGGCTAAGCGGGCAGGAGTAAAATCTTTCGTTTTTGCTTCCAGCTGTAGTGTCTACGGATTTTCGGGTAATGAAGCAAGAACGGAAAATTCGGAGGTGCTTCCGCTAACAACTTACGCCGAATCAAAAGTTTTATCGGAGAGGTATTTGGAAACTTTAGCCGATGAAAATTTTACGGTCACGGCGCTCAGATTTTCAACCGCTGCCGGAATGAGTTGCCGGTTAAGATTGGATTTGGTTCTGAACGATTTTGTTTATTCGGCAATAAAAAACGGCGTCATAAAAATTTTAAGCGACGGTACTCCTTGGCGTCCGATTATAGATGTTAAAGATATGGCTAGAGCAATCGAATGGGCGGTGAGCAGACCGAATACAAACGGTGGAAGTTTCGTATCGGTGAATGTGGGTTCTAATAATTCAAATTATCAGGTAATCGATTTGGCAAGAGTTGTTGCCAAGCTTATTCCCGGGGTATCGATTGATATCAACAAAGACGCTTCACCCGATAAACGCTCGTATAAAGTTAACTTCGATTTGTTTCAATCTTTAGCTCCAAATCATCAAAATCAAATATCGTTGGAGCAAACTATTTGGGAACTCAAACATGGTATTGAGGAAATGGGTTTGCAAAGTTTACAAAAGGTTGCATCGGATTTAATTAGACTAAACGTTTTGCAAAATTTGCTCACTTCAAATCAAATTGATATGGGTCTTCATTGGATTAGACATTAACTTAAAATCAAATATATGGCAATAAATAATGAAATATTCTCTCTGATGAAATTATTGTTCCCGTTTAACAGAAGTATTACGGGTAACGGTGTACGGAAAACTCTTCAGGAAATTAAGAATTACATTCCGCTTCAAATAATTGAAGTGCCTACCGGAACAAAAGTTTTTGATTGGGAAGTTCCGCCGGAATGGAATGTTGAAGACGCATATATTGAAAATTCAAGAGGTGAAAAAGTTGTCGATTTCAAAAAGAATAATCTTCATCTGGTAAGTTACAGTGTGCCGGTTAACAAAATTTTAAGATTAAATGAACTTAAGAAGCATTTGTTTTCGCTTCCCGAACACCCCGGTTGGATACCTTACCGCACAACATATTACAAACGGGATTGGGGATTTTGTATGGCACACAACCGGTTGCTTGAGCTGAAAGAAGATAATTATAAGGTTGTTATCAAATCGTCTCTGGAAAACGGTTCTCTCACTTACGGGGAGTTTTTTATTAAAGGGAAAACTCAAAAAGAAGTTTTGTTTTCGACACATATCTGCCATCCTTCGATGGCAAATGATAATTTGTCCGGCATTTCCGTAATGACAATGCTGGCAAAATATCTATACGATTTATACGGAAACGATAGTTCTGGCAGACCGCAATATTCCTATAGATTTTTGTTCGTGCCGGCAACAATCGGTGCAATAACTTGGTTGGCGCAAAATGAAGACAAACTCGCAAACATTGAATTCGGGTTAGTTACTTCTTTGTTGGGAGATGATGGAAATTTTAATTATAAAAAATCCCGTCGCGGAAACTCACCGGTTGATAAAATAGTTCCATTCGTTTTGGAGAAAAAAAAGAAAAAGTTTGAAGTTTTGGAGTTTACTCCTTATGGTTACGACGAAAGACAATTTTGTTCCCCGGGTTTAAATTTGCCGGTAGGTAGATTGACCCGTACTCCCAACGGTGAATTCCCGGAGTATCATACTTCGGCCGATAATTTGGAATTTATCTCTCCGGAAAAATTGGAAGAGGCGTTTAATTTGTTTGTGGGAATAATTAAAACAATTGAAGCAAACAAGAAATATTTAAATCTAAATCCGAAATGCGAACCGCAATTAGGTAAGCGCGGTTTGTATAAATCCGTTGCGGGCAACATTAAAGAATACGAATTGGCGTTACTTTGGGTATTGAATATGTCGGATGGAACTAACGATTTAGTCGATATCTCGAATAAGTCCGGTATTCCTTTCGATGTAATTTCCAAAGCTGCGTCGGATTTATTAAATGTAAATTTATTAAAAGAGTTAAAATGAAATTTAAATTGGAAAATGTCATCGGCTTGATACCGGCTGCCGGCGAAGGAAAAAGAATTCAACCCATTCCGTTCAGCAAAGAAATGTTTCCCATTAAAGTAGCAGAGGAAAAAAACGGTATAAAAGTAATTAGCTGCTTTTTAATGGATCAATTCGAAAAAGCGGAAATAAACAAAGCTATTTTCGTAATTAAAAGCGGGAAATGGGATATTCCGAAATTTTGGGGAGAAAAAAATCCCACGTTCATTCGCTTGGGCTTTATAGTTATTAAAAACTCGAACAGCGTTCCGGAAACAATCGATAATGCTTACCCTTTTGTTAAAGATAATATTGTTGCGTTCGGTTTTCCCGATTTAATAATCGAACCCGAAAATGTTTATTCCGAACTATTGGAAAAATTGAATTTTTCCGAGGCGAATATTGTTCTGGGATTATTTCCCGTTGAAAATCCTTCGAAGTTCGATATGGTTGAGTTTGATAAAAATAATAATATCAACAATATTGCGGTCAAACCTTCCGAAACGGAATTAAAATATGCTTGGACAATTGCCGTTTGGGATCAGAAGTTTTCCGGATTTATCCATAATTGGTTGAAGAGGAATAAAAAATCCGAAACAAAAGACGAGTTACAGCTAAGTACAATTATAATCGATGCAATTAATCAAGGGCTAAAAATAGATTCGGTAATCTTTGAAACGGGAAAATGTATCGATATAGGAACAATGGAAGATTTAAATAAGGCAATTAATTTATTAAATAATAAATGATATGAAAATTTCAGTATTAACGGTTGGTAGCAGGGGAGACGTTCAGCCCTTTCTGGCTTTGGCCGTCGGATTGAAGCGGGCGGGACACGATGTTGTTTTCGGTGCTAACCCGGAATTCGAGAATTTTATCGAAAGCCGAGGAATTAAATTTAATCTTATCAGAAATAATCCGATGGACATTCTGAAAGATGAATATAAAAACACCCCGTACAAGGAAAGACGAAAAATTTATTATGAATTTATGAAAAATTGGATTTCCGACGGATTTAATGCCGCAAAGAATTCCGATTTAATAATTTTTACTCCGGTCTATCATGTTGGTTATCACATTGCTGAAAAACTTAAAAAACCTGTGGTTAAATGTAGCTATGTTCCGTATACACCGACGAAAGAATTTTCGAATCCGTTCTTAAAACCTTTCCCCGGATTTCTAAACAAAACAAGTTATTTGGTATCCCAATTTTTCGAATGGCAAATCATAAAGAATAATATTAACAGTATTCGCAAAGAAGTTCTCGGATTGGAAAGAATTCCGGTTTCGGGTATGTTTCGAAAACAACACAAAGAAAAAATGCCGATTATTTACGGGTTTAGCGAATATGTTATTCCGCGTCCGAAAGATTGGCCGGAATGGGTTCATGTAAGTGGTTATTGGTTCTTAACGGATTTGGAAGAATATTCCCCTTACAAAGAATTGGAAACTTTCCTCGGAGGTGGCGACAAGCCGCTTTATTTCGATATCGGCAGTCTTGGTGTTTATTCAAACGATATTATTACCAAAGTGGTTACTGCGCTTGCCGATACAAAATACCGGATAATTGCTAACCCGGGAAAATCCGATATTAGAAACAAAATTAAAAACGATAAAGTGTTCTTTGTCGACGGTTCGGTTCCGCATGCGTGGATTTTACCAAGAGTTAAAGCGGTAATTTCGCACGGCGGACCTAGCACGGTAGCTTCTATATTAAGAGCGGGTAAACCCCTCGGCGTAATTCCTATTTACGGCGATCATAAATTTTGGGCTCGGAGGGTTTACGAATTAAATGTTGGTACACAACCTTTACCGATGAAAATACTAAACAAAAATTTAATTGCCGAAACCGCTGAAAATTTAATGAAGAATGAAAAACTTATTATTAATGCAAAAAAATTGGGTGAAAAAATCCGTTCGGAAAAAGGCGTTGAGAAAGCGGTGGAATTAATAGAGAAATATTACAATTCGGTTAGTTGAGGCGGCGGTCGGATTCGAACCGACGAATAAAGGTTTTGCAGACCTTCGCCTTAGACCACTTGGCTACGCCGCCGTTAAAAGAACTCTTCAAAAAATAAAATCCACCGTAGAGTGGATTTGAGTAGAGCGGGAGACGGGACTCGAACCCGCGACAATCACGTTGGCAACGTGATGCTCTACCAACTGAGCTACTCCCGCATATTTTTCAGATAAAGAACAAAATTTTGAACACCTAATATAATATTGTTTGTTCTTTTTTTCAAACTTATTTTCTAGATCCGTGAATAAATCCTCTGTACGGTCTTGAATGTTGAACCGTAATAAATGCGTCTTTATCAACCGACTCAATTAAATTTTTTATCAGTCGTAGATCTTTTCTTCTAATAATTACTATTAACACCGACATTCCTCCGCTTCCTCCTTCTGCGGGAATTAGAGTTACACCGAATTTTGATTTTCGTAGGGTGTCGGCAATTTTATCGTTGTAATGTTTGGATATTACGTTAACTTGAACATAACCTAATGCCACTTTTTCTTCGAGTGTAATTCCCAAAACATTTCCTAATGCGAATCCTACAGCATAACCTAACATGTTGACCAAATTGTCGAGATGTTGGAAAACGAATCGCATCGCAAAAAGCCAAATCAACACTTCGAAAAAACCTATAAACCCTGCATGATACTTTTTTCCTTGCACCAACAGAATTGTACGGAAGGTTCCCAAAGTTACGTCGATAACTCTCAAAACCAATATCAAAAGGGCACCTAAAAGCGATTCCATTGTAAAATTAGAGGGATATTAAAAAGCATAAATTAATAAAATAAATTTTATTTTTGTATTTCAAAATGCGGATTGTTTGATGTACGAAATTGAAAGAAAACAACTGGTAGACGGTTTAAGACGAAAAGGAATTAAAGACGAAGCGGTTCTTGCCGCTATGGAAAAAGTGGAAAGGCATTTATTTGTTCCCGAAGCTGTTAGACCGCATGCATACGAAGATATAGCATTGCCGATTGGTTACGGTCAAACTATTTCCCAGCCCTATACGGTTGCCGTAATGACGGAAGCGCTTAAACTAAAGCCAGGCCAAAAAGTATTGGAAATCGGTACCGGTTCCGGTTATCAAGCGGCAATTCTACTTGAAATGGGAATGAAAGTCTATACAATTGAACGCCAGCCGGAGATATACCTGCGGACACAAAAACTTTTCGATAAGCTGGGCTTAAGAATATTAATGAAACTAGGAGACGGCACAATCGGGTGGGAGCAATACGCACCGTACGATGGAATTATAGTAACCGCAGGAAGCCCTACGGTTCCGGAAAAACTTAAAAAGCAATTAGCCGTTGGCGGAAGATTGGTTATTCCCGTCGGCGATCGTGTATCCCAAACGCTCACAATTCTTACAAAATTAGACGAAGATAAATTCGATATCGAGAAGATCCCGCAATTTGCTTTTGTCCCACTTATCGGCAGGGAAGGTTGGAAAGAAAAGTAATAGTTATCGTTGGTCCCACTTGTTCCGGTAAAACGGAACTTGCTATTAAAATAGCAGGAAATTTAAATTCCGAAATTATTTCGGCCGATAGCAGGCAATTTTATAAGTATTTGGATATCGGAACCGCAAAACCGAATGCCGAAGAATTGGCTTCTGTAAAGCACCACTTTATTGATATTTTATTGCCGGACGAAGAATACAACGTTAGCAGATTCGAAAAAGAAGCTTTGCATGTAATCACCGAGATTGCGCGAAAAGATAAAATACCGGTTATTGCCGGCGGTTCGGGTTTATATATCAAAGCTGTTATTGACGGTATATTCGACGCTGTTGATACGGATGAAAATTACAGAAAGGAATTGCTTGAATTAAAACACAAATACGGAGATGAATTTTTATATGAGAAGTTAAAAAAAGTTGATCCCTTTGTAGCGGAAAAACTCCTTCCCCAAAATTGGAAGAGGGTTATAAGAGCTTTAGAGGTTTACAAATTAACAGGCAAATCGATTTCGGAATTTCAAAAAGAACATAAACGCGAAACCCCTTTTGAATTTATTCAATTCGGATTAAACTGGCCGAGAGAAATTTTGTATGAAAACATAGAAAAAAGAGTTGACGAAATGATTAACAAGGGTTTAATCGATGAAGTAAAACAATTGCTATCGAAAGGATACAGTGAAGAACTGAATGCGTTGAATACCGTCGGCTATAAAGAAATAATCTCTTTTTTACGAGATGAAATTGATTTGACGGAAGCAATTCGTTTAATCAAAAGAAATACGAGGAGATATGCTAAAAGGCAAATGACTTGGTTCAGAAAAGACAAAAGGATTTATTGGTTTGATATTAATGAAAGAAAACAACTAAACGAAATAGCGAAAAAAATAATTGACTCCGTAAAATGAAAATTTGTTCAAATGACTTTGTTTGAATATATTTAATTTTCCTTAAACAGAATATGGTTATTACAAAAAATGAAAGAAAAAATTAGAATAGCTTCGGGTCAAGGTTTTTGGGGCGATTTAATAGAAGCTCCGTACAAACAAGTAACTGCCGGGGAAATTGATTATTTGGTAATGGACTATCTTGCGGAAGTTACTATGTCGATTTTACAGAAGCAGAAAAATAAAAATCCGGAATACGGGTACGCCCGCGATATCCCCGCATTGATGGAGAGAATTTTACCGATTTGTAAAGAGAAAAATATTAAGGTTATTACAAATGGCGGAGGAGTAAATCCGGAATCGTGTGCCAATGCCGTGTTGGAAGTGGCAAAGAAAAAAGGAATAAAAAATTTAAAAATTGCGGTTGTTACCGGCGACGACATAAAAGACCGCTTGGATGAAATTTTAGAAAGCGGAATCGAATTAAATAATATGGAAACCGGTGAACCGCTTACACCTTACAAAGACAAAATGTTAAGTGCCAACGCTTATCTCGGTGCATTCCCGATAGTTGAAGCGCTTGAAAGGGGAGCGGACATTGTAATTACCGGTAGAACAACGGATACCGGACTTACCCTTGCACCGATGATTTACGAATTCGGTTGGTCGGCTACCGATTATGATTTGCTTTCCGCCGGAACGGTTGCCGGACATATTTTGGAATGCGGAGCCCAAGCCAGCGGCGGAAATTTTTTGGGCGACTGGGAAAGCATTGAAGATATGGCAAATATCGGGTTCCCCATTGCCGAAGCTTTCCCTAACGGAGAAATAATCATTACAAAACATGAATCGTTGGGCGGTAGAGTCGATTTGCATACGGTATCGGAACAATTACTTTACGAGATTGGAGATCCAAAAGAATATATTACCCCCGATTGCGTAGCGGATTTTACTTCGATTCAATTGGAAGATTTGGGGAACAACCGAGTGAAAATGTTCGGTGTGAAGGGCAAACCCGAAACCGAATTTTATAAAGTGTCTTGTTCTTATTCCGACGGATATATGGCTTCCGGTTCTTTGACTTATTCGTGGCCTCAAGCATTAACAAAAGCCAAAGCGGCAGACAAAATATTAAGGCAAAGATTAAATGATTTAAATCTTAAATTTGATGATATCAGAACCGAATTTGTCGGTTATAATGCTTGTCACGGTCCTCTTGCCAAACCTCTTCCCGAAGATGACATTAACGAAATTACATTACGTATTTCCGTCCGGTCGCACGATTATGCGTCGGTGGAACGATTCGGCAAAGAAATTGCTCCGTTAATTTTAACAGGTCCGCCCAGCGTTACGGGCTTTGCCGGCGGTCGCCCCAAACCGAGAGAAATAGTTGCTTATTGGCCGGCGTTAATTCCGAAATCGTTGGTTCAACCAGAAGTAAAAATTGTGGAGATATAAAATGAAAATCAAACTAAGGGACATTGCACACGGTCGCAGCGGAGACAAAGGCGATGCCGCCAATGTAGGAGTAATCGCTTATGACGATAAAGGTTATGAAATTATAAAAGAATATTTGACCGCCGGACGTGTGAAAAAACATTTTGAAGGTATATGTAAAGGTAAAGTTGAACGATACGAATTGCCAAATCTTAAAGCACTGAATTTTATTTTACACAACACACTTGACGGAGGCGGTACGGTTTCTTTAATGCTCGATGCTCAAGGGAAAACTTTGGCAGCCGCTTTGCTAAGAATGGAAATTGAGGTGGAAGATTAATTAATCTTTGTAGTAAAACATGAAATAATCCGGAGAATATAAATATATGTACGACGAACAATTGAAAAACCTCGAAAATCTTAAGTCGAAAATTGATAAACTACGAGGTTATCTTTGAAGTTGATGTCAAAAAAGAAAAAATAAGCGAACTTAAAAAATTAAGCGAAGCGCCCGACTTTTGGAACGATCAACAAAAAGCTCAATCCGTTCTTCAAGAAATTAAATCCCTCGAAAACTGGGTGAACCTTTGGGAAGATTTAAATTCCCGTTATACCAATTTGCGCGATTTTATTGAACTTGCAGAAGCCGAAGAAGACGAATCCTTCTACGAAGAAATTGAAAAGGAATTTTCCGAACTCAAAGAAAAATTGGAAGATGTGGAATTTAAAAGCATGTTAAGCGGTCGGGACGACAACAAAAATTGTTTACTTACAATTCATTCCGGTGCCGGAGGAACCGAAGCGCAGGATTGGGCGGAAATGTTAATGCGAATGTATTTACGGTGGGCTGAAAAAAACGGCTTTAAAACTCACATTTTGGATATGTTGGAAGGCGACGGGGCCGGAATAAAAAGCGTAACAATCGAAATTGTAGGCGAGTTTGCATACGGTTATGCAAAAGCGGAAACCGGTGTGCATCGGTTGGTCAGAATTTCCCCGTTCGATTCGAATAAGCGCCGCCACACATCGTTTGCATCGGTGTTTGTTATCCCCGAAGTCGACGATACAATTGAAATCGATATTAACCCGGCCGATCTTAAAATCGATACGTTCCGTTCCGGTGGTAAAGGAGGACAAAACGTAAATAAAGTGGAAACGGCCGTGCGAATTACACATTTACCGACGAATACTGTGGTTTCCTGCCAAACGGAACGCTCCCAGTTACAAAACAAAACGAATGCAATGAAAATGCTTAAAGCCAAATTGTACCAGCTCGAACTTGAAAAACAAGAGGCTGAAAAAGAGGAAGTCGAAAAAAGCAAAATGAAAATCGAGTGGGGAAGTCAAATCCGTTCTTACGTTTTTCATCCGTACAATATGGTGAAAGATCATCGGACAAATGTGGAAACTTCGAACGTTCAAGCGGTTATGGACGGTGATATCGATATGTTTATAAAAGCTTACCTTTTGAAATTCGGCCGCACATCGTAAATGTACGGTTATGTATTAGTAGAATAAAATAAGATAAAACTTAAAATATAATAATCGCAATGCTATAAGATTAATAAACAACTTTAGGGAACATTGTATCATACAGTAATAGGAAGTGCGGTTAATATTTTTCAACTTCAAATTTCGATACGCCTCCGTTAAAATCTATTATTATTTTTGTTTCGGCAGTTTCGTAATTGGATGTTTTATAAATTCCGTCGTCCGTTTTTTCGAAATCCGGCAAATCTTTTTTTACCAAACCCATATTCCCCAAAATTTTACAACCGGCGTTTTGCGGAATTTTTATTTTTAACGAAGCGACTCCCATATCGATATTCAAATAAGTTTTTTTAAGTAAATCGCTTAATTTAATTTCGGTTTTTGTAGCGCCTGTTTTTAGTACCAAGTTTTTAACCTTTAAATCGGAAAGATCAATTTCGGATTTAGCTGCGCCTAATTCCAAATCGAGGTTCCAAACGGGATTCCGGTTCAACTTTAAATTGAACTTTGCCGGTTTATCATTGAACAATCTGAAATTTTTTGTTTCGGATTTAATGTCTATCCAAACAATACTATCTTTTTGCGAATCTTTCATGCTGTATTTTGCTTTTGTCCCTTTGATCCGGGCATTAATTAAATTGACTGTATCATCGGAAATCAAAAATTTTCCGGCGCCTGCTTTCAAAGAAAGATTTGCAACCGTAATTGTGGAATCGTATGGTATTGTAAATGTTTTCTTAATATTCTCTTTTGAAGAAAAACTATCGTATTCCTCGTCGTCACTAAAAATATTTCCTATCCATCCGAAAACAAGCAAAGCTACCAAAATACCGAAAACGCCGCTGAGCAAAGGCCGGACGAATGTTCCTTCGGTGATGATTGAAATTCCCGCCAGAATTAACAGCAGCGGCCATAAATCCCATGAAAAATCAATTTCCAAGAACACACCGAATTTTACCAGCAAATAAAGAAATCCGAGAGTTAAAAAGAAAAATCCCCAAAATAATTGTTTACTTTTCATTTTGTTCACTTTTGTTTTTTTGAATTAATTAAAATTGCAATTCCTATTACGATTAAAAGAATCGGCATAAATAAATCGAAATCGAAAAACGGGAAAAACTTTTCCGCCAGAAAGATTAAGCCTAATACAATAAGGATAATTCCGAAAATCATTTTACCGTTATCCTTTCCGGATTTAACTTTCTCGGTTTCGGGAGCTTCGGGGTTTTCAACAAAAAGATCGTCTTCACCTGAAGTTGGCGGAGCGTATAAATTTTCTACGGGTTCTTCCGGTGTGAGAATCCACATTATAATATAGATTAACAACCCGATGCCGTGGAAAATAAACATAACAATAAAAAGTATGCGAATAATTATCGGATCTATATCGAGATATTTTCCCAGTCCCGCACATACTCCGCCGAATACTTTGTTAATTCTTGCCCTGTAAAGTTTCTCTTGCATAATCTTTACCTCGATTAAATTGAATTACTCGTTTCAAATTTTTAGACGATAAAAAAACAAAAAGGTTTCAAAAGTATGATTTTTTTACAGCTTTAATTTGGTTAACAATCGCTTGAAAAAATCCAAATGGTATAAAATCGATTCCGCCCAATATTTTCTATCGTGCCCGCCCGGTCTAGCAATGAAAGTTATTTTAAGTTTTAAGTCTTTACATTTATGAAAAAACTTTGCGTTTACGCCGAATGCAAAATCTTCGGTGCCGCAATCGACAATAAATTCTTTTTTACTGTTTTTTAATGAATCGACTATATGATAAGCCGAATTTTCATTCCAAATTTTCATGTGTTTTTCATAACTTCCCAAAACCGATTGCAAACCCCACTTGTTCGGGAACTTTGTAATGTCTAAAATTCCGCTCATGCTACCGGCGCTTAAAAACAAATCGTTATATTTAATAAATAGCGTCATAGCACCGTGGCCGCCCATACTTAAACCGGAAATGAAAAGTTTCGTGCGGTCAATTTTATATTTCCGAAACAATTCCGGTAAAAGATCTTCAATGAAAAATTTTTCGTACTGCAAGTTTTTTCTCGGAATGTTGTTGCAGTACCACGAATCATAATAACCGTCGGGTGTAACAATTATAAAATTATACTTATTTGCCAACGTTTTAAGATCGGCAATATCGTTCCATTGTTTATAATTTCCGCTCCATCCGTTAAGAAGTATTACCGCGGGAAAATTTTCCGAAAGGTTATAAGTATCCGGTAAAAACACTAATGTAGTATCCGGATAAGGCAGATAATTTCGCTTAAACGACAGAGTATCTTGAGCCGGATTGATTCCGGAAAGAATTAAAACAAGGAAAAACGAAAAAAGAAAATTTGAGTTTTTCACATTTACCTCGCACTTAAGGATTTACAAAATGTTATGGAGAACTGCTGAGAAATACAAAATCTTTTTCACGGCAAAATAATTTTTACTATGTTTTCTAATCTAAATTATAATATTATTTAAAGAAAGAAAATTTATGAAAATTGCCGTTTGTCAAATAAATACAATTATCGGCGATATTGACGGAAACAAAAAAAAGATTCTGGATTATTACGAAAAAAGTATTGCCGCCGGAGCCGATTTGGCTGTATTCCCCGAACTTTCACTTTGCGGTTATCCGCCGCTTGACTTGGTTGAGAAAAATGAATTTCGTGAAGCTATAACCGCAGCCTCCGAGGAAATTGCTCGCCGTACGAAAGACGTTGGAATTTTATTCGGCACGATTACCGAAGATTACGAAGACAATATCGGAACCGGGATTTATAATTCCGCAATGCTTTGCTACGATGGTGAAATAAAATTCGTTCAACAGAAAACACTTATTCCGAATTACGATGTTTTCGACGAAGTACGGTACTTTGAATCCGCAAAAGATGTATTCACCCATGAATTCAAAGGCGAATCCCTCGGAATTTCGATTTGCGAAGATATTTGGAATGACGCGGATTATTGGAAAGACCGGCTTTACGAAAAAGATCCCGTGCAAACTTTGATTGACAAAGGTGCAACGCTTTTAATTAATATATCCGCAAGTCCGTATAGTTACGGAAGAAGAACGATACGTTACAACATGCTTTCCGTTTTAACGAAGGATAGTAATTTACCTTTAGCTTACGTCAGTTGCGTAGGCGCCCAAACCGATTTGATTTTCGACGGTGGAAGTTTATGTTTTAACGGGGAAGGTGAACTGCAGTTGCTCGGTAAAACGTACGAAGAAGATTTCTTCATCTTCGATACGGAAAAAAAATACGAAACGATAAATGAGTACGAAAAATCTTTCGAAGAAGAAGTGCATTCCGCATTAGTTCTCGGTTTAAAAGATTATGCGAATAAAACCGGATTTAAAAAAGCATTGGTAGGTTTAAGTGGAGGCATAGATTCAGCTTTGGTAACATACCTTGCCGTACAAGCGTTCGGAAGCGAAAACGTCCATGTTCTTTTAATGCCCTCGAAGTATTCCAGCGAAGGAAGTATAAAAGATTCGAAAAAATTAATTGAAAACCTCGGTATTAGTTGGAACAATGTTTCTATTCAACCGGTTTTCGATAAAGCGCTGGAAATGTTGGAGCCGGTTTTTAACGGACTTCCGCAAGACGTTACCGAAGAGAATATGCAAGCGAGAATCAGAGGAATGTATTTAATGAGTCTTTCCAATAAATTCGGTTACTTGCTGTGCACAACCGGAAATAAATCCGAGATGGCTGTTGGATATGCGACCCTTTATGGCGATATGTGCGGAGCGCTGGCGGTTATCGGGGATGTGTACAAAACCCAAGTGTATCGTTTGGCTAAGTTCATTAACAGAAATAGGGAAATAATACCTGAAGAAATAATAACCAAACCGCCGTCGGCGGAATTGAGACCCGGTCAAACGGATCAAGATACTTTACCTCCTTACGAAGTATTGGACGAAATTCTTAAGTTGTATTTGGAAGATTCGAAAGAGATAAAAGAGATAACCGAAATAATCGGCAATAAAGATTTGGTTTATAAAGTTTTAAGAATGGTCGATCTTAATGAATTTAAAAGAAAACAAGCTGCTCCGGTGTTGAGAGTTTCGAAAAAAGCGTTTGGTTATGGTAGGAGATTTCCGATTGTCCAAGGTTGGAGGAGATAATTTTTAGCCTCAATTTTAAGTGGATTTATATTTATCTTATTTGTTTTATGATAATTAATGAAAGGATAAAAATATGAGAAAATTAACGGGCTGGTTCTTATTACTTTTGATTTTCGCATCAATTTCCGTAAAGGCCCAATTGTTCGGACCGCAAAACGATATAGTTAAACTCGAAATATTTCAATCTTTTGATAAAGTACAAGCTGGTGGTCAATTTAAGCTTGCCGTTAAAGCAATTATAGAGGATGGTTGGCATATAAATTCAAACAAACCGAAAGAGGATTTTTTAATTCCCACTACAGTCGAATTGGACTCCGCTTCCGGTTTAATCATCAACAAAATTGTTTTTCCCGAAGCCGAAGAAATCAAATTTGAATTTTCGGATATCCCGCTGGTTGTTTACGAAAAAGAAGCATTGATAGGCGGAATTATTTCGGTTCCTAAATCGGCTGAACTAGGGGAAAAAACGGTTAGATTAAAATTCACATATCAAGCATGTAATAACGCTACTTGTCTTCCTCCTTCTACAATTGATACTTCTTTCACAATTGAAATTGTCGATTCCAAAACACCGATTAACGAAATTAATTCGGCTGTTTTTTCAAAATTGAATTTATCTTATGCAAGTTCAAGCACTTCCGCCGATTCGGAAAGTAGCATTGCCGATACACTTGAGTCGAGCGGATTGTTGCTCGGGTTGCTTTTTGTCTTCCTCGGCGGATTGGCTTTGAATCTAACTCCGTGTGTTTATCCACTGATTCCAATAACTATAGGATATTTCGGCGGACAAAGCGAAGGAAGAACAAGCAGGTTGTTTGTTCTCGGATTGCTTTATGTTTTGGGAATGGCAATTACTTACTCGGTGGTTGGCGTTGTAACGTCGTTAAGCGGTGCAGTTTTCGGAACATTGTTACAAAACCCGATTGTCATAATCTTCATAGTTTTGGTTTTTATTGCATTGGCATTAAGTCAGTTCGGGGTATATGAATTTAAATTACCCGATAAGCTGGTAATGAAAGCCGGTGGCGCACGCGGCGGGATGTTCGGTGCATTTTTCATGGGGCTCACTATGGGAATTGTTGCAGCTCCTTGTATCGGACCGTTTGTTATAGGTTTGGTAACTTATGTTGCGGCAAAAGGAGATCCGGTTTTCGGGTTTTGGATGTTCTTCTTCCTTGCGTTGGGGTTGGGTACACCTTATTTGTTTCTCGCTCTTTTCTCCGGTAAAATAAAAAGTTTACCCAGAGCCGGATTATGGATGGAATCGGTTAAACATATTTTCGGATTATTGTTGTTGGGAATGGCACTATATTTTGCCGGTCCGTTAATCCCGAAAAACATTAACCCGTATGTATTACCCGTTTTTATGATTGCATCCGGAATTTTCCTCTTGTTTTTCGATAAACATGGTAACAATATTAAAAGTTTCAGAATAATTAAATCTCTTATTTCAATCGGTATTATTGCATTAGCTGTATATTTATTATGGCCTACGGAAAAGCTTTCACCGGAATGGATTAAATTTGATGAAGTAAAGTATTCACAATCGTTGCAGAATAATGAAAAAATGATAATCGATTTTTATGCAGATTGGTGCATTCCTTGTAAAGAATTGGACGCAATTACGTTTGCCGATCCCAGAGTAATTGAAGAGACGAAATCTTTTAAAACCTATAAAGTGGATATGACCCATACAATGGACGAAAAAACGGAAAAAATCAGAAAGCAATTCAATATAAAAGGAATGCCTACGATAATTATAACAAATTCGGACGGAAAAGAAGTAAAAAGATTAACCGGTTTTGTAGATGCCGATGAATTTCTAAACATAATACGAAATGTAAAATAAACGGGAAACAGTAATAATTTTATAAATATAAATTTTGCTTAAGGTTGCGAGTTTTATATTTTTAGTATGTAAAATATTTTAATAAAATAAAAAAGGCTCAGAAAAAAATGGGAAACGGAAAAGAAACCGAAGTTAAACAAATTCGGGAAGTAACGGTAAGATTTGCCGGAGATTCCGGTGACGGAATGCAACTAACCGGAACTCAATTTAGTGATACCACCGCTTCGGTTGGTAATGATTTAAGTACTTTGCCGGATTATCCGGCCGAAATTCGCGCACCCGCCGGTACTTTGTACGGCGTTAGCGGGTTTCAACTTCATTTCAGTAGTAACGATATTTTTACACCCGGCGATAAGCCGGATGTATTGGTTGCAATGAATCCCGCAGCTCTGAAAAAGAATTTGCCGGATCTTAAACCCGGGGCAATGATAATTGTCAACACGGATTCATTCGATAAAAAGAACCTTTCGTTAGCAGGATTTGAAACTAATCCCCTCGAAGACGGAACGCTTAGCGGTTTCGAAGTTTATGATGTACCGATAACAACACTTACTTTCAACGCTTTGGAAGATGTGGAGCTTTCAACCAAAGACAAGGCGAGAAGTAAAAACTTTTTTGCTCTTGGGTTAATGTATTGGTTATTCGATAGACCTCTCGACACAACTATTAATTGGTTGCATGAAAAGTTCAAAAACAAACCGGTACTTATCGAAGCGAATGAAAAAGCTTTAAGAGCAGGATATAATTTCGGGGATATAACGGAAAGGTTTACAACGAGATATAAAATCGAACCGGCAAAATTACCCGCCGGAACTTATAGAAACATCTCGGGTAACGAAGCTACCGCGTGGGGTTTTGTTGCTGCATCGGTAAGAAGCGGGTTGCCGCTGTTCTTGGGTTCTTATCCAATAACTCCCGCATCCGAAATCTTGCAATATTTGAGTAAATATAAAAACTTTAATGTACGCACGTTTCAAGCCGAAGATGAAATTGCGGGAATTACATCCGCAATCGGTGCGGCATTTGCCGGTAATTTGGCTATAACTACAACAAGCGGTCCCGGATTGGCGCTAAAAACGGAAGCGGTAGGTTTGGCTGTAATGACCGAATTGCCTTTGGTAATCGTTGATGTTCAAAGAGGCGGACCGAGCACGGGATTGCCAACTAAAACCGAACAAGCCGATTTGCTTCAAGCTCTTTACGGCAGAAACGGGGAAGCTCCGGTAGGAGTTGTTGCCGCTGCCACACCCAGCGATTGTTTCCATATGGCAATAGAAGCTTCGCGGTTGGCTCTTGAATTCATGTGTCCGGTAATTTTACTAACCGACGGTTATCTGGCAAACGGTTCGGAACCATGGAAAATACCTCATGTAGATGAACTGCCGGAAATAAAGGTTAAATTCTTAACCGATCCGGAAGATTTTCATCCTTACGCGCGAGATGAAAATTTGGTTCGCCCGTGGGTTAAACCGGGAACACCGAATATGGAACATAGAATCGGTGGATTGGAAAAAGCCAATATTACCGGAAATGTAAGTTACGATCCGGAAAATCACCACGAGATGATTAAAATTAGAGCTCAGAAAGTTCAGAATATGCAGAAAGTAATTCCGGATTTGGAAGTAGACGGCGAACAAGAGGGCGATCTTTTAGTCCTCGGTTGGGGAAGTACGTACGGTGCTATCAAAGAGGGTGTTGAAAGAGCAAGAAAAAGAGGTTATACCATATCGCAAGCACATTTGAAATATTTAAATCCTTTCCCTAAAAATACCGGCGATGTTCTTAAAAAATTCAAACGAATTCTGCTGCCCGAAGTTAACATGGGACAATTGGCAAAAGTTCTTAGAAATGAATTTTTGCATCACGGTATAATCCAATTTAATCTGGTTAGAGGTTTGCCGTTCAGATCAACTGAAATAGAAGATAAAATAGTAGAATTACTCGGAGGAGGAAATAATGGCCAATAATATAGAAGTCGGTGAAATTAAATATACACCAAAAGATTTTGCTTCCGATCAGGATGTAAGATGGTGCCCGGGTTGTGGTGATTATGCAATTTTAGCGCAAGTGCAAAGAACATTCCCGAAAATTCCCGGACTTAAAAGAGAAAATGTCGTTTGGGTTTCAGGTATCGGATGCTCCAGTAGGTTCCCTTATTATATGAACACTTACGGTTTCCATTCGATTCACGGTAGAGCTCCGGCAATCGCTACGGGCATTAAAATTACTCGGCCTGAATTACAAGTGTGGGTTGCAACCGGCGACGGTGATTTGTTGAGTATCGGCGGAAACCACTTTATTCATGCATGCCGTAAGAATGTAGATATCAAAATCATGCTTTTCAATAACAGAATTTATGCGTTAACCAAAGGTCAATACTCGCCTACTTCCGAACGAGGAAAAATCACGAAAACAACTCCTTACGGAAGTGTGGATTATCCGTTCAATGCAATTTCGCTTGCATTGGGTGCCAATGCAACATTTGTAGCACGTTCCATCGATAGGGACGCAAAACATTTGCAAGAAATGATTATGCGTGCCGCTCAACATAAAGGAACGGCTTTTCTCGAAATTTATCAAAACTGTAATATTTTTAACGACGGTGCGTTTAGATTGTTGACCGACAAAGAAACAAAAGAAGATCATGTTTTGTATCTCGAACACGGAAAACCGATGATTTTCGGGAAAAACAAGGATAAAGGAATTGCTTTGAATGGTTTGGAACCGGTTGTTATCGATTTGAATGATGGTCAACATACGATTGACGATGTTCTTGTACACGATGAAAACGATGCAAGCTTAATCAGAGCATTTATTCTTTCGCATTTAACCGATCATCCCGATTTCCCGACGCCGGTTGGCGTTTTCAGACAATTATTCCAACCGACGTACGACGAAGCATTGAACCAGCAAGTTAAAGAGGTCACGGAAAAACTCGGTAAAGGCGATTTGGAAAAAATGTTGTTTAGCGGAAACACTTGGACGGTTTCCGATAATTAATATTTGATTGTTTTGATTTATATTTTTAGGTTAAGGTCGCTCTTAAATCTTTTTGGGCGACCTTTTTATTTTTAAATAATCGATTGCGGTGCTATGGATTTCAACACACTCAAAAAAATTATTGATGAAAATTCCGATTTTGTTATTACTTGCCATGTTAACCCCGATGCCGATGCAATCGGTTCGGAATTGGCTTTAGCCGATTTATTGAAACGTAAGAATAAAAATGTGAATGTGATAAATTATAGCAAAACCCCGTACAATTTGGAATTTTTGGATAGTGAAAATATTATTGAAAAATATGACTCCGGGAAACACGATAATATTATCGAAACAACCGACGTAATAATTTTACTCGATTTAAATCAGCTTTCCCGGACGGTAAAAATGGAAACCGTTATCAGAAATTCTAATGCAATAAAAGTTTGTATCGATCACCATACGGAACCGGAAAATTTTTCCGAGTTTATGATTGTCGATAAAAATTATTCGTCGACCGGAGAAATTATTTTTGATTTTGTTAGTCGTACCGGCATTGTAGGATTGAATTATAATATGGCGCTGCAACTTTATGCGGCAATAATGACGGATACGGGCTCGTTCAGATTCGAACGAACTACTCCGGAACTTCACAGAAAAGTTGCAATCTTGTTGGAAAAGGGAGTTAGCCCTTACGACGTTTACGATAAAATTTACGCACAATTTTATCTCAGCAGAAATAAACTTCTCGGTTATGCGCTCACAACTTTGGAATTAAGCAAATCCGGTAAGATTGCGTATATGACAATTACACAAAAAATGTTGGAAGAAACCGGTGCGCTCGAAGCCGATGTGGACGGATTCGTTAACTATTGCCTTGAAATAAAAGGAGTTCAAATCGGAATGTTGTTTTTTGAGTTAAAAGACGGTGTGAAAGTCAGTTTCAGATCGAAGTTGGATGTGCCGGTAAATTTATTGGCAGAGAAATTTAACGGCGGAGGTCACTTCAATGCTTCCGGTACAAGATTGTATAACACTAAATTATCGGATATTAAACAAAAGATAATTCTAAGTGCGGAAGATTTATTAAAAAATTATAAAAATTAAAACGGGGAAATTACGAATGATTTTTGAATTCAAATTTAGAAGTGCGAGCGAAAAAATTAAGTTCGCATACAAAGCTAATGTTGTTAAATTTTTATTGGACAATAACCGATTGCACAAGTCCATCGAAGATTTTGAATCGGCGGTGGATTTTAAAATAAATAAATTAATAAAAGAGAACTTGATTAAAGAAGACGAATACGCTTTAAAATTGGTTAAACCGAATGGTTACCCCGATGTAATACATATCTTCAAACTTAAAACCGAAGAGAAATTTAACAACGATTATTTCAGAAATACACTGGCGGGATTAATTTCCAAGCTCGATAAAAAACAAACGAAATATCTTCACATTGTTGTTCCGGCATATTCCGATTTTCAAGATTATTTTAATTCGGAGGCCTATTTCTATCAAACTTTTGTCGAAGGAATTCATTTGGGAAATTATACTTTCGATAAATATAAATCGGATAAGAAAGAACCCTCAAAACTTAATGTGGTTTTCCATTCCCAAAATCCACGCGTAATGAAAAAAGCAATTGATACGGCTTCGAAAATAATGGAAGCGGTTTACTTCGCAAGGGATTTGGTAAATGAGCCTGCAATTACCCTCACGCCGTCGGTTTTGGCGGAAAGAACTAAACAAGAACTTGCCGGAATCGGTGTGAAAGTAAGTGTATTCAATGAAAGAGAATTAAAAAAGAGAAAAATGAATGCAATACTTGCCGTTGGTAGGGCAAGTTCAAATCCGCCTCGATTAATTACAATAAGATACAAACCGAAGAAAAAAGCAAAACGGAAAATTGCGCTTGTTGGGAAAGGCGTAACGTACGATACCGGCGGGCTTTCCATAAAACCGACGGAAGGAATGCTGGAAATGAAAGCCGATATGGCCGGGTCGGCAACAGTTATCGGAATTATAAAAGCGGTAGCTCAATTACAATTGCCTGTCGAATTAATCGGAATTATTCCCGCGGTTGAAAATGCGGTGTCGGGCAATTCGTATAAACCCGGCGATATCGTATCGACGGCGTCCGGAAAAACCATCGAAGTTAAAAATACGGACGCGGAAGGGAGAATAGTTTTAGCTGATGCGCTGGAATATGCTTCCACTTTCAAACCGGATGAAATTATTGATTTTGCAACCTTAACCGGAGCTATAGCAGTAGCGTTAGGCTTGTTTACGGCGGGAGTATTTACAAAATACGATGAAATTGCCGAAAGATTAATCGAATCCGCCAGAAAAACTTACGAACATGTGTGGCGAATGCCGTTATGGGACGAGTACAGAAAATTACTCGACAGTAAAATTGCCGATATCAGTAATTTAGGTCCGAGATGGGGCGGGGCAATAACCGCAGCTAAATTTTTAGAGCATTTTGTAGACAAAAATATTCCTTGGGCACATATCGATTTGGCCGGACCCGCAATACAGCACGAATTTACCAATTATACGAAAGATACGAATACCGGTTTCGGCGTAAGGTTGATTCTCGAGTACATTCATAATATTATCAAATGAATATATTAAAACTTAAATATCATAATATTAGTTATAATGTATTTATTTTTTAATAAAAATAATAATTATCACTAAACTTATAAAAATGTTCCCCGATAATACACTTAAACCTTAATCTAAATTAAATTTAAAAGAAAGGGGAATAATAATGCAATATGTCAGTTGGAGCCCACTTTTCAGCGTTAAGAATGCTCACATCGATCACCAACACAAAAGATTATTTGAAATCGTGAATGAATTTCACAGCGCATACAAAGCAAAAGAGAACAGAGATTATATCTTTTCAATTTTAAACAGGTTGATTAGTTATACCGAAGAACATTTTCAAGATGAGGAAAAGTTGATGAGAGCATCCGGCTGCCCGGCGGATTTGTTGGAAAACCACATTAAGGAACATGAAAAATTAATTGAAGATATTTTTCAACTGAATTCGGATCTTGTTGCGGGTAAAAACAAAAGTTTATCCGAATTAGAACGGTTTTTTGACAAATGGCTTATTCAACACGTGTTGGAAGAAGATAAGCAATACTTGGATTACGTTAACAAGTAGTTATTTCTTGTAAATTTTACCATCTATCATTTCGAAAACTTCATCTGCAAGTTTTACCAAATTAGGATTGTGTGTGACCATCAAAAAGGTGGCACCCAATTCCTTATTTAAATTGACGAACAGATTATGAAGGATTTCGCTGTTTTGGGAATCGAGATTGCCGGTCGGTTCGTCGGCAAATATAATATCGGGATTGTTAATTAATGCCCGTGCAACAGCAACCCGTTGTTGTTCGCCGCCGGAAAGTTCAGAAGGTTTGTGTTCCGTTCTATGTTTTAATCCGACTAAATCAAGTAATTTTTCCGCGTTCTTTAATGCATCTTCTCTGTCGGTTCCGTTTATTAATTGAGGTAGCGCTACATTTTCAATTGCTGTAAACTCCGGCAATAAATGATGAAACTGAAAAATAAATCCGATGTGGGCGTTACGGAATTTACTTAATTCCTCGTCGTCCGAAAAAGAGTAAATGTTTGTTTCGTTAATTAAAACTTCCCCTTCGTCCGGTGTGTCGAGTCCGCTTAAAATATGAAGGAAAGTACTTTTGCCCGCTCCGGAAGCCCCTACGATAATTGTGATTTTATTTTCTTCCGCTTTAAAGTCGATACCTTTTAATATTTCGAGCTTCTTTCCGCCTTGCTCGAAAGATTTGCGAATATTTTTTGCTTCTAAAATCATATTATTAACTTATTAATAATTTCCAAATTATTCCCATCTTATTGCGTCGTTAATGTTTATGCTTATAGCCCGTTTTGCCGGAAACAATGATGCAAGAAACGTTAAGAAAAAAGACATCAAGCTAATAACGATAATATCCGAAAAACGTACTTTTAGGGGTAAAGCATCGATTATGTATTTACTGGCATCGAGAGAATAAAATTTGTATTCTATTTGCAGATAACAAATCAATAAACCTATTGCCAAACCCAATATTGTTCCTATGATTCCGATAAGGATTCCTTCGAACATAAAAATTTTGAGAATCGACTTTTTAGAAGCCCCTATCGCTCGGAGTACACCTATATCTTTTCTTTTTTCGATTACCGACATTGTTAGCGAACCTAATATATTGAAGGTTGCAACGGCAATAATAAGCGAAAGAATTATATATGCCGCCCAACGTTCAATCAGCATAACGTCGTATAAATCTTTGTGCAAATCGTACCAAGTGCGTATTGTGAAGTTTTTACTTTCGAGCCGTTCGGCCAAAAAGTCTTTTAATTTATCCGAGTTTTTAATATTCCGCAATCTAACGTCGAAGCCGGTAAAGTTTTTCCCCAATCCCAAAGTTTTTTGTGCTTGTTTAAGTGAGGTGAATGTATATTTCAAAGCATAATCGCGGTTGCTTATTTCGAAAATGCCCGCAACAATAAATCTTTTTGTTTTGGGTAAAGATAATGTTAAAAGCGATTGCTCTATTTTGCTTGCCGAAGTAACTAAAATGGTATCGCCTATTCTGCACGAAAGCTTAAGTGCAAGGGGCAACCCCAAAATTATTTTACCCGTCCCGTTCGTATCGGCAAGATCATATTTCCCGAAGGAAATATAATTCCGGATACCCCAATCGTTATTACCGTTATTATTTTCAATTCCTTTCAAGTTCACAATTTCGTATGAACTTTTATTCACAATTATCACTTTACCTTCGGCATAACGGGTTATTGAAGACACATCGGGATTTTGTTCAAGCAAATTAAAAACCGAATCCGCTTGCGAAATTGCCTCGGTTGATTTAAATGTGATTCTGAGATGAGGATCGAAATTCACCAACACAGAAGTAACCAACGAACCGAATCCGTTAAATACGGAAAGCACAACCACGAGTGCAGCCACACCGATTGTAATTCCGAGCGTGGAAAGAATCGAGATAATCGTGATGAAATTGATCTTGTGCTTCGATCTCAAATATCTTTTTGCGATAAAAAACTCAAACATATTAATCGAACCTTATTGCTTGAATTGGTTTTATTCCCGCCGCAACATAGCTTGGTATGAAAGAAGCGAAAAAACTTAACACGAATGCTGCGCTTGTTACGATAAGATAATAAACCGGATTTATGAGTATCGGTACGCTTGAAACAAAATAAATACTTGCCGGTAAGGAAATTACATTATATTCGGCTTGCAACCAACTGAGTCCTAACGCAAGCAAATTACCGAGCAATATTCCGATAAAAGCCAAATACAATCCTTGCAAAATGAAAATCGCTACAATTTGTTTTTTACGCGTACCTAAGGCTTTTAGGATTCCTATTTCAGAAGTTTTTTCCAATACCATCATCAGCAAAGTTCCGACAATATTAAAAACGGCAACGACGATTATTAAACCGAGCACTATCGGAATCGGTTTTTTCTGAAGTTCGAGCCAGGTGAAAATCGGTTTGTTGATTTGGTAGAAATCTCTTACGTAAAACGGGTATCCGAGCGATTCTTTCAAAACGTTTTTAATGCTATCCACTTCTTCCAAATTCGAAAGTCGAATATTAAACCCGCTGCATTTGTTTGTTATGCCCAACATTTCTTGAGCATCTTCGAAAGATATAAACGCTTGCAAATCGTCGTAAGCAGCCATACCGCTCTCGTAAATTCCCGTAACAATAAATTGCTCTATTCCCGGCGGATTTTCCGGTGTAGGCGGTTTATCGTTTTTGAGCACAAACAAAGTTACTTTATCACCGATGCCGACGAAAAGTTTATCGGCTAATTTTTTCCCTAGAATCAAACCTCTTTTGCCGTTTGTACGAAAAGTGAATTTTCCTTCTATGATATTGCTTTGCAATTTCTTATAATCACCGGTTGATGAAATGCCGGTAATTTTCACTCCTTCAGATAAATGTTTTGACTTGATAATAGCGTCTTTTGTGATGAACGGCGAAATGTTTTCCGCTTGTCCGCTTAAAAGCTCTTTGATTATACCGTAATTTTGCTTGTAGTTATGAATATTTTTATTTCCGTATGCGGTTATCGTAATATGCGAATTAAATTCGATTGTTTTTTCTTTTATAGTTTCTTCAAAGCCGTTTAGAATTGTTAATGCAATATTAACCGAAGCAATACCAAGCGCAATTCCAACAATCGAAATAACCGAAACAGTGGAAAGTAATTTGGAATTTCGTTGGGAACGAATATATTTCAGAGCAATATAAAAT
>CAZKKI010000058.1:0-4591 GCA_964553325.1 uncultured Melioribacteraceae bacterium | reverse complement strand
TACTTCACCTTTTTCCAAAAGAGGTTATACAACGCTTGTATTGTCCAAAATGGCCCGGCTACAAGGTGCTTCGGGTATTCACGTCGGTACAATGGGTTACGGCAAAATGGAAGGTGACAAAGGCGACAAGAAAATTGCTTTCATGATAGAAAAAAACATTGCCGAAGGCGTTGTTTATAAACAAAATTGGCTGGGTATGAAACCAACCGCTCCAATTATTTCCGGCGGGATGAACGCTCTTCGGGCAATAGGATTTTTTAAGAATCTCGGACACTCGAACATTATAATGACTGCCGGCGGCGGTTCTTACGGCCATGTCGATGGTCCGGCCGAAGGGGCAAAATCATTACGACAAGCGGAACAATGCTGGAAAGAAGGTGCCGATGTTTTTGAATTTGCTAAAGAACATAGACAATTCGCAAGGGCTTTTGTCTCTTTCCCACACGATGCGGATAAACTTTTTCCGGGATGGAGAAAAAAACTCAAGGGTTATTTAGATTGAAATTTTTTAATGTCTTATTATCATGAAATTAACATCCGCAATAAACACGTGAAATGAATTTAATAAATCCATGAGGGAGGAATGAGAAGGAAAAAATATCCAATTGTTGCTATTACCGGATCGTCCGGTGCAGGTACAAGTACAGTCAAAACGGCATTCAGCCATATAATGCAAAGAGAAAATATTAAAGCGGTTTTTATAGAAGGTGATAGTTTTCACAAATACAACAGATACGAAATGAAACAAAAAGTATCCGAATATCAAAAAAAAGGCGGGTACTTCAGTCATTTTCATAAAGACGCTAATTTAATTGACGAATTAGCCGAACTTTTTAAAAATTTCAAATTTACCGGCAAAGGTAAACGAAGATTCTACCTCCATTCCGAAGAAGAAGCGGCAGAGTGGGGATTAAGACCGGGAGAATTCACTCCTTGGGAAGAAATAAGCAATGATTACGACATGCTCTTTTACGAAGGATTGCACGGTGGTGTTGAGGAAGTTGTTCCCTACGTGGATTTACTAATCGGTGTTGTACCAATAATTAATCTCGAGTGGATTCAAAAAATTCACAGGGATAGAACCGTACGGGGATATTCAACTGAAGAAATAGTTCAGGCTATAAAAGCAAGAATGGACGATTACGTGGATTTCATAACACCGCAGTTTTCCCGAACCGATATTAACTTTCAAAGAATTCCGACTGTGGATACTTCAAATCCTTTTATCGCAAGGGATGTGCCTACTGCGGACGAAAGTCTGGTCGTAATCAGAATGAAAAAAGAAATTATTAAAAAATATGATATCGATCTGACTTATCTAAAAAATATGCTGGAAGGTTCGTTTATTTCCAGAAGAAATACGATCGTAGTGCCGGGGCCTAAAATGGGATTGGCTATGGAAATAATTGTAACTCCTATTATTCAACATTTAATTAAATTGGGCGAATCTTAATTGGGAAAGTTAAAACTTATTATCTTCGATGTTGACGGCACAATTGCGGATACCGAAAAATACGGGCACTTACCGGCATGCAACGATGCGATGAACTTAATAGGTTTGAATATAAAATGGAGTTGGGATAATTTCAAATCGATGCTTCACATTCCCGGTTCATCAAACAGATTAAGAATGGAACTTTCCAAAAGAAATTTCGAAAAAGAAATAATTGAAAATTATATCGGTAAATTCGAACCGTTAAAAAGAAAATTATATATAGAAAAATATCTACCTCAAATCGAATTAAGAAGCGGAATAATAGAATTAATAACCGAAGCGATAAACGATAAAATAAAACTGGCAATTGTATCTACATCATACGAAGAACAAATTAAAGCTCTGTTGAAAACCAAGCTAAAGAAATTTGCGGAACATTTCGAAGTAATTTTAGGAAAAGAATCAGGGCAAAAAATAAATAACAACGGTTATTTACATAAAAAATGTTTACGGCTTGCAAGTTGTTTGCCCGGCGAATCGCTCATGATCGAAGATTCGGATGATGGATTAAAGGCATCAATTTGTGCGGGAATTCCAACAGCTGTTTTTTATAACGACTATACATTCGGAAGCCCATTCGAGAAAGCATTGCTGGTAGCACCTTCGCTTGAAGATTTTAATCTACGTCAACTTAAAAGAATATTTTCACATCGGGTTACAAAATAAAATACGCTTGTAAAATTCCGATATTAACTTATTCGACCACGTTAATAAAAAACGTAAGTATTGCCACTCTGGTCCTCGGATCGTTCGATTTAATTACTATTGTGCACGATTGTTTGCCAGAAACATTTCCGGTATCGAAAGAAATGTTAAGAAATTCCGGCTTACCGAAATCAATTTTATTATTTGTTAATTTAAGCTTTACAAAATCGCAGCCGGATTTAACTTTTTTTATAGTCAACGTTTCCTTGCCCAAATTCTTAATTTCGATTTTATGATTAACGGTTTTCCCTTTTTTAACATCACCCAAATCGTACGAGGTGTAAGGAATTTTGATTGTCGGCAATTGTTCTTCGGCTTCTTTGGTCAGTTGAACATTGGCAACTAAAGAAACTCTATAAACCGGAGCTTCGGGATCATTACTTAAAATATATGCATGCTGGCGTTGGTAACCGATTTTATTTTTCGTATCGAACTTGACAGTTAATATTGTGGAATCTCCGGGTTCCAATTTCATTTTAATGGGCTCGAGCGCGGTACATTCGCAAGACGATTTCACTTCTTTTATTTCAAGTGGTGCTGTACCTTCATTCTTTACAACAAAATCATGTTTTAATACCACATTTTGAGATACTTCCTTAAAATCATAAATATTATCTTTTACGAAAATTTTAGGCGAGATCTTTTGCCCGTATGCTTGAATCGTAATAAACGCAATTAAAAGAAACACAATTTTTTTCATGGAAATCCCAATTATATTATTTTATTGTTGACGAAACTTAACCAAATCATTTATGATTTTCACCATTTTTTTCTTTTTCAGAACCTTGGAAATTTGGTCGGGGTAAAACCAATTTCTTTCTCTGAACATTTCCGGCCACTCGGGAAAAATTTTTTCCACTTTCATTAAAAATAATTTCACTTCACAAATGCCGCCCCATTTTTTGTATTTGTATTTAACAAAATAATCTTTCACCAACTTCCCTTCTACACCGGCTTCCTCGAAAGCTTCTTTAACAGCCGAGTCTTCCGGGGATAACCCGGGTTCAATTATTCCCTTCGGGAAAATCCATCTCTTCCCCTTTCTTGAACGGATTAACAAAATTTTAAGTTCACCGCCTTCCTTTTTGTATGGAATAACACCCGATTGATTATACCAATACTCCGGTTTTTCTTTTTTCATAAATCCGGTTTATGTTAAGTTCAAAATTGTTATTTTCCGAAAGTAATTTAGAAATTATTCTATTAAAATTTTATCGGCGAATGAAAAAACTTTACCTTGTACGGCACGCAAAATCGAGTTGGGATAATCCTGATTTGGATGACTTCGACAGGCCATTGAACAAAAGAGGTAAGCGCGACGCCCCTTTTATGGGAGAATTGTTAAAAAAACTAAATGTTAATCCAGATTTAATTATCTCTAGTCCGGCAAAGCGAGCTTACACGACTGCAAAGGAAATAGCAAAAATATTAGGTTACCCCAAGCGGATGATAACAAAAAACGAAGATGTGTATTTGGCAAGCGCGGGTGAATTGTTAAGTTTAATAAACTCAATTCCGGAAGAGGTTTCTTCCGTAATGATCTTCGGGCATAATCCGGGTTTTACTCAAATTTGTAATTTGTTGAGCAATGCAAACATATTAAATATTCCGACAAGCGGATTCGTGGAAATTCATTTTGAAACCGAGAATTGGAAGGATATTACTCCGGGTTCGGGGAAACTGGTTGCGTTCGAATATCCTAAAAAATACCGTTAAACACCAAATTGTTTAAGGTGATGATCCAAATGTAAATATATCAATCTACCCCACTGTTTTTTGCTCAACTTTCCGAAAGCGGCATGTTCGGCAAAGTGAAATGATTCGTCTTTTCCGATAAACTCGTTAATTTTTTCTTTCAAAAGAGATATGTCTTTTTGTAAGTTTGTCGGTTTGCTCCCGTTTCCGAGGCTCTGGTCTATTTCCGGGAACGTGGGGACTTTACCCTTCGGTGTGGGTGGTCCGAGTAAAACTATAAATTTGAATAACGGTTTTAAGAATACCTTTTGCACAGGTACGTTAATTTCGCCGAGTGCCAACCGCACTTGATCGCGCAGATGGCAAACCATTTGATTGACCGTCATTTTCCCCCATTGTTTTTGGGATTTTTCAGAAATATTTTCCAAACGGGCGAATATTTCTTTCTTTACTTCCGGGTTTAAAATGTTTTTCATAGTCTTGCCTGTTTGCAAATATTAAATTAAATTCAAACAAAAGCAAGACTAAACTTATTTTAGAAGCGTCATTCTTTTTGCTTTGGTGAATTTATCACCGACTTGCAATCGGTAGATATACGTTCCGCTGAACAACTCACGTCCGTTAACCTCTACTTCGTGCATTCCCTCGGTTTGATATTCATCTACCACTACCATTACCCTTTGACCCAATATGTTA
>CAZKKI010000057.1:0-20487 GCA_964553325.1 uncultured Melioribacteraceae bacterium | reverse complement strand
TAAGGTTAAAAGAAATACCTATTTTAAAGGTCAGCGGTAGTTGAAAACTTTCTTTTTCATATTTCAGTTCTCGAGCAAAGTTTCTAATGGACATACCGAACACCAAACTTTTAAAACCCGTTTTGTATAACGTTCCGAAATCAAAAGCCAAAACACCAAGCGCATAATCTTGCTCTTCGGTGCCAATAAGTTTATCATATCCTTCGTAAACAGGTACTATGCTTGTACCTAATTTTTGTTTTACATATTTAATTTGCCCGCCGACGGAAAATTTATCGGACAGTTCCTTAGCGTAACCCAGTCCGATTGCGTACGCTGTCGGTTTCGCCCAGTCGGCTCCAATGTCTATGTAACCTTTCTCGCTTGTGGGGTCGACTTGCGTCCAATAAAATTCTCCGTAATCGATTGAAAGGAAACTTAATCCGAAAACACCGTACTTGCCGTCTTCGTAATTAAAGGAGAAACTGCCGGAATAGTATTTTATATCTGCAATCCAGCTCATTTGATTAAAAGCAATTCCCACAAACGAATTCATACGGGCTAAACCAGCCGGATTGTAAAATAAAGCTTCCGAATGTCCTTCGTACGTGGTATAAGCCTCACCAAGTGCCGTAGCACGTGCTGATGTACCTACACTAAGAAATTGAAAGCCGGTTTGTGCAAGTTTTTCTTTTTCCCCGTCCTCATTCTGCGGGAATATATTCCCGTAAGAAAGGAACAGAAAAATTACAAGAGGCAAAATTTTAATTGTTTTTCTATTCATTTTTATCCCCTAAAACGACATTCGTTCAAAATTATCTTACTATTACAAATTTTCTTATTGCTTGTTGACCGTCGGGTGTAATAAAAACAGCGATATAAATTCCGCTCACAACAACCTGACGGTATTCGGTGATCGAGTTCCATGCTTCGTCGCCGCTACCATCGTTATGTTCTATGGTTTTAATCAAATCACCGCGTTCGGTATAAATTTTTATTGTGCATTCACCCGGAATGTCTAAAAACATAATTCTATCGGGAGCGCTGTAGCCGTATTGCAATTCACGCGATCTGATGTTATACGGATTCGGTACAACTCTTATATCTTCCAAAGATTTTCCGGGCGGCCTTTTAAGAAAAGCCGGGTCATTTGTCATCGTATAAAACTTACTGCTTTCAAGCGGTACACCGGGATGAATATCGTTAGTGCTTCCATCGTCGAAACTAGTGATGTAGTAATAATAATCGAACCCGCGCTGTAAAGACGTATCGTTATAAGAATGTACCAAATTCGGTACGGTGGTTTCAAAAATCAATTCATAGGTAGTATCGGGAACATGAATAGCGCGATAAATTCTGTAGCCTTTGAAATTGGGCCAATCTTTTGCATTATCCGCCCACTCCAAAATAATTCTATCTCCACCGGAAGTTACGCTGAACTCTTTTGGCGGCGGAGGAGGAGAAGGGACATTCAAACCGTTTTCAAAAACTTGTTTGGCCCGTTCGAAAGTTTGAAACAACGAATCTTTACCGGTAAAAACCCACGCATCTTTATATTCATCCTTATCGTTGGTAGTCGAACCGTCCGGCAAAACAAAAGGTCCTGTTCCCTCAAGCCATTTACCACCGATTTCATAACACAATTTTCTACTTAATCCGGCAACTCCTTCAGCAATTACAATATGAATGCTGTCGCCCGGGGCAAGTGTGTAAGGACCGAAGCCTTGACCTTGAGAGAAACCGCCGGGTGTATTTCCGTATAGATCGGCGAATTGATTTCCAACCAATTGCGCATGCGATTGTTCGGGTCTTCCAGCGGTCATTGCCGCATATTCGGCTGCCATTTGAGCTTCATTAAAAGGATCGTTATTATAAGTAATGCCATCATCCGAACCCACAACTTTAGTAGTAAACGGTTGCGCGGGATCGTCAACCGGTTCAAATGCGCTTTTATCTGCGTGCAAAGTAATATTTCCAACAAACTGAGCCGCACCGAGATGCCCGTCCGCCGGAATAACCGCCGAACCAACATTAGGTCCTCCGATATTATCGTAACCCGCTTTTGAATGAAGTCCCAACCAAGAAAATTCGACTCTAAACGGTTCACCCGTTACCGGATGTTCGTAAATTACATCGTTCATCGTACTGTGTCCCCAAGAAGTCGATTGGGGTAACCAATAGTAACCGTATGGCCCGCCTTCTCTTGTAGGTGCATATCGGTATTGAAAAAATATTACCAATCCTTCCAAAGTTTGTTCGTTAACCGTACCCGCTTTATCGATAATTCCGGTATTTTTGAAAACATAATCGTAAATGAAATAATTATCGTGGTTTTGCTGACTGAAACCGTAAATTTTTCTGGTAACGGTCACACCGATTTGGGTGTTTACAACATTGTATATCATTCTATCGGAGGGAATCGTTTCATCTACTTCGTCAACAAAATCCATAAAATCCAATCGTCCCGCCGGTATTCCGTCGACGTAAACTCTCGGATGATCGAATTTCCCGATAAGTTTAAATTCGACGGGCATGAATTCCGTTTCTTCGTCCAACACTCTGGGACCGACGTGAACCACTTTGTAATTAAGGGTCTTATTTAATTTCGGATCGTTATAATTCGTTACGCCAATCCACAAGGCTTTAGCGGCTTGAGTATCTTGGTATCTGTACAAAGCCGGCCAACGCAGTCCGTCTTGTTGATCGGAAACCAAATGGGTTCTACCCACTTCAATTTCGCAACCGGCGCTTGAATACCAACTGTGCAAAGAACCGACGGCAATCCATTTTGTACTATCGGCAAAATAATTGCCGGCCGATATTAACAAAAGCACTAATACCGATTTGAACGTTATGTTTACTTTATTTCCCAAATGCTTCATAGTTAAACCTTTTGTTTGCCTTTTAAGTTTATAATATTAAAATCGATAATTTAGAGTAATACCGACAAATATATTTCTCGGATTCAAGAACGTAAAGAACGTTTGATTCGGCATATCGATGTAAGCTTTATCTTCAAGTATTTTATCAATTCTATCTTGCGGAACCTTTTGCCATTCACCGTTTACGAATTGCAAATAGCTTTTGGTTGAAGCTTCGTAATAAACGGCACGAGTACTGGCTTCAAAATCGGCGGGTAACTCGTTTACGCTGCTAATCCATTCCATCGGTACGAATTCCACATCGTCTTCCCTATAATCGCCCGGTTGATCGTCACCCGGAATAAACGGATATCCGAGTTTTCCCGCAACGTCTTCTGGTAAATGCAACGATTTGAAATATGCCTCACGGTCGTGAATATCCCTAAACGATATTCCCGAAAAATGTTTAAAGTTAAACAAGTTGTTCACATCAATGAAAAATTTCAAATCCAAATTTTTAACAACGGGGAATACTTTCGTTATTTTCAAATCGACATTATAATAAGATTTCCATTGAACGTTATACTCGATTCCCGGCAGATTATTCGGGTTCCAGGTAAACCAGGCTCCCGCAGTCCATCTGGAAATGAAATTAAAATGCCAATCACCGAAAACATGTAAGCCTCCCAATTTTGGTCCGAAGTTCATCGGCGTATGGATATCGATGTAAGATTTAATTCTCGGTTGCGGGCGCGGTTTTCTTTGTACCGGGTTTCTTCTCAAATATTCCCTTTGCGCGGCAGGATCTTCATAATTCAACAAAGCGCCGAAATATCCGGAGGATCCTACACGATATTCGAAGTTAATATTTCCGGTAATCCAATCGCCGTACATTTTGGTTAAATCGACTTCAAAACCGAAGATATCTTCGTAGCTGTTATTTGTCAATTTTCTGTAATTTACTTTTCCGTCGAAACTGATATACCGTACGTAAAGTTCTTGATCGGTAATGTCTTTGTAATAAGCGGCCAAATGCAGCAAATAATCGTTAAATAGCGCTTGATCATAACCTAATTCGTATGAAATTGTTTTGGCCAGCGGTAAAGTCGGGTCGCCGATTACGTCCAACTTGTTCTGAATATTTCTTTGAACACGATACAAATTCTCGGAAGTCGGTAATTGCCTGAAATGACCGTAATTAAAATATAATTTCGAGTTTTCCGTAATCGGATGCGAAATTGCAAGTCGCGGACTAAGTGTAAAAAATCCCTCTGCTTTCTTGGTTTTGAACAAGGGATCTTGTTCATCTTTAAAATTCTGTGAAAAGAAATCCCTGTTAAAGAAATCCACATCGTACCAATTGCCGTTCGGATCGCTGTATTCCGCAACAAGTCCCAACTGAGAAATCCATCCTTCATATTCGATTTTATCTTGGAAGTATGCAGTAAATCGGAAAGGTTGTCTTACTATCGTAGTCCATGTATTTCCTTCCGGTAAGAAGAAGTTTACCATACCGAACCCCATATCGAAGTCGTCGTAAACGAATTCGGCGCCGGTTTTAATTTGGTTATGGTTATCGATTTGACTGACAAAATCGAATTTGGCGGAATATGAATTTATCCGGCTGTAATCTCTCGAAGTGCTTACCGCACCACCCATTCCGAGGCTGCCGTCAATCGAGAATACAGCTTCGGGTTCAAAACCTTCCGGCGCTTCGTCAACATAAAATTCATCGAATATCCTATATTTTTTAGTAGTGTCTCGTCTTTCCGGTGCTGCAGTAAAGTATTTCGTTCCTACCTTTCTTAATTGAATTTCATAAAAAGTTTTTGAACTTAACACATGTGTAAACTTAGCGGAAATAGTATGATTATATCTTGCCGTAGGCGCGTAATAAATGTTTGTGTATAATCTCCACGGAACAGTAAAGCTGGATGTGTTAACAATATTTGCCACATCCCAAACGCTCGACATTATCGAAGTTCCGCCGGATCTCGATTGCGCAGTGGCAAAAGTTTCGGAATAATAACCTATAATATTTAATTTCATACCAGGTTTAAGATCGGATGTAAGTTTCAACATAACGCTTTGATCGGTTATCGCATCGCGTGAAAGCTGCACCAAATACATATCCCTTTCTCTCTTGTACGAGAGATAAAATCTTAAGTTACCCAACGATTTGGAAATGAACGGAACGGGTCCGCCGAAACCGGCATCAATATAGTAATCCGGTTTTTTGATATCACCTTGTTTCCTGTATTGCCATCTCCACAAACGTTGAGCGGCTTCGGGGGTTAAATCATTAGTAGGGTCGTTGTCTTGTAACAAAGCTTCGGAAAAAGCATTCCACCCGTCCCATTTGGGATATTGACGTTGTGTGTAAATATCCCATTTACCGGTGCCTTCCCACGCCACTTCGGGATCGAGATAAGGGCGAAGCCAATATGAGTTCGGGTCGTACGGTGAAATTCCGAAATGCTTCGGAACGGGAGGTTTGATTTTAAAAGTAAACGTACCGCTGTAGTTATCAATTCCGCCTTCTTTCGTTACAACATTAACGATACCGGAACGAACATTACTATATTCGGCATTAAAACCACCGGATTGAACCGAGATAGCTTGAACCGCACTTAGCGGAATACCCGAAATGGGTCTGTTAGTTCTTTCGTCCCTTAAAGAAATGCCATCGACCATAAATAAAGTTTGATCCGAACCACCGCCGCGAATCGATAACCCCTCGGTTATACCGGCTTGCAAACCCAAAGCATCGCCAACACTTGTAACCGGTAGCGATTGAATTTCGTTTGAGGAAATGCTTTTCTCACTTGCGGCAACATCTTTTTGAATTACGGGTTTTTCTGCAACAACAACTACTTCCTCGCCCAATTCCAAACTTGTTTCTTGCAATTTAAAATCGACTCTTGTCGTCAAATCGATTTTGACGCGAACATCTTTCACAACAACACTTTTATATCCTATCGCGGAAGCTTTAATCGTATAAATTCCAGGCGGAACATTAAGAATGGTATAATAACCGTCAATATCGGAAGCGGCACCAAGGTTGGTTCCCATTATGATTACATTAACAAAAGGTACGGGCTCACCCGTGTTTGCATCTAATGTTCTACCTGTTACTTTACCGGTTGTACCGGCAAAACTCACTGAAACAAAAACAAAACCGCTTAATAATAGAAGAAGTATCAGTTTCTTCATATTTATATTCTCCTAAAGTTAATCGCTTCGGGTTGAAATAGCTGATTGCGTTTTGTGGAAAGTTGTAAACCATTCCGTAAACTTACTTTTTGTAATAAGGAAAGATGATTTACCTTACAAATTAAGACTTCTCTTAAAAATAAGCAAGAAAACATAACCATGTGAAAATTTAAACTTGGCATATTTATAACGAAAATCTTAATGAAAATCTGTGAACACTTTGAAAATACTTAAACGGCGTATACGAATAATCCAAAGCAAACCCGAATTGTTTCAAACCGATTCCGTATGTAAATTTTACATTATCGTCGTTTGTTAAATAACCTCCCCGTACAAACAACGTGTTTATAAACCTGTATTCAACACCGAATTTGAGTTGTTCGGGATGGGAACGCGGATGTATTGCATCGATGGATAACCAAAACTCGTGACCTTTAAATTTTTCGGGTAGAAAATCCATTATATCCATCGAGACACCAATATTGAATGTAAGCGGTAGCTGGAAATTTTCTCTAACGTATCTTAATTCCCTTGAAAAATTTTGCACGGAAATTCCGAATGCCAAACTTTTATATCCGGTTTTGTAAATCGTTCCGAAATCGAATGCAAAAACCGACATGCTACTGGAAGCATCAACATTTTCTCCTGTTGAATCGATCCGGGCAATCGTAAAAGAGCCCAAATTTTGATAAACATATTTTACATTTCCGCCAACGGAAAATTTATCCGTCAAAGCTTTCGAATAAGTCAAACCAAGCGCAAATGCATTGGGTGAAAAATCGTTGGTTTCCAAAAATCCTTGCTCGTTATTGGCTATAATCGTTCCTTCAAAAGTACCGTAATCGACGTAAGTAAATCCTATTCCGAATGTTCCGTACAAACCGTCGTATGGATTGTACGCAAACGCAAAAGAGTTATATTTGATATCGGCAATCCATAAATTATAATTTGCGGAAAAATCAATCGTATTATTCATATCGGCAAGCAAAGCCGGATTGGAAAATACGGAATTTGCAAAATTGTTTAATGATGTTGAAGCGCCCGCAAGCGCCGAAGATCTTGCATCGGAAGCCACACTTAAAAATTGCATTCCCGATTGAGCAAGTTTATCTTGTGCAAAAAACGCTTTAGTGAATATTATTAACGAAGCCGAAATTAAAATAAGTAAACGATGTTTCATAAAATCACCTGATTACTGCAAATTTTTTGTAAATCGATTGTCCGTCCGGAGTTTCGAATTGGACTATATAGATTCCGCTTACAATAACTTGTCTGGAATCCGTAACCGAATTCCACACTTCGTCGCCGCTACCGTCATCGTGAATAATAGTTTTAATCAAATCCCCTCTTTCGGTGAAAATTCTTATTGTACATTCACCCGGAATATTGTAAAATCGGATTTCGTCCTCTATCGAAAAATGACTGCCTTTCGGCGAACTAATGTAATAAGGATTAGGAACAATTCGGATATCGGATAATTTTTCCCCGGGTGGTCTTTGTAAAAATGCCGGTTCGGTTGTTCGCGTGTAATACTTGCTGCTGTGTAACGGTCCGTGAGGATTAGCGTCGGTATTGTTATTACTACCGTCGTTAAACGCCACAATGTAATAGTAATAAGCGAAACCTCTAACCGGCGTTGTATCGTCGAAGGTATGAACAATTTCCGGATGATCGGTACCTTTACCGCAAGCAAATATTTCGGTGTGAACCGTATCGCTTTTGTTAATCGCTCTGTAAATCCGGTAACCTCCAAAATCCGGCTCGCCCTCCGAAGGACTTGGCGACCATTTCAAAGTAATTTTATTTCCACCAGATTTAACTTCGAATAACGGCGGCGGAAGAGGCGGTTGCGGAATCATATAATTCATATCATAATTGCGTTTCGCCCTGCTGAAAGTAAGCATTATCGAATCTTTACCCGTATCGAACCAAGCGTTTTTGTAAACATCTTTATCGTCGGTTGTTGTTCCGTCGGGAAGTTCAAAAGGACCTTTGTCGTTAGGGTCGTCGTACGCTTTTTTCCAACGCGCGCCGATAATTTCACATAACGTTCTGTTCAACCCCGATACACCTTCAACTTCCACAATCGTAACGCTTTCGCCCGGTTGTAAATCGAACGGACCGTAATTAACCCACAGGTTAGTTCCTCCTTGATCGTTATGAACAGTCCACGGGTCGGGATTCGTATCAATGTATTTTTCGTAAAATCTTTCGTTGCCGCCTAACCCTTTGTGCGGATTGCCGCTGAGCATGGAATAAATTTGAACCATTTGGGGAACAACATTTAACGAGATTGATGTGTAACCCGGATAAGTATCTCCGGCGTGCCACCCGAGCGTTACGGGTTGATTCGGGTCGTCGGTTGAATCCGTTGCACTTTTGTCCACATGTAAAATTGCAACTCCCGCATGATGCGGAGCGGTTAATCTGCCGGTTCCGAATACATCGGGCCCTCCGAGGTTATCCCACGAATTGCCGTCGTACTGTCCCGCCCATTGAAAACCGCATCTTATCCAATCAACGATGGGATTATCTAATGTTATTTTTTCGTTATAGTGTTCGCTGTAATTTTCGCCTCGCACGGTAACCCAGCTGTGTTTTCCCCATACTTGCTGCGAATGAATATACTGAGCTCCTTCCCTGCAAACGCTGTAACGTGTTCCCCAACCGATTCGTAAACCTTTAATAGGTGCGTTTAATTCTATTTCATCGTCGTAATCCGTATTGCCGGTGTTTGTAAACGTAAATTCTTTAATAAAGTAATTGTCGTGATATTGTTGACTGAAAGCATATATTTTTCTCGTAACGGTAACACCCATTATCGTGTTCACCACGTTGGTTATTACTCTATCCGGAATTTGGTCGGGATTGTAATCATCGATATCCTCAAAATACGGTGCCGTGATATTATTTCCATCCACAATTACGGTGGGCATTTCAAATTTTGCGGTTTGTTTCAGTTCGACGGGAAAAATCGTTTCGCCGACAAATCCGGCGGAAAAGTAAAGAGCCATTACATCCCACAAATTACCCAATTCGTCGGTAAAATCTTCCGAAGCAATCCAAAATCTTTTAATTACCGCATTGTCTTGTTGAGAATATTCGGCCGGCCAGCGTAACCCTTCGTAATACCTATTGTTCCACGCCCGCTCGGTTCCGTAAGCGGAAAAATGACTTTGCAACGAGCCGATTCGTACATATCTTTTTTCGGTAGCCTCAACTTGTGCATTAAGCAGATTGCAATTTACCGCCATTATTAAAAGCACCGCAAAGAAAGAAATTCGTATTTCCGCTATATGATTCAGATTAATTTTCATAATTGTATAAACCTTAAAAGTTTAACTTTATTCCAAAAATAATATTTCTCGGATTTAAAAACGTAAACGCTTTAATATTCGGATTATCGATATAAGCTTTATCTTTAATTCTTCTGTCGTTTCTTGCTTTAATTTCGGGGTCGTTATTCGGATTGGGTTCAAGCGGTTCGTACTTTACACCGTCGGGTCTGTATTCGCCTATTTTATCGTCTCCTTTGTAAACCCCTTCCTTAAACGGTAATCGTAACGATTCCAAATAATTTTGCCAGTCGAAATTATCCGAGAAACCGGCAAAACTCATATATTTAAAGTTGAACACGTTTGTTATGTCAACAAACAGTTCCAAATCCATATAATTGCTTAACCGGAATACTTTGGAAAGTTTCAAATCCACATTATATCTGTCCACCCATTGTAATTCACGTTCTTCGCCTTCCTTAACGCGATAGCGATAATAACTTCCGGTTTTCCAACTTGCCAATATATTCAAATACCAATCGTCCAAAAGCCAATTAGGCGTTGCGCCGTTAGGAGGGTGAATGCTAACGTTTAATCTCGCATAGGGTCGGGGATGTGGGCGCGATTGATAAGGGTTCGTTTTCAAATAATCCCTTTGTTCATTCGGATCTTCGTAAACTTGTAAAATTCCGAAATAACCCGAAGTTCTAACGTCGTAGGTATAATTAATGAACCCGTTAATCCACTTTCCGCGCGTGCGGTTTAATGTAATTTCCACTCCGCGTATATCTTCGTAATTATTGTTTGCTGCTTTTCTGTATTGAACCGAACCGTTGATATTTTGGTAGTAAATCCATCCGGGTTGTAAAGTTACGTCTTTATAATATGCCGCTATTTTCAATAAGAATTCATCCATTATATTATGTTCATAGCCCAATTCGTATGCAACGGTTTTTTCCATTTCCATATTCGGATTACCGATGAACGTTACAAGTCCGTTCGATTCCCTTTGAATTCTGAACCGGTACGATGATGCCGGCTCCGATCTGAAATGTCCGTAGTTAAAATACAACTTCGAATCTTTCGTGATGGGATGAGAAACACCGAGACGCGGACTTAAATTCCAGACCGCTTTCGATTTTTCGGACGGTACTTCCTCTTCGATATAATTTCCGTAACCCGCTTTGAAATATTTATCGTATTGATCCAGAACGTAATTTCTTGTGTTCGAGTTGGAATAGTCTAATCTCAATCCAACATTTGCGATAAATCCTTCAAACTCCAATTTATCTTGAATGTATGCGCCTATTCTGTACGGGAAAACCCGGTAAATTAAGCTTCGCCGCCAGGTGCTCATTGCCGGATTATCGGTAAACGAATGAATGTCGAAATCGTTATACACGAAACTCAAACCGGTTTTAAATTGATTTGTCGGGTTCAACTGTCTGGTAAAATCGAAATTAAAATTAAACGTTGATAGAACGCTTTTATCCCTTCCCAAATTCATCCAACCGCCCATACTCATACCGTCGATTGCATTTACACCGTAGCCGTAATAACCGTACGGTGCTTCATCCACAAAAAGTCCGGGCACGGGTTCATAAATTTTAGCGAGGTTTCTGTCGCGAATTTTAAATGTGTTGTATTTACTTCGTTTGTACTGAACTTTAGTATCATAATAAGAGCGGTTATCGATAGCGTGTGTAAATTTCAAACCGAAGGAACTTCTGTAAATATCCGACGGGCTATAATAACCCGGCATATAAAGAATCGAAGCACCGGTATTGCTGTTCAGCAGATCCGCAATTTCGGACTGCGAACGCAAAACTCTACCTGTTGGTGTAGTGGTCCATTGATAAGGCGAAACCGATTTTATTTCATTATACGAACCGATAAAATTAAGTTTCATCGTCGGAGTAATATCGGAAGACAATTTTAAAATTGTTTTGTTTTCCGAATAGCTGTCACGAGACAAAGGGAAGATAAACATATTCCGTTCGTTAAAATGCGAAAAGAAAAATCGCAAATCACCAAGATATTCGCTTACAAACGGTACGGGACCTCCGAACCCGACATCAATAAAATAATCCGGTTTTTCGATATTTCCTGTTCGTCTTCTTTGCCATTCGAACAATCTTTGTGCAGCCTCGGGTGTAAGGTCGTTTGTGGGGTCATCGTCTTGTAAAGTCGCTTCGGAAACTGCATTCCATCCTTCGAAATTAGGGTATTGTTTTCGTGTGTATTCGTCCCACGCACCGTTATCCGTACCCGTCCAACAAACATCCGGGTCCATATACGGTCTATTAAAATAAGAAAACGGATCGTAAATTGAAGGACCGAAATTTTTCGGTGCCGGAGGTCTGTATCTTAATATCGCATTAAAGGTATAACGATTTTTACTTCCTTCCTTTGTAACCACATTTACCAAACCCGAACGCACGTCTCCGTATTCGGCATTAAAGCCTCCGGTTTGTATTTTTATTTCTTTTATCGAACTTAAACTCATACTTGTGCTGGGTAAGTTGCCGCGTTCATCATTCGTAGAAAGCCCGTCAATCATAAATACCGTTTGATTTGCACTACCGCCTCTAACAATAATGCCTTCCCTACCCAATTCGATTCCGGCTTGTAAAGATAATACTTGATCGACCGTTTGAATCGGTAATTCTTCTATTTCAGTGGAAGTAAGATTAACTTGACTGTTCGAAATATCTTTTACTACGGCGGGTCTCGGAGCAACTACAACTACGGTTTCGCTTTGTATATACGTAGGGGTTAATTTCGCTTCGATAAAAGTGGTAAGATCAATTTTAACTTCCAGATCGGTGGCTTTCCACTCCGAATATCCGATGTAATGCACCTTTAATGTATATTTACCCGGCGGTACATTCAGAATAACAAAATACCCGTTTGCATCCGTCGCTGCTCCCAAATTAGTTCCTTCCAATACAACATTAGCTCCAATCAACGGTTCGTTGGTCGTTTTGTCGTAAACATACCCGGCAATTTTACCGGTAGTTCCGGCAAACATTACAAGTGGGAGCGATATGTAGATTAGGGTTAGAAGAAGTAAAAATTTCTTCATAAGCGGTCTCCTGCAAAGTTCAGGATTAGAAAAGCAAGTACAAGAAGCGAATCAGAAATCAATTTAATTTTCCAACAATAACTTTGTGCAAACAAAACTAAAATAATTTCCGTTAACTAGCAATTAAAAATTATTGCTTTGCAAAGAAATGGGAATTTTTATTCAAAATACTGCATGGATAAACAGGGCAAGTGAAAAACTTTAATGCAGTCGGGGGGTAGTCCTCGACTGCAGTGGGAACTTAACAGTTGTCGTCGAACGGCACGAAACAATCTTTATTAAAATATTGCATAAATAAACGGCGCGAGCGCAGAACCTTGCGTTAGTATTATCAGTCCGCCGAGAAGTATCAGAAAAATTAATATCGGAAGCAACCACCATTTTTTTCTGACTTTTAAAAATTCCCATAATTCTTTTAATATTGAAATTTTACTCATTTTAACCTTTAGAATTGTCTTTCTGTGTCGATTTTTTTGTATTCTTTTTTCTTTCTGTAATTCCAATAAGTCGCTTTATTTTCTTTGAACTTTAAGTCCAAAAAATCCTTGCCAGTAATTTTTGCAATAAATCCGATAGGCGTAAGTACAAGATAAAACAAAACGGACAAAATCACCCGAGTCATTAAAAAGCCCATAACTACGGCAAGCGTCATCCAAGCGCGATGAACATGAAAGAGAAAGTTCGGAGCTATTACGCCGAATCCGATTAGAACCGCACCGATTACAGAAAAATAGGGCGCAGACGCTTTCCCAAAATAAAACAACAATAACCCTATTGCCCAAAGAACGCCTCCGACTGTAAAACCGAATTTTTTTAATTCGCTTTCCGATGAGTTAATTAATTTGATTTCTTCTCTAATCATCAATCCAACTCAAATTCTTTTTGCCAATCCTTTTTCTCTTTTATTTCCGGTTGTTCTTTTTTATCGAGAATAAAATTCCCCATTATCAAATAGTCCATTTCCGTACGCATAAAACACTTGTAAGCGTCGTCGGGCGTACAAACTATCGGTTCGCCGCGTACATTAAACGATGTATTAATAATTACCGGCATACCGTAGTTTTCATTAAATTTGCTTAACAATTTAAAATATTTGGGATTAGTTTCTTTGTGCACAGTTTGAATTCTGGCCGAATAATCCACGTGAGTTACCGCCGGAATTTCGGAGCGGGCGACTTTCAGTTTTTCCAACCCGTGCAATTCTTCTTCGTTCCCAACTTCTTTTCTTTTATCCTTTTTCACTTCGGCCACCAAAAGCATATACGGACTGGGTCGGTCGAGTTCGAAATATTCGGAAACTTTATGATACAAAACCGACGGGGCAAACGGACGGAAACTTTCACGGTATTTTATTTTCAAATTCATTTTTCTTTGCATTTCGGGTGAGCGCGCATCGCCTAATATCGAACGAGAACCGAGCGCACGCGGACCGAATTCCATTTTACCTTGAAACCAGCCGATTACTTTTTGCTCGTTGATTAACTCCGCAGCAGTTTCGATTATATATTCTTCGGTATGCTTTGTAAATGGAATATTGTTCTTTCGCAAGTACTTCTCGATTTCCTCGTCGGAAAATCCGGGACCCAAATAAGAACCTTTCTGCGAATCATTTATTCCATCGGCTTTTCTTTCCATATTTAGATATTGATGCCAAACAAACAATGCAGCTCCCAATGCACCGCCGGCGTCTCCGGCAGCCGGTTGAATCCAAATATCGTCAAAAATATTTTCCCGTAAAATTTTTCCGTTTGCAACACAATTAAGAGCAACGCCCCCGGCAAGGCAAAGATATTTTTCACCCGTTTCTCTTTTAACATGACGCGCCATTCTCAGCATAATTTCTTCCGTTACTTCCTGCACCGATCTGGCAAGGTCCATTTCCCTTTGGGTCAATTCGGTTTCGGGCTGGCGCGGCGGTCCGCCGAACAATGCATGAAATTTTTCATTGGTCATGGTTAAACCTGCATTGTAATCGAAATAATCCATATTCATTCTAAAGGAACCGTCTTCCTTCAAATCTACCAGTTCATCCAAAATTAAATCGACATATTTCGGTTCTCCGTACGGCGCCAGACCCATTACTTTGTATTCACCAGAGTTCACTTTGAACCCGGTATAATAAGTAAAAGCCGAATATAACAATCCGAGCGAGTGCGGATATTTTATATCTGCAACAATGTTTATCGAATTATTGCGCCCAATTCCGAAACTCGTTGTTGTCCATTCGCCAACACCGTCTAAAGTCAATATCGCCGCTTGCTGAAAAGGGGAAGGATAAAATGCGGATGCGGCATGCGATTCGTGATGTTCGGGAAACAATACTTTACCCTCGTAACCCAATTCTTTGGCAATCAGTTCCTTCATCCAAAGTTTTTGCTTAATCCAAAGAGGCATAGCTTTAATAAAAGATTTAATCCCGCGCGGCGCATAAGTCAAATAAGTTTCCAACAAACGTTCGAATTTAAGAAACGGTTTATCGTAAAACGCAACGTAGTCAATATCGTAAACCGAAAGTTTCGAGTTATCCAAACAAAACTTCACGGCATTTTTAGGAAAATTAAAGTCATGTTTTTTCCTCGTAAACCTTTCCTCTTGAACGGCGGAAACAATTTCCCCGTCTTGAATTAAACAAGCCGCGCTATCGTGATAAAATGCCGATATTCCAAGTATGTTCATTAATTAAGCAGTTGGTTTTCGAATAAGCCTAAAAATACAAAATTATTTTTCTTGCTACCTAAATACCGAACAAACATTTTTTATATATTTGGTCAACACAAACTACGGTGAATGATGAAAAAAGTTAATATCCGGGTTTTAATCTTTTTTACTTGTACAATTTCGATGATTGCTCAAGGAATAATTTCCGCACAAAATTCTTCTACACCGGCTTGGGCAAAGAAAGCGGTTTGGTATCAAATCTTTCCGGAAAGATTTAGCAACGGGGATAAATCCAACGACCCGCAACCGGAGGATATGAAAGGGGCGTGGCCTTACACCATACCGAAAAATTGGCGTAACCATCCGTGGACATCCGACTGGTATAAGCTCCAACCGTGGGAACAAGCAACCGGCAAAGATTTCTACTGGAATGCAGGCTTAAGAAGATACGGCGGCGATTTGCAAGGTGTGATGGACAAACTCGACTATCTCCAAAATCTGGGTGTTACGGCGATTTATTTCAATCCGTTATTCGAATCCCCTTCCCTTCATAAATACGACGCTTCGATGTATCATCATATCGATAATAATTTCGGACCCAACCCGGAACTCGACAGAAAAATTTGGGCTGTGGAAAATCCGGCCGATCCGGATACTTGGCAATGGACTTCCGCAGACAGTTTGTTTTTACGATTAATCTCCGAAATTCATAAGCGTAACATGAAAATTATTATTGACGGTGTTTTCAATCACGTTGGGAATACTTTTTGGGCTTTCCGGGATGTTATTAAAAACCAAAATAATTCGAATTTTAAGGATTGGTTTTACATTAAATCGTTCGACAATCCGGACACCGAAGAAAACGAATTCGATTACAAAGGTTGGTTCGGAGTAAAAGATTTACCGGAATTGCGCGAGGACGAAAACGGACTTGTTAAACCGGTACGCAATCACATTTTTGCGATTGTAAAAAGATGGATGGATCCTAACAACGACGGTGATCCCTCCGACGGAATTGACGGCTGGAGATTGGACGTAGCCGATATGGTCGACCATAAATTTTGGAAGGATTTCAGAAAATATGTTAAATCGATAAATCCCGATGCATACTTAACCGGCGAAGTTTGGTGGAAGGATTGGCAAAACAACATCATGTTCAATGCAAAAGCATGGCTGCAAGGCGACGAATTCGACGCGGTTATGAATTACAGATTTACTAAAGCCGTTAAACGTTTCATCTCCGACGACAAACTCAAAATCACGGCAGCTGAATTTGTAGATTCAATACTTTCGATTAAAAACGATTACCCGCAAGAAAATTTTTCCGTTTTAATGAACTTACTCGGTAGTCACGATACCGAAAGATTGGCTTCGCTAGTTGTTAATCCGGATAATTTTTACGACCATTACGGAAATCCACAACAAAATCCGGAGTTCGACGTACGAAAACCAAATCAGACCGAAAGGTTAAAACAAGCTCTAATGGTCGGGATTCAAATGACATTGCCGGGCGCTCCGATGATTTATTACGGCGACGAAGCCGGTATGTGGGGCGGAGACGATCCGGATGACCGCAAACCGATGGTTTGGCGTGAATTTAAATACGAAACGGAAAAGACGCATCCGTTCGGCAAACAAAGAAAACCGGACTCGGTTTATTTTGACGATTCGGTTTACCAATGGTACAAAAGATTAATCGCCATTCGTAAATCCAATCCCGCATTATCTATAGGCTCCGTAAATTTCAACTTTATCGAAAACGACAAAAACATTTTAGGTTACGAAAGAAAATTGAATCAAAACTATCTCTTTGTTTTGGCCAACAATAGCAACTCTACTCAAACAGTTAGAATATCGAATAACATGCTGAATGTTAAAGACTTATTAATCGATCAAATAAGCAAAGCGAAATTTTTCAGCAAAAAAAACGAGTTTGAAATAATTCTGTTCCCGTATCAAATTTTAATATTAAAGTAAAATTATGCCTTTAACGAACAAACAAAAAAATTATATCCGTAAACACCACAAAAAGCAAACCGTCAAAAATATTGCCGATACTTTAAAAGTAAACACCAAAGAGGTTGAGGAGTTTATCAACACTATATCTGATAATAAACCCAAACCAGTTTTCTATGTAATATTATTGATTATTCCTCTGCTGTTTTTCATTCTTTTGGAAACCGGGTTGCGCGTTGCCGATTACGGTGTTGACACGCGGATGTGGGTTGAATTGCCAAACGGTAAGTTGGGATTAAATCCGGATGTTGCAAGAAGATACTTTTACAACGTAAAAGAAGTTCCGCAGTCAATTCAAGACGTTTTCGACGCTCAAAAAAAAGAGAATACATTCAGAGTATTTGTTCTGGGCGGAAGCAGCGCCGCAGGTTATCCCTTTATGCCGCTCGGTTCTTTTTCCCGATATATAAGAAAACGACTGGAGCTGGTTTATCCGGAAAAGAATATCGAAGTAATTAATATAGCCTTAACGGCTGTAAACAGTTACACGGTATTGGATTTCATTCCCGAAGTATTGAAACAAAAACCCGACTTAATTTTGATTTATGCGGGTCATAACGAATATTACGGAGCTCTCGGGGTCGGGTCGATGGAATCGCTCGGCACTTCACGCCCGATGGTTAACCTTCTGTTGAAACTCAACAAATTTAAAACCGTTCAACTGCTTAGGGACATTATCCAAAAAGGAATGGGATTGTTCTCCGGGAATAAAAAAACGAGCGGGACTTTAATGTCTCGAATGGCACAAAAGCAATCGATTTTCCTCAATTCCGAAATTTATAACCTCGGGCTCGAGCAATTCAAAGGAAACATGTCGGACGTGCTTGCTTTGATAAAGAAATCCGATGTTCCGGTAATCATTTCCAACCTCGTATCAAACTTAAAAGATTTAAAACCTTTTATTTCAAAACCCAAAGATAATCTTCCGCCGGCAATCGACATATATAAAAAAGCGGGAAGGCTTTATTCCAACGGCAAGTTAAAAGAAGCCGATTCTCTATACAGATATGCAAAAGATTTGGATTTACTAAGATTCAGGGCACCGGAAGCAATTAATAAAATTATCGATTCACTTGCATCATCGTTCCGCGTACCGGTTGTAAATATAGATTCGGTTTTCGGTTCTCAGAGTCCCAACGGAATTGTCGGCAACGACCTAATGACAGATCACCTTCATCCTACTTTACAAGGCTACCAATTAATGGGAAAAGCTTTTTTCGAAACAATGATAAAAAATGTTTACGTGCCCAAAGATAATCCGGCAATAAAATCACTTGAAGCTCAAGACAGTATTACGCGTGCAAAGTTTGTTTTTTCAGAACTTGATTCGGTAATTGCAGACTACAAAATAAAATTATTAAAAAACGATTGGCCGTTTACACCGCCGCGTTTTAAAAAACCGGTGAATGAAATTTTACACCCGTTAAATTTCAGAGATTCGCTTGCCGTGAAGTTTATTGTGAAAGAAATCGATTGGCAAACCGCACAGATGAAAATGGCCGAATGGTACTTAAAACGAAAAAATTTTCCGAAGTTTCATAATCAGATGCTGGTTTTAACAACCCAATTTCCTCACATGCTCGAAAGTTATAACCGGAAAGCCAATAAACTGCTCCAACAAAAGAAATACAATGAAGCCTTATTGTATTTGGTTTCGAGGCACATGATTAAACCCGATGCTTTTTCGGCAAAGTGGATCGGGATAATCAATCTTTCTAAAAACAAAGTTACGGATGCAATCAAGTATTTGGAAGAAAGTATGAAGTTCAATCCTGCGGACGCGCAAGTTTTATACAACTTGGCGGGGGCATATTCGCTTCAAAAAAATTACGCAAAAGCTCTTGAACTAATTAATAAGTGCTTGGAAATTAATCCAGAATACGAAGAGGCGCAAAGCTTAAAGCGGCAACTTGAAACCGCATTAAGAAAATAAAGCGATGCTAATAAAAAAGGGCTCTTGCGAGCCCTTCAATTTAATTTTCATTCTCTCAAAATTAACGCAAGAGAATCATTTTCTTTGTTGCAACGAAATCGCCGGCTTTAATCGTATAGAAATAAATTCCACTACTCAACGCGTTAGCATTAAATGTGTATTGGTAATTACCGGCTTTCATTTTTCTGTTAACCAGAGTGGCAACTTCCTGACCGATAACATCGTAAACTTTCAGACTTACAAAGCTTTCATTGGGAATTGTAAATCTGATTAAAGTCGACGGGTTAAACGGATTCGGATAATTTTGACTCAATTCGAATTTCAAAGGAACGCCGCCCAAATCTTTAATTCCGGTATAATCGCCAGCAGGAGCAGCTTCCCATTGATCCGATTTGTCTTCTTGAGCCGTCCAATGATCTTGCGGAGCGGCATAAGGTTGAACGAATTTTCTGTAACCTTCTTGTTCGATATAGCGGACACGATATGCAAAATCGCCGAATCCGGCTGGTTCGGCAATCCAACCGTTGGTCGGACTCGAATACGCATAACGGTATTCAACGCCGTTCCAAGAAGGACCGTTAATTACCAACGTAGCCGTATAAACCATGTCCCCGTCATCGTCGGTCATCGAAAGAACTCTCATTTCGTCGGTATCGACCCAGCCTTGTGAAAATACGAAAGAAGGTTGTTCGAATACTACGTAAACCGTATCGTTATTTTTATCAAACGGTAACGGTTGAACGTTAGGATCAGCAGCTGCAGTCATATCAACACTTAAAGTAATTTCAACCGATTGACCCGCTTCAACAACAAAGTTCGGTAAAACGTCATCGTAAAAATGAGTTTCAAGATTTTGATCGCCGCCTTCGAAATTTACGTCTCTGTTACCGCCACCTTGCGAGAACGGTCTTTCCCAACCGTCGGTCCATAAAGTATTCGGATCGGATTTTTTAACATAATATTTCCAATTTTGTTCGCTTCCAACCGGAGTTTGAACAAACGGAACGGTCAAGAACCATTCATCCGGATTTAAGAAGTTTTGTTGCATTAAAGATTTATCGGGTTCGGAATCACTCCAACCGTTAAACCCTCCGCGTACTTGCAACGAGTCGGTTGCATTATCGTAAATACCAACTTCGCTCATAACCGACATATCTACCGTAAATGTAATATTACCGTCTGCAAGTTGTACATCCGGATCAATATCATCCCAGAAAGCGAAAAATTCTTGGGCACCATCTACAACCCAATATTTACGGTTTGCGATAGATTCCCAAGTAACAGCACCCGATGATCCGGATACAAATATGAATTTGAATTCAATGTTTTGAGCCGAATTGATATCGACAGTTACAGTATAAGTCGAATCACCGTCGTTATCATTCATTGCATCGGCTGCAGTTGACCATCCGTTAAAGCTACCGGAAACCCTAACCGTATCTTGAGTAGGGTCGAGATCCCCTTTAC
>CAZKKI010000056.1:0-68609 GCA_964553325.1 uncultured Melioribacteraceae bacterium | reverse complement strand
TAACATATTGGGTCAAAGGGTAATGGTAGTGGTAGATGAATATCAAACCGAGGGAATGCACGAAGTAGAGGTTAACGGACGTGAGTTGTTCAGCGGAACGTATATCTACCGATTGCAAGTCGGTGATAAATTCACCAAAGCGAAAAGAATGACGCTTCTAAAATAATAGTACTAACTACAAACAGCTGCAGGCGGGCAACTTCGGTTGTCCGTTTTTATTTTAAAAAAGTTTATTAATCCTATTTTTAGAAAATTTAGTAATTAATTGTTAAATTATGGGGTATTTTCCAATTAATTAACAGGAGAGGTAATGTCATTAATAATGAAATACGGTCCGGTAATGGATATTGCCAACCGTTTCGGTATGAAAGACGCTTCCATTAAAGAAGAGGACGGAGTATTAAAAGTTTACGGCGTTGTTCATACTCAATACGAAAAGAACAAAATCTGGGATAAAATAAAAGAAATAGGCGGAGAAATGCCTTCGGATATTCAAGCCGATATCAGAATCGAAACAACCGATTATTATCACATTCACGAAGTTGTGAGCGGCGATACTCTCGGTAAAATCGCAAAACACTATTACGGTGAAGCCGGAAAATATCCCAAAATATTCGATGCGAACAGAGATCAGCTGGATAACCCGGATTTGATTAAAGTAGGACAAAAACTAAAAATTCCTTTTGACGATTAAAAAACATTTTACGGTAAAATCATCCCGGTTTTTCCGGGGTGATTTTTTTAGCATATGAAACAAACGGATATCGCAAACCTCGAAGAATACAATAACTTTTTAGCGGCAAATCCCGGAGCGGTTGTATATTTTTCAACCCCGGAATGTAACGTTTGTAAAGTACTTAAACCCAAATTGAAAGAACTGCTTGCCGAAAAATTCCCCGAATTAAAATTCGCTTACGTTGATTTACATAAAGCAAAAGAGCTTTCGGCTCAAAACCAAATTTTCGCGGTTCCTACAATTCTTTTCTTTTTCGATGGAAAAGAGCTTTTTAGAAAATCAAGAAACGTTAATCTCTCGATATTGGAGGAAGAATTGGAAAGACCGTATTCATTATTTTACGGTTAATAATTTTTCCCGTCAATTCAGGAAATTAATTGATATTTTTCTTTATAATTTTTTACGAATTATAATTTATGGCAAAAACTTCAAGCGATCCGATTATAAGATTTTCGGTGTCTTTCATAGCCCTGATAATTTTATTTATCGTGTTGAAAGAATTGCAGTTTATTTTTATCCCTCTTGTAATTGCTTACTTTCTGTTTTTTGTTTTCGAACCGGTAAATAATTTACTCGGACAAAAAAAAGTTCCGCAAGGTATAGCAATTGTGCTCGACCTTATTATAATCAGTTTGATTATTTGGGGCATGTCTAAATTTATGATCGGCTCTTTTGCGAAATTCGGCGAGCAATTACCGAAATACGAACAAAAATTGAACAGTATAATAAGCGGTACGGCGTTGTCGTTGGGAATAACCGACGAAATGTTAACGAACTTTAATTTGCAGGAAATCCTTTACGGAATTGATTACGGTGGAATTGTAAGCGGATTGTTCTCTTCCACTTTGTCCATTTTTTCAACGGGGTTTTTTATTCTCTTCTTTTTTATTTTCGTCAGTAGCGGACACAAAAAAATAATAGAGGTAATAAAAAAGCGATATGTGGAAACCCACATAAGAGAAACCATCGAGGAATTGGAAAAGGAAGCTATAGTAAACGGCGAAGAGGTCGATTCCGGCATAACCGCAAATTCGGTAAAGTTGAAAAAAATTAAAACGGAGAAGGAAAAGGAAATCGAAAAAACTTTTAAAGATATTACCGAACAAGTCCAACGATATATTGCAACAAAATTTTTAATCAGTTTAACAACCGCTGTTTTGGTGGGAATTACTTTATGGTTGTTCGATGTCGATTTTGTAATAGTTTGGGCGGCGCTAACTTTTTTCTTAAACTTCATTCCGAATATCGGTTCCGTTTTAGCGGTTATATTGCCTGCGGTAATGACTTTAATACAGTATGAATCTTTTACTTACATGTTAATAGTCGCCGGAGTTATAACGGTAATTCAAAATATTATCGGAAATATTTTGGAACCGAAAATTTTCGGTAACCGGCTCGGATTAAACCCGTTGGTAATTTTGCTTTCGTTATTGCTTTGGGGATACATTTGGGGAATTGTCGGAATGTTTCTGTCGGTTCCCTTAACCGCCGTTTTAAAAATAATAATATCGAATTCGGGTTCGGAAAACCTGCGCTTTATCGGTGAGTTGATGAGCAATTAATAACATTCGGTTAGAGTTTTATCGTTTTTGATAACAACGGATTTTATCGAATCAGATTTTTCTTTGATTAGCGTAATGAGCTTTTGGTATTCGGGTTCGTTTTTAATAGCGTCCAAATACGGATAAATTTCAAGCGGACGGTATTCAATCCAACCTTTCTCAACGGCTTTCTCAAGCCAGAATAACGCTTTATTTTTTTCTCCCAAAATTGCGTAAATATCCGCAATTGTTTTGGCATCAAGATTTAAACTGTCGGATGTTTCTTTCATTTCGGTCAAATAGTAATTCAAATCCCGTTCTATTATTTTTTTTCCTTTGCTTTTTCCGCCCGATTTCAAAAGAAGAAATCCGTAATCATATTCTTCTTCTTCACCCGTTATCGATAACATTTTGTCAAAATGTTTTAAAGCTTTACCGTAATTCTTTCGCAGTGTTTCCAGTCGGCCCGCCAACCAAAACGAATAGGGCCAACCGGGCGCTTTTGACAGAAGCGTATCGACATATTCTTTTGCTTTATCGAAATTTTGCATTAAGATATGTTGATTAATCAAATGAAAATACACCAGCGGATTTTGCGGGTCTAATTCGAGTGCTTTGTTCAACCAGTATAAAGCCAGTCCGTTACAGTTCAATTTTTGGAAAATGCCACCAAGTACGATATAACCGAATACACCGTCTGGTTTAAGGATAATGGATTTACGGATTAAACCGTATGCTTTGTCCAAACGTCCTTCGTTATAATATAGTGTACCCAAGTTGTAAATTGCACCGGAATAATTCGGGTTTAACCGTATTGCTTTTTCGTAATGATACTTTGCAAGATTGTAATTTCCCGTAGCGGCATAAATTTTAGCAACGGAAAAATGTCCTTCGGGTAACTCCGGATTTAGTTCTAATGATTTTCGTGCAAAAGCGATTGCCGAATCTCTCCAGTATGAGGGTTCGAAATACCGGCTTACCTTCTCATCATAAACCGAAGCTAATCCCGCATAAGCCAAAGCATAATTGGAATCGATGGACAATGCTTTTCTAAAATAACCGATTGCTCTTTCATTATCTTCTTTTGTGTATTTTGTGCTGTAATCTTTACCTTTCAAATAGAAAGCATAAGCATCGATGTTATTTGTCGGTTTTGTTTCGATTTGAATTTTTTCTTTCGGGGCGAGTTTAACTTCGAGATTTTTAGCAATAAGTTCGGCAATTTCCGTTTGCACTTCGAATACGTCGCTCATGTTTCTGTCGTATGTCTCCGCCCAAATATGTTCGTCGTTCGATGCATTAATTAATTGAGCTGTAATTCTTAATTTATTCCCTTCCCTCCTTACGCTTCCTTCCAAAATGGAACCCGCTCCAAGTTCTCTTCCTATCTCCGGAATTGTCATATCGGAATTTTTATACTTCATTACCGATGTTCTGGAAATAACTTGCAAACCCGATATTTTGGAAAGATGAGTTAAGATGTCGTCCGTCAAACCGTCGCTAAAATATTCATCTTCTTTCGAATCGTTCATGTTTTCAAATGGCAATACCGCTACGGTTTTGGCATTCAACGGTAAAATTTTTATCGGTTTTCTTTGTGTAAAAAAATATGCGGTAACTACAGCGGAAATCAATACAACCGTGTGCAAAATAAATTCGAACGGTTTTAGTTTTTGTTTTTCCTCTTTCCCGTGATACCAACCGAATATAAAAACATTAATTATCCCGAAAATCAAAATGACAAGGAGCGAATCGAATATAAAACTGGGAAGCCGGTAGCGGAAGCTGAATAAATGAACAAGTCCGAGAGCCGTAATTGACGCACTGATGTAAATTGCCAAATACCTGCGAATATTCCTTTCACGGACTTCTTGAAATAAATTTTTCATTTTGATGAAAATTATTTTGCTCGGTTTAAAATAACTTAATAGTAATCACAAATCCAACATAATTTACCAATAATCAACTTTTCAAAACTACAGGTTCCCGTAGTGTAAATGGCGGGTGCGTTGTTTAGTTTACATTCGGAAAAGAAGCGGAAAAATACACTCGTTTTGAAAATAGATTTTTCTAATTTAACTAAAGGTGATAAAATGAAAAAAACGTTAACCGTGATTTTATTGATTATTGCGATGCCGATACTTACGAAATTATTAATCACCGAGTTTCAAAAACTTGAGGACAAAAATTCCCTGCGGGAGAAATTTGAATTTGGGGAAGAATCCGACAATCCGATCGAACTGAAAAAAGAGCGCTGGGAGTACTTTTTCAGATTAATGAGAGACCCGGCAACCGGCGAGATACCGAAAAACATAAGGGAAAGGGAATTGGAATATGCCAAGCTACTGAAAAAGAATATGAAGAAACATTCGGGCACAATGGATTTGGGATGGAAAGAAGCGGGCCCCAATGATGTTGGTGGGAGAACCCGAGCCCTTGCGATCGATATTACGAATCCGAATATTATAATTGCCGGCGGTGTTTCCGGTGGAATTTGGAAATCGACCGACAAAGGTGCAACGTGGACAATCAAAAGTACGACGGATCAAAATCTCAGCGTAACGTCTGTGGCACAAGATACGAGACAAGGACATACCAACACTTGGTATTATGCCAGCGGCGAGTTTTTAGGCTCGGCACAAGATATGGGTTATACACACAGAATATCCGGCGGGGGGATTTACAAATCGACCGACAACGGGGAAAGCTGGCATCTGTTACCCAACGCAAAAGATACGGATCCGACCGTATGGAATACGCAATACGATTTTGTGTCGAAAATTGTAGTGAGTCCGGCTACAGGGAGTGTATTTTTTGCTTCCCATCCGTTCGGAATTTTCAAATCGGCCGACGGCGGGAATTCGTTTTCGCTGGTGCTTGGGGGACCGAACGAACATATTTTTTCCGATATCGACGTTGCATCGAACGGAACTTTGGTAGCGGTACTTTCTTCGCCTCCTCAAGGTGTTACACCTCAAAATTCACCGGGAGTTTATAAGTCGACCGACGACGGACAAACGTGGACAAACATAACTCCAACTACATTTCCTTCCGTCCACATGAGGAGTGTACTAAAAATTGCGCCTTCCAACAACGATGTTGTATACGTGCTTACTTTTACAGGCGATTATATCGATCAAAAGTACGACGATGTAAGATTTCACAAAATTATTATTTCCTCCGGTGTTTCGGAAGACAGATCGGCAAACATGCCAAATTTCGGTTACGATTTAGAAGATTATATTCACACTCAGAATAGCTACAATATGGTACTTGCCGTAAAACCCGACGACGAAAATTTCGTGTTAATCGGCGCAACGAGCCTTTTCAGATCTACAAATGGTTTTTCGACCAAGCCTAATGATGTTAAAAACGATTTAATCGGCGGGTATCATCCGCAAGAATTTTTCTATCCCACCTTTCATCCGGATATTCACTCTTTCGCGTTCGATCCGACAAATCCGAACGCTATGTGGTGGGGAAACGACGGTGGGCTTGCTTACACTTCCGATATAACAAACACAAACTACGATACCTTCTTCCCGTGGGAAAATAAAAACAACGGATACAACGTAACTCAGTTTTATATGATAACAATTCCCGATATAGCCGGAGACGACAGAATCATGGGAGGAACGCAAGATAACGGTTCGCCCTCTTTCAGGTTTGACGGTATACAAACATCCCCGTCATACGACGTCAGTTCAGGCGACGGCGCCTATGCGTATTTCGGAAAGAATTATCCTTACACGGAAATTCAAAACGGTGTGGTTCTTAGAGTGGAATACGATCAAAACGGAAATCCGGTTAGGGAGTATCCGAATTATTCGAACATAACACCAAAAGATGCAACGAATCAACTGTTCGTCAATCCGTTTGTTATCGATCCGTCGGACGAAAATATTATGATATATCCGGCGGGAAATGTTCTTTGGCGGAATGATCAATTAAACTCACTACCCAACAATCCGTCGTATGGTGAAGGAATTACAACGGGATGGACGAAATTGGATAATCTCAGTGCTCCCGGGGAATATGTGATTTCGGCTTTGGCAATTTCCAAAAGTAATCCGGCTCACAGATTGTATTACGGAGCTGTGGATTTTTCGCAGAATCCGAGCGGCTCACCGAAATTGTATCGGTTGGATAACGCCAATACTGCGACTTCAGGTGCGGTTGATATTTCAATTTCGGGACTCGAACCGCTTTATTATATTCATAACATTGCCGTTAATCCCGATAACGGTGATGAATTATTAGTGATATTTTCAAACTATAACATTGTGGGAATTTATCATTCCAATAACGGAGGGCAGTCTTTTACTCCGGTAGAAGGCAATTTGGAAGGAACACAGCAAAGTCCCGGTCCTTCAATACGTGGCGCAACGATACTTCCTACGAGCAACGGAACGCTATATTTGGTGGCAACAAGCACGGGTGTTTATTCAACCACCCAGCTAAACGGGAACCAAACCGTCTGGATGCTTGAAGGCCCCGATGTAATAGGGAACGTGGTTGTGAATTACTTGGCGTCAAGGAAATCGGATGGACGAGTTGTAGCGGGAACTCACGGTCGCGGTGCATTTATGGGACAAGCTTCAGCTGCCGGCACACCGGTGCCGGTTGTTAATGTGCAAAGTCTTACTTTGCAATCTCGTCCGGGAGAAACAGGTTCGACAAGTTTCGAGTTGAGCAATAACGGAAACGCACCGATGAATTTTAACATTACGGTTACGGGTAATTTTGCCAAAACATCGGCTGGAACAGCGGTTCTTCACAAAGTTAAGCGTGGGCAAAAGAGTAAAGGTAAATTCTGTAAAAATTTTGCAAGCACCGATAACTATTCGCTTAAACCGGGATTTATACCGAACAAAAACTTCGGAAGTAAATGCGAACCGGGCTCGATTTCGGGCAATGACGTAATCTTTTTGGACGATGGAGATAATTCGTCGGATAGTTTTATAGGGTTCGGAGACGGTACGGATTTCGATTGGTTAACGGAATTCAATCTCGGTAATTTTGATTTCCAAATGGATTCTTTTCAATTCTTTATGCGAACGGAAAATGCCGTAACCAACGATGTTTACGCCGCTATTTACGATGCAAGCAGTAATTTGCTTTCGGAAGGGTACTTAAGCCTTTCGCTGTCGCAGGAAGGGGATTGGTACACGATAACGCTTAATCCGGCTCTTAATTTTAATGCGGGAGAAACTTTCTACATTGAACTAATGACAAGTTCAAGTTACATAAACTATCCCGCCGGTGCCGATTACGATGCACAAATTCCAAATAAGTGCTATTATTATGATTGGACAACTTCGCAATATGTGAACATTAATACGATAAGTGGATTTGAAAACGGTGCTTTTCTTGTAAGAGCCGTTGGAACCGTAGGTGGTGGAGGCGGCGGAAATCAAAATCCGGTTGCAGTTGCTCAAGTTTCCACAACCCAGGCGGAAGTGAACGAGTCAATTACTTTCGATGCTTCCCAATCGTATGATAACGACGGGCAGATAACCCAATATTATTGGGAGTTCGGCGACGGAACAACAAGCAATGAAAAATCAACTACTCATGCATATTCTCAGGCTAACACGTACACATATTCTTTAACGGTTACTGACGATAAAGGTGCAACCGGTACAACCAGCGGACAGATTACGGTCACGGAAGAATCAAATCCGTTGGTAACCGTTCAACCCAAAAGCGGTACGATACAACCCGGTGCTTCCCAAACAATTACGTTAACGCTAAATGCTCAAAATCTACATGAAGGAACGTATGTCGGGCAAGTTAATATTGCCACCAACGGAGGAAATTTGACAATACCAATCGATTATTTGGTAGATATTGAGAAAATAGAGGAATTGCCGACCGAATTTTATTTAAGTCAAAATTACCCGAATCCTTTTAACCCAACAACCGTAATTGAATATTCGATACCAGTTGCTGAAAAGGTGAACTTGAAAATTTACGATTTTCTAGGGCGGGAAATTGCAACGCTTGTAAACAAAAGACAAAGTGCGGGCAAATATCGTGTTACTTTTACGGCTAAAAATATTTCGAGCGGAGTTTACTTTTATATTTTGAAAGCAGGTGAGTTTACCGATTCAAAGAAATTGGTATTGTTAAAATGATTTTCAACCGATGTAAATTTTCGTTCAGGAAAAATATCTTCATTACGGGCTTTCCGCTGGAACGGAAAGCCCAAACGTATTTGGAAAAACATCTTGACATTCAGTTAGTGAAAACTTATTTTATGAAAAAATTTCATTATATGGTTAATTAAATTATAAGGTTTAGTAATGAAAAGTGCCGTAAAAATTTTAATTCTCGTTATGGTAAATTTTCTGTTAATAAGCTGCTGCACATCGAAGGATACAAACATTCAAGAGAACGGGCAGACTAAAATGTTGAAAAAATCACATGCCGCACAATTACCTCCCGGTACCGCGGACGTCACCGCAACAGTAATCTCCGTCGATACAAAAGATAACGTAAATCATGCAATAATAAGAATAGATACCGTACACGGATACGGAGCGTCAACAAAACCGTTAGCGGAAGGTAGCGAAATAGAGGTGCTGATATCAAAAGCGAACGAAGAAAGTATTTCCAAAATTTTAAAACCGAAATCGGCAAGGAAAATGAGAATCCGGTTTTCATCCCGTGGAATGGGACAAAAAAACAGTTGGGAAATTATTTCGCTCCGTTAACCGAAAGGGAATACATTATTTTTAATAATAAATTAAACCTGTGTGCCGCATCGCAAAAAAACGGGTATTCCCTTCAGTACGATTCTTATTCCGTAAGGATTTCCTTATTTTCATATTAAGTTTTTCGTTTATTTTCCAAGTATTTCCTCAATCCGGCGAAATTTATTTCGACAGGCTTTCCGTAAAAGACGGACTTTCTCACTCAACGGTTTTCAGTATCGTTCAAGATACTACCGGCTTTATTTGGATTGCAACTCAAGAAGGATTGAATAAATATGACGGATATGAATTCATACTATACCGCCATAACCCGTCCGATCCGACTTCGATCTCGTCTAATTGGATAAGCAAATTATATGTGGATTCGGATGGAAATTTATGGATACTTACGCTTGACGGAAAACTTAACCGTTACGTTTTCGAGAAAGATAGTTTTATTCGTTACGAACCCGAACAAGCCGATTCCGTTTCGGAAAAAATTAACTTCATTACCATTGCAGAAGATATAAAAAGAAACTTATGGGTCGGAACGACATCGGGTAAATTTTACAAATACTCGAAATTACAAGATCGCTTTCACAAAGAAGCTCCGATATTTAATTATGATATTCACTTGCATTGTATGTTTTTCGATCGGAGCGGAAATTTGTGGTTAGGAACATGGAAAGGATTAGTGCTAATTAAAAATTTTAACATTAAAATTGCCAATCCGGCATTGCAAAAATTTGATACCGGCATTATTTTTCAAATAACTCAAGATGTTCGTAACCGCATTTGGGTCGCTTCCGTCGGTAAAGGACTGTTCGTTTTCGATGCGAACGGTGGTTTATTACGTAATTATCAATATGAACCCGCAAATCCGTTTTCCCTTAGCAGCAACAGGGTTTCCTCGATATTTTTCGACAGTAACAATCGATTGTGGGTTGGAACAATCGATAAGGGAATTAACATTTTGGAAAAGGAGGACGGACGATTTAAGAGATATAAAAATAACCCCGTGGAAAACTGGTCGGTTGGAAAAGGTGCGGTGTTTTCATTTTTTGAAGATAAAAACAAAATAGTTTGGATCAGCACGTATGGCGGAGGGATAAGTAAGTTCGATGAGAACAAACAATTCTTTAAGTGTATTTCCTACGAACCTGGCAACCCGAAAAGTTTACCGCCGTATTCAGTAATTTCCATTTGCGAAGATAGTAAAAGCGGTTTGTGGGTCGGTACGGACGGAGGAGGTCTAAGCTACAAACCGGAGAATAGCGTTGAGTTTCTTCACTTTTTTCAAAACGCCAAAGAAACGGGAAGCAATACCGTAACGGCAATCGAAGAGGATCACAAAGGAAATATCTGGGTGGGATTCGACCAATCGACACCGATTTACATTTATAATACAAAGCGAAAGAAGTTCGAAAAGAACGAAAAACTTAATTTCGGGTTCGGATGCATTTCGGTTTTGTTTGAGGATCATGCTAATGCTATGTGGATTGGAACGTGTTCCAACGGTTTATACAAATTAATAGAAAACGAAGATAAAATTATACCATACAATACTAATAACGGCAAACTCAGAGATGATGTGATTCTTTCGGTGTTCGAAGACGGAAAACATAATGTTTGGGTCGGAACAATGCATGGCGGACTGACGAAAATTTCGGCCGACGGAAAACGCGTTGAAAATTTTTTGCATGAATCACATAACCGCAAAAGCATTAGCAGCAACAGTATTTGGTGCATCACCGAGGATAAAGCCGGTACGATATGGATCGGCACGTGGGGCGGAGGATTGAATAAATTCAATTCAGGTAAAAAAGAATTTGAAACTTTCACAATTGATAACGGATTACCGGATAATACAGTTTATGCTGCACTTCCCGATTCTTCCGGATTTTTGTGGCTTAGCACAAACAGAGGAATAGCGAAATTCGATACTAAAAACTTCAACATTATAAATTTTACACAATCGGACGGTTTGAGAAATCTCGAATTTAACGGCGGTGCATTTTGCATTGGGAAATCCGGTAAATATTATTTGGGCGGAACAGAAGGCATTACTTATTTTTACCCTTCAAAAGTCAAAAAGAAATTTTTTATTCCCTCGGTTACGCTTACTAAATTCAGAGTTTTCAACAAACCGCTAAAACTTCCCGAAATTCTGAAAACAAATACCGTTACGCTGACGTACAGACAAAATTTTTTCTCGATTGAATTTGCCGTACTTGATTACAGTTCCCCGGAGAACAATAAATATTCGTATAAATTGGAAGGAATCGACAAAGAATGGATTAACAGCGGAAACAAAAGAACGGCAAGTTATACAAATATAGCACCGGGTGAATACTTATTCAGAGTAAAAGGGGCAAACAGTAATGGAGTTTGGGCAAAGAAAGAAGCAAAGTTGTTAATTGTTATTTTACCCCCTTTTTGGTTAACGTGGTGGTTTAAATTGATAATTGTCGGTTTAATTTTATTTACTCTTTGGGAAATTCATAATTACCGTTTGAACAAAGCGTTGGAAATAGAAAGAACCAGAAATAAAATTGCACGAGATTTGCATGATGAAGTAAGCGCCACAATTACCGGCATTGTTTATTTTGCCAATGCGGTACTAAACGAAATAGGAAAAACAACAACGCAAAGTGTCAAGAATCTTCTTTCTCTGATAATTGAAAGCGCAACCGAAGCGGGTGAAATGATGAGCGATATTATTTGGTCTATTAATCCGGAAAACGACAGTTGGGAAATTGTTCTTCCAAAATTCAGGCGGTATGTTTCGGATTTGTGCGAAAGTAAAAATATCGGTTACAAAATAGATATTCCCGAAAAAACAGTTGTTAAGGAAATAACAATGGAACAGAGACGAAACCTCTGGTTGATTTTTAAAGAGATGGTAACCAATGCGGTTAAGCATTCCGATTGCACCGAATTACAAGTAACAATATATTTTGAAAAAAACGAATTATTTTTATTGGTGAAAGATAACGGTATGGGGTTCGATCCGGGCAAACATACCGACCGCAACGGAATTAAAAATATCTACAACCGCGTTAAGGAAATGGAAGGAATCGTAAATTTGGATACAGCTATCGGTAAAGGGACGAAGTGGGAATTACGAATTCCGTTAAAATAAATGCTTGAGAAATGACTTTGCACGAAATAAATATCATAATTATTGAGGACAACAAATTCATACGCGAAGGTTGGACGGCAATCATCAACCAACAAGAAGATATGCATGTTAGAAATTCTTTCCGTAGCTGTGAAGAGGCATTCGAACATACCGAGATATTTGATGATTCGGATTTGGTATTGATGGATATCGGATTGCCGGGGATATCCGGAATCGAAGGCGTAAGATACTTACGCGATAAATTTCCGAAATTAGCGATTGTTATGTGCACCGTTTTTGACGATGAAGAAAAAATATTCGACGCACTGTGCGCCGGTGCGGTAGGATATTTATCAAAAAAAACATCACCCGAAAAGCTTATCGAATCATTGCGCGAAGCCTATTCAGGCGGTTCGCCTATGAGTCCGAATATCGCCAGAAAAGTAATTCGATCGTTTCAGAAAACCAAGGAAATTAAAACACCTGTTGGGGTTATCGAAAAACTGACAGGGCGCGAAGAAGAGATACTCAATTTAATGGCGCAAGGTAAAACATATTCGGAAATAGCAAGCGAACTCTTTCTTTCGGTCGACGGCGTTTATTACCACATCAGGCATATTTACGAAAAGCTGGAAGTTCATTCCAGAGCGGCGGCAGTAGCGGAAGCCATTAAAAAACGTCTGATACAACCCCCACGCAAATAATACCAAATATTTTAATTATCCAAAATTAAACTACAGGTTTATGTAGTGTCATTTTGCTTTTATCGAATTATAATTCGATAGAAAACAAGCGGGATTGTCACATTGCTGCAGATGGCGGAAATTTCGTTGGTAATAATTGAAGATAACAAATTTATACGGAACGGTTGGGAAATAATATTTAACACCGTTTCCAAGTTCAAAGTTATAGGTTCTTTTTCGAGTTGCGATGATGCGTTCGGTTCCGCTTCGTTGAAAAAAGCGGATTTGGTTTTGCTCGATCTTAAATTGCCGGGTATCTCGGGAATTGAAGGTGCAAAATACTTAAAACGAAATTATCCGAACATTCTGATATTAATTTCAACGGCATACGAAGACGACACAAATGTGTTTGACGCAATCTCGGCGGGTGCGGTTGGATTTATTCCCAAAAAAACTAATCCCGATGAACTGATTAAAACAATAGAGATAACATTAAAAGGCGGGTCGCCGATGACGCCGAACGTGGCAAGAAAAATTTTATTAAGACAAACTAAAAAAGATTTCGGCGGTAACGGATTTGAAAAAGCTTTTTCGGACATTCAGAAATCCATTATCGAAAAAATTGCCACCGGGAAAACCTACAATGTTGTTGCCAACGAATTAAATACAACGGTTCAAGATGTAATGATGGAAATAAGAAATATTTATACAACCATACATAAAAAGTTAATAAGAACCGGGAGGTAGAAATGAAAACAAAACTTAAAATATTAATATTAGTGTTACTTGCCTCCGTATTTGGCTGCAATAACGGTAGCGATGATGGGGGCAACCCGTTGATTCCCAACATCGGCGGCGGTAACGGTACGGTTTCCTTCGAAGTGAAAACCCAACCGGGAAATCAAGGCGGAACGTTATTTTTGATTAAACCCAGCGTAGATGTGAAAATTCAAAAAGTAGTAGTTAAAATTCAAAATTTTACCGATGAACTTCAAGGCGATCCTAACACGGTTTATAAAAAAGACACTTGGTACGAACTTGAAGAATATACCGGCGTTCAACAAGGTCAGCAATGGACTTTTGATATTACGGGACAAATTGCCGCCAGCGGTCAAAGTTTCAATGTAACCGTGAATTATACCGTTGCCGGCGGAGGAACAGGAGGTAATTCTCAAGTATCGATTGAAATTTCTCACAGAGCGGGACAAGACCCGAACACCACGGAATTTATTTTCAAACCAAACGTTGATATAACCATCGTAAAAGTTGACGTGCAAGTAAACGGATTTAACGATACGCTGAACGGAGACGGAACAACCGTTTTTACAAAAGATTCGTGGAATATACTTGGCGGTTATACCGGGGTGGCAAGCGGACAGCAATGGAAATTCACTTTCTACGGAAAAATTGCCGCTAACGGCAGCGATTATACAACATCGGTAGTTTATACAATTCCTTAACTATGAATTAAGTTAAACAAACTTCAACCGGAGGATAAAATGAAAAAGATACTTAATTATTTTGTAATATTTTTCTTGGTTCTATTTGTTAGCTCTTCTTTCGCTCAATTCAGAATGTCGATTGGACCGGCGTTGGGATTGAATTTTAACCTTCACAACGGTTCCGATATCGACGAAGGCGGAAGCGGCTTCGGTATGGCATTTACGGCGCAGATCGATATGACGTTTAACAGAGATAAATCGCTCGGAATACTTACCACAATGGCGTTTTACGATAACCGTAGCGGTTCGACCTCTCAAACGGCTTCACAAAATCAAGGCGGGCAAGTTGTAAGTTTTAACATCGATAACGATGTAAGTATATCATATTTTCAACTGGAGACGATGTTTAAATATAGGATTCCGAATGTCGGTGTATATTTTCTTTTCGGTCCGGCTCTCGGTTTTAATTTAAGTGCCGAACTTGAAAGCGAGATAACAATTACAACGCCGGGTTATTATTTTCAAGGGGGGCAACAGTCTCAAAAATCGAAGGAAACCCTTAAAAATACAAATACCCGCTTCGCTTTAGCTGCGGGATCGGGTATCGACATACGGCTTTCAAATTTAATTACGTTATCGCCACAATTAACTTTCCGTTACGGTATTTCGGACGTTATTGAAGATGTGAGTTATAAAATTTTAACTTTTCAAGCTTTAGTAGTATGTAAATTTAATATTTTATAGTGCGGTGCATGTTTTGTAGAAACAAAAAGCTAATTTTTACTGTACCGGAATTTCCGAAAGAAATGGAATACAAAAAAGCGGAGGCAATATATGCCTCCGTTTAATTTTAATGTTGGAATTAAATTGAAATTTGAAAGCCGACTAAAATCGCCCAGTTGTTCGCTGAATTTGATTCTGCCCCGTCGATATCGAGTTCCCGCGAAACTATATGATAAACAAATTCACCGAACAAACCGGTTACTTGACCGATGCGGATATCCGTTCCCGCTCCAATATTGAAACCGAATGCTGTTTTAAAATCTATGTCCGCATCTTCTATTGTGGCTCCGAATTGCTCCAAATAATCTTTTACGTCTTGGGTGAATTCTTGATTAACGCTTCCTAAATATGCTCCGCCGCCCAAGCGAATGAACGGATTAAAAAAACTTGTTCCGAATTTCATTTTAAAAACGGCGCCTATAAAAGTTTGACTAACCATTATTTCGGAAGTTTTTATTTCTCCGTTTCCTATATCACCGAATGTTTCGTAGGTAAAAGGAACCGCCGAATAATTGAATTCGCCTAAAAAACTTAAGGAACCGAAACTCAAGCCGGTTAAGCTGTAACCGACTTGAACGCCGACCGGCAAATAGCCCGCGGCATCACCCAAATCAACGCCACTAACCAATTCTTTATCGAAAGATGAAACTCCATATCCTAAAAAAACACCCAAAGAGGGTTGAGCAGATGCAAAACTATATCCTGCAAATATAAAAATAGCGGTTAGTATAAATTTTCTCATAGCATACTCCTTATTTATGTTAGCGATTAATCGATTAGGTTTATTAAATTTTTACAAGTTATTTTTTATATTAGTGTAAGTTTGAAGGGAAAATTTTTGTTTTACAAATATAAACAATAGTAAAATTATTTCAATAAAATTGCGAGGGGTTCTATGAAAAAAATAATTGTTGTTATTTCTTTTGTTTTTCTGTTTTTTCTAACCGATTCTTCTTTCGGCCAAAAACCCAATTGGATAGTCGGAGGCAGATTCGGTATATCGGTGGCATCAAGTATTGCGGGTTTACATATTGGTCCTATGGCGGAGATTAAGTTTAATAGAAATATGGCCGCAGGTTCGGAATTTAATATTAATACTCAAGAGGGCACGCCAATTGAGTGGGCGAATTATTTCAAATATTACATAAATGTAATCGGTTCGAATGTAAAACCTTATGTTAACGGAGGATTTAGTTTATTTTTCTTAACGGGCGGACCGTATTTCGGTTTGAGATTCGGAGGCGGTGTAAATATTCCCGTTGCACCCCGTATTTACGTGCCGGCGGATTTGCAATTCGGGCCTGTTTTTGTTTCGGGCTCCTCGGTATTCTATTTTACTATTACAAGCGGAATAAGATACGAATTATAATTTCCGTTTTGTCTATTTAAAAAGAAAAAACGGCATAGAAATATGCCGTTTTTTTTATAATCATATTTTTGTTTAGTTTATACCGAATTTTGCGCCTAGTTCAATGCTTAAATAACTAGCGGAACCGGACGAAGCGATTAAATTATATTGTAAAGTTGCATCCAACATTAAGTTGGCACCGGCCTGAAATACTGCGCCACCGCCGAAACCTAGTCCGAAATCCGTGCTTGATGCTGTTGTTGTACCACCGCCGAAAGTTTGACCAAATACTTCATATGTTGGGATTTCAATGCTTGCACTGTTGAAATGCAATCCTAATTCCGCTCCGGCATAAGGAGTGATACTTCCTTGAGAGAAATAATATCTTGCACCAACCAGGAAGGGAATTGAACTGAAGCTTCCGTCAAAATTTTTATATCCCCAAGTCAAATAACCGAGAGAACCGGTTAAATCCATTTGAGGGATTACTCTGTACATAAATGTAACCGTACCGCCGAACCCGACGTTGTTAGCGTCACCGAAATCACCCAATGGTAAAGCCAAAGTCAAATTCGGTTCAACATACATTTTGCCGACTTGTGCGTTACTTGCACCAACCAATAAAAAAAGAACCAACACAATCGCAATAACTTTTTTCATGGAATTACTCCTTTCTTAAAATGGGAAAATAAATATTGTTGTTAACCAAATATAAACATAGTTTTTTCAAATAGAAACTTTGAAAATATTATAAAAATTTATATATGTTTTTCATTAACAAGTGTGATTTGACTCAACCATTCCTTTTTTATTCCCAAATCATCTTATTCTTTCTATATATTTACATTTTTGAAAATCTTTACTAAACCGGAAAAATTTTGTTGAGAAAAAACCGTTATACCACGATTGCATATTTTTTAACGATTCTTTTTTGCACAGCTTCGATATTATTTCCCCAGGACTCCACAAAAACATACGAATTGAAAGAAATAACCGTTAGCGGTATCGAGTTTATAAATCCGAAACCGATTGTTGAACTGAAACGGGAACTTATTAAAAAAGCGGATGCAAAATCGGTTGCGGACTTAGCAAAATTTTTTCCCGCATTAAAATTGCAAGTAAACTCAAGGGGTGAAAGTCAAATATTTTTAAGAGGATACGGTGTTCGTCAGCTTGCACTGTTTTTCGATGGTGTTCCGCTTCCCGTAGCTTGGGATAACAGAATCGATTTAAGTCTTGTACCGACAAATGCGCTTGGTTCCGTTGTGATTTCAAACGGTACGCCTTCCGTCTTATTCGGCGCAAATACTTTGGGCGGAGTTATTGCGATTACATCCGTTACCCCCGATACGGCTGACGAATTGAGAAACTTTTCTTATTTCTATGGAACGAACAATTCTCACGATATTAAGTTTAATTATTCAGGCACCGCCGGCAAAATGTCATATCTGTTTTCTCTCGGTTATGAAAAAAGCGACGAATATTCCTTGCCGCATTCCGTAAAAGAGTATTATAACAACTCGTCATTTAGATTAAATAGCGACTATAAAAGATTTAACGGTTTCGGAAAAGTATTGTTTAAATTTTCGGGTGTTTCACAAACATCAATGTCCATATCGTTAATTGATGCGGATAAAGGTGTTCCTCCTGAAATAGAAGTCGGTAAACCGAGGTTCTGGAGATATCCGCTTTGGAGAAAATTAACTTTCATTCTTAACGGCAAACATGATTTGTTCGATTCACTTCAAAAACTGGAATATGCTTTATCGTTGACCGGTTTTAGGATGAATATAGAACAATACAAAGATGAATTTTATTCGATTCTCGAAGATAAAGAAGATAACAAGGATTTTTCCGTTTACGGACGTACGGCTTATTCGAATTACTTGACGAATTCTTCCACCTTGAAAATTGCTTTGAGCGGACTAAACGCATTTCACAAAGAAAGTTTTTTATCCGATCCCGTTGAGAAAATTTATTCTCAATACGTTTTTAGTATCGGAGCGGAATATGAATACCATACTTCGAAATATACGTTTTTAACCGGAGTAAGTATGGATAATCAATTCACTCCATTGACCGGAGACAAACCGAAAAGGGACGGCGAGTTGAAACTAAATTTCGAAACCGAATTAACACACTTTTTCAGCGATAACTTTTCGGCACAACTCGGCATTGGGAAGAAAAGCCGTTTTCCCACATTGCGCGAGTTGTATTCCGGTGCACTCGGCAGATTTGTTCCTAATCCCGATTTGAAATCGGAAGATGTGTACACCATTGAAACAAATTGGAAAATGGGTTCGGATTTATACTCGATTAATGCATCCGTGTTTTATTCGTTGCTTACAAACGGAATTCAGAGAATTTCATTGCCGGAAAAACAGTTTAAAAGAGTTAATAAAAGTAAAATAAGAACTTGGGGTGGAGAAGTTTCTTCCCGCTTTCATTTAAAAAACAATTTAGATTTGAAGTTAAACATTTCGTACTTAAACTCTTTTGCGGAAAATGAAAGCGGCTCGTTTACCGATACATTGGAATACAAACCGTGTTTTATTGCCGGTATGCAAATGACTTATATGCCGTTGGCCGATTTAAATATTAATTTCGAAGCAAATTTTGTCGGCGAAGAATTCGGATTAAAAGAGGGTTCCGAATATTTTCAAAAATTGCCCTCGTACGCGATTGTTAATTTTAGAATTTCATACTATTTTGAGTTGTTCGAGCGGACAGGATTGGAAATGTTCATAAGAGTTAATAATTTTTTCGACAAACTTTATTATACTCAATGGGGACTGCCGGAAAAAGGCAGGGAAATTTTATTTGGATTAAAGTTTAATTATTAAATTTTTGAGGGATATTAAAATGATTACCGCATTCGTATTTAACATGGGAAGCAAAACCGGGGAAACATGCGAACTTTTGAGTAAGTCGGATTTAATCGAAAAAATTCATGTAATTTCTCAAAAAGAAGTTTTTGAAAATTTTGACACCATTTTTTCCGAAAATCTGTTTTCAACGGAAACCATTAAAAGTATTGGCGCAAATGCGAACACGAAATATACTTTATTGGTAATCCGAGCCGATTTAGCTGGCTTGGGTCAATTTGCAACGGAAAGACTCGTAGCCGTGGCGGAGGATACTTCGGCGTCAATTGTTTATTCCGATTATCTCGAGCTTAAGGGCGAAGAGTTGTTAAAGCATCCCGTAATAGATTATCAGACCGGAAGCGTTAGAGATGATTTCGATTTCGGAACTTTGCTGTTGCTCAATACGGAAGCTATGAAACGTGCGGTTGAAAGGTTGGAGGAAAACTACAAATATGCCGGTTGGTATCAACTTCGATTAAGTTTATCGGAGCAAGGAAGTTTTATAAGAATTCCCGAATATCTTTATACTACGGCGCAATTCGATCGGAGGAAATCCGGTGAAAAACAATTCGATTACGTCGATCCGAAAAACAGAGAAGTTCAAATCGAAATGGAACAAGCATTCACGAAATATTTGAAAAACATTGGTGCTTTCCTTGAACCGGAGTTCGACCAAGTCGATTTTGATGCGACCGATTTCGAAACTGAAGCTACGGTAATTATTCCGGTTTACAATAGGGCGAAAACAATTGCCGATGCAATAAATTCGGTACTTAACCAAAAAACGAATTTCCCTTTTAACTTAATTGTAGTGGATAATCACTCGAACGACGGTACAACCGATATTATCCGTTCGTTCAATGACGATAGGCTGATTCACATAATTCCAGAAAGAAAAGATTTGGGAATAGGAGGTTGCTGGAACGAAGCACTGTTTCATCCTAAATGCGGTAAGTTTGCCGTTCAACTCGATAGCGACGATTTATATTACGACGAAACAACATTGCAAAGAATAATCGATAAATTTTACGAAGAGAAATGCGCAATGGTGATAGGCTCGTATCAAATGACGAATTTCGAATTGGAAGAAATTCCTCCCGGCATAATCGATCATAAAGAATGGACGCCGGAAAACGGAAGAAATAATGCATTGAGAATTAACGGATTGGGCGCACCGAGAGCTTTCTACACACCGGTATTGAGAAAAATAAAAGTACCGAACGTGAGTTACGGTGAAGACTATGCCGTAGGACTCGCGATTTCTCGCAAATATCAAATAGGAAGAATATACGAACCGATTTACAGATGCAGGCGCTGGGAAGGCAATACAGATGCGGCTTTGAACATCGAAAGCCTTAACAGAAACAATGTTTATAAAGACAGAATACGAACGATTGAAATTTTAGCAAGAATTCAACTTAATTCCGCTAAGAAGTAGTATGAGCAATTTAATTATTCCGCCTGAAGAATTGGAAAGGTACGGTTCAACCGGAAATTTTGCCGAACAATCGCTCGCGTTGTTAAAACATCAACAAGATCATTGGAATTTATGCTCTAAAAATTATTCGGATTTGAAATCCGTAAAAACCAAAATATTTAATATTAATAACATTGAAGTTAAAACCCAATTTAATCCGGGCAGAATAAAATCAACTTCGGCAAAGGTTGATAAAGCCTCGATTCAAAACAGAAAGTGTTTTTTGTGTACGGATAATTTACCGCAAGAACAACGCGGCATTGAATTTAACAGCGAATATATAATTTTGTGTAATCCGTATCCTATTTTTCCCGAGCATTTTACAATTATAAATAAAAAACACACTCCTCAAAAAATCGGCGGAAACTTTCCGGTTTTCCTATCGTTGGTTAAAGAATTAAGCGATAAGTTAACGGTGTTTTATAACGGACCCAGATGCGGTGCTTCGGCGCCCGACCATATGCATTTTCAAGCGGGTACGAAAAGCGTGATGCCCATTGAAAAGGACTATGAAATGCTGAAAAACCAAACGGGTAAAATTTTAGTTGAATCCGCTACCGTTAAAATTTACGCTGTTCAAGACGGGTTAAGAAGAATGTTTTTTATTGAAGGGAACAATGCAGAAAAACTCAATCGAACGTTTGATAAATTTAATACGAAACTCGGAGAGCTAACCGGCAGTGCACAAGAACCGATGATGAATATTGTAGGGAGTTTTGAAAACGGTAAGTGGAAAATTATTATTTATCCGCGGGAAAAACACAGACCGGATTTTTATTATTTGGAAAACGAAGACCGTTTAACCGTTTCACCCGCAGCTGTTGATATGAGCGGATTGGTAATCGTTCCGCGAGAAGAAGATTTTGCGAAGTTAGACGGTGAGAGATTAAAGCGAATTTATAATCAAGTTACAATTAGCAATCTTATTTTTAATCGGCTTGTTGATTCCGCTTGGTGAATTCAACATCCAGTTCGTAATCCGTTTGCAAACCCAACCAAAATTCCGGTGAGGTATTAAAATATCCACCTAACTTTATTGCCGTATCGGCTGTTATTTTCCTTTTGCGAAGTACAATTTCGTTGATTCTGCGTGGCGGAACTCCGATTGAATTAGCGAGTTTATTTTGACTTAACGATAACGGAATTAAAAATTCCTTTTCCAAAATTTCACCAGGGTGAAGCGGTGTAAAAAATATTTTCTCGTTCTTGATTTTTATTATAGTTGTTGAAATTAATTCCACGTCGTAAAAATCGCCGTTCGATACGGAAAAGCATAAAATCCAATTGTTACCGACGGAGGCGGAAAATTTGCCTTTTCTTTCGTTTCTCATTAACCCGAATTTATTATTGGGAGGAGCTTTTAAATCCGAAAGGGAAAACGCACGGTTCCACATCCGCATTTTGATTAAAGCGGTTCTTTGTATTTCAAGAGGAAATTCACCGGAAAATTGCCGGTTAAATATTTTTTCCGTTTCTTTACAAGAAAAAGATTTAATCATGAAAGCAAAATATAACGTATAACGTTATAAGTCAAATATTTTGTGTTTTTTATAGCGCATTTTTTCTAAACGGAGCGGGATATTCAAACAATTTTAAGAAAAAAGCCCAACATTTCAAAAATGTTGAGCTTAAGAAGCAGAAAAGTATTGCTTTTATCCGGGTGAAAATTCGGTTTTAATTATAAATTACTGCCGATAAATATCCTACCACTTCCGAAGTATCGCCGGTTGTTTCTCCGGAATCGTTTCTGTATATAACTTCCGAATGTTTCACGTCTTTCATATCCAAGGCTTTTAAGGTGGAAACAATTCCGCCGCCGCCGCAAGCCTCGCAAGTTCTTCTTTCCAAATCGTTTTGCAGACCGATATAATCGAAATCGTTGATTCTTTTTTCCACTCTCGAATCCAAAATTTCCGCTTCTTCGCGCGGGTAGAAATGCGAAAGATCGGAGCTTGCAACAATTAAAGTATCGTCATCCGTAAATTCCGCCAATTTGTTCGCCAGTTCATCAACAAAAACTCTGCTTTGGTCGCCCATAACAACGGGTAACAGTTTGAAATTTTTCAATACTGTTTGCAGAAAAGGAAGTTGTACTTCCAAAGCATGCTCGGCGCGGTGACCTTGAACCCCCGCAAAAATCGTTTTGCTGTTGTTAATTAATTTTTCACGGAGTTCTTTGTCTATTTCGATTATACCAAGCGGCGTTTCGTAAGCATCGCCGTTGTAAATTGATATACCCGGGAAATATTCACGATGGCTCGGTGAAATTACGACAACCGTTTTATATTCTTTACCGGCAAGTGTGTTGTAACCGTATGCGGCGGTTTTCCCGGAATAAACGTAGCCGGCGTGGGGAGAAACCAAACCGTAAACTTTATCGTAGTTTTTTTTCGGTTTGTATAAATCGAGCAGTAACCTTATTTCATTTTCCAACTGATTTTTATCGGCCGGATAAAACATTCCTGCTACAGCGGGTTTTCTAACTATGCTCATGTTTTACCCCCAATTCTTTTTCGGAAAATACTTCGGCAGTAAAAAGACTTATTTTAAGTTGTTTTTGTTTCCAGCAGTCGCCGTACAAGCCTGCTTTTTCGCACAAAGCGCTTAAAAATTGGTCTCTGTTCAAATTATGTTCAACAGGCACTTGAGGTAACAAAAGAGCCCGTCTTCCCGGTTCTTCCAAAATCAAACCGTGTTTGCCAACTACGATGTCGTCGTACGAATTCATCGGGAAAGGTTCCGATAAAATCGAGATTTCTATATCGATTAAATCGAGTTCTGCATCGGAAAGCGGAGGAAATCTCGGATCGTTAATTGCGGCGCTAACGGCAGCATCGCAAACGGTTTGAAAAAGCGGTTTCTCGGAAGTGATATAACCGATACATCCGCGAAGCCTTTTGTTTATCGTAAGCGTTACGAATGCTCCGAGGTGTTTTTTCAATACGGGATGTTTTTCGTAATCGGGTTCGGGAACTTTCTCTCCCGTAAAAATTGATTCAATGGATTTCCGGGCTGCGTTCAGGAGGATTTTTCGCTCTTCAAAATTTGTTATTGCCATGTTCACCCCCGATAATTATAAAATTATTCAAACTTAAAAACCATCACTTCCTGCTTTTCTTTTAGTACAATACCGAAATCTTTATAACAAAAAAAAGAGTCTGGTGCGTAAGCGTTTGTATTTGCGTTCAATATATCGGAATATTTGGTTTCACCCGAAATGGCTTCAATTACATAAAACTTGTTTGTTAAAGTTTCGGGTTCTTTTTTTTCGTGGAAGTTGAATAGAATTAAATCGTTTACCTCTGCAAATTCCACGTTACCCGAATATTCTTTTCCGGTTAATTTTTCGGTTATTATCTTTTTAACTTTGTCTTTAATATACGGATTTCTTTCGTCAAACTTTTCGGTAAAAACATAATGTTCGTAATCCGTTTCTTGCTCGGCTATGTTTTTAAGTCGGTTTAACTCATTCATATCCGTATCGAGTTCGTTTATCGTTTCACCCGTTTTATAATCTAAAATAAAGAATTTGTTCCCTTCGAACAACTCTTTGGAAGCGTAAAGTTTATCGTTGTATATGAATAAAAATGTAAATTCGTTTGTTTGCCATAAAATTTTTTGAGTGTCGATCGCGAAAGCAATGATTTCACGGTGCCCGGGCATATCAGGTTTAACGAAGCGGTGGAAGAATATTATATCGTCGTGGATTTTTTCGATGCCAATCCAATATTTTTCTTCAAATTGAAAGTCCTTGAACAATTCGTTGCCCGTTATGATATCGATACAACTGAAAAACACTTCTTTTTTTTCGGTATCGCGGGTTTCAATAATCAGTTTATCCGAATCGGAAATAAGGAGTCTCCAAATTTGATTGCCGTCGCTGAATCTGAAGTGAGGTTTAAAATTCATTTCATAGCTCAAGTTAATGGTTTAAATCTTGCCGTAAAGTGTCTTAACATCGGAGCCTCGTAAACAATTTCGTATCCCGTTAGGTTGTTTCTGTTTTCATAAGTTTCGATTAAAACTTCCGCAACGTAATCGATATGACTTTGAGTATAAACTCTGCGCGGAATGGCCAATCTTACTAACTCCATCGGGGGAGAAATAAGTTTTCCCGTTTCCTTGTCGTACTTACCGAACATAACGCTGCCGATTTCGACAGCGCGAACTCCGCCGGTTTTATAAATTTCGCAGACTATGGATTGACCCGGGTATTGATGAGGCGGAATGTGCGGTAAAAATCTTTTGGCGTCGATATAAATAGCGTGCCCGCCCGGTGGTTCGATTATCGGGATGCCCGCATCGGTAATTTTTTCCGCCAAATATTCCGTGCTTCTGATTCTGTATTCAAGATAATGCTCATCGAGTACTTCTTCCAAGCCTTGAGCAACAGCTTCCAGGTCGCGCCCGGCTAATCCGCCATAAGTGGGAAAGCCTTCGGTAACGATAAGTAAATTTCTGCATTTCATTGCCAAACTTTCATCGTTCATCGAAAGGAAACCGCCGATGTTTACAAGCGCATCTTTTTTGGCGCTCATTGTTGCGCCATCGGCATAAGAAAACATTTCTTGTGCAATTTCCAAAATCGATTTATGTTCGTACCCTTTTTCCCTTTTCTTGATGAAATATGCATTTTCGGCAAAGCGGCACGCATCGAGGAAGAGCGGAATACCGTATTTATCGCATACCGTGCGCACTTCTTTAATATTTTGCATGGAAACGGGTTGACCGCCGCCGGAGTTGTTTGTTACGGTAATCATCACCAAAGGAACATTTTCTTTACCGGTGTTTGCAATGAATTTATCCAATGCATCAACGTCCATATTGCCCTTGAAATCGGCTTTGATTTCCGGGTGCTTCCCGATTTCGTTTAACAAATCGACCGCTTCGGCTCCGGTGAATTCTACGTTTGCACGTGTCGTATCGAAGTGTGTGTTGTTCGGAATAAATTTCCCTTTTCCACCGACAACTGAAAATAAAATTTTTTCCGCCGCCCGACCTTGATGAGTCGGGATAACGAATTTATGTCCGGTGATTTTTTTTACGGCGGATTCGAATTTGTAAAAACTTTTCGACCCGGCATAAGATTCATCGCCTTCCATAATTGCAGACCATTGTTTTGCGCTCATTGCCGAAGTTCCGCTGTCGGTAAGCAAATCGATTAAAACATCATCGGCGTGGATTAAAAACGGATTGTAACCCGCTTCTTTTAAAATTTTTTCCCTTTCCTCCCGCGTTGTAAATTTAATCGGTTCAACGGATTTGATCTTAAACGGCTCAATAATCGTTTTCATAAAAATCACCTTTTTTATTCAAAACTTACTTTTTTGATTTTAGTTTGGCAAGTAAAAACGGAAATAAAATTTTTTCAGAAAAATGTAAAGTATACTTGACATTTTGTAAAACATTCATTACTTTTGTGGTGTAAATTAGAGGTAATTATGGAAAAAGGATTAACAAACAAAATAAAATTAAAAAGGTTGGAAAACGGAGACATAACTCAAGAAGAATTAGCCAACAAAATAGGTGTCTCCCGGCAAACAATAAACGCAATAGAAAAAGGGAAATTCAACCCGTCCGTAAAATTAGCCCTGAAAATGGCAAAAGTTTTTAATTGTTCGGTTGAAGATATTTTCAAATTAACTGAGGAGGAATAGCAATGTTGTTCAGATTTTATTTTCAGGTGGTTGTAAGTTTAATTTGTGTTACGGGTATTTTTCTTTTCGGTGAAAAAGGAATCGCTTTGATTGCGCTTTTTGCGCTTTTACCGGTTTTAATGAGAGCAAAAAAAGTTCAAAAATTGGATGAGCGCGAACAACAATTATTTTACAAAATCGGAAATTTAACTTTGGGAATTTCCATTTTGTTTGTTGTTCTGATTAATTATTTATCCGAAATCGTAATTAACGGTGTTCGAGTTGGTGACCATTGGATGATTCTAACCATATTAAGTATGGTTTTCACTCAAGGGTTGGCGGGTTTAATAGTATTCAAAACGCAATAGAACGCATGGAAATTTGAAACGTCTTATTTCCCGTAAATATTTTATATTAGTAAAGTTGAATTACCGATTGTGATTGAATAAAATTAATCGAGGAGAGAAACAAATGGAAGAGATGAACGAACAATTTCCCGCTAACGATGAAAACATCGAAGAGTTGAGCCATACCGACAAGATGGTTGGAGTGTTCACCGAACCGAACAAAACCTTTTCCGCAATGTCCAAACTTGCAATTAAAAATTCCGATTGGCTTATTCCGATAATTGTTTTGATTATTGTGGCGGTTGCAGCTAATTTGGCAATGATGAGCAATCCGATTATTAAAGCCACGATCATGGAAAAATCGATAAAGCAAATCGAGAAAAATTTGCAAGAAGCGGTTGAAGCGGGCAGATTATCGGAAGAGCAAGCCGATGAACAACTTGAAAAAATCCGCGACAACATGGAAAGAAGCATGGGAAGTCCGATTCTTTCTTTCGTCGGACCTTTTCTTTACACTTTTATTACTTTTTTCATTATTGCCGGAGTCTTTTTCCTTTTCGCAAAATTTGCTCTCGGAGGAGACGGAACTTATTCGACGTCAATGGTGGCATACGGATTGCCTCATTATATTCTCATAGTTCAAACGATTGTATTGGTAATTCTTGCCCTTTCGATGGACAAACCGTTTAGAGATTTAAGTCTTGCAACGTTGCTCGATTACGACCGTACGTCGATAGTCGGTTTTCTTTTAGGCCGTTTGGATGTTTTCGCAATTTGGTTTTATTCGGTTGTAAGTATTGCGTATGCGCGCTTGTTTAAATCGGAAAGTACGGGAAAATATTTTGTAATGATTTTCGGATTATGGATAGGATTCGGATTTTTAATGTTCGTAGGCGCTAATTATCTGCCTTTCTTACGCGGATTTTAATTTTATGGGGCGCAAAACACAAGCGCCCCCGTTTTTTTAAATATCCCTCAATTCTTTTTTGATTTTCTTAATCGCTTTTTTCACCGATTTTTGGAAATTTTCGAATTGATTTTCCAATTCGTCCAAATCCTTCTCCGCATCTTTGGAAAGCTTTTTAATAGTTTTTTTCGAAGCGTCGGTGAAAAGTTCAACGTTTTTACCGGCAATTTTGCCAGCTGTTCTGCCGATTTTCCCGGCTTCCCGGGCAATTTTCGATGCTTCTTTTACGATTTTCGAAACATCCATTTTCCCCCCTACTCTTCTTTAATTAGTTTCAGCTCTTTTTCGGCTTTGGCGCTTTGTTCCGAAATCAAATCTCTTACGTCGAACACGAGTTTGTAATCGCCTTCATCGAAATTTGAGCCGAGAGCTATTTGAGATTCTATTTTAACTTCTTCCAGTTCCTCCTTTTGAATCTCTTCAATTGTTCCCAAGTCAATTTGTTTGATTGTATCCCCTTTCGGAGTGACCAAATCGATTTGATAAAAAAGATTGGCGGAATAACTGTCGCCGTTTTTTTCAACGGTAAAGCCTTCCGCAAATACCGTAGCGGTAACTTCCCATGAATCATCGACGTAAAACGAGAAAACCTCGGGGTTTTTCAATGTGAGTTTTTTTTCGCTTTCGGAACAAGAGACCAAAAGGGAAAAGGAAAATAAAATCAATAGTAATTTTTTCATAAAACACCTCGGAAATGCCGCCGGCTTTAATTTAATAACCGGCGGTAAATTTTTAATTATTCTTTTTGAAATCGCTCATAAACTGAACCAAATCCTCAACACCTTTTTTAGGGAAGGCGTTGTAAATAGAAGCTCGCAAACCACCAACGGAACGATGGCCTTTCAATCCCACAAAACCTTTTTCGGTTGCTTCCGCAATGAATTTTTTCTCCAACTCTTCCGACGGCATTCTGAATGTTACATTCATTAGCGAACGGTCTTCTTTGGCTGCGGTTCCGCGGTAATAACCGTCGCTTTCGTCGATGTAATTATATAGGATCTCGGCTTTTTCAACGTTTCGCTTGTACATTTCGTCCAAACCGCCCATGTTCAGCAACCATTTGTAAACCAATCCGATTATGTAAACCGTATAAGACGGCGGTGTATTGTATAACGAATTTTTACCGGCATGAATGTTATAATTCAAGTAAGTGTGTAAATCGTCCGAAGAACGTTCAAGTAAATCGTTACGGATAATTACCAAAGTTGCCCCGGCGGGACCCATATTTTTCTGTGCGCCGGCATAAATTAAACCGTATTTGTTCACATCAATTTTTTTATGTAGAATATCCGAAGATGCGTCGCAGACAAGGGGAACATCTCCTACATCGGGTTCGGTTTTGAATTGTGTTCCGAAAATTGTGTTGTTCGATGTAAAATGCACATACGCTGCATCTTCGCTTAAATTGTATTGTTTCGGAATATGTGAAAAATTTGAATCTTCAGAACTTGCTGCAATGTTCACTTCCCCAACTCTTTTCGCTTCTTTAACCGCTTTTTTCGACCATGCGCCTGTAACAATATAATCGGCTTTGTTTTTGGGAGGCATTAGATTCAAGGGAACCATGGAAAATTGAAGTGTTGCCCCGCCCTGCAGAAACAGTATTGTGTAGTTGTCTCCGATATTCAAAAGTTTACGTAAATCGTTTTGGGCGGTAACGAAAATATCGTTAAAATTTTTGGAACGGTGACTCATTTCCATTACCGACATTCCCGCGCCGGGATAAACCAATAATTCTTCTTGCGCTTGTTTCAATACTTCTTCGGGCAATACGGCTGGCCCCGCACTGAAATTATAAACTCGTTTTTCCATAATTTTATTCCTTATTTAGTTAAAATTTAAATTTCATGTACTAATAAACCGTCTCTCAATTTCGGTTCGAACCATGTTGATTTCGGAGGCATTGTTTCGCCAGCGTTGGAAACATTTATTAAATCGTCAACCGAAACCGGATACATTGAGAATGCAACAACCGCCTTACCTTCGTCGACAAGCCGTTCCAGCTCTGCCGTTCCGCGTATTCCGCCTATAAAGTCGATTTTATCGCTTGTTCTCGGATCTTCAATGCCCAAAACGGGTTGAAGCAAATAATTTTGTAAAATTCCCACATCCAAGTTTTCGCCGACCGTTTTTCCGTCTTTTACATTTTCGTTAGGCTTAAGTAAATACCATTGTTTATTCAAATACATACCGAATGTTCTTCTTTCCCGTGGAGACGGATTGTCGGTTTTTTCAACGGAAAAGCTACTTTTAACTTTCTCAAGAAATTCTTCTTCGGTGTTTCCGTTCAAATCGAATACAACTCTGTTATAAGGAAGAATTTTCAATTGTTCGGCGGGAAACAAAACAGCGAGGAAAAAATTATATTCTTCGTCACCCGTGTGGTTGGGGTTTTTATCGGCCATAACTTTTTGCGCGCGAGCGGCACTTGCCGCACGGTGATGACCGTCGGCAATATATAATTTATCCACGTTAGCAATTTCCGATTGAATAAGTTCGTTATATTCGCTCGGTAAAACCCAAACCGTGTGCTTTACCGAATCCGGTGCGGTAAAATCATAAACCGGACTTTGTTCGTTAATTGTTTTGCTTACTATTTCATTTATTTTTTCGACGCCCTTGTAAGTTAAAAATACGGCGCCGGTTTGTGCTTGTGTCGTTACAATATGATTCGTCCGGTCGTCTTCTTTTACCTTCCTCGTTTTTTCATGTTTCATAATTACGTCGTTGTTGTAATCTTCAACCGAAAATGTTGCGGCAATACCTACTTGTTCTTGTTCGCCCCATACAAGTTTATATAAATAAAAATGCGGAGTTTCGTCTTGAATCATCGGCGCTTCTTTTTTCAATCTTTCGTAATTTTCCCGCGCTTTTTCGTAAACTTTTTTATCGTACGGATCGATTTTTTCGTCAAGTTCTATTTCCGAGCGTGTAACTCTTAAAAAATTAACGGGATTTCCTTTAGCTAACTCGGCCGCTTCTTTTCTGTTTACCACATCGTACGGAACGCTAGCTACCAAATGCGCAACTTTAGGATCGGGTCGCACTGCGTTGAAAGGTCTGATAATCGCCATATTTTCTCCTTTGAAAAATGAAAAAGTTCATTACGAATATGAAACAAATAAAATTTTATATTAGTAAATCTACATTTTTATAAGAGATAAACAAGTTCTATTTTAAGTAGGAGATATTTTTAAATCGGCATATTGAAAAACAAGAAATGAAAAAAGGTAATAGAGTTTGAATTGTCATGCACTAAAAATCGTTCCAATCGGGTATTATTAGCACTTAAACTTTGTAAAATATTTTAAATTCACTATTTTAGCAAAAAGCATTCCAAACTTTATGAACGGTAATTTTTACGATTTCAACGGGATTTTAGTATCCCGGGAACTTTTCGAGCGCAAATTTGTTTGTGATCTCGCAAAGTGCAAAGGTGCATGTTGCACTATGAAAAGCGATTACGGCGCTCCGTTGTTAGAGGAGGAAATCGAAGAAATTACCCCGGTTTTGGATAAAGTTTACAAATATTTATCGCCTAAAAGTAAAGCGGAAATTGAAAAAAACGGCTTTTGGGAAAGAAAAGACGGAACGTTATTGGTTCGTTCCATTAACAGCAAAGATTGCGTTTTTGTTTATTACGAGGGTGATGTTGCCAAATGCGCTATAGAAAAAGCATATAACGAAAAAGAAATAGATTTTCCCAAACCGATATCTTGTCATTTGTTCCCGATTAGGGTAACGGATTTCGGGGGAGCAATCTTAAAGTTCGAGGAATATTCGGAATGCAAACCCGCTATTGAAAAAGGGGAAAAGGAGAACGTTAAAGTTCTGACTTTTCTGAAGAACGCTTTGATTAGAAACTACGGGAAACAATTTTATACCAAACTAAAGGAAGTAAACGGGAAATAAAAAATGTTATCATTAAATCAAAAACTACTGCAAACGCAAAAATTATCACCTCAGCAGATACAATATCAAAAATTGTTACAGCTCAACACGCTTGCGCTTGAACAACGAATAAAAACCGAACTTGAGCTGAATCCTATTTTGGAAGAAACTCAAACCGAAGAGATGGAATTAACGCTCGACCAAAAAGATGAATCGCCTGATGAAAAAGCGGAAGATACCGCCGAGGAAACCGTTGAGCAAAGCGAAGACGAATTCGACGTGGAAGATTTTATGAACGATGCGGAAATTGAAGAAAACAGAATTAATCAAAGTCCGGACGACGAAGACCGCATTCAACCGATGGCGCCGGTGAGGGTTTCCTTGCAAGAAAGATTGTTGGAACAACTTCATATGCTCGATTTACCCGAAGAGCAAATAATTCTTGGCGAAGTGATAATAAGCAGTTTGGATAAAGACGGATACTTCCGAGAGGATTTGGAAAAAATTGTTGAAGATTTGAAGCTATTCGAACATGTGGAAGTTTCCATGGAAGATGCGGAAAAGGTTTTGCAAATGATTCAAACTTTAGAGCCGGTAGGAATTGCGGCTCGTAATTTGCAAGAGTGTTTGTTAATCCAAATCCGTAATTCTTCGTTCGATCCGTATTATTCCTATCTTGCGGAAAAAATATTGAGTGAACATTACGACGATTTCGTTAACAAGCGTTTTAACGTAATCCAAGAAAAAATGGAACTTAGCCGCGAAACATTGAAAGCAACACTCGATTTGATTCAGAAGCTTAATCCGAAACCCGGTGCAGGTTCCATCGATACGCCAGAAGCAAATCAAATTACTCCGGATTTTATTATCGAAAAGGTTGACGATAATTATATTATCACGCTTAACGATCGCGGCGTACCTTCGGTGACGATTAGCAAAACTTACCTTGAAATGTTGAACAGCAAAAAACGGAAAAGGAAAATCAACAAACGTGAAAAGGAAACGCATAAGTTTTTACGAGAGAAATTCGAATCGGCAAAATGGTTTATCGCATCAATACAACAACGGCGCGAAACCCTTATGAAAATTATGCGCGCAATTGTGGAGAAACAATACGACTTTTTCGAATACGGACCGAAAGCATTAAAACCGATGATATACAAAGACATTGCCGATGAAATCGGGATGGATATTTCAACCATAAGTCGGGTTGTAAACGGAAAATATGTTCAAAGTCCGGTCGGTATTCACGAATTGAAATATTTCTTTAGCGAAGGTTTGTCGACCGATTCCGGAAATGAAATTTCGAACAAACACATTAAAGAATTAATTAAAGAAATAATCGATAACGAACCGAAAAACATGCCGTACAGCGACGATAAAATAGCCAAAATGCTTAAGGAAAAAGGCATTCACATTGCGAGGCGCACCGTTGCCAAATACAGAGAACAGATGAAAATACCCGTTGCCCGGTTAAGAAAGGAATTATGAATTTAATTTTGGACGGCATTGTTATCGTCGGTCTCTTCGCAATATTCGGAATTTCCCATTCCGTTCTTGCATCCAACAAGGTAAAACGCCGTATTATAAATAAATTCGGTAACAAAATCGCTTTTTACAGATTATTTTACAATTTGTTTTCCACGGTGGTGTTTTTGGCTATTTATTACTTTTCGCCGAAACCCGATGTTTATATTTATGATTTGGATTATCCTTTCGATATTGTAATTTTGATATTACAAGTTTTAAGTTTAATTGGATTTTTCTGGGCGGCAAGTTACATCGACGCAAAAGAATTTTTGGGAATAAGCCAAATCAAAAGGTATTTCGAAGGAACGTACGATCCGGAAGAGCTTGACGAACACCTGACGTTTATTATACGCGGACCTTTTCATTACACTCGCCACCCGATATATTTTTTCTCGATATTATTTTTGGGCTTGCGTCCGCAAATGGATTTTTTCTACATGGTGTTCTTTCTTGCAATGACCGCTTATTTCGTTATCGGTTCCAAATTTGAAGAAAAGAAACTTATTGAACGGTTCGGTGTAAGATACATTAATTATAAAAAGAGCGTGCCGGCAATTGTGCCTTACAAAATTTTCACACAAAAATACACAAGCGAACAAAATGAAATTATTTAAATCGGTTTTTATATTGCTTATCCTTTTCCAAACTTTGGTAACCGCACAAAACGAAAGTAAAGTTCTTGCGAAAGCCGGAAACAGAAAAATCACCGCCAGAGAATTTATAGAACGTTTCGAATTTGTTCCGCAATTAAACAGGAAAGAAACGAACATCGAAAGAAAAAAAGAAGAACTGCTTTACACGATTATTGCCGAGAAGCTATTTGCTCAGGAAGCTGAAAAATTAAGATTGGATACTACCGAAATTATGAAATTCACATTTCCCGCAATGGAGAAGATGTACGTTCGGGATGCGCTTTACAAAAATGCAATTCAGAGCAACGTGAAGGTTAATCCCGAAAAGATCTCGGAAGGTTTGAAAAAATACCGGACTGTTTTAAATGTTAATTACATTTATTCACAAAATCAAAGTGAAGTTAAAAAAATTTACAAGGAACTGTTAAACGGAGCGTCGTTCGATAGTTTGTTGAACGGAAGAACCGAATCGTTCGAACAACCGTACAAAGTGGAATACGGCAAAATGTTCGAAGATGTGGAAGATTCGCTTTACAATTTGCAAATCGGCGAATTTACCGCCCCGATTCAATCGCCGGAAGGATGGTACATTTTCAAATTGCAAAGTATAGAGGACAAACCGATTCCGAAAAACAAAAGTTTGGAAGACATCAAACGGGAAGTAACCAAAATCGAAAAAGAAAGAGCCGAAAACAGAATCTATCAAAACTTCTATAAACAATTTTTCAAAAACAAGCAGGTTACCGCGGACGGTACGATATTTTGGAGTTTGGTTGATAAACTTGCTTTCGAAATCAAGCAAAACAAAATTACGGCAAATATACCGGACGGCGAAAAAATTATATTCGACTCAAACAATTTAAGAAATATCGAAAAAAAGTTCGGAGCGGATTCGCTGAATCTACCTTTCGTTAAGTTCCCCGAAAGTTCCGTTACGCTAAAACAATTTTTAAGGGAATTTATGTTCGAAGGATTCTATACTTTTTCTACGGACCCGAAGACCATTGCGGCTCAATTGAATTCAAGAGTGAAGAGATTTATTGAAATGGAATTGCTTGCACGTGAAGGATTCGATAAAGGCTTAAACTCCTCGCCCGATGTTAAACCGTATATTCAAATGTGGCGAGATAATTACCTTGCACAACTTTATAAAAGAAATTTAATACGTTCGGTTAGTGTAACTGACGAAGAAGCGAAAAAACATTATTTGGAAGAGAATAAAAAATTTACTCCGGTAAAAGAAGTTAACATCATCGAGATATTAACTGACAGTCTCGATGTTGTTGCGGACATATTGAAAAAACTTGACGAAGGCGCGGATATACGCGAGCTTGCGAGAATTCATACCAAAAGGAAATGGACAAAGGATAAAGGTGGCGAGTTCGGATTTTTCCCCGTTACCATGTACGGGGAATTGGGTAAAATTGCGGGCGAGTTGGAAGTTGGTGAAATTTACGGTCCACTTGAACTTAACGAGGGATTCTCGATTTTTAAAGTTATCGGTAAGCGCGAACCTGAAATCGAATCGCCGGAATCTTTCGACAAAGTGAAAGAAAAAATTAAAGCGAAACTGAAAGCAAAAAAAATTGATAAATTGCTGACCGACAAAACGGTCGAACTGGCCGGGAAATACGGTGTTTCGGTCGATTTGCAGGCGTTGAAATCCGTTAAAGTTAATAACATTAATATGTTGGTTTACAAATATTTCGGTTTCGGCGGTCGTACTTTGGCTTTTCCCGTTTCCGCACCTTTTTATAAATGGTACGACAAATTAAAAAGCGGGGAAAAAGTTCTGCCCTAAATTGTTGCGTGTTTCAGTTCAGAATTATTTATTTTTCGGAAATAAAATTTTAGAGGGAAAAATTGAAAGAGAAAGTAAGATCAACAACCATAATAGGCTTAATTCATAACGGATCGGCGGCAATCGGCGGCGACGGTCAGGTTACTCTTGGTAACACTGTCGTAAAACACAATTCGGTTAAAATAAGAAAATTGTTAAACGGAAAAGTGCTTACCGGTTTTGCCGGTTCGGCTGCGGATGCCTTTACGTTGCTTGGCCGTTTCGAAGAAAAGCTTGAACAATACAGCGGAAACGTAAGCCGTGCGGTTGTTGAATTGGCAAAGGATTGGAGAATGGATAAATACTTACGCCGTTTGGAAGCAATGCTTGCGGTAGTTTCGGAAGATAAAACTTTTATTGTTTCCGGCAATGGCGATGTGATTGAACCGGACGATAATATAATAGCAATCGGTTCGGGTGGGATGTACGCACTGGCGGCTGCAAAAATGTTGATAAAATATTCCGATCTTTCGGCGGAAGAAATTGTCCGCGAAGCGTTAAAAACCGCAGCGGATATTTGTATTTACACAAACGATAAAATTAACATAGAGAAAATAACGAAATAAGGTTTTGAAATGAGCAAAATAAAAATGGAAAATTTAACACCGCGTCAAATTGTTAAAGAGTTGAACAAGTATATTATAGGTCAAGACGAAGCGAAACGTGCCGTAGCTATTGCGTTGCGAAACAGATGGCGAAGACAAATGGTCGATGAATCGATTCGCGACGAAATTATGCCGAACAACATTATTTTAATCGGTCCGACGGGCGTAGGTAAAACTGAAATTGCACGACGATTGGCAAAACTTACCGGTGCACCTTTTTATAAAGTTGAAGCTTCAAAATTTACCGAAGTCGGTTATGTAGGAAGAGATGTTGAATCGATGATTAGGGATTTGACCGACCTTGCCGTGAATATGGTAAAGGCCGAAAAAACCGAATTGGTAAAAGAAAAAGCAAACAAACTTGCGGAAGAGAGGATTCTTGATTTGTTAATTCCGCCGGTTAAGCGCTCCGTTACTTCGGCGGGAGATAATTCGGAAGAGGTTTTGCAAAACGAGAAAACCCGCGAATGGATGCGGGAAAAATTGCATAAGGGCGAATTGGATGATAAAATGGTTGAATTCGATACGACATCGGGTGCAATCGGAATGCAAGTTCTCGGTCCATTCGGTATGGATGACATGGGAATCAATATTCAAGAGATTGTCGGCAGTATTATGCCTAAAAAAAGAAAAAAGAGAAAAACAACCATAAAAGAAGCCCGGAGAATATTATCGCAAGAAGAAGCGCAAAAACTCATCGATATGGAAGAGGTACAAAAAGAGGCGATAAGAAGAGTACAAGAATCGGGAATTGTGTTTATTGATGAGATCGATAAAGTTGCCGGTTCAAACAAATCGAAAAACGGTCCCGATGTTTCGCGTGAAGGTGTGCAAAGGGATTTATTGCCGATTGTTGAAGGCTCCACCGTAAATACAAAGTACGGTCCGGTTAAAACCGATCATATTTTATTCTTGGCATCCGGAGCTTTTCATGTTGCCAAACCGTCCGATTTAATTCCCGAACTTCAAGGGCGATTCCCGATTAGGGTGGAATTAAACAGTTTAACGGAAGAAGATTTTATAAAAATTCTTACTTTGCCGGAAAATGCTTTGTTGAAACAATATGCGGCTTTGCTAAAAACGGAAGGTGTGGAAATTTCTTTTTCCGACGATGCGATTAGGGAAATTGCCAAAACAGCAACTTTGGTTAACGAGGAAGTTGAAAACATCGGAGCGAGACGGTTACATACAATTTTAACAACTTTGTTGGAAGATATATTATTTAACGTTCCCGATGAAATCCCTTCAAAGCATATTGAGGTTACGGGTGAAATGGTTAAGGAAAAATTGGATAAGATTGTAAAGAACAGGGATTTGAGTAAATATATTTTATAATTTTTATTTTCACTCTCAATCTTTTCCCGTGCCGTTTAAATTCCCAAATTGAAGAATGCGGTCAATCCCATGTGAAGTTGAATGTCTTCCCACTTTTCGAACGTGTCTTTGTAAGTAAGACCATAATCGATCGTGAACCATTCGTTCATAAATGTTCGCATTCCGGCGCTTACAACGGTTTTTCTTTTGGCTTTCATTGTTTTTCTTTCCACATCGAAAAGCATGTGTGTACCGGAATAAACCTCGAACATGAATTTCGTTCTTTCGTTGATTGTAAAATCTATTCCGCCGAAGTAATTGATAGTAGCATTGCCCGCGGGTTCTACGTTCTGCGCGGTTTCCGTTCCGATTTTTACGAAAACGTTTTGAATTCTTGTTACGTCGTAAGATATACCTAACGTTAAATTTGTTGTGCCGAATATTCTTTTGGTAGTAACTCCGTAAAACTTAACACCGTTTGCTTCGAATTTTAATTCTTTAAGTCCCAGTTTATAATTGTTCGGCAAAATATTCTCTATTTCACTTTCCGAGGCGGCAAAAGAAATATAATTGAAATTCGTTTCCGCTCCGATTGAAACACCCGGGAAATACACGCTTTCGTTAAATAATTTTATTTTGGCACCGGCAACGCTTTCGTTAGTATGCGGATTAATTGAAGTAATGTTTTGCGGAACCGTTTTAACTTGAAGTTCTATGAACCCGCCAAAGCCAATACCGACGGAACTGTTAAAATTTTCGATTCCGCTATCGTTAAAGTTACTGCCTATTGTAAATGCAAAGTCGTACGGCTGTAAAACGCGGTATGTGGAAGTCGAAAAAAGTTTGTTTACAGTATGTTCGAATGTAAAAATTTTGTTTTGACCGTTTTTGTATATAACGTTCTGCGCATTCAAGGAGATCGTGAAAAGCAAAATAGATAAAGTAAGTGCAATTTTTAATTTCATTTTCCGCTCAAAGTTTTTAACGCTTGTTTTTAATTAGTTGAAAATCCGCCGCTTCGTTTTGTTTTACATCACACCGGTAAGAATTTTTTATTTAATCGGAGTTTTATAAGTTTACGGTATAAAATATTTTTCTAAAAAGGAGAAAGCAATGAAAGTAGCAGTTGCAACCGGAAATTATAAAAATGTTGTCGGGCATCCCGGCAGATGTAAAGGGTTTATTGTTTTTACCGTGGAAGACGGTAAAATTACAAATAAAGAGGAACGGGAAAATAAATTCCGTCATCTCCACGATCATCATCATGATCACGAGCATGATCATCACGACCACGAACATCACCATGGGCACGGTAGTTTGGGGCGACCGATTGCGGAGATGTTGCAAGATTGTGATTATTTCATTGCAAAAACAATGGGAGAAGGTTTTATTAATCAACTCAACAATTTTAATATCAAACCCGCTATAGTGGAAAATACAAATGACGCCGAAACAGCGGTTATGCAATTATTGGAGCATGTGAAAAAGAATTAAAGGAAAAAGATATTATTGATATGCGGATACACAAAAGCCCAACACATCGGGAATGTTGGGCTTTGTAATTTTAGTTTGTGTTTGTTTACTACTTCATCAAAATCATTTTTTTCACTTCGCTGAAATTTCCGGCGGTTAATTTGTAAAAATATATTCCGCTCGGCAAACCATCCCCGGAACCCGCGTTGAAAGTTGCTTCGTAACTGCCGGCTCTTTGTTTTTCGTTGACAAGCGTTGTAATTTCCCGACCTAAAACATCATAAACAATTAGTTTTACGTCAAATGGCGCGCCGCCGACATTTTCGGGAATAGTGTATTTTATTGTTGTAGCGGGGTTAAACGGATTCGGGTAATTTTGATTTAAATAGAACTCGGTAGACAAACTTAAATTTATTTCCACAACGTTGGAATATTCAAACGACCCGTCGATATCGATTTGTTTTAGTCTGTAAAAATATTTTCCGCTTGAAACCGTGTTATCGATAAATGAATAATGTTTGGGGGAATTGCTGTTTCCGTGTCCTTCAACAAAACCGATTTTTTCCCAAAGTTTTGATTCCGTGTCTTTTGCTCTTTCTATTTCAAACCCGTAATTATTCACTTCCGTGGCGGTTTGCCATGCAAGTTCTATTTTATTATTTATGGCATTTGCGGTGAATGTTGTTAATTCGACCGGAAGACCGGAATCAATAATCAGTGTTGCAACGTAATTTTGACTATTATTGCTATCGTAAACCCGCTTACTAGCATCGTTATCATCAACATAAAACCAAACATGTAAATAATATGTTTCGCCTGCTGTTAGAACATTGGGATCAATTACTTCAACCAAGTTATTCATTTCTTGCCATTTGTCGTTATTTCCTGCCGTTTCAAGGAATGGCAAATTTATTGTACCCGAAGAGTAAACTGTACCGCTCGAAGCATCAGTTGTATTTTTAATTGCCCATTCTAAAGTGGCAACATCACCACTGTGATCGTATGATTGTAATTCTCCACCGAGTTTTAAGCTGGAAACATTATTGAATGTATAGCCATCGAAATCATTTGGCTGAGCGGTTGCACTACCATTATACCATGATGCTCCGGAATTATTTAGATCAACCACAATATAAGAATCTCCGCACCAACTTAATTGAGCAAGTGCCAGATTAGAAAGAAATAAAAAAATAATAATTGTAAAAATTCTTCTCATGTTGACTCCCCTCGATTTAGTTGATAGATATGAAATAAATTTAATATTTATACATGGAGAAAATCAATACATATTTTAAAAATTCGATTAGCGCTTGTACAATGTTATGACTGTAATTTCGGGAGTTGCATTATAGCGAACGGGAGCGAGCGACATTCCAAGTCCCCGTGTAACAATCATTAACATTTTCCCGAATTTGAAATTCCCTCGCATGTACGGGGTTTCGACTTGTGTGGGGGAGATATTGTAAAACGGAAAAAGAAAGGTCATTTGTCCGCCGTGAGTGTGACCGCACAAGTATAAATCATATCCGGATTTCCGTGCCGCTTCAATTAAATGATTTCGGGGTTGATGCGTAAGAAAAATTTTTAAATCGTACGATGTCGAATCGTTTACCAAACGGTTTAAAACTTCAGGTTTGATTCTCTCCACGTAAGTGTTTGTAGCAAACGTAATTCCGATGGACGCCGTATCCACATCAATCGTAAGCCGATCGTTATCAAGCATTAAAATGTTGTATTTTTTCAGAGCCGATTTCACCTCTCTTAAGCTTTTTTCGTTATCGAAGCGGTATGCCCAATTGTCATGGTCGCCTACACAACTGTACACACCGTAATGCGGATGCAGTTTGCCTAAGTGTTCGGCGCTTGTTTCAATGTAATCGGGTGTGTTGGTTATCATGTCCCCGGCAATTAACACTAAATCCGGATTTGTTCCGTTAACTTTTTCAATGAAATTTTTAAGTCTGTTATGATCGGTGTACCTGTCCGCCTGAATGTCCGAAATAAATGTGATTTTGAATCCGTTCAACGCCTCCGGCAAATCATTTTTAAAATATTTGACTTCTCTGATTTCAACATTGTTATAATCGTAAATAACTCTTGCCGGTACATAAATAAGAAAAATTATCAGTAAAGATAAAAAAACAAACGATTCGAGTTTATCCAACTTTCCGTCGTTTTTGCAGGTTGCTCTAATTGCAAAAAATATAATTTTAAAAAGTATAAATATTAAGGTTGTTTGAATAACAATCAGCATCCCGATCCAGAAAGGATAAAGAATTGCATAGTCGTAAATCGAACTTTGAGGAAGTAAAAATTCACGTGAACCGGAAATAACGGTAACTATTAATAATAACAGTGCGGAAACGGGAAATGCATTCAGAATTAACAGCAATAAATTTTTCCAGCGCTTAAGTTTTTTTTCGTTAACCGCAGGAAAAACAATTTTAATCGACTTAACTATTTTTTTTAGAAAATAATATTCGGTAAAACCTACAAACAATAAAACAATAAATACCTTTACGGCAAAAGAGACGGACATTAAAATTCCTCGAATATTTAAAAAGTCACATTATTAGACAAAGCAAGGTAAGAAAAGTTCGGTAGATTTATGAAAAATTCATGGTTTACCGGGATTTTTATACGGTTGTAAAATTTTAAGCATTCTTTCGTAATGCGTGCCTTTCCAATAAATTTTATCGCAACTTTCGCAAACGGAAAATTCGGTTTGATATTTTTTTACTTTCGGGGGAATTCTGTTTATTACGTTTTCTTTGGCTACGGGGCGCAATTCGGTGTTGCAAATTAAACAGCGCGTAAAGGGTTTTATGAATTTTGCTAAATCGAATCGGGTGATTACTTCTTCCAATTGTTTTTCCGCTTTGATGTTCCGGATAAAATATCCGTGAGTAATTTCCTTCCGTTTTAATAAACCGGTATCGCGTGTGAGGATTGTGCGGTGTTGTTCAATTGAAATTTTTACTATAGTTCCGTCGTCGTAATCGTTTTTGTAAAACGTATCGAACCCGGCAAGCCGCATTAACTTTGCCAACTTGCCAAGATGAACGTCGAGTACGAACTTCGGTTTGCGTAAAGGTTCAGCGCGCAGATGTTGCAGACCGCTAATATCTATCGATTCGAAAACGGGATAAACGCTTATGCGGTCGTTGTTGTTAACAATATAATTGAAATCGACGGAAACTCCGTTAACCAAAATCAAATCAATTTCAGTGTGCGGAATTCCGAGTGATTCTATCATATCTTTAACGGATGCTTTGTCGGAATATTTGTGCTCGAATGTTTTTTTCCTTTTTTCTTTCGGAAGGAAATCGTTTAACTCTTCATAAAATCTGAAATAAACTTTTTTATCAAGTTCTTTCATTTCCTTTTATCATTCGGCCAACTATTTGACACAACAAAACCGCGCGAAGTTTCGAATGGAATCCCGTTTTCCGCACCATCCAGTTCGGCTACCAAAATCGGGTATGAATTATTGTGAAAATATTCTTGCAGTTTACCGAGCAAAACACCGCTTGTAATAATTTGTTTTTCGGAAGGATAATAAACCCGGGAGACCCAATTTTTTCTTTCGACTATTATCCATTTCGAATTTTTTTGCTCGAAGAAATTATTTGCTTCATTAATACGAATCCACCAGCCTTTCAAATGATTTGGGGAAGCGAAAGCCGGCTGTGTATAACTATCATTGAAAAAGTAATTGTAATTATAAAAAATATAACCTTTAAGTAAAATCGTTTTCTCAAGTTTTTGATTAATACCCAATTTTCCCAATAACTTTTGGGAATCCGGATTTTCGCTTAAATGCATTTGCTCGTTTTGAAATTTTTCCAATTTTGTTTTTAAATTATCTAATCCGTTCGGACCTACAAATTCTCCGTGTTCAGAAACATTGCGGTTCGCAAGGAAAAATTTACCTGCAACTTCCAAATGAACGAATTTGTCGTTTATTTTGTCGTGTATAATAAAATCGAATTCACCCATCGTTCTGCCGTTTGAATTGACTTGAAGGTTGGAGGCAATCAATTCATAAGAAGAAATTCCATATTCAAGCCAGAACTTTACAAGGCTCTCGAAATATTTACCGATAAGTTTAGAGTTTTCGGCGGATATGTAATCGATTAGTTGCGCGGGCTGTTCGTCTAAAAATTGCAGAAAAGACAACTGATCGGATTGTTCGCGCAAAAGAATGGAACCGTTATCGAAGCGAAAGTCGGTGTAAGTTTTCGGATTCAACATGACAGGTGAGAAGACAACCCATGCGAGATCGCGTACGATTTGATGACGGTATTTGTAAAGCCCGTCGGGTACCATAAAAATTAATTGTTCTTTTTGCTTTTGAAATCTTCTAAAAATTTTTTTGTGTAGTCCGATAAAACGAGTCTTCCGCTATTTTCGGCGCGTTGTTCCAAAAGTTCATCCCAGTGTTCGGTATTTTCCCAGAAAATTTTTTTTAGTGATTCGAGGGCGTCCGGACTTCTGGAAGCGAGGGATTCGGCCAATTCCCAAACCGCTTTATCCAATTCTTCTTCCGTTTCGTAAACTTCGTGATAAAATCCGCTTTCTTTTGCCCATCCGGCGTCCCGCCATTTGCAATCGAGCGCCATCGTCTCGAATTTTTCTACGCCGATTTTTCTTTCGATTGGAGGTCCCACGACAAAAGGACCCAGTCCGAGTGCCAATTCACTCAATCTGAGGGAAGCATTGGATGTAGCAAGAGCGTAATCGGTTGCGGCAACCAATCCAACACCTCCGCCTACAACTTTATTATGAATTCTGCCGATTATTATTTTTTTACATTTCCGCATAGAGTTTATTAACCGCGCGAAACCCATAAAAAATTCTTTGCCTTGTTCGTAATTTTCAATTTTTAATAATTCGTCGAATGAAGCTCCGGCACAAAAAGCTTTATTTCCTCCGCTTCTTAAAACCACCACGTTTATTTCCGGATTACCCGAAAAGTTTTCAAACGCTTCTTTCATTTGTTTCAACATATACGACGGGAGCGAATTACTTTTCGGATGAAAAAACTCGATTGTTGCAACTTTATTTTTTTCTGTTATTGTTATTGTTCCTTGTTCTTCCATTGTTTATCCCGGTTTGAATGTTTCAAAATATTTGTCACTTCCGAAATTTTGTTTATCAAATAATCCGGTTTTTCCGCTTTAAGTTGTTCGATGGTTCTATACCCGAAAGAAACTCCGCACGTTAAAGCGCCGGCATTTTTCCCGCATCTTATGTCCAGCTCCGAATCGCCAACCATTAGTGAGTTTTCCGGGGAAATGTTCAACTTTTCACAAATATAAAAGTAAGGTTCGGGAGAAGGTTTTATTTCCATATCCGGACGTCTTCCCAATACCAAATCGAAATATTTGGAATAATTAAAATGTTCGATAATTCTTTCGGCTTGATCCTGCCCTTTGGTTGTGAGCAAAGCAATCTTAACATTATTATTTTTTAATTCCTTTAAAGTTTCTTCCACACCTTCGTATGGTTTGGAGTGGTTAATAAACTCGAAGTACAAATTTTTATAAACATAAATAAATTCTTCAATGTCGTCGACTTCTATATTAAGTGCGGAAAACATATCTTTAAAATGATGGCCGAGTAAAGCATAAAATTCCTTTTCGGGAATTATGACGTTTCGGCCGAATTTTTTAAAAGTTTTAATTACCGCATAATATATATTTGCATGTGAACTGATAAGTGTTCCGTCCAAATCGAATACGACGGCATGAATCTTAGAGTTAATCAATATTTCCCTCCGATTAAGTAAACCGTTTTGCAAAGATAAATAAATTTTACTCTTTTTGATTTTTTCTCAATAAGTAAATGATTATTTTAACTTATGAATTTTTAAAATTCTTTCACCAAAAAGAGGTTAAGAGATGATTGACAAAATTAGAGAATATCTCGGCAGCGACGCCGACGATTTGCTAACCTACAAAGCAAAATTTCCGAAAGAGCAATTGGTACTTCCCGGTCCGGATTTTGTTGACCGTGTATTCGCTCAAACCGATAGAAACATTAACGTATTGAAGAACTTACAATGGATTTTTAATACGGGACGTCTTGCGGGAACAGGATATTTATCCATTTTACCGGTCGATCAAGGCATCGAGCATACTGCAGGCGCTTCGTTTGCTCCCAATCCGGCTTATTTCGATCCGGAAAACATTGTTAAATTGGCAATTGAAGGCGGATGCAATGCCGTTGCATCAACTTTAGGTGTTTTGGGAATGACGGCACGAAAATATGCCCACAAAATTCCGTTCTTGGTAAAATTAAATCACAATGAACTTTTGACATATCCGAACAAATACGATCAAATTATGTTTGCCGGTGTTGAACAAGCATTCGATATGGGGGCGGCGGCCGTGGGTGCAACTATTTATTTCGGTTCCCCGGAAAGCAACAGGCAAATAGTAGAAGTAAGCGAAGCGTTTCAATATGCGCACGAATTGGGAATGGCTACGGTTTTATGGTGCTATTTAAGAAATTCCGATTTCAAGACCGACAAAGATTATCATGTTGCGGCCGATTTGACAGGTCAAGCAAATCATCTCGGTGTAACAATTGAAGCCGATATCGTTAAACAAAAACTTCCGCAAAATAACGGCGGATTCAAAGCGCTGAAGTTCGGAAAAACACATCCGAAAATGTACGAAGATTTGGTTACCGATCACCCGATTGATTTAACGAGATATCAAGTAATTAACGATTATATGGGAAGAGCCGGATTAATAAACAGCGGCGGTCCTTCTGGCGAAAACGATTTTGCCGACGCCACCAGAACGGCGGTAATTAATAAACGTGCCGGTGGAATGGGATTGATTTCCGGAAGAAAAGCTTTCCAACGCCCGATGGAAGAAGGAGTTAAACTGTTAAATACTATTCAAGATGTTTATTTGTGCGACGAAGTTACCGTAGCATAATTTAATGATATTGTGGGTTTAGCTGCCTCAATTGCTTTTTGAGGCAGCTTTTTTGTTTTAAATGAATTTTGACGGAAGTCTGGTAATTAAACCGAAACTTCTTTTGCCCGGCGAGCTTGCTTTGACAAATTCCAGAATTGCCGGAACCGTGTAACCCTCGAAATCGATAGTCCAATTTAACGAAGCCACGTTGCCTTGAATCGTATATTCACCTTTTTGTTCCGTGCCGTCGTCGAATTTCAATGTTAAAGTGCTGTTGGATGTGCTCCAAGTACCTTTGTCCACTTCCGTTCCGGCGGAATCGATAGTTGTGGCTTCAAATGAACCGTCGGCACGAAAAACCATTGTAATTTCCACTCCCGCCTCTTGGGCTGTCAACATTGTATCGAGCAACGGGACGGTTATTTTTGTGAGTTGCCAAGTGCCAACAAGCGCATTGTCGAGCGTTACCTCGGGTTCGGTCGGGGTATCTTCCGTGTTATTGCATCCAAAAGAAATTAATGTGATTAAAATTAGTATTATGCCGAACTTTTTTAATAGTTTGATTTTTTCCATTTTAAGCTCCGATGTATTTTGGAATTGGCAATTTTGAATTACTAAAACCTATTATAAATTTCTTCGATGTTTTTGTCAAGTTTAACACTGAAATATTTTTAAGGTATAGTTCATATTCGAAATAAAGGTTTTATTGTTAAATAATATTTACATGTTGTTTATAAAAGGTTATAGAATCGGTAATTGATGTTTTAATCATAGAGCAAAAATATTTGGCTTGATTTCGTAAAGGTAATTGTATAATTTTAATCGGAAATTTTAATCTGATTATGACTGTAATCTTTTCAAAAAAATGTGAAATCGGACTTCAATCCGTTCTTTTTCTTTCCACGCTTGAAGAAAACGTAACGGTAAATGCCCAAATAGTATCCCGCAAAGTAAAACAACCGAAAGAGTTCGTTTCGAAGGTGCTACAAATTTTAACAAAAAGCGGTATTGTCGGCTCGCATAAAGGCAAAAACGGCGGTTTCTTTTTGGCAAAACCCGCCAATCGGATAAGACTAATTGAAATAGTTCTGGCGATAGACGGAAATGAAATATTTAATAATTGCGTGCTGGGCTTTCCCGGTTGTTCCGATGATCACCCTTGCCCGGTTCACAGTACTTGGGGAAAGTTGAGGGACGAAGCTTATAAGATGTTAAGCTCGCAGACTTTAGCGGAACTAAAGGATGCAACAATCGAAAAAATAACCTCACTATAATTTCACACCATATCAATTCAGCGAAAATTTATTAATACCGGAAATTTTTGGATATTCCGTCCGTTGATATTCATTGTGAATAAGTTTAATTTTAATAAGAGAATGTAGTCTTGTTTTATAATGAGAAAAAATATACAAAAGAATAAAGAACGTCCGGTTCAAAAGTATAGATTGAGAGTACAAATTTTCTTTGTGTTGCTAACGGTTTGGATCGGTGTACAATTTCATTATTTCGTGAGATGGATGGAGTCGGGCGGTACAGTCGGTTTTATCGATCGACCGCCGGGAGCGGAAGCGTTTCTTCCGATCAGTTCGTTAATGAGTTTGTATTATTTTTTACAAACCGGCGAAATTCATCACGTTCATCCTGCGGGTTTTTTTATTTTCGTTGCCATAATTTCAATCTCTTTGATTTTCGGGAAATCTTTCTGCAGTTGGATTTGTCCGATAGGCTTTTTATCGGAAGTATTGGGTGATTTCGGCGAAAAAATTTACAAAAAACTGTTCAAGAAAAAATTGGTGATGCCGAAATTGCTCGATTACCCGTTACGAAGTTTAAAATATTTGATTCTCGGCTTTTTTGCTTATTCGATTTTTACCATGACGGTAGTCGAATTAAATAAATTTTTGAATAGTTCTTACAATATTGTTGCAGATATTAAGTTATATTATTTCTTTGCCGATATTTCACGCTTTTCGCTGACCGTCATTTTGGTTTTAGTTGTACTTTCAATAATAATCAGAAATTTTTGGTGTCGTTATCTGTGTCCGTACGGAGCTTTGCTCGGAGTTCTTTCCATTTTAAGTCCCGTGAAAATTAAAAGGAAAGAATCCACATGCATTGATTGCGGGTTGTGTTATACCGCGTGCCCTTCCAATATAAAAGTGGATAAAGTTAAAACGGTAATATCCGACGAATGCACAACGTGCATGAACTGTGTTGATGTATGTCCCGTTGCCGATACTCTTGTTGTGGAAACCATATTTCCGCCGAAAAGAAAACTGAATAAGAAGTACATCGGATATGGAATCCTTGCAATTTACTTTTTTATAACGTCAATTGGATATTTAACCGGAAACTGGTATAACGATGTTCCGAAAGAGACTTACTTGGAATTGTACCAACAGCTGGATTCAATTGACCACGCCACAGATTGAATAATTATTTCAAGGTTGCTTCTAAAATTTTAATGCTCTGCGCCGGTATATAACCCGGTATTAATAGGAACCAAATTACCTCTCGGTTGTAGTAACAACCGCGAAAAAGTTTAAGCCGATGTATTCAAAGAATTACGATATGTAATAATTTAATCGTGAAAAAAGGGGAAAAATTTATTATATTTATCTCAGTTTGAGAAAAGTGTAATTATACAAATAAAAAATGGAAGATGTATTAATGACTCAAGTTGGGCAATTGCTACTCAAGGGGATTAAACTTGAGTAGAGGAAAGTCCGAACACCACAGAACAGGGTGCCGGGTAACGCCCGGGGGTTGGCGGCGCAAGCCGTCGGCTACGGAAAGTGCCACAGAAAAGATACCGCCCCGATTTTATCGGAGCAAGGGTGAAAAGGCAGGGTAAGAGCCTACCGCTCCGGTAGTAATACCGGAGGTCCCGTTTTGGGAGTCTCGGTTTTACCGGGATCACGGCAAACCCCACCCGGTGCAAGGTCAAGCAGAAGAGGTTCCGGTTAGCCGGAAGAAAGTTGTTCGCTTTCAATCTCTTCGGGTAGACCGCTAAATTCCGACAGTAATGTCGGAATAAGATAAATAATTGCCGTCCCGTTCTTTCGGGATTACAGAATTCGGCTTATAGACTTGAGTCATTAATCGATCTTCCGACGTGGAAGATAATGGTACAAAAACGTTGGACTCTTCAAGAACCCGCGGATCAGAAATCCGTTCTGGCTTTAGCAGATAGTCTCAATATTTCGAACGTTTTAGCCGATTTGCTTATTAAACGCGGTGTTACAAACTTCTTTGAGGCTAAAAAATATTTCCGACCTTCTCTCGATTCACTTCACGACCCTTTCTTAATGGACGACATGGAAAAAGCTTCCACAAGGGTAATAAAAGCCGTAACGAATAACGAGAAAATTTGTGTTTACGGCGATTACGATGTGGACGGTACTTGTTCGGCAGCTTTAATGTACATGTTTCTTAAAGAACTCGATGCACAAGTGGAAATTTACATTCCCAACAGAATTGAAGAAGGTTACGGAATTTCGAAAACAAGTGTGAAAAAACTCAAAGAGAAAAATACCGATCTCATTATTTCGGTGGATTGCGGTATCACCGCTGTCGAAGAAGTTGAGCTTGCAAACGAACTTGGGATGGAAACAATTATTTGTGACCATCATCAGCCCAAAGATGTTTTACCACCGGCTTTTGCTATTTTGGACCCGTTAAAACCGGGTGACGATTATCCGTTTAAATATTTATCCGGCGCCGGAATTGCTTTCAAGTTAGCGCGTGCAATTGCCGATAGAATCGGTAAAAAAGATATGGTGTTGGATTACCTCGATTTGGTAGCATTAGCCGGAGCCGCCGATATTGTTCCGCTTGTAGATGAAAACAGGGTTTTGGTTAAAGCCGGAATAGAAAAAATTAATACAAATCCCCGCCCCGGAATTCTTGCATTAATCAAAAGTGCAAGAATGGAACCGGGAAATTTATCTGCCGGACAAATCGTTTTTACGATTGCACCAAGAATTAATGCGGTAGGCAGATTGGGAGATGCAAACAGAGCCGTCGAATTATTTATTACGGATGATTACAATCGCGCCGTTGAACTTGCAAAAGTTCTGGAAGGTGAAAATTTCGAACGAAGAAAAATCGACGAAGTAACGTTTGCCCACGCCGTGCAGTTGGCAAGTGAAGAGCTTGAAGAGAATTTGGGCATTGTTTTACATGATGACAATTGGCATCCGGGGGTAATCGGAATTGTAGCATCGCGCTTGGTGGAAAAATATTATCGCCCTTCGATTATGCTTACTACAATCGACGGAGTTGCGAAAGGTTCGGCCAGAAGCATTGCGGGATTTAACATTTACGAAGCACTTCAAGAATGTCAAGATTTATTAATTCAATTCGGCGGACACAAAGCTGCGGCCGGACTGGAGTTGAAAAAAGAAAACATCGAACCGTTTAAACGAAAATTCAACGAAATCTTAAAACGTTCGCTTACGCAAGAAAAAATTCAACCTGAAGTTTTAATCGATGCAAAAATATCGTTAAATGAAATTACACCTAAATTTGTCAGAATTCTCGATCAATTTGCTCCTTTTGGTCCCGGTAATATGCGCCCAATATTTTTAGCGGAAAATGTAATTGTTAAAAGTATACCGAGAATTGTAGGTGCAAATCATATGATTACTACGTTTAGTCAAAACGGCACCGACCGAGTTTACGACGCCATAGGGTTCAACCTTGCCGGGTACGTAAAAGAGATTAACGGCGAAAACAAAATTGTGGATATTGTTTTCACTATAGAAAAAATTGTAAGAAACGAAAGAACTTTTCCGCAACTTCGTTTGAAAGATTTGCGAATAAAACATTAAATTTCAGAAAATGAATTTAGGAGTTTAATTATGTCGGGTCATTCAAAGTGGTCAACAATAAAAAGAAAAAAAGCCGCTCAAGATGCCAAGCGCGGGAAAATATTTACGAAACTGATTAAAGAAATTACAATTGCTACACGCCAAGGCGGACCGGATCCATCGGCTAATCCGAGATTGCGTCTTGCAATAGATAATGCGAAATCGGCTAATATGCCTATGGATAACATCAAACGCGCAATTAAAAAAGCAAGCGGGGAGAGCGGTAGCGATAATTATATGGAAATTACTTACGAAGGTTACGGACCCGGCGGAATTGCAATTTTAATTGAAAGTGTAACCGATAATAAAAATAGAACGGTTGCTGAAGTTCGCCATCTTCTTAATAAACACGGCGGAAGTCTCGGCGAGTCCGGTTCGGTTGCCTGGATGTTCGATAGGAAAGGTGTAATCACAATTTCAAAACAAGATAAAACGGAGGATGAAGTTTTAGAGATTGTGCTGGATGCCGGCGCCGAAGATTTGCAAACGGAAGAGGAATTTTTCGAGGTAACAACCGCAGTGGAAGATTTTGAAACCGTAAGAAAAGCGGTTCAAGAGGCAAATCTGGAAATTGAGAACGCATCGTTACAATGGATTGCAAAAAACTCCGTTTCCGTTAGCGGAGAAACCGCCGAAAAGGCGATGAAATTGATAGACGCTTTGGAAGATAACGACGATGTGCAAAATGTTTATACTAATGCCGATTTCGTTGAAGAGTAGATAAAACTTACCAATAAATTTATATGATTGTTTTAGGAATTGATCCGGGTACGAAGCTAACAGGCTACGGAATTGTGGCATTTAGGAATAATGAACTTACTTATATCGATTCGGGAATTATCGAACCGCCCAAAACCGCCTCACTGGCGGAAAAACTGGAGAAAATTTACGACGAAATAGAAAAGTTGATAAAGAAATACAATCCGACCGAATTTTCTTTGGAAACGGCGTTCTACGGTAAAAACGTACAATCGGTTATGAAAATCGGTTATGTTCGCGGAATTTCACTTTTGGTTTCGGCACATAACGGATTGGATCCCGCACAATATTCACCCCGGGAAATAAAAAAAGCCGTTGTAGGTACTGGCGCCGCTTCGAAAGAACAAGTTCAATTTATGATTAAAAAATTGCTCGGTTTGAGAAAAGATAAAATGAAAACGGACGAATCGGATGCGCTTGCCACCGCAATTTGTCACGCTTTCAAAAAAAACTCACCGGTAACAAAATCTAAAAGCTGGGCGAATTTCGTGAAGGAAAATCCGGATAAAGTAATAGAGTAAATTAAAATGATAGCCAGACTTAGCGGAAAAATAATCGAAAAAAAACCGACCGAAATTGTAATTGACGTTAACGGTGTTGGCTATCATGTTTTTATTTCTTTTAACACTTTCGAAGATATCGCCGGGCTGAATGAAAATGCGGAAATTTATACATACTTGAGCGTTAGGGAAAACTCGCTCACTTTATTCGGATTTTCAACAACGGCGGAAAAAGATGTATTCGAAAAACTAATTTCGGTTAGCGGCGTGGGTCCGAAACTTGCCCAAAGTATCTTATCCGGTATACAAACAACCGAATTAATCGAAGCGATTGCCGCGGGTGATAAATCGAGATTGGTTGCAATTCCGGGTGTAGGGCGAAAAACCGCCGAACGTTTGGTTATAGAGTTGAAAGATAAAATCACTTCGGTCCGAGCTTCGGAAACACAGGTTCATTCGGAATCGTATAAAATAAAAGAAGATGCCGTAAATGCGTTAATTGCCCTCGGTTATAACAAAAAAACGGCTGAAATTACGGTCAGGAAAATACTGGATACAAAGCCCGATATTTCTTTGGAAGAACTTATTAAAGTATCTCTAACCGAACTGTTTAGTTGATAGTCGTTTCAAGTAACATTCAACATATTTATTAATATCTTAAATTTCGTTAAAATTATCTTCCCCGCTTTTTGAATTCAAATAGTTGAATTTTTAAAATCATATTCCTATCTTAAAAAAAATGTTTTATGAAACTAAATGGATTCTGAAGTAAATATTCTTATTATTAGCGCCGCTACAATTGGATTTGTGCACACTGCATTAGGACCGGATCATTATATCCCGTTTATTGCATTATCGAAATCCGAAAACTGGAATATATTCAAAACCTCAATGGTAACACTAATTTCTGGTGTAGGTCATGTATTATCTTCGATAGCAATAGGGATAATCGGTTTTGCGTTAGGCACGGAAATTTTTTCCTTGGAAACTTTGGAATCATTCAGAGGAGAAATAGCCGGGTGGTTACTGATAAGCTTCGGTGTTGTATATACGGTTTGGGGGATTAGACAGGCATATAAAAACAAGGTTCATTCTCATATCCATTTTCATGCGGATGGAACAGTTCATTCTCACGAGCACAGACATATTGAGGAACATTCTCACATACATTTATCTTCGGGAAAAAAAATATCGCCTTGGTTAATCTTTATTATTTTTGTGTTAGGACCATGCGAACCGTTAATACCATTATTGATTTATCCGGCAGCCAATATTAACTTTTTTGCTGTTGCCGCCGTAGCCGTTACATTTTCCGTTGTAACTATTGTTACGATGCAACTTTTGGTTTTTATTGGAATTTATGGTCTTAATTTATTCCCGTTGAAAAAAATTCAAACACACATTCATTGGCTTGCCGGCATATCTGTTTTACTCTGCGGAGTAAGCATTCAATTTCTGGGTTTGTAGCTTAAATTTCAAAAACTTAATTATTTGTTAAAATCGAATGCACGAAGTCGGTATTGCTAAAAGTATTTACGAAATCATTGAATCGGAAGCGAAAAAGAACAATGCCGGTAAAGTGGTTAAAGTAAAGTTATTAATCGGCGAATTTACGGGGATTGTTAAAGAAGCATTGGAGTTTGCTCTCGACGTTATAAAGAAAGGCAGTTTTATGGAAGATACTGAATTTGAAATAGAAACCGTAAAACTAAAAACATATTGTTCGAATTGTGATAAAACATTTATAGGGAAAAGCAATGCTCGGTTTTTGTGTCCGGATTGCCAAAATATTCTAAGCATTAAAAGCGGAAAAGAGATGGAAATTGAATATATCGACATTGTATAAATTAAACGTTACGAGGGAAAAACCATGCATATTATTGATTTAAATAGTCAAATACTTAAGGAAAATTCCAGGCTAGCCGAAGAAAACAAAAAATTGTTCAAGCAAAACGGTTTATACGTGGTAAATTTTATGTCGGCGCCGGGAGCAGGTAAAACATCGGTTTTAGAAGAAACGATAAAACGAATAGGAGATAAATATAAGATTTCCGTTATCGAAGGTGATCTGCAAACATCGCTTGATTCCGAACGCATTCAGTCTTTGAATATACCGTCGTATCAAATTACAACGGGAACCGTGTGTCATCTGGATGCGAGAATGATACATAATGCTCTTCATAATTTTAATTTAGACCGAAGTGATTTGTTGTTTATTGAAAACGTGGGGAATTTAGTTTGTCCGGCAGATTTTGAACTCGGTGAGGATTTAAAAGTTATGGTTTACAGTGTTGTAGAGGGTCCCGAAAAACCTAAAAAATATCCAATAATGTTTCATGCCGTCGATGTTGTTTTGCTAAATAAAATAGATTTGATTCCTTACAGTGGTTTGGATATTAAAGAATTGACCGGTAATGTTAAAGAGGTAAATCCCTCCGCCGAAATATTTTCGGTTTCATGCCGAACGGGAGAAGGGTTGGAAGACTGGATAGCCTGGTTAATTAATAAAATTGAAAAAAAAGATGATTCAAAGGGCTAAAATACATATAACCGGCGCCGTACAAGGAGTCGGATTCCGACCGTTTATTTTTTTACTTGCTGAAAAATACAGGTTAAAAGGATTTGTTTATAATTCTTCACTCGGTGTATTTATTGAGGCGGAAGGAGAACGGAAAAAACTCGACGCTTTTATCCGTGAGATTGAAATTAATAAACCCGAGCGTTCATTTATAACCGGTATGGAAATTTCATTTTTAGATGCAATAGGTTTTGTAGAATTCGAAATCCGCGAAAGCAAGGAGGATAAAGAAAAATCGGTTTTAATTTTACCCGATATCGCAGTCTGTAAAGATTGTTTGAAAGAAATGTATGACCCGAAAGATAGAAGATACCGTTACCCGTTTATTAATTGTACGAATTGCGGTCCGCGCTATAGTATAATTGAGTCTCTTCCCTACGATAGAGCAAATACATCTATGAAAATATTCGAGATGTGTGAAGAATGCAAAAAAGAATATATTAATCCGCTCAACAGACGGTTTCATGCTCAACCTATTGCGTGTCCCGATTGCGGTCCGCACCTTGAATTATATGATAATAAAATGAATAAAATCGGAGAGCGAGATAATTGCGTTGAAGCGGTAGCGAAGTTTATCAGGGAAGGAAAAATAATTGCTCTAAAGGGATTAGGCGGATTCCAATTGATTGTGGATGCCCGAAATAACGATGCCGTTAAATTATTGCGGAAAAGAAAACATAGAGATGAAAAACCGTTTGCTTTAATGTTTTCATCTATTGAATCAATTGAAAAAGTATGTTATTTATCCGATCTGGAAAGACGTTTGTTAAAATCACCCGAAGCGCCTATTGTTTTATTAAGAAGAAAAGACGACATAACTTGTTTGGCTGAAACCGTAGCGCCAGAAAACCCGTATTTGGGTATAATGTTACCGTATACTCCTCTACATCACTTATTATTGCACGAATTAAAATTCCCCGTTGTAGCAACAAGCGGAAATATTTCGGAAGAACCGATGTGTATAAGTAATGAAGAAGCATTTGAAAAATTGAAGTCGGTTGCGGATTTTTTTCTGACACATAACCGTCCGATACTCAGACAAGTCGATGATTCACTTGTCCGTATTATCAACGATAAAGAAATGGTTTTGCGTCGTGCACGCGGTTATGCACCTTTGCCGATTAACATACAAAGTAATAATCAAAAAGAGAGGCATATCCTTGCCGTAGGCGGACATTTGAAAAATACAATTGCCCTTCAATTAGATGAAAATATATTTGTTAGTCAATATATTGGCGATCTTTCTTCCGAAGAAGCTTATAAAGCTTTTCTGAAAGTGATTGATGATTTTAAAGCTTTATATGAAACCGAAAACCCGGAACTTGTGTGCGATATGCATCCGGAATATTTATCCGTAAAATATGTAAAAGAACATGCCGACAAATTTAAAACCGTTCAACATCATTTCGCGCATATAGCTTCGTGCAAAGCCGAAAATCAAATAAAAGGTGAAACACTGGGAGTTTCGTGGGATGGAACCGGTTTCGGTTTAGACAACTCGATTTGGGGCGGCGAATTTTTTGTTTCCGATGAAAACACGTTTTCGCACGTTGGACGCTTTCTGCAATTTCCTCTTCCGGGCGGTAGCTTGGCAATTAAAGAAGCACGCAGAGCGGCGCTCGGTGTTTTGTATATTCTTTATGGAACTAAAGCACTTGACAACGACGAGTTGTATAATTTAGGTTTTAATGAGAATGAGCTTGACCTAATTATGAAAATGCTTCATAACCAGATAAATTCACCTCTTACTTCAAGTGTGGGAAGATTATTCGATGCCGTTTCGGCTATTCTCGGAATTTCCTTTAGTTCCAGTTTCGAAGGACAATCCGCCATGAAATTGGAATTTATTGTTGATTCAAACGAGGCGGGTAAATATCCGTTTGATATAAATATTGATAATGAAATAAATGTAGATTGGAGACCGTTAATCGAATCGATATTGAGCGACAAGAAAAAAGGGGTATCCCCAAAAGTTATTGCGGCAAAATTTCATAATACGTTATCGTTCATAATTCTTGAAATTGCAAAAATAATCGCTATACCAAAAGTGGTATTAAGCGGGGGATGTTTTCAAAACGTATATCTGACGGAAAAAACAATTGAATTGTTAACGGAGAATAATTTCAAAGTTTATACTCATCAACGAATACCTCCGAACGACGGAGGAATTTCACTTGGACAAATTGTTGCACGAAATATTAAATATGTAAAAAATTGGGAGAGATTAAAGGCGGCTACAAAAAGTTTCTAAATAAAATAAGGAGATTATTAAATGTGCTTGGCAATACCGGGTAAAATAATTTCGATAAATGACAGCAATCCCGAAATGAAAATGGCAAAAGTAAGTTTTTCGGGAGTTACAAAAGAAGTGTGTGTGCAGTGGATCGACGATCCTAAGGTAGGCGATTATGTTTTAACACATGTAGGTTTTGCGTTGACCAAAATTGATGAAAAAGAAGCGGAACAAACAATTAAATTATTAAAGGATATGGGAGAAATATAAAACTTAAATTATAAGAAAAACAAAATTAAAGGATTGGAACGATGAAATACATTCAAGAATTCCGAGATTCGGAATTAGTAAAAATCCTACGAAAGAAAATAGCGGAAATAACCACTAAAAATTGGACAATCATGGAAATTTGCGGTGGACAAACTCATTCCATTATGAAATATAATATCGAAGAACTATTGCCTGAAAGAATTACGTTAATTCATGGTCCGGGGTGCCCGGTGTGTGTAACACCAATTGAGAAGATTGATAAAGCGATTCATATTGCGCGACAAAAAAATGTTATACTTACGACTTTTGGAGATATGATGCGGGTGCCGGGCTCAAAAGACGACTTATTGAGTGCAAAAGCCGGCGGTGCGGATGTCAGAATGGTTTATTCTCCTTTGGATGCCGTAAAGATTGCGGAAGAAAATCCGGATAAAAACGTAGTATTTTTTGCGGTTGGTTTTGAAACAACCGCTCCCGCAAACGCGGCTGCGGTCTTGGAAGCAAAAAGAAAAAAATTAAAGAATTTTTCCATTTTGGCTTCGCATGTTTTGGTTCCACCTGCTATTAAAACTTTGCTCTCGGACGAAAATTCGAAAATCGACGGTTTTCTTGCGGCAGGGCATGTTTGTACCGTGATGGGTTATACGGAATATGAACCTTTGGTAAAAGAGTTTAATATTCCGATTGTCGTTACGGGATTCGAACCCGTCGATATTATGCAGGGTGTTTATATGGTTGTTAAGCAACTCGAAGAAGGAAGAGCGGAACTTGAAAATCAATATAAACGGGTAGTATCCAAAAACGGTAACATGGCGGCAAAAAACGTAACTTTTACGGTTTATGAAATAGCCGATATGAAATGGCGCGGAATGGGTATTCTTCCCCAAAGTGGATATAAAATTTCCGATTTATTTTCGGAATACGATGCGGAAAAAATATTCGAAATCGAAAACATAAATGTTGACGAACCCGAAAGTTGTATTGCTGGATTAATTTTACAAGGGAAAAAGAAACCTACGGAATGCAGCGAATTCGGTAAAAATTGTACTCCGGAACATCCGCTTGGCGCACCTATGGTGTCTTCGGAAGGAGCTTGCGCAGCTTATTTTCATTATAAATAAAAGGAATTATTATGATATCGTGCCCAATACCCAAAAGCGAATATGAAAATGTATTACTTGCCCACGGAGGAGGTGGAAAATTAACACATCAATTAATCGAAAAAATATTTGTCTCCCAATTTGGTAACGACTTATTAAACGAACTTAATGATAGTGCCGTTTTCGAGTTTCATAAAAATAAATTAGCTTTCACAACCGATTCATACGTTGTACAGCCTATTTTTTTCCCGGGCGGAAATATCGGAGAATTGGCGGTTAACGGCACTGTAAACGACATTGCCGTTGCCGGTGCCCGACCGGTTTACTTATCGGCCGGATTTATTATTGAAGAAGGATTGCCTATAGATGATTTGTGGAATATTGTTATGTCGATGAAAAATGCCGCCGATAAAGCCGGAGTAAAAATTGTTACAGGTGATACCAAAGTGGTTGAAAAAGGAAAAGCCGACAAATTATTTATAAACACATCGGGGATAGGTGTTGTTTACGATAACTTCAACATTTCCTCCAGAAATTGTAAACCTGGTTTGTCTGTTATTCTAAGCGGTAAAATCGGTGATCATGGAATAGCAATAATGTCGGCTCGTGAAAATCTTGAATTTGAAACGGAAATAGTTAGTGACACTGCTCCGTTAAACGGATTGGTAAATGCATTGAGTAAATATTCGGTAAATATTAAAATGCTTAGAGATGTTACAAGAGGCGGACTGGCAAGCGTATTGAATGAGATAGCGGCTTCATCGGGATACGGTATAGAAATAGAGGAAGAAAAAATTCCTATTAACGAACAGGTACGGGGTGCTTGTGAAATATTGGGTTTAGATCCTCTTTACGTTGCCAACGAAGGAAAGTTAGTAGCGTTTGTTGATGATGAAAAGTCCGAAGAAATTTTGTCCGTTATGAAAAGTTTGGAAGTAAGTAAAGATGCCGAGATTATCGGAAAAGTAGTTGACGAGCATCCGCAAAGGGTCGTGATGAGAACATCAATCGGGAGTAAACGAATTGTGGATATGATTTCGGGGGAACAATTACCAAGAATTTGTTAAAGATATTATGCAAAAATCATTAGTTATTATTACTCAGAATAAGAAAATGCGGGAACTTATTTCTCGTATCGATAAGATTGTTAACACGAACACACCCGTATTACTTATAGGCGAAACAGGTACCGGTAAAGAAATTTTTGCTGAATATATTCATCGAACCAGTAACAGAGCTGAAAAACCCTTTGTTAAAATTAGTCTTTCCGCGTTGCCTGCAAATTTATTGGAAAGCGAACTTTTCGGTTACGAACGGGGTTCTTTTACAAGTGCGGTAACGGAGAAAAAAGGACTTTTCGAAATTGCAAACGGCGGAAGTATCTTTTTGGACGATATTGATGACGTACCTAAAAAAATTCAAAAAAAATTATTACGTATTCTGGAAACGGGAGAATTATTAAAAATTGGCGCTACGAAAACAATACCGATTGATGTTAGATTGGTTACCGCTTCGAAAGTGGAACTTAAAGATTTGGTGGAAAAAGAAAAATTTCGTGCCGACTTGTACTATAGAATAAACGGTGTACCGATTAGAATTCCTCCTTTGCGTCACAGAAGCGATGATATTCCACTTTTAGCCAATCATTTTATTAAAATGTTCGTTCCAAATAAATCTCTGAAAATATCCGAAACGGCATTGCAAAAATTAGTGAATTATAAATGGCCGGGCAACGTAAGGGAACTTAGAAATGTTATTCAACGCCTTTCTTTATTTGCCGAAAAAGAAATTACAGACGAACATCTTTCACAAGAAATAATTTTTGCGGATACCACAAAAGAATTTATTAAGGATTGTATGAATTGCTATGTAAACGGATCGACCAATTTTAACGATGTAGTAAATTGTTTGGAATATAATCTTATAACAAAAGCACTGGAATTAGCACAAGGAAATAAAAGTAAAGCGGCAAAAATACTTGGACTAAAACCCTCCACACTTCGAGATAAATTGAATAAATTCAAAGTAGATTTCATCTGAGAAATTAATCAACGGAAATCCGTTGATGTTTAACGAAAATCCGTCGATTCATTTTTTGTCCCCTTGTTTATTTACTGATTTTTGAAAGAAAAAATACGGCATATTTTTTGTCTATATCAATTATAGACAATAAAATGGAATCGATTAAGTGACTCAAGCTTTTACAATAAAAGGGAAAGTTGTAAGAATTTTGGAAGAAAAAGGAAAAATTACCGCGACGATTTCTTATGAAAGCGGACTAATTACAGTTCCGGTAAAAACCGATGAAAATGTTCATCTGAACGACAAGCTGAAAATAGACGGCAATTTCAAAATAGAAAAAATTCTACTTATATCCGAAGATGAAATCGGATCGATAAAGTTTATGTAATAACTAAGAAAAATAGGAGGTACCCATGAGTGAAAATTCCCCGACAATGTGGGAAGAAATTAAAGCGAAAGGATACTCGAGACGAGACTTCCTTAAATTTTGTGCATGGACGGCTGCATTTCTCGGTCTGGAGTCAAGCTTAATCGGCAAAGTTGTTCATGCAATGGAAACCAAATCCCGTGTTCCCGTAATTTGGCTACACGGCCAAGAATGCACGTGCTGTAGCGAATCATTTATAAGAACATCACACCCAATTGTTGGTGATATTATTTTGGATTATATTTCCTTGGACTATACCGAAACGCTTCAAGCAGCGGCTGGATTCCAAGCGGAAAAATGTTTGCACGATACAATGCAAAAGTATAACGGGAAATACATCTTATGCGTGGAAGGTTCGATCCCCGTTGGAAACGGCGGAGTGTATTGCTGTATTGCGGGAAAAACGATGGAGCAAATTTTACATGAAACGGCACAAGGTGCAAAAGCTATAATTGCATGGGGAAACTGTGCTACTTACGGTTGTGTTCAATCTGCCAAGCCGAATCCCACTAGCGCCACAACTGTTAAAAAATTAATTAAAGGCAAACCGATAATTAACGTACCCGGATGCCCGCCGATTGCCGAAGTGATGGCGGGTACAATATTACATATATTAACATTCGATAGAATTCCCGAATTAGACGGCCAAGGACGACCTAAAGCGTTTTATTCGAGAAGAGTACACGATACATGTTACAGAAGACCGAATTACGATGCGGGCTTGTTTGTTGAATCTTTTGACGATGAAAATGCTAAAAAAGGATATTGTTTGTATAAAGTCGGATGTCGTGGACCAGTTACGTATAATTCTTGTGCAATAAATAAATGGAATAACGGCGTTAGTTATCCGATTCAATCGGGTCATGGTTGTTTGGGATGTAGTGAAAACGATTTTTGGGATAACGGCCCGTTTTATAAACACCTTCCCTCGTTCCCGGGTTTTGGTATTGAAACTACAGCCGACGACATTGGCGTAGCGCTTGGCGTTGGAACTGCTGCGGGAATTGCAGCTCATGCTATATCAACTAATATCAAAAAACGAAAAGAAATTAAAAAAGGAGTTGATAGCTCAAGAATTACCAACTTAGAGAAAGAAGGAGGTGAAAACAATGGCTAGACGAATAGTGGTTGATCCGGTTACACGAATCGAAGGTCACCTTCGGATAGAAGCCGAAATTAAAAACGGTAAAATTGTTAATGCTTATAGTTCGGGTACAATGGTACGAGGTATAGAATTGATTCTTCAAGGCAGAGACCCAAGAGACGCATGGGCTTTTACCGAAAGAGTTTGCGGGGTATGTACAACGGTGCATGCACTGGCATCGGTCAGGTGCGTGGAAAATGCATTGGATATAAAAATTCCACCGAATGCTGAACTGGTTCGTAATCTAATGTTCTGTACTCAGTTCATGCAAGATCACGTTGTTCATTTTTATCATTTGCATGCGCTTGATTGGGTGGATGTGGTAAGCGCTCTTAAAGCCGATCCGAAAGCTACATCGGAAATTGCTCAAAGTATTTCAGCTTGGCCTAAAAGCTCACCGAAATATTTCAAATCGATTCAACAGCGATTAACAACATTTGTGGAAAGTGGCCAACTCGGTATTTTTGCAAACGGTTATTGGGGGCACTCGGCTTATAAACTTCCGCCCGAAGTAAATTTAATTGGAGTTGCTCACTACCTCGAAGCTCTTGAATGGCAGAAAGAAATTGTAAAAATACATGCTATTTTAGGTGGTAAAAATCCGCATCCGAATTATCTTGTTGGAGGAGCACCAGTTTCAATAAATATCGATGAGGCGAACGCTCTTAACATGGAAAGATTGGCATACATCCATAAATTATTAAAAGATGCCAAAACATTTATCGAGCAAGTATATATACCCGATCTTTTAGCGGTTGCACCGTATTATCTCGATTGGGCGTCAATAGGCGGGGGATTAACAAACTACTTGGCTTATGGCGATTTACCGGCTAACGGTTACGATGATATTTCCAGTTTTAAATTGCCTCGCGGAATAATTTTGAATCGAAATTTAAAAGAAGTTGTAGAAATTGACCCGACGGATGAGGAAGAAATTAAAGAATATATTGCACATTCTTATTATGAATATTCCGATGGCGACACCGTAGGAAAACATCCTTGGAAAGGCGAAACCAAATTAAACTATACCGGACCAACTCCTCCGTATGAATACTTAAATGTAGAATCGAAATACAGTTGGTTAAAAACCCCGAGGTGGAAAAACAAGCCGATGGAAGTGGGGCCGTTGGCAAGAATGTTAGTTGCTTATGCAAAAGGTGTAGAACCGGTTGTTGAACTGACGAATGCGGTTTTAAAGAAATTAAATGCACCGGTGGAAGCGTTGTTTTCGACGTTGGGAAGAACCGCTGCACGTGGTATAGAATCCGCTGTTGTGGCAACATGGGCTCTTGAGTTTTACGACCAACTGATTGCCAATATTAAAAACGGAGACGAACGAATGGCAAATATGGAAAAATGGGAACCTGATACTTGGCCATCCGAAGCAAAGGGTGTCGGTTTGACCGAAGCACCCAGAGGCGCATTGGCACATTGGATTGTTATTAAAGACAAAAAGATTAATAACTATCAAATGGTCGTTCCAACAACATGGAATGCATCTCCGCGGGATCCCGAAGGACAACGTTCGGCTTACGAAGAATCTTTAATCGGAACCCCGGTTGCAGATCCGGAACAACCGTTGGAAATTATCAGAACAATTCATTCGTTTGACCCCTGCCTTGCCTGCGCGGTGCATCTGTACGATGAGAGCGGCACATATGTCCACAATATCGAAACATTTTAGGGGGCGATATGAATAATGATATGAAAAGAATTTACGTTTGGCAGTTACCGGTAAGATTGTTTCATTGGATAAATGCCGTTAGCATTGCGGTATTGGCGGTAACCGGTTACATAATCGGAAATCCTCCTGCTATTCAAAGTTCCTCCGAAGCATTTTCCAGCTATTGGTTTGGAACCGTGAGATTTGTTCATTTTGTATTTGCATTTATTTTCTTCTTCAATTTTGTGTATAGAATCTATTTTGGGTTTGTTTCCAATAGGTTCGCAAAGTGGAATACTTTTATTCCGCATAAAAAAGAACATTTTGAAGAGATTCTTAAAGTGATAAAAATTGATGTTCTGCAAATTTCTCAAGAACCTCTTAAAGCGATTGGACATAATGCTTTGGCGGGATTTATGTATTTTTTAACTTTTCTGGTTTTTCTTTTCCAAGCAATTACCGGATTCGGATTGTATGCAGCTATGAGTAACTCATGGTTCCCGCAATTGTTTGATTGGATAGTACCGTTAATGGGCGGTGATGCTTATGTAAGAGTATGGCATCATATTATGATGTGGTTTTTTATTATTTTTGCAATGATTCACGTGTACCTCGTTTTCTACCATGATTATGTTGAAGGAAGAGGTACATTATCTTCTATGGTGGGAGGATGGAAGTTTATAGAAAAAGATAGATTAAAAGACGATATTACTCATTGATAATCGGGTGCCGGTCAAAGAAATGTTTTTAAGACTTTGACCGGTATTTTAATAACGTGAAAAAACAACCTGCTGCAAAAACCGTAATTCTTGGGATCGGAAACATTTTGCTTGGCGACGAAGGCATCGGATGCCATATTGCAAGATTATTAAGCGAAAAATATAAATGGAATAATGTCGACATTGTCGACGGAGGAACGGGAGGGTTCCATTTATTATCTTTCTTTGAAAACTATTCCCGTATCATTCTAATTGATGCAACAATGGATAATAAACCCGTTGGAACCGTATCGGTTATTCAACCTAAATTTGCATCGGATTTTCCGACAGCTTTAAGCGCACATGATATAGGATTGCGCGATTTAATTGAAACGGCAGTGTTGACCAGCGGTTTGCCTAAAATGCAACTTATCACAATAACCATCAAAGAGCTTCAAAATATGACCCTGTCTTTATCTCCCGAAGTAGAACAGGCAATTCCGAAAGTAATCGACTCGGTATTACAACTGCTGGGTGAATCCGAACAATTAGAAAAGTAGTTTTAATTATAATTTCATTCCGCATTTGAAATTTTTTTATTTAACATTTCTGTAACTGATAATCAGACAAAATGTTGTAAATAATTCATAAAAAAGCTATATTGTATAGTTCAAAAATATGAAATCAGTAAAATTTTACACGAGCGATAAGAAAATACCAGAATATTCCGAAAAAAAGGGAATTTATATCAAAATGCACTCCTAAAAAAGGGTGCATTTTTTTTATGACAGCAAAAGAAATAATAACATATTTGGAAAATTGGGCTCCACCCGGAGCGGCATGGGAAAGGGACAACGTCGGACTTCAAGTTGGTTCGGCGGAAAGTAAGGTAAATAAAATTTTCCTTTGTCTCGATTTAACCGAAAAAGCCCTTGATACCGCCATTGCAAATAATTGCAATTTAATAATTACCCACCACCCGTTAATTTTTTACCCGATTTACAAACTCGATGTTCGCAATAACCCGAAAGCGAAATTAATCAGTAAAATTATTAAACACGATATTACGGTTTATTCGGCTCATACTAATTTGGATTTTACAAAAAACGGTGTGAGCTATGAATTGGCTAAAACCATGAAGCTAAAAAATATTCGCTTTCTGAAAAATTTGGATAATACGCTGAATAAATTAACCGTGTTCGTTCCAGAGAATTCACTAGAAAAAGTTTCGAAGGCGATTTTTTCCGCGGGTGGCGGTGTTATCGGAGAATACAAAAAATGCAGTTACAGATTAAACGGCACCGGAACATTCGAAGGGTCGGAGGAAACCAATCCTGCCGTGGGTGAAAGAGAAAAATTTGAAACGGTCCCCGAAACAAGGTTGGAAGTTTTAGTTAGCGATTGGAACCTTGGCAAAGCGGTTGCCGCAATGTTAAAAGCTCATCCGTATGAAGAACCCGCTTTCGATATTTATCCGCTTAAAAATCCTAATCCGAACTTTGGAATGGGAGCGTTAGGTGAACTAAACAAACCGATGAGTACAAATGAATTTCTTGCTTTCGTGTGCGATTCGCTTAAAATCGATAATCTTCGCTATACTAACGGGAAAAAGGGAAAAATTAAAACCGTGGCGGTGTGCGGAGGAAGTTGCAGCGATTTGTTAAACGAAGCTATTTCCGCAAAAGCCGACGCTTTTGTTACGGCGGATGTAAAATATCATACTTTTCAAGACGGCGAAAATAAAATTCTGTTTATCGATGCGGGTCATTACGAAACGGAAATTTTTTCGCTTAATGTTGTAAAAAATATGTTGGTGAAATTTATACGCGAAAAGAAAGAAAATGTAAAGGTTTTAAAATATAAAGGGTCTACGAACCCTGTGAAATTTTATAATAAAAAAGGAGAAAACCAAATTGCATAATCGATTAGCTATTTTGTACGAATTGCAGTTAATAGACGACCAACTCGATGAACTTGAGGAGTTGCGTGGCGATCTTCCTTTGGCTGTTAACGAATTAAAAAGTCGTATTTCGTCAATCCAGGCAAACATAAAAGAAAAGGAAGATTTAAAAACCGAACTTCTCGAAAAACGAAAAAACAATGACGAGGAAATTGCCAGGTTAAACGAAAATTTAAAAAAGTTCAAATCCCAATTGTATCAAGTGCGCAATAATAAAGAATACGATGCGTTGACAAAGGAAATCGACCATACCGAAGAGAAAATAGTGCAGCTGGAAGATGAGAATAAAGAATCGGAAAATATGATTGAGAAATTGAAAATTGAGATCGAGGAACTTCTGCCGCAAGTAGAAGAACTTGAGTCGGAAATTAAAGTTAAAGAGGAAGAACTCAAAAAAATAATCAAAGCGAACGAAAGAGAAGAACTCAAGTTAAACAAAGAACGCGAAAAAGTTGCGGCGCAAGTCAGAAAATCCGATTACAACACTTATATGCGTGTGAGAAAAGCCTTACGGGGCAAGGCTATTGCTACAATTTCCCGCGGTGCTTGTACGGGTTGCCATAACGTTGTTCCGCCTCAACGCCAGATTGAGATAAAAGCAAACAAACGGCTTTTTACGTGTGAGTCTTGCGGCCGACTTTTGGTATCGCCGGAAATTGCAGAAGAAGTTGAAAAAAAATTACAGGTATAATTTTTCGGGTTTGTTACCGAACTGATTTCAAATATTCATAAACATTACGGAACGGCGGAACTTTTGTTTCTGTTGTTCCAAGTAATGTTTCTATCGGCTGCATCAACAACACCGCTTAAATCCACGTCGGAAGATTCGTAACCGGATAAATTTCTGTTGTTCCAAGTGGAATTACGGTCGCCCGCATCCACCACACCCGAAGCGTCCGCATCGCCGCTCCACATTCCCCAAACGCCGGATTCCAATTCTTTAGCACCGCCCACACCGTAAAATTGATTTTCGGACGTTGTGAAATCGTACGGCGCGGAACTTGTTTCGCTGAGGAAAACGGAAGATTTACTCATTACGGTAAGATGATTTCTATGTTTGATAACGACGTAGTAATTGTTTTCGAAGGTATTGAGCTTTATAATTCCCGACGTGGCATCGTCGTTTACTATTCTTCCGTCTTTGTAAAGAAAAGCACTGTGAGAAATAACCGGCGAACCGTCCGGAGTTTCGCGTAATTCAACCAATATCCAATCCACTACTCCGGCGGGAATTGATGAAACGGTTCGGGGATCTTCGGTATAAGGTGACGTTAACGGTATTTGCGAATTAAGGTTTTCGTTCATTAAATGATCGGTTGAATTGTACGGACCTTCCAAAAATATTTTTGTTTGTAATTGTACAAATACTTTTTTGTAAACTCTTACATAATCTATAACAAAATTGTCGGGTAATTCGTCGGCATAATCCAAAACATTTTCGTTCAATCCCCATGCATCATTTGGTGGAGCATCGTATTCTATGGAAAGAATAAGCGCTTCGGTTATACTCGATGCAACTCCTTGAGTGGTGGAAAATACGGAGTCACCGTCCAAATAATAAATAGCTTTATCTTTATACCATTCGATTCCAAACTTGTGGAAATTTCCGTCGCGTAAGTTTATACCGTAATCGGTTGTCCGTACAAATTTGCTTACGCTCGGATTGTCGTTTTCATTCCAATGATTTGCAACATTGTAATAATTAAGCGTATTTCCTTCGGGTAGCACTGCTGTCCATGAACCCGGCGCACCGTATCCGAGTACGTACTCCATAATATCCATTTCAGTACCGGTTTGTGGATTTCCGTCATATGCATTTGAAGGTGAATAAAGCCAAAATGCGCACCATAACCCGCCGGCGGACATTTCGTTCAATTTTATGTTCGCTTCAACATATTTGCCATCTTCGGGTCCGAACAAACTCCATTGGGATTGATCAACTGACCAGTTGTAAGTTTGAATGTAGGAAGTTTTCAAAGTATCATTTTCCAATCGGGCGCGTATTACCAAATTCCCGTTCCCGTCGTGAAATGCATCTTGTTCCGTATAAACCGCATCCCGCCACAGTTTATTCGGGTCGCCCCATGCATCGAAGAAAAACCATTTCGAATCCGGCGGTGTGTTTGCAGGTTGATTGAATTCATCTTGCCAAGTAATTTCCCATGCACCAACGGGTAAAAGGCTTTGAGCCGGGAGATATAGTGTACAGATAAAAGTTATAACAACGATATAATTTTTTTTCATTTGTAATCATCTATAATTTTAAGTTTTACGGAACGGCGGAACTTTTATTTCTGTTGTTCCAAGTAATGTTTCTGTCGGCTGCATCAACAACACCGCTTAAATCCACGTCGGAAGATTCGTAACCGGATAAATTTCTGTTGTTCCAAGTGAAATTACGGTCGCCCGCATCCACCACACCCGAAGCGTCCGCATCGCCGCTCCACATTCCCCAAACGCCGGATTCCAATTCTTTAGCACCGCCCACACCGTAAAATTGATTTTCGGACGTTGTGAAATCGTA
>CAZKKI010000055.1:0-11922 GCA_964553325.1 uncultured Melioribacteraceae bacterium | reverse complement strand
ATTCGGTAACAATTAAAGTTAACAACGAAAAATTGTCGCCCGATTTCAAATGGCAGCGCTCGTTTTACGATAGGATAATACGAAATGAAAAAGAACTATACAGAATAAGAAAATATATACAACAAAACTCTCTAAAATGGGGGCGAGAGAAAATCTTTAATCGGAAAAAGATTGTTATAATCGAATACGCTTAATGTTCTCCATCAAAACGGGAAGTTTATAAAACAATGCTTTTCGATTTGTCGGTTTTCCTTTTCATTAATTGTTTTTCAGGTCCCAATAAATCTCTTAGGGTGAGATTGTTTATGACGTTATCGACTGCATTTTGGATTAACGTCCAAAGACCGCGAGTAGAGCAATCAACGGAGTGTGCACAAAAAGAATTCCCGCCGGAGTGATTTTTACAAAATTCGTCATCGAATAATCTTCCTCCCAAAACTCTTAATACGTCGCCGATATTAATTTCTTCCGGTGGTCGTGAAAGCGTATAGCCGCCGGTATGTCCGCGTTCGCTTTCGAGGAATCCGTTAATTCTCAATACACGCAATAGTTTTGCAACATTATGCTGGGAAATTCCTTCGTCTTTGCTGATTTCCGGTATTGTTTTTCCTTGACCGGAATAATAAGCTTTACCGAGCGATATTAAAAAACGGATACCATATTCTTCTTGTGCACTAAACTTCATAGCTAATTCGATTTATTAAGTGGAATTTTGGAACCGCATACAATTGCGTGTACTAATTTTTCGTAATCTTCTTTCGGTATCGACGGACCTTGCCGGATACAGAATTCATCGAAAGCTTCGGTTAATAATTTGGAAATTTCCTCTGGTGATCTGCCTTCGATATGATGTCTCGGCAGAACAAATTTTATCTCTTTGTTTTGAAACAAAGCCATAAAGGGTGAAGAAGGTGGAATATGGCTTAAATACTTGTTTCTTAAATAAGCAACGGCTTCTTTGTCTTGACCGGCGAATGAAGTGACAAGAATATCCGGAATTTTAGAATGTTGCAACGCTTTTGTTACACCGGGCCGAGCACTACCGGCGGCACATCCGCAAACAGAATTAATTACAACAAATACGGTTTTCCCGTCGTTTCTATCGAGTGCTTTATCTATTGCTTCCGGCGTTAGAGCTTCTTCGAAGCCGACGTATATTAGTTCGTCCCTCATCGGCTGAACAGCGACCGGATCGTACATTGGTGCGTTTGAATTTATATTAAACATATTTATACCTTTCTTTTGGTTTATAAGTAACCGAGTGTAAGTTTTGCTTCTTCGCTCATCATATCCAAACTCCAAGGCGGGTCCCAAACCAGTTCCAAATCAACGCTTCTAACGCCTTTCACACCTTCGATTTTTCTTCTGACTTCACCTGGTAAACTTTCCGCCACCGGACAAGCCGGAGATGTTAACGTCATTTTTATTTTAACGTTCCCGTAGTCGTCAACGTCCAAATTGTATATCATTCCCAGTTCGTAAATGTTAACGGGAATTTCAGGATCGTAAATCGTTTTGAGCGTATTTATTATATCTTGTTTCAGTTGTTCTTTTTCTACCATCTTTCTTTTCTGATTATTTAAACATTTTAATAGTTTTAATTAAACTTTCTGCTAATTTTTCAATTTCTTCTTTTGTGTTATACATTGCAAAAGAAGCACGCGCCGTTGCCGTTAACCCGAATCTTTCGATCAACGGTTGAGTACAATGGTGCCCCGTTCGAATGGCAATACCGTCCGTATCGATGATTGTTCCGATATCGTACGGATGAAGACCATCGATTACGAACGAAATAACGGCATTTTTATTTTCCGCCGTCCCGATTATTCTTAAACCTTCGATATTGTTTAACAATTCCGTTCCGTAGCGCAGTAGTTCTTGTTCGTAATTATGAATTTCCGATAAGTTGAAGGATCTCAAATAATCGATTGCCGCTCCGAGTCCGATACCCCCGACGATATTCGGGGTTCCCGCTTCAAATTTATGGGGAATATCGTTATAAATTGTTTTTTCGAACGAAACTTCCCTAATCATTTCACCGCCTCCTTGATACGGTGGCATATCTTCAAGGAGTTCCGCTTTACCGTACAAAACACCGATGCCGGTTGGACCGAACATTTTATGACCCGAGAAAGCATAGAAATCGCAACCCAATTCTTGTACGTCTATTTTCAAATGAGCGGTTGCTTGTGCACCGTCGATCAATACCGGAATATCGTAACGGTGGGCAATATCGACAATTTGTTTTACAGGATTTATTGTGCCCAGTGTGTTAGAAACGTGTACAACCGAAACTAACTTTGTTCTTTCGGTTATCAAATTTTCGTATTCCTCTAAAATCAATTCGCCTTTGTCGTTAATGGGAATCACTTTAATTTTAATTCCCGTTTCGTCACGGAGCAGCTGCCACGGAATAATATTAGAATGATGTTCCATATGCGAAATTATTATTTCATCGCCTTCGCTAAAATGATTTTTTCTACGTAAAGATTCGGCAACAAGATTAATTCCCTCCGTTGTACCACGCACGAAAATAATTTCGGAAACGCTTAATGCGTTTATAAATTCCTTAACCTTTAATCTCGCATGTTCATATTCTTCTGTGGCAACTTCGCTTAAAAAATGTAAACCTCTGTGAATATTGGCGTTGTTGAATTTATAGTAGTGCGCTATTGTTTCAATAACCGATTCCGGTTTCTGAGTTGTTGCCGCATTGTCCAAATATACAAGGGGTTTTCCGTTTACTTGACGCTTAAGTATCGGGAAGTCTTCTCTGATTTTCGCAATGTCGAAATCTCTCGTTTTACCGTATGTCGAATCGGTTATTTCCACTTCGTATCCGTTAGAAATCTTTTGAATGTAAGTGTTGCAATATTTGATGGTTTAACTGTTCTTTTAACGCTTCGATTTTTATCGGCTCGATTACATCGTTGGCAAATGCTCGTATTAACATCGATTTAGCCAGATCGGCCGGAATACCGCGCGAAAGAATATAGAAATACGCCGTCATGTCCAATTGTCCAACAGTGGCGCCGTGCGAACATTTGACATCGTCCGCATAAATTTCCAATTGTGGTTTTGCATCTACGGTAGCCGAATCGGATAACAGCACTGATTTATTCGACTGGAAAGCATTTGTTTTTTGTGCGTCTTTTCGCACCAAAATTTTACCAGAGAAAATCCCGCGGGCTTTTTCATCTAAAATTCCTTTGTATAATTCGTTGCTTTCGCAATTCGGTTTCGCGTGATCGATAAAAGTGTGATTATCCACATGTTGCGAATCTGTTGCCAAGTATAAACCGTAAAGATGGTTTTCGATATATTCGTCGTCCAAAAGAACATTAATATCGTTTCTAACCAGCGCTCCGCCGAATGAAAGTGAAAAATTACTGACGACGCTTTTTCCTTTTTGAACAATATCGATTTTATCGATATGAAAAGCTTTTTCGCCTTCGTTTTGAATTTTGTAAAAATCGATAATTGCGTTTTCGCCGGCGAAAATCTCCGTTACGACGTTTGTGAAATATTTTACATTCGCCAAAGGCTGATAACTTACGATGATTTTCACTTGGGAGTTTTTACCAGCAACAATCAAATTGCGCGGCGATGCAAGAACTTCCGCCGTTTTACTTCCCGTCAAGTACAAAACTTGAACCGGTTTTTCCAATATTACGTTATCGGGAATTACAATTACGGTTCCGTCCACGGTAAAAGCTTTGTTCAACACGTTGAAAGCATTATCCGATTCGTCGATTTTTTCAATGTATGATTTTAGTTTTTCCCAATCGCTATTACTCAAATTACTTAAGTTTTTAACGACAACTTGTTCGGGAATTCCGTTTAAATCGGATAACTTTTCTTCAAAAATTCCGTTAACAAATACCAACTTATAAAAATCGAATCCGCCGTACAAATGTTTGCTGGCTTCGTCGCTTTTAACTTTTTCGATTTCAACGTTAACGGCAGGCGTAAAATCCGTTTGTAATATCGGTTTAACGTTTGTGTATTTCCATTCTTCGTCTTTTAGAGTAGGGAATTCGGCTGTTTTAAATTTTTCTATTGCTGTTTTTCTTAACGAATGAAAATAACTTTTCGATTGTCCGTTAAGTTTGCTTTCGAACAATTCGAAATCCTTTAAGTATTTACTTTTTATATCGATATTTTTTTGAGTGTTCATTTTTTTAACTCTCTCCTTCATTAAAGTCCAAATTCAAAGTCGGTTTCTATGCACTTTCGAGTTCGGTCGATTCTTTAATTAGCTGATCGTATCCTTCTTTTTCCAGTTGCAGAGCAAGATTTTTATCGCCCGACTTGATTATTTTACCGTTGTAAAGTACGTGGACAAAATCCGGCACGATGTAATCGAGCAGTCTTTGATAATGAGTTACAACTATTACAGCGTTATTATCGTTGTGAAAAACGTTGATACCCTTTGCCACTATTTTCAATGCGTCTATATCCAAACCCGAGTCCGTTTCATCTAAAATTGCCAGTTTAGGGTCGAGCATTAACAGTTGGAATATTTCGTTTTTCTTTTTTTCGCCGCCGGAAAAGCCTACGTTAACCGAGCGGGAAATCAAAGAACTATCGATGTTTAACACCTTTGCCTTTTCCCGCATCAAATCCAAAAATTCTTTTGCGCTCAATTCCGGTAAACCTCTGTATTTTCTAATTTCATTAATAGCCGTTTGAAGAAAAACGGTATTTGTTATTCCCGGAATTTCTACGGGATATTGAAACGCCAAAAACAGACCTTCGCGAGCTCTGTCTTCGGGAGGCATATCGATTAAATCCTTGCCTTCGAAAATTACTTCGCCTTCGGTTACTTCATAGCCTTCGTGACCGGCAAGTACGTTTGCCAGAGTACTTTTACCGGAACCGTTGGGACCCATTATTGCGTGAATTTCCCCGGCATTAACTTGCAAATTAATCCCTTTTAATATTTCTTTTCCTTCAACTTTTGCATGAAGATTTTTAATCGTTATCATTTTTTATTTTTCCTTTACTTTATTTCAAAATCCTTTTAACCGACGCTGCCTTCGAGGCTGATAGCCAGCAGTTTTTGTGCTTCGACGGCAAACTCCATCGGAAGCTCCTTGAAAACCTCTTTGCAGAAACCGTTAACAATCATATTTACTGCGTCTTCGGTTGATATGCCTCGTTGGTTGAGGTAGAAAATTTGTTCTTCGTTGACTTTTGAAGTTGTTGCTTCGTGTTCAACCACGGCCGATTTGTTTTCTACTTCGATATACGGAAAAGTATGTGCACCGCAAGTATCGCTTAAAAGCATCGAATCGCATTGAGAAAAGTTCCGTGCATTTTCGGCATTTTTCCCGATTTTAACCAAGCCGCGGTACGAATTATCGCTTTTACCCGCGGATATACCTTTCGATACGATTGTGCTTCGTGTGTTTTTACCGATGTGAATCATCTTTGTGCCTGTATCGGCTTGCTGGTAATTGTTTGTTACGGCCACGGAATAAAATTCGCCTATAGAATTATCACCTTGCAAAATGCAGCTCGGGTATTTCCAGGTTACGGCCGAACCGGTTTCAACTTGTGTCCAAGAAATTTTAGCATTTGTTTTGCATAAACCTCGTTTTGTTACGAAATTATAAATTCCACCTTTACCTTCTTTATCGCCCGGATACCAATTTTGAACAGTGGAATATTTTATCTCCGCATTGTCCAGAGCAATAAGCTCTACGACGGCTGCGTGTAATTGGTTTTCGTCGCGCATCGGAGCTGTACATCCTTCCAAATAACTTACGTACGAACCTTCATCGGCCACGATGAGTGTTCTTTCGAATTGTCCCGTATTTAACGCATTGATTCTGAAATAAGTTGAAAGTTCCATGGGACAACGGACACCTTTGGGAATATATACGAACGAACCGTCGCTGAAAACGGCCGAGTTTAACGCCGCATAAAAATTATCCGTGTAGGGAACAACGGAGCCAAGATATTTTTTTACAAGCTCGGGATGATTTTGAATTGCTTCGGACATGGAACAAAATATAATACCTTTTTCCGCTAAAGTTTCTTTGAAAGTTGTTGCTACGGATACTGAATCGAACACCGCATCGACCGCCACCCCGGCAAGAAGTTTTTGTTCTTCAAGCGGAATGCCGAGTTTTTCGAATGTTTCAAGAAGCTGCGGATCCACTTCGTCCAAACTTTCGTATTGCGGTTTCTTTTTGGGAGCGGAGTAATAAATGATATCCTGAAAATCAACTTCGTCGTATTTAACTTTAGGCCATTTAGGTTCTTCCATTGTCAACCAATGTCTGTAGGCTTTTAACCGCCATTCCGTCATCCATTCCGGCTCTTTTTTTACTTCGGATAGTTTTCTGATGATATCTTCGTTCAATCCTTTTGGGAATTGAACTTCTTCGATGTCGGTTACAAAACCCCATTTATATTCCGAATTTGTTAAATCCTCAACAACTTTCATATCGTCGCTTTTGTGTTCTTCTGCCATCGGAATTCCTTTATTTTTATAAATTATTGCAAATTGAGTGATGAAACTTAGTTAATCTTGACAAAAAAGTCAAGATTAATGTTCGCCCGGTTTAATCGGAAAATTTAGTAATTACGGATTTATTGCCTATTTTTCAGACGGTGATGGAAAAATTGTAGGACATTAAAAATGAAAAAGTTTTTATGGGTTGTAATTTTTATAAACATTTTCATATCGTGTAGTAATGAACGTTTAGAATATCCGGATGTTACCGTTAAAGATATTATTCAAAAAGTCGATTGGAACGGGAATTTTGAAAAAACTGAAAAATTTTTCGAAAATGAATTCAAACTTAAGTACGTAACGTCTAAATTTAATGAAACCGGTGGCGCAACGGCGTATGAGTTTTCCGGCGGAAAACTTTTCGGAAAAAAGACGGAAAACTGGATTGCCGGATTTTTGCATGATAAACTAAATGCGATAATAATTAAATTCGAATCCCCGAGAGATCCGGAAAGGTTTTACGGTGAAATCTGTGAAAAGATAAACGGCGATATAGGAAAAAATACGATGGAAATGGAAAAAAGCACATTTTGGAATTTCGAACTAACACAGAACAATAAACTTTTTAGTGTTGTTTGCAATATTACTCCTAACACGAATGATATTTTGGTAGTTATAAAAAAAATCCGTTAAAAATTTTGTAACCGGGAGCAAGAGATAAGTCTTGATGTTTCAAAAATCGCTTTTTATATTTAAAGCTCTTTTTTTGAGAAACTGGCGAGGTAGCTCAGTTGGTTAGAGCAGTGGAATCATAATCCACGTGTCGGGGGTTCGAGTCCCTCCCTCGCTACAAAACAAACGGAGTAATTGAGATGTACACTTTATTAGTAACACTCTCTGTAATAATGGCAATTTTTCTGATTATTGTTGTTTTATTGCAAGCTGCAAAGGGCGAAGGACTTTCCGGTTCGATTGGCGGTGGAGTAGGTAATTTCGGAACAATGTTCGGTGCAAGAAGAACTGCCGACTTTCTAACCAAAGCAACGTGGTGGTTAGGTGGCGGTTTGTTGGTTATGGCTATTGTAATTAACCTTTTCTTTTTACCCGGACAAACCACAAAAGAGCAAAGGGAAAGTATAATTCAAAAAAGTAGGGAATTAAATTCGGTTCCCGCGCAACCCACTTTACCACCGGCAGAGGTTCCGCCTGTTGAGAATAATCAGCAAGAAAATTCCGGCAAATAATTTTTCTGTATTGTTGTACCGTTTTGGCAAAACTCCCGCTTTCGGCGGGAGTTTTTTTATAAATTTTCCGCAAGCGTTTCAATTATTTCGTCTTGGACGTTTCTGTAAAAATTCGCTCCTTTTTTGTTGAACTCCATTATGATACTTACGATCAAATCGTTATTGTTTTTTGTTTTCAGATAACCGGAAATAGCCGAAACACCGTTTAACGTACCGGTTTTGCCGAAGAAATTATTTCTGACTACGGACGAAACGAATCTCTCTTCCAATGTTCCGTCTTCTCCCGCAACGGCAAGGGAAGACAGATATTCGGGAAAAATTTCTTCGTTTCCGTACATAACTTCCAATAAGTCGACAATTGCGGCAACGGTAATTTTATTAAAGCGGGAAATTCCGGAACCGTCAACAATTGAACTTCCTTCGATATAAATATCGTTTTCTTCGATAAAAGACATTACCGCTTGGGTTGCGTAAAAAGAATTTCCTTGACTTCCGCTAAAATTCGCACCGATTATTTTGAAAAGGCACTCGGCCAGAAAATTATCGCTGTTTTTGTTTGTAATGGAAATTAATTTTTTTAAAGGTATATCAATTCCGGCTATTTCATCGGCAAACTGTGGTGTGATGCCGGTCGACGGTTTCCCGTCGATAATAATTTTCTTCTTACTTAATTTTTCGTAGAGAGCCAAAGCCGTAAATAACGGCGGATTGTCGGGGAAAATAGCATAATATTTTCTTCTTCTGCTTTTTCTCATTCCGCCCGTAACTTTAATTTTGAAACCGTTTTGGTCGGTATGGTATGTAATTCGAGGTCTGGTTCTGAATTTTGTCACCCGTGCTTTCATGTTTACTTTCACGAAATCATAATCGGGAATTACGGCGTATCTCAAAAGTTTACCGTATCTTCTGTTCGAGTTTAATTTAAGAGTGAATTTATTTCTATTTAAAACTAATGCGGAAACCGGAGGGAGCGGAACGTTTGCATTTTCTTGAATAATCCAGTCGTCGCGGGAATAAACATTATCGAAGAACGAATCGTCGCCGATTATGTTTCCGGTAATTCGTGTAATCTTTAAAGTGTCCAAATAAGATACTAACGAATCTAAATCTTTTAATGTAAACAAAGGGTTTCCGAATCCCTTAATATAAAGATTCCCGTTTATAACGCCGTCGCTTAAGTCTATATCGTCGGTAAACAGTTTTGTTGAAATTAAATAATCGGGTCCCATTAATTTGAGCGCAACCGCCGTAGTAAAAAGTTTTATGTTTGATGCCGGAATTACCGGTTCGAAAATATTATGCTTAAAAACGGTATCCCGTGTAACGGGATTGATAATTAAAACTGCGGCTTTCGAACCTTCGGGAAGCTTGTTTAAGAAAATCCCGATATTTTCGACAATTTTTTTGTTGTCTTTTGCCGTGACGGTTGAAATTAGGAAGAAAACGGACAATAATATTTTGTAAATTTCAAGTAATTTCATTTTTAGCGGAAATCGAATATTGGATAAAATAATTCGTATTTTTGAAAACCCAAATATAGATTATTATTTCGTCTGAAAAAATATTTCATTCAAGGAGAAATAAATGAGTAAAACTAAATTACCCGTGAAGGCTTATGATAATTTGGAGTTTCTAAATTCCAAGGAAGCCAGAGCAATTAGAATATTAGCCGAATTTTACGAACCTTTAGCCAGATTTAAAAAATATAACATTGTCGATACAATTGTCTTTTTCGGGTCGGCACGTCTTGTTTCGAAAAGAGATGCGATGAAAAATTTGAAATCCGTAAAAAAAATGCAAAAGGAAAATCCGAGGAAATATAAAAGGGAATTAAAAAAAGCGGAAACACTTCTCGAAATGTCTCGATATTATGAAGATACGGTGGAACTTTCGAAAAAGCTGACCGAATGGTCAATGAATCTTCCTACTCATGAAAAGAGGTTTATAGTTTGCAGTGGCGGGGGACCGGGCATAATGGAAGCGGCAAACAAAGGCGCAAAATTAGCCGGCGGTTATTCTGTCGGTTTAAATATTAGCATTCCTTACGAGCAGTTTGTAAACAGATACGTAAAACCGGAATTGGCTTTCGAATTTCATTATTTCTTCATGCGGAAATTTTGGTTTGCATATATGGCTAAAGCTTTAATTGTATTTCCGGGCGGTTTCGGAACGATGGACGAACTAATGGAAATATTAACTCTCAGGCAAACCGGCAAGATAAAAAAGAAAATGAAAATTATCGTTTACGATGAAGAATATTGGAGAAAGATAATTAATTTTGAAGCATTAATTGAGAAAGGAATGATTGATGCCAAGGATATGAAAAATTTCGACTTTTGTAACACGGTCGATGAAGCATTCGAAAAAATTACCGAGCATTTTAGGAAAAACTATTTGAATAATCATTCGCAAAGTTTATGAATGGCAAAAAAAATCCCCTCGTTCGAGGGGATTTTTTTATTTGTTTTTTTCTCTGAGACTTTCCTTTAACGCTCTCCTTCTGGCTTTAATCCTTTCCATTCTTTTTGAAATGGAAGGCTTCAAGTAAAAGGTTCTTTTCTTGTATTCTTTGAGAATACCGGAGCGTTCATACTTTTTCTTGAATCTTTTTAACGCTTTGTCGATACTTTCGTTCTCTTGAACCGTAATGCCTATCAAAGTTTATCACCTCACTTTTTGAAAAATTAACGTCTTTAAATTTACGCAAGATTTATAAAAAGTTCAAATAAAAATCGTAATATAACATTTACCGGAAAATTAAGGCGTTAAGGATTTCCCCGGAATTTGTTTTTACATCGAAGAGGAATCCGTTTACGATTACAAATCGAACTTTCCCCGCTTCCGTAACATAAAAGTTTGCTTTGGTGTCAACCGTAATGTTATGATCAATGTTTTTGTGCGGCGACATGAAGTTGAGAGGAAATTTAGTGAATTCGGATTTCAGTTCGATGTTTTCGACTTTAACGGTTGTGTAACCTTTTCCCAATAAATCGATGTAATTTATTTTCTTCACGTCTTCAACGGATTTAAAAGTTTCAGGATAAATTTTACCCGGAAAAACTTCCATGCCGTTACAATCAATTTCTTCGTTACCGTAAAAAATCGAAAGATCCCCGAAATCATCTATGATTCCCTTGTAATAAATGCTTTCTGCCTTTCCGCCGGTGGTTTCTTCCCTGTTAACCCCGATATCGACGGTGTATTTTTTATCGTTAAAAGAAATTGAAAGATTTCTTAAAAGTAGATTAAAAATCAATTTTTCATTTTCCGGTATTTCAAAGTATTTCGAATAGTCAATGCATTTATAATCTTCTGTGGCAATTATGTTGAATGCATTTATTAGTGCTATAAAATTAAGTTTGCGGATAAATTGTTTGTCGGGATCGTTTGGCCAACCTCCGGATTCAATTAATACGGAGCTTGTACCCCATTTAACAAAATTATCGCCGAAAGCTCTCGGCTCGAAATCATCATTGTACCGAGCAATGTGTCCGGGAATAATTTTATTAAGTTCTTCAGTTAATTTTACGATTACCGCCATTGTGTTTTTACGTATATCGTTTATTTCCTTTTCGTAGTTGTAGGCGGGAGCCAAAAAAGATATAGCCGCCGTTCTGTGCGAATTGCCCGCGGAATACCTTGAATTTTGATCGTGTAAATTAAATCCGAATTGCGGTTGGACGGAATCGCGTACTGATTTTAAAATTTTCGCTTCGGGAAATTCAACGCGCGAGGCGTCTCGGTTTAAATCAATCGACAAAGCGTTTCGCCTGGTAAACCTTTCCGCACCGTCGGGATTCAACATCGGAATAAAGTATAAGGTTAATTTATTTAATATATATTTTTTTAATTCGCTATATTCATTCTTGCTTGAAAAGAAATTGAATAAATCGAACAAAGCCATTGTTGCCGTAGGCTCGTCGCCGTGCATTTGCGACCAGGCCAAAACATTAACGGGTCCGTTTCCCAACGAAATCAAGTAAATGGCTCTACCTTCGAGGGAAGTCCCGATTTTTTTTACATTGTAAATCTCATCCGCTTTTAATTTGTTTATTAATTGTTCTATAACCTCGTGTTTAACCGTACGGTTTTTCAATGTGTTTTCTTTAAACAGAGGGTACGAGTGATATAAACTTTCGGTTAGATTTGTTTGTCCCACGGCGGCACCGATAAATAGTAAAAAATATATTGTTAAAAATTTTTTCATTGGTATAG
>CAZKKI010000054.1:0-25679 GCA_964553325.1 uncultured Melioribacteraceae bacterium | reverse complement strand
GCACGGGGGACTGGCAAATTATTTAAGCTGGTGCTTGCATGCATATCCGCTTGATAAAGGGAAAGGCTCGGTCGTTCATTCAACGTTCGCCTTCGACGCAACGGTAACGGCGCTTTTCCCCGCACTATTAAAAGGGAAAACTCTTTATTTAGTAAATAATGAAAATGAGCTGGACGGGTTAAAAGAAGTTCTTACTGAACATAAAAATTTCAGTCTTGTTAAAATCACACCTGCTCATTTAGAGGTTTTGTCTAATTTATTGGATCCTTCGGTTGCAAAAGATATTACTGCATCCTTTGTAATCGGCGGTGAAAATTTAACCACCGATCAAATTAAATTCTGGCGGGAAAATGCCGGCAACACATTGCTCTTTAATGAATACGGTCCGACCGAAACGGTTGTTGGTTGTGTTGTTTACGAAGCATCCAAGTTCGACGGCAAAGGCTCCGTACCAATCGGAAGAGTTATTCCCAACGTTACAGTGTATGTGCTCGATAAATATATGAATCCTGTACCGGAAGGTATTCCGGGTGAGTTGTATATTGGCGGTGCCGGTGTTGCACGAGCATATTTGGGAAAACCGGAATTAACCGCCGAAAAATTTATCCCGGATCCATTTACCGACGGGGAAGGTAAACGTTTGTATAGAACTGGCGATCTCGTTAAAATACTGCCGGATGGAAATCTTGAATTTATTGGTAGAATCGACGATCAAGTAAAAGTTAGAGGTTACAGAATCGAGTTGGGTGAAATTGAAGAGGCTTTAAGAAATTTGTCCATTGTAAATGAAACGGCGGTTGTCATAAAAAAGGATACTAAAGGTGAAGGAATTATCGTCGCTTACGTCGTTACGGATAGCGGTTTGTCTAAAGATGAACTGATTAAGCAAATCAAGGAATCATTAAGCAAAATATTACCCGAATATATGATTCCGTCTGCAATAATGATTCTCGATGAAATGCCGCTTACGGTTAACGGGAAAATCGATAGAAAAAAGTTACCGGAAATTGAGTTTGATAGGGAAGACGTAAAAACGGAATTTGTTGAAGCGAAAACTCCAGTTGAAAAACGACTCGTTAGCATTTGGAAAGAATTGTTGGGTATCGAGAAAATTGGTACCAAAGATAATTTCTTCGATCTCGGCGGGCATTCGCTTATCGTAACCCAAATGATTTCCAGAATAAGAGAAGAATTCGGATTAGAATTACCGGTCAGAAAAGTATTCGAAAATCCTACTATTGAACATTTAGGTTATGCAATTCAAAACGCAAACCGTTTTTCCGAACTGCCGCCGTTGGTAAGGGTTGATAGAGACAAACCAATTCCTCTTTCCTTTAACCAGCAAAGGATATGGTTTTTGGAGAAATTAAATCCAGGTCAAACAATTTACAATATGCAAACCGCTGCCGAGATTACCGGTGAACTGAACATTCGTTATTTTGAAAAAGCGGTAAAAGAAATAGTCCGTAAACACGAAACTTTGAGGACGATCTTCAAAGAAGTCGATGGAATTCCTTACCAAGTTATTCTGGAAAGTATTGATACAAATATTGAAGTTATAAATAGACCTCATGAAAAGGATAAGAAAACCTTCGTTAATGAAGAATTATTAAAGGATGCAAAAGAAATTTTCGATTTGGAAAAAGGACCGCTTTTCAGAATTAAAATTATTGTTGTAGGTAAAAATGAGCAAGTGGTTCTTGTAACAATGCATCATATAATTTCGGACGGTTGGTCGATTAATATTTTGATGACCGAATTAATCCGAAATTACGTGCAGTTCAGCAAAAATCCGGATTATGCCGATAAACCTTTGGAAATTCAATATGCCGATTATTCCGTATGGCAACGTGAATGGTTAAAAGACGAAGCGCTTGAAAAAGAAATAGCATTTTGGAAAAACGAATTACAAGGCGCACCGTCTTTATTGGATTTACCTTTGGATAAAAAAAGACCGCCGGTTAAAACCTTTAACGGCAGCCATCTCTCTTTTTCATTTGATAAAGAGTTCACTAAAAAATTAATTGAGTTTTGCAGTGCAAGGAATGTAACCCCGTTTATGTTTCTGGTTTCCGCTTTTAATATTTTGCTTTCAAGGTATTCAAATCAAAACGATATTGTAATAGGTACGCCGATTGCTAATCGTAACAGAAAAGAACTTGAAAAAATAATCGGTTTTTTTGCAAATACGGTTGTGCTCAGAACTAAATTTGAGCCGGATATCTCTTTCGAAACATTACTGGAAAAAATCAAGCGGAATACACTGGAAACTTTCGCGCATCAAGAACTACCGTTTGAAAAACTGGTTGAAGAATTACAAGTGGAGAGAGAATTAAGTTACACACCGATTTTTCAAGTGATGTTCGTTTTGCAAAATAATAAGGTAAATTTGGATGTAGAGCAAAGTGAAAAAATTACGTTCAAGCCTGTTGAGTCGCAAAGTACGCAAACTCAATTCGATTTAACCCTTTCCATGTTCGCGAATGATAATATGTGGGGCGGAACATTTGAATTCAACACCGATTTATTTTACTCCGAAACAATTGAGAAAATGATCCGTCACTTTGAAAATATAGTTAAGGAAGTGGTTAATAATCCGCGTGAGAAGATTTCCCTAATTAATTTTCTAACCGACGAAGAAAGGAAAGAAATTTACGGACTGAGTAAGGGAGAAAAACAAACATACGAATATGAAAATGTTCTGGATAGATTTCAAAAGATTGTAAAAGAATATCCTGATTCCGTCGCTTTACGGTATAAAGAGAATGATATTACTTACGAAGAACTGAACAAGCTTTCGGCCAAATTGGCAAAATATTTAAAAACCGAAGGAGCCAACACCGAAGATATTATCGGTGTAATGACGGACAGTCCGGTCGATACCATCGTTTCAATGCTCGGAATAATGAGAGCGGGTGCAGTTTATTTACCGATCGATAAAAATTATCCGCAAGAGAGAATTGAATACATGATTAAAGATTCCGGAATCGGGTTATTAATCAGCGATAAAGGTAATAATATTAAGAATAAAAACATAAAAATTATAGACTTAAATGATATCCGGGAGGGATTGGAAGAAGTATCGTATGAAAATGTAATTATAAACATCGCACCCGAAAACTTGGCATATATGATTTATACGTCCGGTTCTACCGGCAAACCGAAGGGGACGGTTTTAACACATAGAGGATTAAACAATCTGACGTATAATCAAATTAAAGATTTTTCGGTCGGTCATAACAGTAAAGTATTACAGTTTGCATCTTTTAGTTTTGACGCTTCTATTTCCGAGATATTTATGGCTTTGCTAAGCGGGGCTATTTTAATTTTGGTTGACGATGAAGTTAAAAAAGACATCGATAAACTTGTGGAAATTTTAAATGATGAAAAAATTACAACAGTTACGTTACCGCCGACTTTATTAAACATTTTACCGGTCGACAGAATAAAAACATTAAAAACAATTATTTCCGCCGGTGAAAAGTTAACTCTTGAAATAGCCCGCAAATGGAAAGGGAAAGTTGAACTTATCAATGCGTACGGTCCGACGGAAAGCAGTGTTGGTGTTACGTGTTATAAAGTTAAAACTTTGTCGGATAATTGGGGAAGTGTTCCGATTGGTAAAGCTATCAACAATGTTGAAGTCTTTATTCTGGATGATAATCTGAATCCGGTTCCGAAAGGTGTGACCGGAGAAATCTGCATCGGAGGAGACGGATTAGCACGCGGTTATTGGAAAAAGCCGGAGCTAACTGCCGAAAAATTTGTCCCGAATAGATTTGGTGAAGGTAGGCTGTACAGAACCGGTGATTTAGGAAAGTTTTCTAAAGAAGGTGTAATTGAATACATCGGAAGAAAAGACGAACAGATTAAATTGCGCGGATTCAGACTAGAATTGGGAGAAATTGAGGAAACCCTCAGAGGTATTGAAAATATTGTGGATGCGGCGGTTATCATTAAAAATGCGGGGACCGAAAATGCGAAATTGATTGCGTTTGTTGTTACCGATAGTGTAATTAAAACCGGCGAAATTAAAAAGTCGCTTAAAAATAAATTGCCCGAGTATATGATTCCGGTAGCGATTAAGACTTTGAATAAATTACCGCTTACTCCGAACGGAAAAGTTGATAAGAAATATTTGCAAAAAATTGATGTTGACATAAAACATTCGAATAAGGAATTTGTAGCTCCAAGAAACGAAACAGAAAAACAAATAGCGGATTTGTGGAAAGAATTGTTGAAGATCGAAAAAGTGAGTGTCAATGACAATTTCTTCGAACTCGGCGGTCACTCGTTACTTGTTACGCAGCTGATTTCGCGGCTAAGAGAAATAGAAAACGTTGAAATACCTATCAGAACCATATTTGAACATCCTACAATTGAGGAATTAGTCGGACAACTCGACATTTTAAAAAATCGTTCGAAGATTCCACCGATTACAAAAGCAGATAGGACTAAGCCACTTCCTTTGTCGTTTAATCAAGAAAGACTTTGGTTTTTGGATAAACTTGAACCCGGGAACACTATTTATAACTTGCCTTTGGTAGTTAAGATTAAAGGCGACTTCGATTTGGATATATTCGGTAAAGTAATAAACGATATCGTAAAGAAGCATGAAAGCTTAAGAACAAATATTGTGTACAAGGACGGCCTCGCAGTTCAAAAAATAAAAGAGTACGAACACTTTAACATTGAAATAAATCACGATATTAATGATGAAGAAGAAATAAAAATACTAATTGAAGAATTTGTTTCACATCCCTTCGATTTGGAAAACGACCGGTTGTTTAAAGTCAAAGTTATTGAAACGAAAAAGGGTGAATATATTATTGCTTTATTAATGCATCATATAATCTCGGACGGTTGGTCGATAAATATTCTCTTGCAAGATATTTTCGAATTGTATCAGCAGTATTTGCAAAATGGTAAAGCTGAATTCGAGATTCCTAAAATTCAATATGCCGATTATGCGGTTTGGCAAAGAAATTGGTTAAAAGATGAAGTCCTTGCTTCGGAAATTGAATTTTGGAAAAACAAATTAAAAGATGCACCCAAAATTCTCGATTTACCGACGGACAAAGAACGCCCGCCCGTTAAAACATTTAATGGTGATCGTATTCCGTTTGATATTAAAGGGGAAACAGCTAATCAAATAAGAAAGATATGCATTGAAAACAATATTACGCCTTTTATGTTTTTGCTTACCGCTTTCGGTACGTTGTTATATCGTTATAGCGGTCAAGACGATATTTTGATAGGAACCCCGATTGCGAATAGAAGTAAAAAAGAGTTGGAAAAAATAATCGGGTTCTTTGCGAATACGATTGTTATAAGAACTGATTTGAAAAATAATCCGACTTTTGCTGATGCATTGAAACGCATAAAAAATAATGCTCTCCAGGCTTTTCAACACTCGGAAATACCTTTTGAAAAACTGGTTGATGAAATTCAACCCGAAAGGGAATTAAGTTATACGCCGCTATTCCAGGTTATGTTTGTATTGCAGAATAACGATGTTTCCGCATCGCCGGTTTCCGGTTTACAGTTTGAACCCGTAGAAACGGAAAATAAAACCGCACAATTCGATTTAACATTGAATATGGAGGAAACTCCTTCGGGTTATGCCGGTTGGTTCGAATTCAACACCGATCTCTTTTACGACGATACGATACGGCAAATGATAACGCATTTTCTAAACTTGATTCAAAACGTAACGGAAAATCCGAACACTGATGTTTCCCACATAGATATTATTTCCAAAGAAGAAAAAGACGAAATTTTAAAAATTGCTCGAGGAGCTGAAGTTCCGCTTGGCTATCCTTCCGTTATTTATGATTTTGAAGATATTGTGAGAAATCGCGGAGACAAAATAGCGGTTGAATATCTAGGGAATAAAATTACATATAAAGAATTGAACGAAAGAGCTAACGGATTGGCCCGTTACATAAAAGATAGCGGCTTGCAAAAGGAAGACGTGGTTGCTGTTGAATGCAAAGATAAACTTTTTATGGTTCAAAGTATGCTAGCGGTTATGAAAGCCGGAGGAGTTTACTTACCGGTAGATTATTCTTATCCCGACGAACGAAAACAATATATCATTTCCGACTCCGGTGTTAGAATGTTAATCACCGACAACATTGAAAATATCAATTACAATAAAAGCAACTTAAAAATTATAGATCTATCGGATAATGAAGAAAAAGTAAGCAGAATTACAAGTGATACGTTTGTTCCGAACGTAAAAGAAGAAGATTGGGCGTACATGATTTATACTTCCGGTTCCACCGGTAAACCGAAAGGTGTAATGATTGAACATAGAGGATTAAAAAATCTTACTCAAGCACAAATAAAGGATTTCGGTATAACAGCGAATAGTAAAGTGTTGCAATTGGCATCTTTCGGTTTCGACGCATCAATCTCCGAAATATTTATGGCATTGCTTACCGGAGCAACATTGGTACTTGTGCCGGATGAGGTTAAGATGGATGCGGGAAATTTACTGAAAGTAATAAAGGAACAAAACATTACCGCCGCTACTATACCTCCGAGTTTGTTAAGTGTTCTCCCGTTTGAGGAAATTGCGACTTTTAAAACAATCATTTCGGCAGGAGAAACTTTACCGAAAGAAGTTGCAAAACGATGGATGAACGATTATGAACTGATTAATGCTTACGGTCCGACAGAAAGCAGCATCGGAGTAACATCGTTCCATGTAAAAAACATCAATGAAGATTGGAAAAGTATTCCTATAGGCAAACCGATTGATAACGTGCAAATTTATATTCTTGACGATAATGAAAATTTGGTTCCGCGCGGTGTTACGGGTGAAATTTGTATAGGTGGATTTGGTCTTGCCCGAGGATATTATAACCGCCCTGAGCTTACAGCCGAAAAATTTATTCCTAATGCATTCGGTGAAGGACGTTTATATAAAACCGGCGATTTGGGTAAATATACAAAAGAAGGATTAATTGAATTTATCGGCAGGAAAGATTCACAAATAAAACTAAGAGGTTATAGAATTGAATTGGGTGAAATAGAAGAAAATATTAAAGCGGTTCGCGGAATAAAAGATTGTGCGGTGGTTGTGCAAGGTGAATCGAATGACGATAAGAAATTAGTTGCGTTTATCGTTACGGATGAAGAAGAGATTGAACAAAAAGTACGAACGGAACTAAAAAAGAAATTGCCCGATTACATGATTCCAAATTTTATTTCCAAAATTGAAAAGATGCCACTTACACCGAATGCGAAAGTCGATAGGAAATATTTATCCAAACTCGATGTTAGTTATGAACATAAAAAAGCGGAGTTTATTGAACCGAAAGACGAATTGGAAAAACAAATTGCGGAAGTGTGGAGTGAAATCTTGAAAGTTAACAAAATAGGAGTTACCGATAACTTTTTTGAAATAGGCGGTCATTCTATTTTGGCGATTAATCTTTTGGAAAAAATTTCAAAAGACTTTGATATTGAAATCCCGATGGTCAAGTTTTTTATGAATCCAACGATTAGAAATGTTGCCAATCAAATTAGAATTGTAAGAAGCGGTAAAACAATAGATCCGAATGTGTTGGTAAGATTCCACGATGACAAACATCGCAAGCCCTTGTATTTTATTCATCCTTCGGGTGGAAGCGTGCACTGGTATACGATGCTGGCAAAAGAATTACAAAATGTAATTCCGTTTTACGGAATACAAGCCAAAGGAGTGGATGGCAAAGAAGAGCCGCATAAAACAATTGAAGAAATGGCTGCTTATTATGTTTCCGCAATAAAAGAAAATCAACCCGAAGGTCCCTACATCGTTGGTAGCTGGTCGATGGGTGTCGTTATTGCTTACGAAGTTGCCAGACAGTTGCTGGAAAAAGGGGAAACGGTAAGAAGACTGATTATTCTCGATCAAGGTCCGTATTTACCTTTGGCAAAAGCGGAAGACGATGCAGAGTTTTTAGCCGGTATGTTTATGGGTCGAATAAAATTTTCTTTGGAAGAATTGAGAAAAATGACTTACGACGAACAGTTAAAATTCGTTTTGAAAAAAGCCAAACGCGAAAAACAATTCCCGAAACACATAAGATTTAAACAATTTAAGAATTATGTGAAAATTTTGAAAATACAGCAAGACGCTTGGAGAAATTACGAACCCTTACCGAGCGATTTGAAATTAACATTGATTAAATCGACCGAAAGGGATGATAGAAAAGACGATAAACCCGATTTGGGTTGGGGAGAGTTAGCTAAAAAAGGCGTGGAAATTTTTCAAACACCCGGCAATCATAATACGATGTTACATCGGCCGCAAGTAAAAGAATTGGCTAAATTATTAACCCGATTGTTAAATAATTAAGAGGAAAAATTGGATAGTTTATACGGAATATTATTTTCTAACTGGATGAAACTACTGGCAAAACATTTTTTTAGTATTTCATTCAAAGCTCTACCGCAAGTTGTAGTTATTACTTTTTTAAGTTTAAGGAATTCGTTTTATAGCAGATACGATAAAAGAATTGAAAAAGAATTTCTGAAAAACTTGAATCTGGAAAAAGACCCGATTTTTATTTTGGGACATTGGAGAAGCGGAACAACGTTTTTACATAATTTATTATCATTGGATTCTAATTTTGCGTATCCACGGATTTATCAGATAATTCACCCGACGGCTTTTCTTTACATCAACACAAAATATAAAAATTTTATTGAAACCAAAGAAGCCAAAAGAAGAACGATGGATAATGTAAAACATCATCCTTTATTACCGGGCGAGGAAGAATTTGCAATGGCGGCCATTACGTTAAAATCTCCCATTGTCGGTTGGGTTTTCCCTTCAAAATACGAATACTATGAAAAATATTTGTGTTTGAAAGATATTCCGGCTGTTGATCTTAATGATTGGAAAGAGACATATACCAATTATTTGAAAAAAGTAACTTATTTGGAAAAGAAACAATTGATTCTTAAATCACCGACAAATACGGCAAGAATAAAATTTTTGAAGGAGCTGTATCCGAATGCGAAGTTCATACATATTCATCGTAATCCGTTTAACGTATTTTTATCGACAAAGAAATTACATGAAACGGCAATAGCCAAAACCAATTTTCAAAACTTCACGTATGATGTTACCGAAAGAATATTAAATACGTACGATACATTATATAAATGTTTTTTCGATGATAAAGAATTGTTAAACGAGAGTAACTTTATCGATATTTCTTTTGAAGATTTGGAAAGCAATGCCGCGGAAACAATTAAAAAGATTTACGAAACCGTTGGTATTGGAGATTTTGAAAACATAAAACCGGCTTTGGAAAAATATTTGGAAGAAAATAAAGATTACAAAAAAAACATATATCCGCCGATTGAAGAAAATCTAAAGAAAAAAATATACGAAAGATGGAAAAAATACTTCGATTATTGGGGATATAATTACAATTAAATTTATTCAAATTTATAATAAGGGTTAGATTGAAAAAACAAAACTCAAATTCGACTAGAGAAAAATTATTTAACAAAGATTTTTTCTTACTCTGGAACGGTCAAACCGTAAGTAGAATCGGTTCGCAAATTTATTATATGGCTATGCTTCTTTGGATTACCGAGGTTACCGATTCTGCCAGCTTATTGGGAATTATGGGAATGATTTCCAGTATTCCGAGTATCTTGCTTTCTACTATCGGCGGTACGTTTGCGGATAGACATTCGAGAAAGGCAATTATAATTTTCAGCGATGTTATTAATGCGGTAGTAATATTTGTACTTGCATATATTTTTTACGAAAGGGGAGACAATATTTCGTTAATTGTTTCCGTTTTGCTGGGAATAGCTTTTATTAACGGTATTGTAAGATCCTTTTTTACTCCCGCAATTTCTGCTGCCATACCGGACTTAGTACCCAAAACAAAGCTGACTACGGCCAATTCGTTTTTGCAATCCGCCGCACAAGTTTCCACAATAATCGCTTGGGCGGTAAGCGGACTTTTATACGTTGCGCTGGGCATGCCTATGTTAATATTGATTAACGGAATAACCTTTGTATTCGGGGCAATCACGAAATCGTTAATAACCATACCGCAAAAGAAACTGGAAGTAAATCCGGACGGAACAGCCAAAAACAAGTTTACACGGGATTTGAAAGAAGGTATGAAATTCATTTGGCAAAACACCGGTTTGAAAAAACTGGTTCTAACAACGTTAGTATTGAATTTCTTTACCATTCCCATTGTTTTGCTATTACCGTTTTATGTTAAAGATATTTTAATGTTAAACAAAGTATGGATCTCATATTTTATTATCACAAGTGCGATCGGTTCGGTACTCGGTTATTTAGTTGCCGGTGTTGTAAAATTAAAACCTTTTGTTAGAAGCAAAGTAATTGTTATTATGATGATTTTTAATGCTGTCTTGACTATTTTACTTGGATTGAATAATTATCTTTGGGGTGCGATAGCAATTTTAATTATCGGAGGAATATTGAACGGATTTATTCAAGTTCATATTCAAACGATTTTGCAATTAAGCACCGATACGAAAATCAGAGGAAGAGTTTACGGGGCAATTTCAACCTTAACCGGTTCACTTACGCCGATTGGTATGGCCGTGTTCGGTATAATCGGTGATTTGACAGGTAAAAACATTCCGTTAATTTACGAGTTAAGCGGAGGTGTTTTGTTATTGTTAACTATGTACGTTGCGTCAAGTTCCGATATAAGAAAATTTTTGGCGTATAAACCGGAAATAATTCCAGAATCAACAATAATCGAATAAAAAAATAGGAGGAAAAATGAGTTGGGATGATAGCGACGATAAAACAATCTACAAAGTCGTAATTAATCACGAAGAACAATATTCTATTTGGCCAGCGGATAAAGAAAACGCGCCGGGCTGGAAAGACGTTGGTAAACAAGGTACTAAACAAGAATGTTTGGATTATATCAAAGAAGTTTGGACGGATATGAGACCTTTGAGTTTGAGAAAAAAAATGGAAGAAATGGAAAAAGAGCAGGACAACGATAATAATTAATCAGAAAAAGATTAAAACGTTTTGATAGTAAATATTAATCCTCGTCCCGAAGCTTCCAAGAGAATATTTTGCTTTCCGTATGCCGGAGGAAGCGCTGCAATAATTTACCGGAAGTGGACCTTTAATCTGCCGGAAGAGTATGAAATCCTTCCGGTAGAATTTCCCGGTAGAGGAGCAAGGTTACAAGAGTCCTTAAAATATGAAATGAGTTCTCTTATCGACGAACTGATATCATCGATTAAAACTCAATTGGATAAACCTTTTGTATTTTTCGGACACAGTATGGGTGCATTGGTTTCATACGAGCTGACCAGAAAATTGGAGCAATTACATCTACCGTTACCCGGTAAACTTTTTCTATCTTCTCACAGCGCTCCGCAAATAACGAAACGTTCACCAATAATGCATAAGCTACCTAGAAACGAATTCATTCATGAACTGAAAGAATTAAACGGTATGCCGAAAGAATTTTTTGAAAGTGAAGAATTGCTTGATATTTTTCTTCCGATTATAAAAGCGGATTATACCGTTTGCGAAACTTATAAATTTAACTCCGACCGGAAACTGCAAATGCCGTTTGTCACTCTCCGGGGAACGAATGATGAAACCGTATTAGCCGAAGATATGCTTGAATGGGCAAAACTGACCACTGGAGATTTTAAGTTTTACGAATTCCCGGGAGATCATTTTTTTATTACAAAGCAACAAGATGAGTTTATTACATTTTTCCAAAAACTGCTTACCCTTTAACGTCGATGCACATCGTTTTACAAAATATTAACAGATTACCCGCTTCTCCCGAACTGCATGAAGTTCATGTCTATTCAATGGATTTTTCTTTAATGCTCGGATGCCTGAGTGAGTTTAGGAAAATTTTAATAGAAGAAGAAATAGACAGGGCGAATCGATTTCATTTTGAAAAAGACAGAAATAATTTTGTTTTATCCCGCGGAATATTAAGAATCATTTTGGCTCATTACTTAAATAAAAGTCCGCGCGAGATTATTCTACACTTCAATAACTACGGTAAACCGTTTATCCGCGAAGTTAAAAATATTGAATTCAATTTATCACATTCTAAAGATAAACTGTTATTGGCTTTTACAAACAATATACCTGTAGGAATCGATGTTGAATTTATGAATGCCGATTTTGTAAAAGGTGATATTGCCGGAAAATTCTTTTCGCCTTTTGAAGTTTCCGGATTAAAAAAGTTGCCCGATGAATTGAAAATCGAAGGGTTTTATAATTGTTGGACACGAAAGGAAGCATTAATTAAAGGGATTGGAAAGGGCTTATCCATACCGTTGGATAGTTTCGATGTGGAATTAATACCGGGTAAAACGCCTGCGATTTTTGATATGCGTTTCGACATAAAGGAAAAAGGAAAGTGGCAAATAGTCGATTTGAAATTACATGAAGAATACAAAAGTGCGTTGGCATTAAAAAGTAAAAACTATGAAATCAAAATATTCAATATTTCGAATTGTAATTTATTCTTAGCTGACGCCTAATCTGTTTTTGATTTTTTTTGAATAACGCTGGCTTATCGTAAAAACTTCCTTAACATTTCTAAGTTTGATTTTGTAATTGTAATTACCGCTACGTTCCACTGTTTCAACATATTTCAAGTTAATAATCGTTTGACGATGAATTCTTAAAAAGGTAGTTGAAGGAAGATACTCTTCCCAGAACGATAATGTTTTATGTAAAACTATTTTGCGTTTTCCATCGATGCATAATTTGGTATAATCGCCCAAACTTTTAATATACACAATACTCTTTAACGGATAAAATCCCGGATGGTGTTTATCATCCAAGAATATGTAATCGGATTTAAGCGGTTCTTTCAAATTTAATGTTTTTGTGCGGTTTAATTTTGAGGAGGTATTTTTAGTAAGATATTTAACCAGGTTTTCTCTTTTCTTAATTTGAGTTCGAATTGCTTTAAGTAACTCCGATTTTTCAATAGGATGAAAGAGTATATCGTCTACATCCAATTCCATTATTTTACGAATTTCTTTATTATCCAAATCGGTTGTTATTAAGATGACAATCGGATAATAGAGATCATGTATATTTCGGATTTCTGTTAAGAACTGGAGTTTTTCTTTTGAGTTTTCCGACGTGTAATATATGATTATCTCCGGTTTTTCGTTGTTAAGCAAATTCTTGGCATTCGTTACCGAAATGGTAATTAATTTGTAATTCCTGCCCTCAAATAATTCCGAAAAATTATTTCGGTTAATCGTCTCGTCGAGTACTAATAAAATTTTTTTCATTAAAGTTAAAAATTGTTTTTAGCTTATTATCGGTAATTAGCGTTCCGATTACAGACCCGTCATCAAATTTTATTACAAAGTATGTACCAAAAAATTTTATCGATAAAAGCCACATTTTTAAGGTTAAATTGTATTATTCGGAGAAGAGCGCTTAAAATGAAACAAATTATCTTTGTTGGTAAGCAAGTTCGGTCCCGCCACTTCTATTTTTGTCATTTATATTTTTTCACTTATCTAAATATATGGACGGTAATCTAAATCAATTAGTTAATTCATTATGAAGTATTTACTATATAGCACAAATCTTTATACTATTGATTTATGTGAACAAAAGATTAATAAATAAATCGGAGGGAACCATGAGCGGTGTAAAAAGCAAGAGTTTTATTAATTTTTTTATTCTATTTTCATTTGTACTATTCCTTTCTTCGTGTACAAAACCGGTTGAGCCGGAAATCCCCACTGGACAAAAAATTGAATTTGGTGCTCAAGCAATTGAATATCAGACCAATATAATTTTAACGGAAACGTTTCAAACTGCCAGTGAATTTTTAACCGATCATTCGATTTTGACATCGGAAAACAGTGTACTTAACAAAACGGACGGCGGAAGAAAGTATTATTTTGACGGAAATTATCATGTATGGGAAGGAACTTTGGAAAGTCAAAGTTTTCCTAATGCGTACGACGGGGAATTTACGGTAAAATTACAATACCAAGATGAAAACGGAAACCCGCAGAAAAGTCCGAACGGTGCTTCCCAACTTTATGTTTACGGTTTGGTTTGGGGACAATTCGGTTTTGCCAGTCCGGCACCCGATTATGGAGACAAAACAATTTATCAATTAACCGGTCTTTGGACGAATTTGTTTTCGACTCCGGTACTTAATGCTAGCGGGAAGTATGAAAGAAAATGGGTCGGAATTTACAACCACGAAGATGTTACTTTCGATAACGTTTTCAAAATTCGTGTAAAAAACTTGAAATTTTATAAAATGGGGCAAACATATTCTTTGGTCGGTAATATTACAATCACAATGGATAACTATAAAGCTATAGTTAAGTGTAATGGATCGAACAAAGCAAAAGTAATAGTTTATGAGGACGGTAAAGTTATAAATACACATTATTACAGTATACCGCAAAATTTATATAGATGGTCGTTTAGAGGCTTAATTTTGCCCTAAAAAATTACAAAAAAATATTTGTGATTTAGAATTCTTTTATTAATTTTAAAGCGTACCATCATAGGGTACGTAGTTCTAAGAGGCAATTTAGGGCTGATTGGTAGGGAGTCAATCATATTATCTGCATTATCAGCCAACCCATGTTTTCGTATGTGACAAACATCACGGAATTAGTCCGTAATATGTTTTATTATGGGACTAACAAAAAACCAATAGGTGTTTTGGAACTAAAATTAACTTACCTGGTAGGGAGGTACTAGTGAAATATATCTACAGAATTTTCGTTATTACTGTTATTTTATGGCAAAGCAACATTTTAGGACAACAATTTCAAGCCCCCCAAGAGAACTTTGGCAAATACGTTACATGGGGAACAGTTTGGGGAGATTTCAACAATGACGGCTTTGTGGATTTATATCTTTCTAACGGATTAACTAATTATCAGTGGGAAGGATTTTTATACAAAAATAACGGAGACGGTACGTTTGATTCGGTAAGTACGGCGGGTGATATTGTTACCGAAAAATACATTTCTGGCGGGTCTTCATGGGGTGATTATGATAATGACGGATATCTCGATTTGTATATTGCAAATGTGAATCCGGGTTCCGGAACTTCGCCCTCGCCAAACAGTTTGCATACGAATAACGGTGATGAAACTTTTACAAAAGAAACTACTGCTTCTGTGGGCGACATCGTAAAAACGCAAAGTAGTTCTTCCGGTGCAGTGGCTTGGTTAGATTATAACAACGATGGCTTCTTAGATGCTGCAACAAGTAATCAAAATGTTTGGCCGGGGGTCGCTGCTCAGAATTTTTTATATCAAAGTAACGGTACTACACCGGTAACTTTTTCGGAAGTTTCGAATACTTTTACTTCAACCGAAGATACGAAAAGAGCGGGATTAACATTCGCAGACTTTGATGAAGATGGTGATATAGATATTTTTGTAGCATCGGGAACGGAATACAAGAAAAATATATTATATGTTAATAACGGCGCACCTTCCTACGATTTTACAGCTGTCGTATTAATCACTTCAGGTAGCACGGATGGAAAACCGGTACAAGGTGCCAGTTGGGGCGACATAGACAATGACGGCGATTTAGATTTGTATTTAGTTAGCGGTGGTGACGACAACGGAAATCCGCGTGCAAACGATTTATTTAGAAATGATAACGGAACTCTTGTTCGGGTAACTTCTGGAGTCGGACCTCTCATTACCGATGTCGATTTTGGATATGCCTCAGCATTTGGTGACTTCGATAACGACGGTGATTTGGATTTGTTTGTTGGGAACGACGGTAAATATGATGACGGATATAGATGCCGACTTTATGAAAATGATGGTACCGGTGTCTTTACTTCGAATACAAGTACAACCCTCACTATAGATAATGATTTCGGGAGAAGTGCCGCTTGGGCAGATATTGATAACGATGGTGATCTTGATTTAATGATGGGGCGGGAAGGCCCGAACAGGTTATTCATTAATAACGGTAATTCTAACAATTGGGTTGAGGTAGAGGCTGTTGGTGACGGTTCTACATCTAACAAAAAAGCAATTGGGGCGTTGGTAAAAGTAAATGCTACAATCAATTCGAATACTTATACACAAATTCGTGATGTTTCTTCCCAATCCGGACGTGGAAGCCATAACGATTTAAGAACACACTTCGGGTTAGGTAATGCCTCGGAAATCCATACGGTTACGGTTAATTGGCCCGGAGCGAATACAACGACTTCAATGACCGATTTACCCGTTAATAAAATAATGGTTTTCACCCAAGGAGAGCTTAGTGCCTCAGCATCGGTAATTAAAAATCAAAATTTTATGTATCTGTTTGGGAATACAAAAGCGGCAGTTGAATTTACTACCAATACGGATGCCGACGGTGGAACGTTGACCGTTCAAAGATTTAATACCGATCCGGCGGGAACATTCGACGGTAATTCCGCAACGGATCCTTCGGGTGGTTCCATAACTCCTAATGCCGTAGTAAATGATAGATACTGGTCGATAACCGAAAGCGGTTTGACCGGTAATTTTACTACCACGGTTTATTTTGATGCTTCGAATTTACCCTCTGGATTAAATGCAAATAATGTTGTAATTTTAAAACGTTCGAATAGTTCTTCCGCATGGACTCCTTTAAATACAAGCAAGATTGGTAATACAATCTATTCTTCCGGTATTAGTTCTTTTTCCGAATTTGCAATTGGATATGAAGCAAAAGTTTTGGTGGAAACCAAAATATTCTTGGAAGGTCCATACGACGTTGATAATGATGTCATGAAAACCGATTTGAACAATAACGGTTATATCCCAACGACTTCTCCGTATAGCGAGGATCCGAGAACCATATCTTCCATCCCCGCGGATATAGTCGATTGGGTATTGGTAGAATTGCGTGAGACCGACAATGGCACGGCAGTTGCATCTAAAAGTGCATTATTACATAAAGACGGTAGAGTTGTTAATGATGATGCCACTTCCGGTGTGATAGAAATGCCCGTTTCGGACGGAAATTACTACATTGTGATTAAACACAGAAATCACCTTGCAGTAATGAGCGCTAACACCGTGTCTCTAAACGGAACAACTTCGTCTCTTTATGATTTTACTACAAGCAGTTCGCAATTTTACGGAACAGATGGGGCTGTTGAATTGGAAACAAATGTTTGGGGCATGATTTCCGGGGATGCTGATCAATCCGGCGTAGTTGATGCCGCAGATAGAAACGCTACTTGGAACGATAGAAATAAATCCGGTTATGAAGACAGTGATGTCAACTTATCCGGTGTTGTTGATGCGGGTGATAGAAATATAACCTGGAACAACAGAAATAAAAATAGTCAATTACCATAAATAAAAAATTTTTTAACACAGGTAGGAGATAAAAATGATGAAATCTAAATTAACAATATTTGTTGCATCGCTTTTAATGCTGTTCGGGGGTATAATAAACACTTCTGCTCAAGTTGATGTAACGTTAACAGTAGAAAACCAAAACGTTGTTGGAAGTGATTTCTTCTTTGATGTATATTTGCAAGCTACTTCCGCACCATCAAATCCATTGTATTTGGGGAACGCAGACTTCGTTCTAACGTTTAATGCGGCAAATTTTACGAATCCAACAATTTCCAAAGAACCGCAAACTGGTGTGTCCTATGGTTATTGTACTTTTGTACCTTCCGACCAAAGTGGCAGTAATACGGAAATTACTAGAATAAATTATTATGACAACACATCACCAACTATATTAAATGGTAATGAAATTATCATTAATTTGAATGGTCCTACACCATCCGATCAAACTGCTTTTGACGGAAGAGTGGCAAAAATTGACGAACAAGCTTCTACACATAGATTGGGAAGATTTAAAATTACTGGTATTTCAAACACTTCTGGAACGGCTGGTTTGCAATGGAAAACCAGTGGTACGGGCGTGGTTACTCAAGTATTTTCGCTCGATCCTGTCACCTTTAACGGGTCCGCTGCTAACATAAATGCGGTAGATCCCGCAGATGTACCTTTACCGGTGGAATTAACTTCCTTTTCGGCTAAAGTGCAAGGAAGCGCAGTAAAATTGGAATGGAAAAGCGCCACCGAGGTAAACAGTTACGGGTATGAAATTCAAAAGAAAACCTCCGAGGATAACTGGACGAAAGTCGGTTTTGTGGAAGGCGCCGGTAATAGTAACTCACCTAAAAAATATTCATTTGTTGATAAAAATTTAGTCGGTGGAACTAAGTTCGTTTATAGACTTAAAATTATCGACATAGACGGCACTTTTGAATATTCCGATGAAGTAACCGTTGAAGTTAAACCAGCTAAATTCGAATTATTACAAAATTATCCGAACCCGTTTAATCCTTCGACAAACATAAGATTTACGTTGCCCGAAACGCAAAACGTAAAACTTGATGTTTACAACATGCTTGGTGAAAAAGTTGCAACTTTATTGGATAGAAAAATGGATGCAGGGTTCCATAGTATTAATTTCGACGCTTCTCAATTAAGCAACGGAATTTATATTTACCGTTTACAAACCGATAAATCCGTTCAAATTAAAAAGATGATTTTGATGAAATAAGAAACTATTAAACGGGATATCATTTTTATGATATCCCATTTCCATTTGAGGAACCATGAGAGCCGGTAGGGATAACAAACTCAAATGGAGATAAAATGATAAAGAAAGTTACAATTTTAACGTTGTTACTGTTTGTTTTTATGACGGTTCTTAATGCACAAACAGAAACGAATAAGGACAAATTGTTGAAATTTGCAAAAGAAAAAAGCGCACAATTTCAAGCAATGAAAGCTCAGGTAGAAAAAATATTACGTGATAGAGGGTACAATATTAAAATTGAGGAATCGGACGGGCGAATTATTGAAGTACAACGTTTGGTTCGTGGAATTCCGCAGTATTACTCGACTTTTAATATAAATGCCGCCAAAACAACCAGAACCGATAAGTTATGGGCAGCTCCGTTTAACGAATCCGGTTCGGGTTATAACAAATTAGGCGAATGGGACGGTGGAGGAGTCCGTTTAACGCATCAAGAATTTAGCGGTAGAGTTACTCAAGAAGACTCTCCATCGGGAACAAGTACTCATTCAACTCACGTAGCTGGTACTTTAATTGCAGCCGGAGTTGATCCTAATGCAAAAGGAATGGCTTATCAAGGAAATCTCAAAGCATGGGATTGGAATGATGATGAAGCCGAAATGGCTACTGCGGCGGCAAACGGCTTGGAAATATCCAATCATTCTTATGGATATATCCGCGGTTGGACAACAACATGGGGTGATAAGGGACTTGGAAATTATTGGTACGGCGATAAAGATGTTTCCACAACGGAAGATTATTGGTTCGGATTTTATGACGATTTGACAAAAGATATTGATCAAATCGCTTATGATGCACCGTATTATTTGATTGTAAAATCTGCAGGGAATGATAGAGGCGAGGGACCAGTTGGTGGTCTTACAAATTATTGGTGGGATAGCGCAATTGGCGATTGGGTGACAATCCCTGCTGGCTCGACCCCGGATATTGACGGTGGAGCAACCGGCTACGATTGTATTGGAATCAAAGGAATCGCAAAAAATATTTTAACCGTCGGTGCAGTTGAGGATGTTAACAATTATACGGGGCCAGATGATGTTGTTATGTCGAGTTTCAGTGGTTGGGGGCCCGCCGACGACGGTAGAATAAAACCTGATATAGTTGGTAACGGTGTGAGTTTATATTCTTCATCAGATGCGTCGGACAATGCTTACACAACGTATTCAGGAACCTCAATGTCCGCACCCAATGTTTCAGGTACTTTGGCTTTGTTGCAAAATTATTATCAATCAAAACATTCCGGACAAGCAATGCGAGCGGCTACTTTAAAAGCCTTGATTATTCATACCGCAGATGAAGCGGGACCTGCCGAAGGACCGGATTATCAATTCGGTTGGGGCTTGCTAAATGCTGAGCGTGCCGCACAAGTGATAGACGAAGATGTTACTTCCAATAATACTATTGATGAATTGGTTTTGAATAACGGTGCGACTTATACCAGAACGGTTTCCGTTGATGGAACCGAACCTTTGATTGTTACAATTTGTTGGACGGATGTGCCCGGAACACCTACTGCTCCGGCATTGGATCCGGGAACACCGATGCTCGTGAATGATTTAGACCTTAAAGTAACGAAAGATGGAACGACGTATTATCCATACAAATTGGATAGGTTAAATCCTTCCGCGCCGGCGACTAAGACAAGCACGAACGATGTTGATAATGTGGAAAAAGTTTACATCGCAAGTCCTAGTGGCGATGCGCCTCTGGCCGGCAATTATACAATAGAAGTATCGCACAAAGGAACTCTTACAAACGGTTCGCAAGCATTTTCCTTAATTGTGAGTGGCGATAACACACCGCTACCGGTCGAACTTGTTAGCTTTAATGCTAAATTAATTAATTCTTCCATTGTGGAATTAACTTGGAAGACAGCAACGGAAGTTAATAATTACGGATTTGAAATTGAAAGGGCTGTTATAACCAATCCAGAAGAACAAAAAGTAGTAAATTGGGAAAAAGTCGGTTTTGTAATGGGTGCGGGAAATAGTAATTCTCCTAAAATTTACAAGTTTGTTGATAATAATCCGACTAACGGTACTACGTTTATTTATAGACTGAAACAAATTGATGTGGATGGAACTATCGAGTATTCGGGAGAAGTGGTTATAAATGTTTTACCAAATAAAACGGAGTTACAGCAAAACTACCCTAACCCGTTTAACCCGACCACAAATATTAAGTTCAGTCTGGCAAAAGCACAAAATGTGAAGCTTGAAGTCTACGATGTTTTAGGTAAAAAGATTGCCACATTGTTAGATAAAAATTTAAATCCCGGTTTCCATAGTGTTAATTTTAATGCTACGGGTTTAGCAAACGGAATATATATATACAAATTGAAAACTGAAAATTCGGTTCAGACGCGTAAAATGTTATTGATAAAATAAGAAATCAACCTCCGTACAAAGTACGGAGGTTTTTCCTTCATAAATTTTGAGGGTAATATGAGGAAAGGAATACTATTTATAGCAATAATTTTGTTCGTACAAGCAACAATATACGGGCAAAAGCAAATTTATACAAACCCAATAGTCGTAAAAGCAGTTAAATTCGATAAAACTCGACCGTTGAGAGAAATACCGCCGATTGATCCCGCGTCGGTATTCAGAGGAAAAGGTTTATATGTAATTCCGAACTTTGATGATCCCGTAAAAGATAAAAAACCGGGGTCATTACCAATCGGAGAAGATCCCGTTTTACAAAAAACAATGGGTAATTCGCCGCAACAGCTAACCCCATTGAAAAATTGGGAAGGTATCGGGAATGTTAACGGTGTGTTACCACCCGATACGGATGGAGACGTAGGGCCCAACCATTATGTTCAGATGTTAAATTTATCGTTCCAAATTTGGGATAAAGACGGAAATTCTTTATACGGTCCGGCGGATAATTCTACATTGTGGGATGGTTTTGGAGATCCGTGGGACGGAACTAATGACGGGGATCCGATTGTGTTATACGACGAAGAAGCCGACCGGTGGTTATTTACGCAGTTTTCATTGCCGAACGGTAGCAGCACACCACCGTATTATATGCTTCTTGCAATAACGGAAACGGGTGATCCCACAGGTTCTTGGTATCGATATGGTTTTGAATTTCAAGATATGCCGGATTACCCGAAATTCGGAATTTGGAACGACGGGTATTACCTTTCAACCGTTGCATTTGATGGCGGAAGCTATAGAGGAGTTGATGCGGTGGTATTCGAAAGAGATAAAATGCTTGTTGGAGATTCGACGGCAACAATGCAAATATTTAAATTAGATTTTACCGGTAATCCGTATCCCGTAAGAATGCTCCCTTCCGATTTCGACGGAACACCGCCTCCCGACGGAACGCCGAACTACTTTATGTATATGGGTGATGACGGTATGAACTATACTTCCGATCATTTATCAATATGGGAATTCCATACGGATTGGAATAATCCCTCGAATTCTACGTTTACTCATGTAACGGATTTGAACACGGCGCCGTTCGATTATGAATTTACGTCTAATACTTTTTCGGGAAGAAGTCATATTGAACAGCCAAATACTAATATAGGTTTGGATGCTTTATCCAACAGGATAATGTTTAGGTTGCAATACCGGAATTTCGGCGATTACTCCACTTTGGTAACCAATCATACCGTCGATGTTGACGGAACCGACCATGCCGGAGTTCGGTGGTACGAATTAAGAAATAACGGTTCGGGCTGGAGTATCTATCAGCAAGGCACTTACGCCCCCGATTCGGAAAACCGTTGGATGGCAAGTGTTGCAATGGATGAGTACGGAAATATAGCTTTGGGTTATTCTGTTTCCAGTAATTCGGTTTATCCTTCGATACGTTATGCAGGTAGAATGAAGGACGATCCATTGGGAACAATCTCCGTTGCGGAACAAACAATTATTAACGGTGGTGGCTCGCAAACATCTTTCTTCTCAAGATGGGGCGACTACAGTGCTATGTCTGTCGATCCCGTTGACGGGGCTACTTTCTGGTACACTACGGAATATGTTCAAACAACCGGAGATGCCAATTGGCAAACAAGAATTGCGTCATTTACTTTCGGTTCGGATTTAAGTTTGAAAATATTTTTGGAAGGTAATTACTCTTCCGGCGCAATGACTACAACCTTAAACAGTAATGGTTATTTACCCACGAGTCAACCGTTTTCCGGTGCTCCTTGGAATTACAACGGATCGGAAAAAGTGTCCTTGGTAGATTCCGATTCAGATGGTATTGTTGATTTCTTTGAAAATCACACCGATATTGTGGATTGGGTATTAATCGAATTACGTTCGGGAACCGCAAGCACCAGCGTAGTTGCAAAAAGAGCCGGATTTATTAAAAGTGACGGAACCATTGTGGGCTTGGACGGAACTAATCCGTTGAGATTGGGAGTAATGACCGGAAATTACTATGTAGTAGTTCATCATAGAAATCATCTTTCCGTAATGAGTGCTAATCCGGTATCTCTTTCTAATTCAAGCGTTGCTTCATATGATTTTACAACGGGTAGCGGCAAATTTTACGGTTCTAACGGAGCTGCCGATTTAGGTGGTGGTGTTTGGGGAATGATTGCCGGAAATGCTGAAAATACAAACGGAACAATCGATGCGGGTGACAGAAATGCTACGTGGAACAATAGAAATAATACCGGTTACGAAAACAGCGATGTTGACTTAAACGGTGTAGTTGATGCCGCCGATAGAAATTTAACATGGAATAACAGGAATAATACTTCTGCTGTTCCGAATTAATTAACTGATTATATCATTTTAGGAGATAAAATGTTACGTGTTCTCGGAATTCTTTTTTTGAGTGTAAATCTATTATTTGCACAAAACTTAAAAAATCCTATTGTTAGATATGCATTAAAGCATGATAAAACAATAAAATTAAAAAACATGAGGTTAATTCCTCCCGGATCAATTAAACGAACATGGAAGTCGATTCCTAATAAATTCGGATTTAAAAAACCTAAATCCGCATTGAAAAAGAAAGTGAAAGATCCGGTTACTCAAAGTGTTCCGCTTTCTACGCAAGCCGCGAAAGATATAATTGACTGGGAAGGCGTAGAAAATATTAACGGTGTTTTACCTCCCGATACCCAAGGAGACGTTGGACCTGAGCACTACGTTCAGGTAGTAAATCTTTCGTTTCAAATTTGGGATAAGGATGGTAATTCTTTATACGGACCGGCGGATTTAAGTACTATTTGGGACGGATTTTCCGGACCTTGGGAAGGGACAAACGACGGAGACCCAATTGTTCTTTACGATCACGCTGCGGATCGATGGATGATAAGTCAGTTCTCGTTACCGAATTATCCGAACGAACCGTTTTATGAATTAATTGCTATTTCTGCAACCGCCGATCCTACCGGTGCATGGTACAGATACGCTTTTGAATTTGACAACATGCCGGATTACCCGAAACTGGCGGTGTGGCCGGACGGATACTACATGTCGGTTAATCAATTTTTTAAAGCGGCGTTTTTTGTTGGCGCCGGTGCAGCAGTTTTTGAAAGAGATTCGATGTTGGTTGGTGGAAATGCACGAATGGTATTTTTTAGCGAAGGGAATGCTGCCAGTATGCTTCCATCGGACTGGGACGGGAACATTGCGCCACCAGCCGGTTCCCCGAATTATTTCACTTTTTTCGACGAAAGTCCCGATCAGTTAAGAGTGTGGGAATTTCACGTCGATTGGAACAATACTTCCAATTCTACTTTTGCAGAAGCTTTTTCATTAAACACTGCAACATTCGATTCGGATTTCGGTTCCGTTCCTCAGCCGGGAACGGGTCAAGGACTGGATGGATTATCTGATAGATTAATGTACCGTTTACAGTACAGAAATTTTGGCGATCATGAAGCTATGGTTGTGTCTCATAGTGTGGATGCCGGTGGCAATAGAGCCGGAATGAGATGGTATGAATTAAGAAACAGCGGTGGAGGTTGGTCAATATTTCAACAAGGTACTTACGCTCCCTCCGATGGTGAATACAGATGGATGGGAAGTGTTGCTATGGATGCTTACGGAAATATAGCGCTTGGTTATTCCGTTTCGAGCAACAATACTTATCCTTCGATAAGGTATACCGGGCGTTATAAAGATGATCCCGCCGGACAAATGACAGTTGCCGAAGGACAAATAATAGCGGGTGGAGGTTCGCAAACTCATTCTTCTGGTAGATGGGGCGATTACAGCATGATGTCGGTTGACCCGATTGACGACGCAACCTTCTGGTACACAACCGAATATATTCAATCGACCGGAAGCGCTCCTTGGAAAACCAGAATCGGCTCCTTTACATTCGGATCGGATATAACTATCAAAGTGTTTCTCGAAGGAAATTATAATGCCGGTTCGATGACAACCACATTAAATTCAAGCGGTTATTTACCCGAAACCCAACCGTTTACTTCAGCTCCGTGGAATTATAATGGACCTGAAAGAGTTTATTCTCTTGACGATAATTCAAACGGTATTGCCGATTTCTTTGAAAACAATCCGGATATAGTCGATTGGATATTGGTTGAATTAAGAACCGGTACCGCATCGTCTACTTCGGTGGCTAAACGGGCTGCATTTATAACCAGTAACGGTACAATCGTAGGATTGGACGGCACGAGTCCGTTAAGATTCGGTGTTGAACCGGGGAATTATTATGTAGTTTTGCATCATCGAAATCATTTATCTGTGATGAGTTCGTCCGCTGTTGCTTTTTCGGTTACTTCAACTGCAAGTTACGATTTTACGACCGGAAGCAGTCAATTTTACGGCTCTAACGGTGCTGCCGATCTTGGCGGCGGTGTTTGGGGTATGATTGCCGGAGATGCAGAAAATGACGGCTCTGTTGATGCAGCCGACAGAAACGCAACATGGAATGACAGAAATATAACAGGTTATCGTGATAGTGATGTGGATCTTAACGGTGTAGTAGATGCTGCAGATAGAAATATAACGTGGAACAACAGAAACAAGACGAGTCAAGTACCTTAGTTTTTCTTAAGCCTGACTTTTGGTCGGGCTTTTTTTTTATCTTTTTTCTTACATTT
>CAZKKI010000053.1:0-2509 GCA_964553325.1 uncultured Melioribacteraceae bacterium | reverse complement strand
TTATGTGTTTTACGGAAACGGAGAAATAGTGATAGAAAATAATTTCGTACCCGGCAAGAAAGAGTTGCCGGAACTTCCACGGTTCGGTGTAACTATAAAAATTCCGGAAGCGTTCGATAATGTTGAATGGTACGGCAGAGGTCCGCATGAAAATTATTGCGATAGAAAAACTTCCGCTTTAATCGGCTTGTACAAAAGTACCGTTGACGAACAATTTGTTCCATACATATCGCCTCAAGAAAACGGTTATAAAACGGAAACGAGGTGGTTGAAACTATCGGATGAAAGCGGTAACGGACTGATAATAAAAGGTTTTCCCTTTTTCGGATTTTCGGCACTTTTCTATACGACGGAAGATTTAACACGAAATAAACGGGACTCTCTTCATTCTTACGAATTAAAGAAGAGGGATTTTATTTCGTTGAATATTGATTTGAAACAAATGGGTGTCGGAGGTGATGATTCATGGGGAGCAAAACCGCATCCTCAATATATATTACCGCCCCGGAATTATAGATTTAAATTTAAAATATGTCCGGTTATAACACAAACCTCGAAAGGAAACGGACTTGATTAACAATTACGCATTTCACATAATGACTAAGCCTACCGGAGCAATTTGTAATTTGGATTGCAAATACTGCTTCTATCTTGAAAAAGAAAAATTGTATCGGGGCACTACAAACTGGTCAATGACCGACGAAGTATTGGAAAGCTATATTCGTCAGTATATCGAATCGCAAAAAACGGAAGAGGTAACCTTTACGTGGCAAGGCGGAGAACCGACTTTGTTGGGCTTGGATTATTTTAAAAAAGTTATTTCCTTCGAAAATAAATACGCTAACGGAAAAAAAATTCTAAATGCTTTTCAGACAAACGGAATTCTTTTGGATGATGAATGGTGCGAATTTTTTTCGGCGAATAAATTTTTAATCGGTATATCGATTGATTGTCCCGAAGAAATTCATAACAAATATCGTGTGTTTAAAGGAAACCAGCCTTCTTTCAAAAAAGTAATGAGGGCGATTGACCGTTTGAAAAAACATAATGTGGAATTTAATACATTGACGTGCGTTCAGAAAGATAACTCTCATAAAGCGTTGGAAGTTTATAATTTTTTGAAGGAAATAGGAAGCGGGTTTATGCAATTTATCCCGATTGTTGAACGAAAAGCGAAATCCGGTAACGAAAATTCCTTGACATTGGTTTCACCCGATTATACAGGTGATGCCGAAGTTACGGAGTGGTCGGTTGAGCCGCTTCAATACGGAAAATTTTTAAGTGAGATATTCGACGAGTGGGTGCGAAAAGATGTAGGAAAAATATTCGTTCAAATTTTTGATGTTGCTTTGGAAGTTTGGTACTCCGGAAAAGCAAGCCTCTGCGTATTTAACGATGTATGCGGAAATGCGATGGCACTTGAACATAATGGCGATTTGTATTCATGCGATCATTACGTATATCCCGAAAATAAACTTGGGAATATTATAACCGACGGATTGAAAGAAATTGTTACTTCGGCAAAGCAGATGAAATTCGGATTGGATAAAAAATTGAACTTGCCTAAGTATTGTAGGGAATGCGAATATCTTTTTATGTGTAACGGTGAATGCCCTAAACACAGATTTATAAAAACGCCGGACGGAGAAGACGGATTGAATTATCTTTGTGCCGGATATAAATATTTCTTCGAACACATTGACCCGTATATGCAGTTTATGGTGAACGAATTAAACCACCAAAGACCTCCGGCAAACGTAATGCGGTTTGCCCAAAACGGTAGTTGTAAATAAAGGCGAAAGCCCTATGCCTATTGGAGACGGATGGCATCCGTTCTTAAAATTAAATCAAAAAATTGATAATCTTTTTCTGAAATTCGATTCGGCAAAGAAAATATTAACCGACCAAGATATGATTCCCACCGGCAAGAAAATTAAGTTTGATGATTTCAAAATATTTAGACAAATTAATAATACTGTGTTTGATACTTGTTTTTTATTATGCAGCGAAAATAATAAACATCAAACGGAATTGTATGACGAAAAAAACGATTTGAAAATAACTTTATGGCAGGAAACCGGAAAAGGAAAGTACAATTATTTACAAATTTATACTCCGCCCGATAGGAAATCGATTGCAATTGAGCCGATGACGTGTAATATTAACAGTTTCAACAATAAAGACGGATTGATTATTCTACAACCCCACGAAAAGTTTGTAGGAAGCTACGGAATAAATTTAAGTTAAAAGGAAAATAATTGGAAGAGTTAAAAAGTAAATTAGCCGACTTATACGGAAACAACAAAGAGGTTCTTAACTTACAAGTCAAACGGTACGGAAGATTAATCGAACAATTTAAAATGAAGTTCGATGATGACGATATCCGTTTATACAGTTCGCCGGGAAGAATAGAAATAGGCGGAAATCATACGGATCATAACAACGGAAAAGTGTTAACCGCAGCAGTTAATCTCGATGCCGTTGCAGCCGTTGCAAAGAGTAACAATGA
>CAZKKI010000052.1:0-27483 GCA_964553325.1 uncultured Melioribacteraceae bacterium | reverse complement strand
GGCTTTGAGCCGGGAGATATAGTGTACAGATAAAAGTTATAACAACGATATAATTTTTTTTCATTTGTAATCATCTATAATTTTAAGTTTTACGGAACGGCGGAACTTTTATTTCTGTTTTTCCAAGTAATGTTTCTGTCGGCTGCATCAACAACACCGCTTAAATCCACGTCGGAAGATTCGTAACCGGATAAATTTCTGTTGTTCCAAGTGGAATTACGGTCGCCCGCATCCACCACACCCGAAACGTCCGCATCGCCGCTCCACATTCCCCAAACGCCGGATTCCAATTCTTTAGCACCGCCCACACCGTAAAATTGATTTTCGGACGTTGTGAAATCGTATGATACGGTTGTTGTTCGACTTAAGCTAACAGTATTTGCTGTCATTACTCTTAAATGGTTTCTATGCTTGACGACGATAAAATAATCTCCTTCGTCGGCATTCAAAATAATTTCCTCGGTCGTACCGTCGTCGTCAACAATTTTCCCGTCATTTCGTAAGAATACACTTTTCGAAGTAACGTTACTGCCGTTAGCAGTTGACCGTAAACTGACTAACACCCAGTCCGTTATTGTATTCGGAATAGAGGATACGGTTCGCGGGTCTTCCGAATAAGGCGAAGTGGTGGGAATTAATCCGTTTATTTGTGTTGTCATTAAATCGTTATTTGAATCGTACGGACCTTCAAGAAATATTTTCAACGAAACTTTTACGGTTGCGGTTGTTTCGTACGAGCCCAAGTCCACTTTGTTGTTTTGGATTCTCGGATTTCCGTCAAGATCGTAATCGCCAACATCGGCAAGGTTTTCGCCATAGTCTATTGCGGGCGAATTATCTTGCAAGTGGAAATCATTATTCGCGGCATCGGCAAATTGCGGATCGGAGAAAATCGAATTCGGATCGTTTCCCGTTCCGGTTTGGTAATTTGTAAAACCTGTGTAGTAAACATTTTTCCATTGCCATTCGCTATTTGTTTCGCCCGAAGGTGAAAAATACAAATTGTAATTAAGCGTGTTGTTTGTTCCTTGGGTGAAAGGATTGGAAATTAATAAACCTTGATTGTTGGCATAAAATATATTGTTTTCGATTACATTGTTATTTACGTCGTATTGAATCCATAATTCGCCGTTTCCGTCTTGTTGAGTGTCGTTATGGTAAAGCGTATTGTTCAGAATTTTGCAATCGTCCGTACTGCCGCGCTGTGTATCGTAACCACCGATTGCAATTCCCGCGATGTTATTTAAGTAAATCAGATTGTTTCTGAGAATAATTCCGCTGGTCGATTTGCCGTTATGTTCGCTGGCAAGCTCAACTCCTATATCGGCGTGGTGGATAGTATTTCTTTCTATCGTAATGTCTTTTCCGCCGTCGATATAAATTCCGCCTGCAGCATATTCGTTCCCGTAAGCCGGATTACCGTATGAGGAAATGTTGTAAACGGTATTCCCGGCAATTAGACCGTTTCGAGCTTGATCTGTATTGGGATTGGGAGAAGTTTGTTCGTGACCGATACAGTCGATACCGATATTGTCTGCATCGTGAACAACGTTATTAATTATTTGAAAATCGGATACATTTCCGTTCAGTACAAGCGCTTCACTCGAACCGAGAGTAAGATCGTAGAGTTCGTTGCCGTCGATTACCAGATTATTTATTGAATTCGTACCGTCGGTTCCGTATACCGCAATACCGTGCGCATCCCTTCCGGGTGGACTTGAAGTATGCGAAATATTATGTATTGTGTTGTTTCTAAGTGTGATATGGTGCGAGGTTCCGGTAACGTATATTCCCATCGGAACAATGAATCGGGCAGAAGATGTAAAGTTTCTAATTTCGAATCCAACTATTTTAATATAATTTTGGTTTTCTATGGTAAATAATCCTTTATCACTGGATAAAGTTAATCCCGTGCCGTCAACAATTGGCAATTCACTTGGGTAGTTTCTGAAAGTTATATAGCCGCCCGGTTGCGAACCGGAAACATTTATAGTAACTATTTCGTTATAATTGCCCGCGCGAACGAAAACTGTATCGCCCGCAGAAACGGAATTAGCCGCATGTTGAATGGTTTTCCAAGGTTGGTTGATTGTCCCCGGATTCGAATCGCTTCCGGTGGGGGAAACGTAATAATTAGTTTGGGCTTCGAGTGTTAACAGAAATAAGAAATTTAGTATTAAAAAGATTAATTGTTTATTCATAATTATTGCCGTTCTTTTAACTCGAAAATTTTTTCTATTGCCGAAGTAATATTTTCAACGGGAATTAAGTTAATGGACGTTTTCCCTGTTAACAACTTTAAATTGTTTTGAGGAAGAACAATATTTTTGAAACCTAATTTTTCGGCCTCTTGAATTCTTTTTTCGATATTGCCGACGCTTCGAATTTCACCGCCGAGCCCAACCTCGCCGATTACGACAAGGCTTTCGCGCGCAGGTGTGTTGGATATGCTAGAAGTAATAGCAGCGCAAACCGCTAAATCGACGGCAGGCTCGAAAATTCTGATACCGCCGGCCATATTCAAAAATACGTTGTGCGATGAAAGTCGGAATCCGGCACGTTTTTCCAAAACCGCAAGTAAAATGGAAAGTCTTCTGTAATCGAATCCGGTTGCAACTCTTTGCGGGTTGCCGAAATTTGAAGGTGTTACGAGAGCTTGAACTTCAAATAAAACGGGTCTGGTTCCTTCCATACTTGATGTTACAACCGAACCGGTGGCGTGTGAATGCCGTTCGCTTAAAAACAGTTCGCTCGGATTCTGCACCTCGTTTAATCCGTCGTCGTGCATTTCAAAAATCCCGATTTCGTTTGTGTTTCCGTACCGGTTTTTAAGAGCTCTTAAAATTCTGTATGTGTTGTTTTTGTCGCCCTCGAATTGTATTACCGCATCGACAATGTGTTCAAGCACTTTCGGTCCGGCTATAAATCCTTCCTTTGTTACATGTCCTACCAAAACCACGGCAAAGTTTTTTTCCTTTGCCATTTCCATTAGTTTTAAAGTGCATTCACGTATTTGAGTGACCGTGCCCGGACCGTTATCGAAATCGGGATCAAAAATGGTTTGAATCGAATCGACAATAACAACATCGGGCCCGGTTTCCGAAATTGCATTTTTTATGTCGTCCAAATTCGTTTCTGCAAGAATAAGGAGGGAATCGTTCTTAACTTTTAATCGTTCGGCGCGGACTTTAATTTGCTTGGTCGATTCTTCTCCGGTAACATAAAGTACTTTACCGGAAATATTTGAAGCCGCTTGCATTACCAAAGTCGATTTCCCGATTCCCGGATCGCCTGCAATTAAAATTGCTGAACCGTAAATTAATCCTCCGCCCAGAACTCTGTCGAATTCACCAATTCCGGTTTTGATTCTGATTTCCTTTTCAACCGATAAATCTTGTAAACGATATACCTCCGTTCCGGTTCGGGATTTTCGTGCAGAGTTTTTTTTCGATTCGCGCACTTCTTCCGAAAAAGTATTCCATGAATCGCATGAGGGGCATTTCCCAAGCCATTTTACGGATTCGTACCCGCAATTAGTACAAACAAAAATTGTTCTGGTTTTTGCCATTAAAATCCCGTTCGTCTGATGAATTCGGATATAACTTTGTCTTGCGAATTTATAATCTCTCGGGGCGTCCCGATAAAGTAGATTCTGCCTTCGTGCAACATTGCAATTCTATCCGAAACGTTTTTGACGCTAAACATGTCGTGTGTTACAACAATCGATGTTACGTTAAGTTTTTCGGCGAGATCTTTTATTAACTCGTCGATCGAGTCCGACATTATCGGGTCGAGTCCGGTAGTCGGTTCATCATACAAAATATATTGAGGATCCGTAACCAATGCGCGCGCCAGCCCCACTCGTTTTTTCATTCCGCCGGAAAGTTCGGCAGGTTTTAAGTCTTCTGTTCCGGGTAAACCGACAAGCTCCAATTTTTCGCGCACTCGTTTATTTATTTCGTTCTCGGAAAGATTGTAATCGTTTTCCACTAAAGGTAAAGCAATATTTTCACCTACGGTCATCGAATCGAACAAAGCGGCTCCTTGAAATAAGTAACCGAATTTTCTTCTTATCTCGTATAGCTTTTGCGGGTTTGCCGGATCGATTTTTTCATTGCCTACAATTACGTAACCTTCGTCGGGAAACAACAATCCGACGATGTGTTTCAACAACACACTTTTCCCGCTTCCGCTTTTACCGATAATTGCCAGGGTTTCACCTTCGTTTATGGTCAGGTTCACCCCGTTTAATACTTTATTGGAGTTAAAACTTTTGTGCACATTAACAATTTCTATCATTGCAAACCGGAGTTACCATTTTAATTAAATTTAAATATAATAAAGCCAATCGTTATTCGCTTTTTATTTTGATGCGACTTTACGGATATCACAAAGTAAAACTAATTTTATGACTATTTTCTTCCGCAGTTTAGGTCTTTTCAGTAAATTAGCGAAGGTAATTTAACTGAAGTGATTTTGTAGTGTGCCGGTTTGTGTTCGGCAATTACTATGTTTTCAAATTATAGGAGTTTGAAATGAAGTATAAAAATATTGTTTTTTCCTTTTTCATTTTGGCGAACTTGTTTAATTTCACATTTGCTCAACAAAATCCCAACTTGTATATTCCTCGAAATATTAAAGGTTCTTACGAAGCGGGCATTAGAACTTACAACGGTATGCCGGGTCCGAAATACTGGCAAAACCATTCCGATTATAAAATAAATGTAGAACTTTTCCCCGATAGTAGTATGATTTCGGGCGAAGAAGTAATTATTTACCATAACAATAGTCCCGATTCGCTGAGCAGATTGGTTATAAGATTATATCAAGATATTATGACAAAAGGGGCGCTACGCGATTTCCCGATTAATTTCGGAATGTTTACCGAAGGAGTTAAAATAGATTATTTAATAATTGATTCCGACACCGTGGATATAACTCCCGAAAGTAAAAGAGTAAGACGGCACTCGACAAATATGATTGTAAGATTATCCCGGAAACTTGCTCCGGGCGAAACTCTTGAAATAAAAACCAAATGGAATTTCAAAATGCCCGAGCATGGCGGAATAAGAATGGGAAATTACGGAGACGGCGATTTTTTTATTGCGTATTGGTATCCGCAAATAGCGGTCTTCGATGATATCGACGGATGGGATTTGATTCGGTATCAAGGAATTGTTGAATTCTATAACGATTTTTCGAATTTCGATGTAAACATTACCGTGCCCGGGCGATATACCGTATGGGCAACCGGCGAACTTCAAAACGCACAAGAAGTTTATAAACCGGAAATTTTAAGAAGATACAAGTTAGCGCAAACTTCCGATGAAACAATTAGAATAATATCGGCAAAAGACAGAGCGGAAAATAACGTAACGGTGGATAATGAAAAAAATATTTGGCACTTCATCGCTAAAAACGTTACGGATTTTTCATTTGCCGTAAGCAAAAATTTTTCTTGGGATGCCGCAAGTATAGAAGTCGATAGACAAACGGGCAGAAGAGTGGTCACTGAAGCCGTTGGAATGGAAGATTACAAGTTTTTCGATGAAGCTGCACAGGTTGCCCGAACAACAATAGAATACTTGTCTTTTGAATTGCCCGGTTATCCTTATCCGTATTCGCATACAACAACTTTCTTCAATAAAAATAGAGGGGGCGGAATGGAAACCCCGATGATGGCGAATGACGGTCAGCCTAAAAGCCGGCCTAGATTTATCGGGCTCGTTTTCCACGAAATCGCCCACAGTTATTTTCCGTTTTTCATGGGAGTAAACGAGCGAAAATATGCTTGGATGGATGAAGGCTGGGCGAGTTTTTTCCCGCAAGAGATCGTAGATAAAATGTCATCGGACTACGATTATTTGAAAAATAACGTTCGGAGCTACGAATATGCGGCCGGAATGGAGGCGGAACTTCCACCCATGGTAGTTTCATATTCGAATAAAACCGGATTTTCGAGAACCGCTTTTTATAGCAGACCGGCAAACGCTTATCGCGAATTGATGCATTTGTTGGGTCGCGATTTATTCAAAAAAGCATTGAAAGAATATATTTATAGATGGAACGGTAAACATCCGTTGCCGTATGATTTCTTTTTTACTTTTAACGATGTAACCGGTGAAGATTTAAGTTGGTTCTGGAAACCGTGGTTTTATGAATTCGGTTATCCCGATTTGGCAATAAAAAAAGTTAATATTAACGGAAACGAAATTGAAGCGATTATAGAAAAACTCGGGAATATTCCGACTCGTGTTGAACTTACTTTTGAATTTAACGACGGTACGAAGGATGTAACTAAACTTTCCGCAAGAACATGGAAGAACAGTACGGGTACCGTGCGCATAAAATACATAACTAAAAAGAAGTTGAATAAGATTGTTTTGGGAAGCAAATATATACCGGATGCAAACAGAAATAATAATGTATATATCGTCGAATAACACGATTATCGCATACGAAGCAAAAATTAAAAGCGGCAAGATTCGGGGTAAAGCGGCTTTATTCGAGATGATTTTAGTTTAAGATAATTTAAATTTTATTATATTGATATGAATTTAATCCGAAATGAATAAAGGAAAATTTCAAACGGGCAAAGTAATAACTGTTGCCCTTGCGCATTCGGTACACGATATTTATTCATCGTTTTTAGCCCCAATCCTGCCGTTGTTGATTGATAAACTTGGTATAACGTTATCTACGGCCGGCTTTCTTTCGATGATAGGGAGAATTCCCGCTGTTCTGAATCCCCTTGTCGGACTTGCCGCGGATAAATTGCAAATTAGATATTTATTAATTCTGGCGCCTACCGTAACGGCTACAAGCATGAGTTTACTGGGTATTGCTCCATCCGTTACGGTTTTAGTAGTTTTACTTTTTGTAATGGGAATCGGAGCGTCTATGTTTCATGTTCCTGCTCCCGTTGTAATGAGACAAGTTTCCGGCAACCGCGTTGGTAAAGGAATGAGCTTTTTTATGTTGGGCGGTGAAATCGCAAGAGGTTTGAGTCCGCTTGTAATTTTAGGTGCCGTTTCTCTATGGGGGTTGGAAGGAACTTACAGACTGATTCCGTTCGGCGTGGCGGCTTCGGTAATATTGTATTTCAAGTTTAAAGGTGTTAAAATTGAACGCAACGGAAAAAGCGACGAAGCAAAAGAAGGAGTTAAACAGACTTTGAAAAACATTGCTCCGTTGTTCGGTGCAATAATGGGCGCGACTTTTTTTATCGCTTTATTACGCGGTTCGTTGACGGCTTTTTTGCCGACTTACATTACGATGAAAGGGCAATCGTTATGGGCGGGCGGAATAGCGCTTTCGGCATTGCAAATTTCCGGCGCCGTCGGTACTTACATTTCCGGTACAATTTCGGATAAAATAGGGCGCAGGAAAACCCTTTTGATTGTAGGTATAGCTTCTTCCGTTTTAATGTGGTTGTTTATATTGAGTAACGATTTCTGGGCAATTCCAATTCTTGTTTTACTCGGTTTGTTCGTATTTGGTACAACGCCGGTAATGCTGGCAATAGTTAACGATAATAGTTCAAACAGACCGGCATTTATTAACGGGATTTATATTACCATAAATTTTGTTATCGGCGGAGGTTCCATTTTGTTGGTAGGTTTGCTCGGCGATACTTACGGATTGGAAACAACTTACAAAATAACGGCTTCTGCTGCGGTTTTGTCAATACCATTTATTGTAAAGATTAGGAAATAAAAAACACTATGCCGAAATTAATTTATTTGTCGTTCGAGTTGTTTGACGTTAATTTCCATTCCGGTTTTTAATATTTCCGCAACAAATGGATTCGATTCATTAAAGTCTTTTATAGAAAACAAGTGCGGTTCTATTCTTAAATCAAATTTCCTTCTTAATTTCATTAAGTCTAATTGTATTTCAAAAAAATCCGGTACAGTAAGTAAAATTATTGCAATATCAATATCCGAATTTTTATCGCTATTCCCGCTAACTACGGAACCGAAAAGAAATGCTTTTTCCACAACATATTTTTTCGATATTTCAACGAGATATTCTTGTACGGTTTTTAAAATTCTTTTTCTAACCATTTTTTTATTTCAATTATGTTGTTAATCCAAGTTGAAGCAAATTCTTTTGTACATAAATTATAAAAATCGTTTCGATAATTATCATATCTGGCATTTATGTTGAAAGTTGTAATTGTATCAAGCATATCGGCCTTTTCTTCGTTTATCTGAAGATCACATTCTTTAGCTAGTCTTAAAAGGTCATGCGTAAATATCGGATGTTTGTGCTTTTTGTTGACAAACAATGCTTTTAATAATTTTTCTAATACAAGATGACCGATAAATAATGACCAATTATAGTCTTTTGATTTATACAAATTTAACATTGTGTTTAAATCTTTCTCTGAAGATTCACGCCAATATTTGCTAACTTCTTTAATACTAATTCGCTTTTTTTTCATAACAAATAAAATATAGGAAATTTTATTATTATTTGTAAGAGATTATAAACTGTTTTGAAAGTCGGAATTTATTGTAAAATTTAACTTTCTTTGAGGGAATAATGAAAAAGTTTACATTGCTTTTAATGTTAGTTGTTTTTACTTCTCTACCGGCTCAAACCGATTTCCGGTTCAACGATTATTTTTCCGATAAAACCATGAGAATAGATTATTTCCACACCGGAGATTCCGAAGCGGATATTATTTCGTTGGACAAAATTTACGTTTACGGAATTTGGGCGGGAAGTAAAAACGGATTAATCGACCCGTTTAATAACGGAAAGTATTATGTTAAGATTTTCGATTATTCATCAAATAAAATGATTTTTTCTAAGGGATTCGACAGTTATTTTTTCGAATACCAAACAAGTGCGAATGCCCTGAAAGGAATAAAGAAAACATTTCACGAATCGGTTTTGATTCCTGCTCCGAAAAACGCCATCAATTTTGTTCTTTACAAAAGGAACAGTAAAAATATTCTTAAAAAATTATACGAAACGAAGATTTCTCCTGGCGATGTAAATATTATTTGCGAAAAACCGGACACGTCCTTGGTGGTTGTCGAAACTCATTTTTCCGGTAACCCCCACACGAAAGTCGATATTGTTATTTTAAGTGAAGGTTATACAAAATCCGAATATCAAAAGTTTAAGAAAGATTTGGAGAAATTTACCAGAGTGTTTCTTACACAAGAACCATACAACAGTATGCGAGATAAATTCAACATCAGAGGAATTTTCAAACCGTCGCAAGAAAGCGGGGTGGACGAACCAAGAGCCGGTGTTTTTAGAAATACTAATCTGAATTGCACGTTTAATTCTTTGGGTTCGGCAAGGTATTTATTAACCGAAGATAATAAAGCAATTCGGGATATGGCTTCAGCGGTTCCCTACGATGCAATTTATATAATGGTAAATCACGAAAGATACGGCGGCGGTGGAATCTATAATCAATTTTGTACTTTTACAACCGACAACAAATGGAGCGAGTACGTTTTTTTGCATGAATTCGGTCATTCGTTTTCCGGCTTGGCGGATGAATATTATTCTTCGGCGGTTGCTTACAGCGATTTTTATCCGCAAGGGATTGAACCGGTTGAACCGAATATTACGGCTTTGCTAAATCCACCTAAAGTAAAATGGAATCAGTTTGTTACTCCGGGAATTGAAATTCCGACGCCATGGAGAAAAACCGAATTCGATTCTTTGGATTTTGCATGGCAAAAACAAAGAAGAAAGATTAATGACGAAATAGCAAAACTGAAAAAGGAAAATGTTCCTCGGGGAATTATAGATTCACTCATAAATGAAGCCGACAGAATCAAAAAAGCCCATACTAAACGCATCGAAAGGTTTTTAAGAAATAGTAAATATTGGGGAAAAGTAGGTGCGTATGAAGGAGCCGGTTATGCATCCGAGGGTTTGTACAGACCCATGCTCGATTGCATAATGTTTTCCATCGGCGAAAAACCATTTTGTAAAGTTTGCGAGAATGCAATAATTTCCGTTATAAAACATTATACGGAATGAAAATTTAATTTTTGCAATCAAATCAATTTCCGTAAATTTCAATTTCGGTTCATTTGATTTTAACTAAGACGGAAAAAACTCACTTTGGAAAGTCTTTCGCCAAATAAAATTTTCAAAGAACTCTCCAGAAAAACCGCGGAGTTGCTCGAAAAAGCCAAGCTTACCGAGCACACCTTTATGATTATCGTTGCGATTATAATCGGAATTCTTGCGGGATTTTCCGCAATCGGCATCCGTGCAATGATTGAATTTTTTTCCGAACTGTCTTTTTCGGGCGACGGCAATCTTCTTGAGAACATAATGAACTCTCCGTGGTATGTTATTATTCTTGCGCCAATAATAGGCGGATTGATCGTCGGACCGTTAATTTACTTTTTCGCACCGGAGGCAAAAGGTCACGGGGTTCCGGAAGTAATGCAAGCGATTTTGCTTAAAGGCGGAAACATTCGCCCGCGCGTTGCAGTAATAAAAGCTCTTGCAAGCGCAATAACGATAGGCACCGGTGGCTCGGTCGGTCGTGAAGGTCCAATTATCCAAATAGGTTCCAGTCTCGGTTCTACCGTAGGACAATTTTTTCGCGTTCCTTCGAAACGGTTAAAAACACTTGTGGGATGCGGAGCGGCCGCGGGTATTGCTGCTGCGTTCAATGCACCCATCGCGGGCGCTTTGTTTGCGGTGGAAATAATATTGATGGATTTTGCCGTTGCTCAATTTTCACCTATTGTTATTTCTTCCGTTATGGCTACGGTTATTTCACATCATTTCGAGGGGGACTTTGCGGCTTTCCAAGTTCCGCCGTACGAAATGGGCAGTACGCTCGAAATCGGTTTTTACTTTTTACTTGGCGCGGTAACGGGTTTGGCCTCTTATCTTTTTATAAAGGTTCTTTACTACTCGGAGGATTTTTTCGAAAACCGAGTTAAGTTTCCGGAATATTTCAAACCCGTAATAGGCGGATTGGTAATCGGGTTAATTGCATTGTTTTATCCTCACGTTATGGGCGTTGGGTACGATACAATCAATATTGCTCTTCACGGAAATATGGTTTGGAAACTTGCCGCGATTTTATTATTCGTTAAAATTTTTGCAACTTCGGTTACTTTGGGAAGCGGGGGTTCCGGAGGTATTTTTGCTCCTTCTCTTTTCATGGGAGCAATGGTCGGAGCTTTTTTCGGAACGGTAGTACATAATTTATTTCCCGATATTACCGCCGGGCCGGGCGCGTATGCATTGGTTGCAATGGGCGGACTTGTTGCGGGCACAACCCGTGCACCGATTACCGCAATTATTATTGTCTTCGAATTGACGAACGATTATCATATTATTTTGCCGTTGATGATTACTTGCATTATAAGCATGATTCTCTCTTCAAAACTTTCGCGTGAATCCATTTATACTTTGAAGCTGGTGATGAGGGGAATCCAAATTAAAGAAGGTACCGAAATTAACATTATGGAATCGATTTTTGTTAAAGATGTTTATACTAAAAGATTCGATTATATAAATTTAAGTGATAATTTCAGCCAAGTTGTTAACAAAGTAATTCAAGGTAGAGGCAGGCATTTTCCGGTTCTCGATTCTAACGGAATAATCAGAGGAGTAATTTTAGTCGATACTATTAAAGATTACTTGTTCGAAAAAGATTCCCTCCAAAATTTATTGATAGCCGAAGATATTATGTCTACAAACTTCGATACGATTAGTCTTGAGGATAATTGCCAAACGGCACTTGACAAAATGAGTAAATTCAAATTCGATAATTTGCCCGTTACCGAATCACCCGAGTCGAAAAAAATAATCGGAGTAATTTGGCGTAACGATATTCAAGACGCTTATAACGAGGAAGTCGAAAGGCGGGAAATTTCTTCCACGCTTGCAAGCAGTATAAGTATGAAAGAACCGGAAACAAATGTAACATTTCTTGAGGGTTATTCGATTTCCGAAATTAAAGCCCCGAAATCGTTTGTGAACAAATCGATTCGCGAACTTAACATCCGCGCAAAATACGGTGTGGATGTTCTTTCCATTAAAACCAAAGAAAAGCGAGGCGAGAGAATTAAAGCAATTCCGAGTCCGGATTATGTAATTAAGGACAACGACCGTTTGGTAATAGCCGGTGAAGTAAAAAACATCAATCTGTTGAAAAACTTGGATTAACATTTCCATGAATATCGTATTACTGACCGATGAAGACAAAACGGCAAGCGGTTCGTTTTTGTTAAGCGACGAAAGAGCCGAGCATATTATCAAAGTTCTGAAGTCGAAAACCGGCGATGTTATAGAAATCGGTTTTTATAACGGCGATTTGGGCAAAGCCGTAATTGAAAACATATCGGATGGAAAAGTCGAATTGAAAACGATTCGCACCTTCCCGAAAGTGTCGAATACGCCGTTGATTCATTTGGTTTGTGCTTTGCCCCGGCCTCAAACATTGAAAAAAATTTTATTTCATTCAGCATCGATGGGCGTTAACAGGATTGATTTTATTAAAGCAAACCGCGTTGAAAAAAGTTATTATCAATCGCATTTATTAAAAAAAGAGTATTATGAAAAACCGATCAAACTCGGAATGACTCAAGGAAAGCAAACGACTCCGCCGGAGGTGTTTTTTCACGGAAAATTCAAAGCGTTTTTTGAAGATGTTTTACCGTTAAGTGAAGGGGGAAACAATTTAAAATTGCTTGCCGAAAACTCCGCTGAAAAAACATTGTTCGATGTTTACACCGCACCGGCAAAACAAGTAACTATTGCGATTGGCCCCGAAGGCGGCTGGATTCCTTACGAAATAAATTTTATGAGAGAACACGGCTTTGTACTTTTCAAGTTAAGCAAGTGGACGTTAAGAGTAGAAGCGGCTGTTATTTCGGCAGTTTCGCAAGTTGAGCTGTTAACCGGCAGATTAATAAAATAACAACCGCTTTATCAAATTAATAAACGTATCTTACTTTGAAAATCAATTTGGTTTTATCGTTTTTCTTTACCGGAACTTGAAATACGATTCTCTTCGCATCTTTTTTGTCGTACGGTAAAGACGATTTAAGAATTTCCCAATTGAATCCAAGATAACGTTCGACTTCAACGGTAACGTTTTCTTTTTTTCTGTTGGTAATCGTAATTTCATAAGTTTCTTCGAAAACGCGATCGGTAATTTTCTTGTGTTCGGTTTGTTTTTCTTCGGCTAAAATATCGAATGCATCACCAAGTTTTAATTTAACTTGCTCGTTTCGTGGAGTGTGGTCGATAAAATCTTCGCCTATGAATTCAAGGTTTTCACCGTCGGACTTGAACATTCTGATTTTCCCTTTGGGCATCGGAACGCCTAAACCATTTTCTTTTTTGTTATCGAATTCAACTATCACCGAAACCTTTCCTTTCTGGTTACCACGGTAACCGAAATAACCGCCGCTGCGGTAAAAATATTTTTTGACCGCTCCGATGTTACTTCCTTCGAAAAGCGAAATTTGTTTTGTTTCGTTATTTGCCAATGTTGTAGGGCGTTGAAGATTATAAATGTGGTATTCGAAAAATTCTTTTTCCTGGAACTGGGGTTGAGCGGTTTTCGTTCGGGCTTCCATTACCATATCGTATTCACGCGGGTAGCGGTCGGGTTTTTGTACAAGATGAACATCGCCGGCAACCAATTTCAATTTTGCATTTCTATACGTTGTACCGGAATTGTTTTCCACGCTTACCCAAGCATTTAAATCAAGTTTGGAATCGTCTTTGTTTAATACCGCTACGTACTCGGCATGCCATTTCATTCCGCGTGTTTGGTAGGAGATTTCAACTTCTTGTTTGCCGGAGGAATTTGAATTTACAAGCCATACCAAGGTCGGTTTGGTAATTAAACCTTCGGGGAGTGAATTCACGTTAAAGCGGAATTTATTAACGTTCGGCAACATTATCAAACCGCCGTCTTTTTTGCGCAAAACAATTTGTCCGCCGTAATTCGAGAGCAAAGTACCTTCGATTAGTTCGTTGTTTTCCCCGATTAATTGGATTTCCTTATCGATATATTTATTCAGAATTTTATCCAACGAAACCAAATCGTATTGATAATTTTGTTCGATTACTTCACCGTCAAGTTTGATATGTACGCTTGTCGGGTCGATTTGTTGTGCAACGTCGGTAATTGCAATTTTCGATTTGCCTTCGGGAATTTTGATTTCCCTTATGTCTTTAACAACGCCCAGATTTGCATTGTAAACCGTAACCGCAATCGATTTTTGTTCGGCGGTTTGCGAATTGATTATTCCCGTTCCCAAACCCATTAGAAACAAAGTAAGCAAAAAGTTGTTATGCATTTTATTCTCCGGTTAAGTTTTAAAAAGTCCGAAATTGGCGAGATGAAATTTTTTCATCAAAACGAATTCGTTTAAGTTTTATATCCGAAAAAATACGGAAAAGTTCCCTCAAGTTCTTTCAAGGTTAAAAATTGTGGCAAATTATTGTTATATTTGTACAAGTCAGAGATAGGAGCAACAATGGCAGATTCATTCAAAGTTTCGGTTACCTTGCCTGCATCACCCAAGGAAATTTACAATGCGTGGTTAGACAGTTCAAAACACTCCGAATTCACCGAAAGCAAAGCACAAATTGAAAAAAAGGTCGGTAGCGAATTCACTGCGGGCGACGGTTACATTCACGGAAAAAATTTGTTGTTACACATGAACAAACGGATTCATCAATCGTGGCGAACCAACGATTTTCCGGAAGATGCGCCCGATTCGAAAGTTGAAATTTCACTTGAACCGGTTGAAAAAGGTACAAAGCTAACGATTGTCCACACGAACCTGCCGGAAGGCGAAGGTAAGAAATACAAAAAGGGCTGGAAAGACCATTATTTCGCTCCCATGAAAAAATATTTCGGTAATAACGAAGACGTTCAAAATTCTCAGTAAACTTCCGGCACAAAAGTTTGGTCGGTAATTGGCGGCCGGATATAACCTTTGTTTTTTTGTCGCGGCGGAAGTTTAATCGGCGGCGGCGTCAAATCTTCGTACGGAATCAAACTCAACAGATGATGAATCGTATTTAATCGTGCCCTTTTCTTATCGTCGGCATTTACAACGTACCAAGGCGCTTGTTTTATATCGGTGTGTGCAAACATTTCGTCTTTGGCTTTTGAATATTCGACCCAGCGTTTCCGCGATTCCAAGTCCATGGGACTAAGCTTCCAGCGTTTGGTTCTGTCGTGAATTCTTGCTTGAAATCTTCTTTCCTGTTCTTCGTCGCTAACTGAAAAATAGTACTTGATTAGAATTATTCCGGAGCGCACAAGCATTCTCTCGAATTCGGGGCATGAGCGTAAAAATTCTTTGTATTCCTCTTCCGTACAGAATCCCATAACTCTTTCAACGCCGGCACGGTTATACCAGCTTCGATCGAATAAAACCATTTCGCCGGCTGCGGGCAAATGTTGAACATAACGTTGAAAATACCATTGCGTTTTCTCTTTTTCGGTAGGTGTGCCGAGTGCAACTACCCTGCAAATGCGGGGATTTAACGTTTGTGTAATTCGTTTTATAACGCCCCCTTTTCCCGCGGCATCCCTTCCTTCGAATATTACAACTACTTTCAAGCCTTTATGCTTAATCCATTCTTGCAGTTTTACCAATTCAACTTGGAGTTTGCGTAATTCTTTTTCGTAAAATTTACGCTTTAGTTTCTTTTTTTGCTTGTTGTTTTTTTGTTCGGATTCCGTTTTAGTTCCGTTTTTTTTCTTTGCCACTTGTACCCTCCGGCAATTATTCCAATGTTATAAAAATTATCGATGGAAAGCAGTTAAAAGTAAAATCCGTTAAATAATTTAACATTTCTTTCGATAATAATCGAATGTCCCGAGATTTTGATGCAGATCACATTTTCAAAAAAAAGTGTAAGAAAAACAGAATCGATTTATTTTTTACGGCATCTTATAATCTCGTAAATATAAAAAACAAAAGGAATTAGGAACAAAATAAAATATCCGGTTGTATATCAAAGAACGAAAAAATAATGGTAAAAAGTGTTGATTTTCACATAAAAGTTCATTATCTTATGTAGATTGCAAAATTTAGCACTTAGTTTTTTAACATGTTAAACCGGTTATCTTACCAATAACAATTCAAATAAGGAGCCAACAGCTTTGAAAATCACCAAACAAATAACGAATCGCGAGAGTCAATCTCTCGACAAGTATTTTCAGGAAATCGGGAAAGTGGATTTAATTACTCCCGAAGAAGAAATAGAGTTAGCCAAAAGAATCAGAAAGGGCGATAAAGCTGCCCTTGACAAATTAACAAAGGCAAATTTAAGATTTGTCGTTAGTGTTGCTAAGCAATACCAACATCAGGGTTTGCCGTTGAGCGACCTTATAAACGAAGGTAATTTGGGCTTGATTAAAGCCGCAAAAAAATTCGACGAAACACGTGGTTTCAAATTTATCTCTTATGCTGTTTGGTGGATCAGGCAATCGATTATGCAAGCAATTGCCGATCAATCCAGAATGGTTAGGTTACCGTTAAACAGAGTGGGCGAACTTTCTAAAATTTCTAAAGTCGCCAGCAGTCTCGAACAAGAACTCGAAAGAAAACCGAGCGTGGAAGAGATTGCCAACGAATTGGATATGAGCGAAGAGGAAGTAGCATATACTTTAAGGCATTCGGGCAGACAAGTATCGGTAGATGCCCCGTTCTCGCAAAGTGAAGACAGCAAGAGCAGTTTGCTAGACGTTATGCCGAATACGGAACAACCTTCGCCCGATACCAATTTGATGAACGAATCTCTTCGTAAGGAAATCGAAAGAGTGCTTTCCACTCTGTCGGAAAAAGAGGCGACGGTAATCAAGTTGTATTTCGGTTTTAACACCGAGTATACCGCTACTTTGGAAGAAATTGGCGAAATTCTTAACCTGACTCGGGAAAGAGTAAGACAAATTAAAGAACAAGCATTAAGAAAATTACGCCACGCTTCCAGAAGTAAAAGGTTGAAAGTATATTTGGGCTAATTTATTTAGCTTTTAATTATAAAAATGCGATCGTAAATTTTTACGGTCGCATTTTTTATTTTAAAGGGTATCGTTTGCCGTTTCCAAACTGTCTTTTTTTGTTTTTAATTTTTTGATTTCTTCTTTTAGTTTTTCCAATTCCTTTTGTTTTTCCGCTTTCTTTTTTTGCAATTCAATAAATTCTTTACTTTGTTGTACGCCGGAATTTTCCGCTTCGTTGTTTTTACCGCATGCAAATAATGAAAAGAAAACAATTGCAAGAATAATTTTGATATAATTCATATCCCGTTTCCTTTATTAATACGTAACAAAAATGTATAATTTTTTTGATTAGTCAAAGTAAATTAAATATGAAATCTTTGGATTAATTTGTCCTCTGGTTCATTTGATTTAACAAATATATTTATTAAATTTTATATCGAGTAGAAAATCTTTATTTGAAATTGTACTTCCCTTTTCTTCCGCAGTTTCCAATCTCGATTGATACTCGCTTAAGTAACAATTTTTATTAGTATTAATGGTATTATCAAATGGCAGAACGTGAAACTGGAACCGTAAAATGGTTCAACGGCACAAAAGGCTACGGCTTTATTGAAAGAGAAGGCGGTGCCGATGTATTTGTTCACTATTCTTCTATTCTATCCGACGGATACAAGACTTTGGAAGAAGGTCAAAAAGTTCAATTTGTAGTTGAACAAGGTCCTAAAGGTGAACAAGCACAAGAAGTTGAAGTTATAGAAAACTAAACTTGCAGGCGGAGCGGCTTATCCCGCTCCGGCACTTTTATAGATTTTCCCTCCTTATTTTTTCCGGTGTAATTTCTACATAGGTCGGTAAAATTTTGTACCGTTTTGGTTTACTTGTCGTTTCCTTTTGATCCGAATTCATTTTTGAGCTGTTCGAAAATTCTCTTTATCAATTCCCAAGTTTCCAGCATGTGTCTCTCGCCGGTGTGAATTCCGTTGATTGCCAATCTTAAAACGTATTTCCCGTTCAGTTTGGTATGAGACAAAAACGATTTCCCCGTTGAGTTGATTCTCCTTAATAGTTCCTCGTTTAATTTGTTGAGTTCATTTTCGGAAAGCCCGTTCGCTTTTGCACGGAAACAAACCAAGGCAAACGGATTCGGAGCCGTTTTTTCGAAATCGGGATGTTCCTCAATCAATTCGGCAAATTCTCGGCTTATACGAATATTTTCTCGGATTATATTTATTAGTCCTTCTTTTCCGAAATAGCGAATAATAAACCATAATTTAAGAGAACGAAACCTTCTGCCCAATTGAATCCCGTAATCCATATAATTGATAACGGCGTTGTCTTTTTCGGTTTTTAGATATTCGTGTACAAGACTGAAAGTTTTTTTCAGCAAATCCGGTTTTTTGATATAGAATGCACTTAGGTCGATTGGCGTGAACAGCCATTTATGCGGATTTACCACAATCGAATCGGCATATTCGCAGCCGTTTAGGATGTGTCGCATTTCCGGTACGATTGCGGCGGTTCCGCCGTATGCGGCGTCCACGTGGAGCCAAATATCTTTGGTCATGCAGATTTCTGCTATTTCATCAACCGGGTCGATGCTTGTAGTTGAGGTTGTTCCCACGGTGGCAATTACGCAAAACGGAATTAAATTTTCCGTTGAATCCGCTTCTATTTTTTTGGCGAGTTCTGCGGGGATCATTTTGAAATTTTCGTCAACCGGAATTTTACGAATGTTCTTTACTCCGATAAACCTAGCGGCTTTTTCTACGGACGAATGAGCATGATCGGAAAAATATACGCATAATTTCGAAAGTTCGTAATCTTTTCCGTATTTATCTTCCGCAGCGGTTTTTGCCGCTGCAATTGCATGAAGCGTGCTGATTGAAGCTGTATCATAGATTATTCCCCAAAAATCTTCCGGTAAATTCATCATTTGTCTTAACCAGCCAAGAACTACATGCTCTAGTTCGGTGGCAGCGGGCGAAGTTTGCCAAATCATTCCGTTTACATTGAATGCGGCGGAAAGCAATTCGCCCAAAATTCCGGGTCCGCTCGATGTGGAATTAAAATATGCCATGAATTTCGGATGATTCCAATGCGTTATTCCGGGTAAAATAATTTTCTCAACGTCTTTAATAATTTCACCGAAGTTTTGTCCTTTTTCCGGCGGACTTGATGGAATGCGATTTTTAATTTCACCAGGTTCCGCTTGCGAAAGAACGGGGTAGTTTTCTATGTTTTCAATGTAACGTGCAATCCAATCGATTAATTCATATCCGAATTTTTTGAATTCGGCCGGAGACATATCGTAACCGTTTTTGCCTTCGAAGTTCACCATTGTGTTTTTCCGTTGAAATAAATGATTATTTAACCGACCAAAATGTGAAAAGAATTAACCATCCGCAAGAGGAAAATTGTAGGTATGTAGTTGTAATATTGCTAAGATAAAAATTTATTTTCTGGCAGAAATGATGAAAATTTGAAACAAATATGCGGTTAACTTTTTGATGAGATAATTTCAATTTTGAATTATTCAAAAACCCAGCTTAAGAGAAGCTGGGTTTTAACACGAAATGCTATATTTTAAATATTTTATTTTGCTAAAAGCATTTTTTTGCTTTCCGTATAATTATTTACATTTAACCTATAAATATAAACGCCGCTCGGTAAATTATTCGCATTAAACGATACATTGTAGTAACCGGCTGGCTTGTTTTCATATACCAAAGTTGATATTTCTTTCCCTAAAACATCATATATTTTTAGACTAACGAAACCGCTATTCTTTAACTGATATGATATATTGGTTGAAGGATTAAAAGGATTGGGATAATTAGAACCCAGTTTTGTGCTTGATGGGATTATATTTCCAACAATTTGAGTGGTTAATCCATCAGATTGCGGAGCATTACCTCCAACGCTAACTGTTTTATAAGCAACTGCAGTTGAGTTATTTGCATCGGTCACAGTTACTTTTACTTTAAAACTACGCCAATCCGACCGTGAGGCGGTTGGACTATCGCTTCCAAAATCAAACCAATATCCACACGGAACAGCGTCTGGTTCGATATCACCAAAATTTTCAATCCCGTCACAAAATATGTAGTATTCCCATTGATAGTGGTATGGCGTTTGTCCACCGGATGGATGAGCTGTCCAAGTACCGGTTTCACCACCGTTCAAATACGAAGGACCTGTAATATATACGGAAAGAACGGTATTTCTATAAATATTTAAATTACCTGGATAATTATCTTTCATTTGAGGATGCTGACCAGGACTAGCACTTGTAGTGCGGGGAGCAGCATAATTATGGATTGCTTCAGCTGTTTTTATAGAATTTTGTTTTAGTGCTTATATTACATAATAACTATAATAGCCATGTTGAATACTTCCGCTCTCTAAAGCATACTCATTTGCTTTACATGCTGAACAAATTACTCCTTTTCCCATATTATCGGGGAAAACACCGGAACCACAAGCATCTAAGAAATTTGCGTATTGATTATAATTATAACCAAACCAAGTTTGAATTTCACTAGGAGTTATTCTTGCATAAAAACTATTTGCCGGGATTAGACCATCGTAACCGCCTAGCTGATATGAATCACCATGCCCGGAAAAAGTAAATACATTGTTATTATTGTTGTTATTAGGCATTGCCTGGATGGCATTTCTTATATCCCATTCATCGGCATCGGAATTTAATTTAAGTGCACAATTTTCAGAAAGCCAGTTTTTTTTGTGAATAAACCAATATCTTATATCTTCAGCATCTTTGACACAATAACTCAAATCGCTACTGGTGCCCGGATAATCGTTTATGCCGGCAAAAACCCCATGATAACCGGTTGCATTAGTTGAAAGTGCTAAGAATAAAAATTGAACTAAAAAATATATATAGAATTTTTTCATTGTTTTATCCTCCTATTATTCAAGATTAATAATGTTTAATGTGTTCAAATATATTACTTACTGCCAACCACCGTATTTGTCAAAAGCGTTATTATTAATTTTTCTTTTGTAAATTTTAGTACCATCGGAAAACGGAATAACTTGATATTGTAATAAATCCTCGTGGTTAGATGAAAAGGAAGGTTTACCGTATCTGAAAAGATCAAAATCATTTAATTCACCTTCGCTTGTGCTAACGGAAATGTAACCACCTTCGGACAACATATTTAATGCTTTAACCTCGATAATTTTTTTATTGTTATTTTCCCACTTTTTTTCAAATTCTTTGCGGTTTGCACATAAAATTACAAATTGTTTTGGGGACAATTTAATACCTCCGGCTTTTCTTATGTCCGGCGGTAATACGTTTAATGTTTTAATATTCGATACAAATAATTTGCCTAATGTTTTTTGTTTGCTCGTTTGGTTATAAACCTCTATCCAATTATAGATAGGATTTTCTTTTTCCAAGTGAACACGTGTAAATACAAGCGTCCCCGAAAAATTTTGCGCATTAAGTATTACAAAAGGGAAAAGCAACACCAGTAACACAAGTAAAAAATTTATTTTTTTAGTTTTCATTTTTTTTCTCCTAATTTTTATTAGAAATTGTTAAATTTTAAGTGGCAAAAAAATAGCTCTCTGTTTTCAAAACAGGTAATCCAGGCTTTTTTTGCTTAATATCGCCGTTGTGTGTCGGCACAGCGGCGGTTAGTTATATTGTTTCTTCATAATCCCTCCTTTATTTTTTTAATAAAAAACCATTACGCCTCTTTTTTGCAATTGAGGTATATATTCGTTTTTTGATTTTTCACTCAAAGGATTTCCATCCAAAACTACCAAATCACCTTTGCCTATTCCATTGTTCCTTACTAATGGTGAGATATCTTTTATTTTATTATTATCTAAATGCAATTGATTTATATTAGGTAAAAACTCCAAAGGCGAAATATTTTCAATTTTATTATCTCTTAAATAGAGTCTAACTAACAGTCTGAGATTTTTTATCGGTGTAATATCGTTTATTAAATTATCGCACATATGTAAAAAATATATCTTTTTTAAGTTTGCCAAAGGCTTAATATCTATAATATTCATTCCACTAGCCCACAGAACTTTTAAGTTAATTAAATTTTCTACTGCGTCTATACTGTTTACATTTAGATCAACAAGTCCTAATTCTTCCATGTCTTTCATGTTTTTTATTGCTGAAATATCTGTTATTAGCGTATCGTACATAATATCAAGATATTTCAGTTTGGTTAAATTCCTTAAGGGGAAAATATCTTTTATTCGTAAATCCGTATCCAAATCCAAATATTCCAAGTTTGTTAATTCCGCCAAAGGTGAAATGTCTTCCAAATGATAATTTTGATTGAGTTCTAAATGTTTTAGTTTTTTAAGATTTTTTAGTTGAGTAATATCCGTTATGTTTTGTGAATTCAAGCCTAAGAATGTTAAATTTTCGCAAAATTGTACTCCTTCCAACGTAGTAACTTTAGGTGCACTGTTTCCAATACCGTAAGCGGTTAATGTATCCAATTTCAATACATCTTCTTTTGTTAAATCGCCATATTGTTTTTTTAAGGAATATCTGGCGGTAATTTCTAAACGCGGATCAATAAGAACGCTTTTTTGACGAGGTGTAACAGTTATTATGAGTTCGTCCGGCTCGCTTCTTCCTTCGTCGCTACTAACTACCAATGTAAATCTATATACTCCCTCTTTTATAAACCCAACCGCGTGTATTTTATTATCTCCCGTCCATAACCCCGTAGTTTCTTGCGGGTTGTTCGGGTCGTGTGTCCATTCGAACAAAAGATTCCTTCCGGGATTTTCGCCGAAGTAGCTATTACTTGCGTCAATTATTACGTAACTACAAGCCGGTATTGTTTGATCGGGGCCGGCGTCGGCGACGAGAGGTTTTTTCTTTTTTACCTCTAAATTATTTTCGCATTGCAAAAAAAAATAAAGTGATGAATAATAATGAGATAAAAAAAATGATTTTCTTTATGCTCTTCATCGGATTTCTCCGTTTGTTGTTTATTCAATCGTAAATTCAACCCAATTTTCTACATCTTTGATTGTTCCGCCCGGTGCTCTGAAAAATCTTGAAATGTAATAAATATCATTTTCTTTTTTTATTACATACACTCCAACCCAAGGTATTTGGATTCCTCCGTTTAAGAAATCATCGGCTAATTCCGTTTGTGAAAACCAAGGTCCTAACAAACGGGCCATACCAAACATTTCAACCAAATCTATAGCTTTAATTGTACTAACATTTGAATCTCTGTATTCCAACTTGATAGCACCTATTACCCATAATTCTTCGCTTTTCTCAAAATAACTTTTAATCGAGTCTTTCTCAGACCCTGAAACAATTCCGTCTTTATTTCCCAAGCCGTCTGCCAAAGTTTCTAATGTAATTTGTGTATCTTTTTTATTGGGGGTTACTTCGGTAACGTTGCAGGAAACAAGAAAAATTACGAAATGGAAAGAAAGAATGAATAGTATTGTTTTTTTAACGAGAAATAAATTTAAGAATTGCCGGATGATTGGAAAAAGCAATAAACGGATATGAACGGAAGAAAACATAGCATACCTCACAAAATGTTATGTGATATTTAAATATACACTAAATGTTTACTTCCGCTAAAAATGTAAAAAAAAAAATCAAAATGTCAAGATTAATGTAATATTTTTTCTAATAATTAATGTTTAATTATGTTAATTATGGTTTGCATGTAAAACGGTTTAATTTATGGAAATGGGAAGAGAAGATTTATTTAGGTTTATGATTCTCCGGCGAATTTCTTATTTTTGCAACTTACATAAAACAAAAAATGGTTTGTTATGAAATTCAGCAAGGCTTTTATTCCCACTCTCAAAGAAGATCCGGCCGATTCGGTTATTCCGAGTCATAAATTAATGGTGCGCAGCGGAATGATTAGAATGCTATCGGCGGGAATTTATTCTTTTCTGCCGCTCGGTTACAAAGTATTGAAAAAAATTATCGAAATTATTCGCGAAGAGATGGACGCGATAGGCGGGCAAGAATTTCATTTGCCGGCATTAAACCCCAAGGAAATTTGGGAAAAAACCGATAGAGTGGAAGCTTTCGGCGATACGATGTTTCATGTAAAAAACAGAGACTATGTTTTGGCACCGACACATGAGGAGATAATGACTTTTCACGCGCGAGGTGTTCTTAAATCGTACAAAGAAATGCCGCAAATTTGGTATCAGATACAAACCAAATTCAGAAACGAACCGAGACCGAGAAGCGGTGTTATACGCGGCAGACAGTTTTTAATGAAAGATGCTTATTCGTTCGATTCTTCTTGGGAGGGACTCGACAAATCGTACGAACTTCACGATAAAGCATACCGGAAGATTTTCGACAGATGCGGAATAAAATACTTTGTCGTCGGCGCTTCAAGCGGAGCAATGGGCGGAAGCCAATCGGAAGAGTTCATGGTTAAATCCGATGCCGGAGAAGATACCGTTGCGTATTGTGAAAGCTGCGGATACGCCGCAAACGTTGAAGTTGCCCAATCCGAAATTCCGACGGTTAAACGTTACGAAGACTCTAAAGAAATTTACGAGATTTCGACGCCCGGCGTAAAATCGATTGACGAATTATGCGAATTTTTGGGAATAGACGAACGCGAAACGGCAAAATCGAGAATTTATATTTTTAACGACGAACCTGTTCTCGTTTTAATGTCGGGTAACGACGAAGTAAACGAAACAAAGTTGGAAGCCGCACTCGGTGGCGCGGTCCGACCCGCTCATCCGGAAGAGTTGAAAGAAATTACCGGTGCCGACGCCGGTTCGATAGGACCGATCGGAATTAAATTTAGAATTATAGCCGATCTCCGCTTGAAAGACGGAAACAATCTTTACAGCGGCGCTAACAAAAACGATTTCCACATTGGCGGAATAGATTTGAAACGGGACGTTCCGAATATAGAATATTTCGATTTGCGTACGGTACAAACGGGAGAGAAATGTATTAAGTGCGGAAATAAATTGGAAGTTTTCAAAGCCATAGAACTTGGTCACATTTTCAAACTCGGCACAAAATATTCCGAAGCGCTCGGTGCAATGTTTTTGGATGAAAACGGTAAAGAGAATCCGATAATCATGGGAAGTTACGGAATTGGCGTCGAAAGGGTTTTGGCTTGTTACATCGAGCAAAATTATGACGAGCGTGGAATTATTTGGGATAAAACACTCGCACCTTATCAAGTTAGCCTGCTCGGGTTGAATATGAAAAAAGAACCCGTTGTGGAAGCATGCGAAAAAATTTATGCCGGACTGACCGAAAATGGTTTCGATGTTTTGTACGACGACAGAAAGGACGTGCAAGCTGGAGTAAAATTTGCCGATGCAGATTTAATCGGATTACCCTTACAAATCATTGTCGGCGAAAGGGGTTTGAAAGAAAACTCGGTTGAAATAAAAATTCGAAGAACGGGCGAGAGAATAAAAGTAACCGTAGACGAATTGTTCGAAAAGGTTCGGGAACTGATTTGATTTTGTACCCGGTAAACGCGGGATAAACAAATGGAACGCACACTTTATATTACTCCTACGCCAATCGGTAATTACGACGATATAACACTGCGTGCACTTCAAGTTTTAAAAGAGTCGGATTTAATTATTTGTGAAGAACCGAAACCCGCTCGCCGGTTGCTTTCGCATTTCGGAATAGAAAAAGAGTTAATCCCGCTAAACGAACACAATGAAAAAGAAATAACCCCCGAAATAATACGGATGTTGAACGAAGGGAAAACCGCCTCATTAATTTCCGATGCGGGAACGCCTTTGTTTTCCGATCCCGGTAAGTATTTGGTGGATCAATGCATTGCGGCCGGAATTAAAATCGTTCCTTTGCCCGGCGCAAATTCTTTGCTCCCGGCTCTTGTTTCATCCGGTCTGAATATAGAAAAATTCTATTATTACGGTTGGCTTTCGCCTAAAAAGGAAATACGCAAACGGGAACTTCAAAAATTAAAATCTGTACCCGAATTAATAGTTTTGTTGGAAACCCCGTACAGATTAAAAAGAATATTGGAAGATATCCAAAATACGTTCGGGAAAAACACATATATTGTTCTTGCGTATAAATTAACGATGCCCGAAGAAAAAATCATTCGGGGGAATATCGGTAATGTGCTCGAAAAGGTGGAAAAAGAAAAACTGAAAGGTGAATTCGTTTTGATGATTAACAATAGAAAAACGGAGCGCAAAGATGGAAAAAGGTAAAAAAGTTGTTTTTGAAACCGAAGTTTACACTTACCAAATCGACTATGTGGGGCACGTCAGTAACATAGTTTATATTCAGTGGATGGAAATCGGAAGGTTGAAACTTCTGGAAGCCATCGGGTTACCGGTGAAAAAATTGGAAGAAACCGGAATAGCTCCGGTGTTAATCGAAACAAACATCAAATACAAAAAATCGCTCTATGTAGAAGAAAAAGTAACAATAGAAGTATGGATTTCCGAATTACAAAACGTCTCTGCGATTATAGAATTCAGATTTTACAACGGAAACGGCGAATTGGTTGCTACCGGTTGGCAGAAAGGGTTGTTCGTAAACAGAGCGAAAATGAAAATTCACCGTTTAACTCCCGAAGAAAGAGAAGCGTTTAACAAAGTCTTAATCGGAACCGAATAATATCGGTTACCTTGATTAGTTTCCGAAAATTTTTTATGATTGTAAATAGTTCCAAATAATTAATCCGAAAGGAAACGAAATGTTAATAGTACAAGACGTAGATTTAACGCCCAATCCGCATGCGCTCAAATTCATTTTAAACGAAAGGATTCTGAAAAGGGAAACGAGAAGTTTTGAGAATAAGAAAGAAGCGGAAAAAGATCCGTTGGCAAAGGGAATTTTCGAAATCGACGGCGTGGAATCGGTTTTTTATATGGATAAGTTTATAACGATAGTAAAAAATCCCGATGTCGGTTGGGAAAAAATTCAAATGCCGTTTCTAACGTTCATTCAAAAATTCGATAAAAATCTTATTCCTGCGGAAGAAATAACGGAAGAAGCAACACCGGAAGAAAACGAAAAATTGAAAAGAATTAATTCTATTTTGGATAAACGCGTACGACCTGCACTTGCCGGCGACGGCGGAGGCTTGGAAATATTGGGCTTGGAAGGAAACAATTTGTTAATCCGTTATCAAGGTGCATGCGATAATTGTCCGAGCGCAATTCAAGGAACGCTTGTTGCCATTGAAAATTTACTTAACCGTGAGCTTGGCGAAGAAATAAATGTGGTTTTGGGTTAACGATATTTAAATTACCGATTGTGACAATTCCATTACCGATTATTGCAACGTGTTTTTGTGGAAGAGTAATAAACAAAAAACCCGACCGTTTTTGTAGCCGGGTTTTTATCAGATAAGTTTGGTGGATTTTTATCCCGCTCTGTGCACGGCCTCCGGTGTAATTCTTTCGCTTTTGTAACCGAGCATTTTTTCGAGTTCGTCTTCGTAAAAGAATTTTTCCGCTCCGAAAGCCGGGGT
>CAZKKI010000051.1:0-43058 GCA_964553325.1 uncultured Melioribacteraceae bacterium | reverse complement strand
AGCTAAATTTTTATCATTTAATCTTAAATTAGGATTTGCGGCATTTTCTTTTTTCAACTCATCGGCATTTGCATCTAGATAAAGAACATTCACCTTCTTTTCTTTCAGTAACTCCGAATTAACCGATTCGGTTATAATTATTTCAGCGGCCGAGTCTTCTAGCATGTAATCTATTTTTTCTTGCGGATATGTCGGATCAATAGGTAGGTAGGCGGATCCGCTTTTCAATACACCTAAAACCGCAGCCATCAAATCAACGGATTTATCCAAAAGTATTCCTATAATTTTATCCGGTCCGGCTCCAAGTTTTATCAGTTTGTTCGCAATTTTATTTGCTTTACTGTTCAGTTCGGCATACGTTAAGTTTTTGTCGGCATCCACAACGGCAATTGCATCGGGCGTACTATTGGCATACTTTTCAAACAACTGATGAATGGCAATTCCAGAAGGGCGTTCAATCTTCTTACTATTCCATTCATACAAAATCGTGTGCAATTCTTCTTGGGTAAGAAGTTTAATGTCTTTAATTTTTATATTCGAATCACTTGTAACTTCCTCAATAATATTAATGTAATGCTTAACCATCCTTCTGATTGTCGACTCGTCAAATAAATCGGTATTGTATTCAACCGATATACTTACACCGTTCTTTCCTTCCGAAAGTGAAAAAGTAATATCGGATGTTGCAGTACCCATATCCACATTAATTGTCGAGAGTTCCAACTCGGGAACAACCGAAGCATTAACCGGTGCATTCTGAAGTATAAACATTACTTGAAACAAGGGGGAATAACTCATATCCCTATCGGGCTGCAGTTCATCGACGATTAATTCAAACGGAACATCTTGATTCTCAAATGCTTTCAGATTTACATCTTTTACCTCTCTTAAAAACTCACGGAAGGATTTATTATAATCAATTTTGTTTCTCAATACCAATGTATTGATGAACATTCCGATAAGAGGTTCCGTCTCTTTTAATGTTCTGTTGGCTATCGGGGTACCAACGGCAATGTCTTTTTGTCCGCTGTATTTTGAAAGCAAAATATCAAAAACGGCAACAAGTGCCATAAACAAAGTTGCGCCTTCTTTATAACCGACTTGCTTTAACCTTTCGACTAATGAAGGCGGTAGAATTTCCGTAAACGACGCTCCTTCGTTAGTCCATATATTTGGGCGTGGTCTGTCCGTTGGCAGTTCCAACACCGGAGGGATATCACCCAATTGTTTTTTCCAGTAATCGAGTTGTTTTTGAAGAACCTCACCTTTCAGATATTCGTGTTGCCATTCGGAAAAATCCGCATATTGAATTTCCAGCTCGGGTAACGGGTTTTCTTCTCCTTTGTAAAATGCTCTGTATAAAGTTGTAATTTCATTTACAAGAATTCCCATTGACCAACCGTCCGAAATAATATGATGCATTGTAAGCAACAACACATTATCTTCATCGCTTATTCTTAACACCGTTAATCTTATCAATGGTAATTCTTTAAGATTAAACGGTTTTCTCGCTTCAATTCTAGCAAGGTCGTATATTTTATTTTCAATTTCGCTCGTCGAATTTCCGAATACTTCAATAATCGGAATATCCAATTCGTACGGTTCCGAAATAACTTGAACCGGTTCGCCATCGATGCTTGCGAAGGTAGTTCTTAATATTTCATGGCGTTGAATAATTTCATTAATCGTTTTTTCGAGAATATCATATTTGAACGGACCTTTTAATCTGACAGCCATTGGTATGTTATAGTAAGGGCTTCCGGGTTCAAACTGGTCGAAGAACCATAACCTTCTTTGCGCATAAGATGCCGGAAAAACAATCGCTTCTTCGACCGAGTTATTTATGTTATTGCTTTTTATATCCATTCGGTAACTACCTTGTAAATTAAACTACGTTAATTCGGAACGATTTATTTTTCTCGATTCTCTTGAAACTCTCTTTATCGAAGGTTGTTTATCTTCTTTTTTACCGGCCGAATTTTTTACGGCAACTGCGATTCCTTCTACGGTCGGAGTTTCAAATAATTGCCGGAGCGGGATTTCGACATCAAATTTTTCACGTACTCTCGAAATGAATTGAGTAGCAAGCAACGAATGCCCGCCCAGAGCGAAGAAATTATCCAAAACACCAACTTTCTCTATGTTAAGCAACTCTTTAACAATCTCGACCAACCCCTCTTCGATTTCATCCCTCGGCTTAATGTATTCCACACCGAGATCCATGCTTGATATTTCGGGTATCGGTAATGCATATTTATCAACTTTACCGTTTGGCGTCAGCGGGATTTTATCCAATTGAACAAATGCCGAAGGAATCATATAATCGGGTAAAACATTTGCCAACAATGTTCTGAATTTATTAATATCAAGTTTTTGCTCGTCTTTCAAGACTATATAAGCTACTATTCTTTTATCCCCGGGATGATCTTCTCGAACAACAACGGCTGTATCCAGTACTTGGTCGAGATTTTTTATCTGTGCTTCAATTTCACCTAGTTCTATTCTGAAACCTCGCACTTTTGCTTGAGTATCTATTCTTCCTAAAAATTCTATATTCCCGTCTTCAAGCAATCTTACCAAATCACCCGTTCGGTAAAGTCTTTGTCCCGGAATTTCGTTAAAGAAATCGGGTATAAACTTTTCAGCTGTTAGATCGGGCTTACCCAAATACCCTCTTGCCAAACCGACACCGCCAACCAACAATTCTCCCGGAACACCAACCGGTACGGGGTTAAAATTATCATCAACAACATAAACTTTGAAATTGTCAATCGGTTTCCCGATTGGAGGTCCTTTCGGATATTCTTTTTCACATAAATACATCGAAGCGCAAACCGTAGTTTCAGTTGGACCGTAAGCATTAAAGAATTGCCTATCCGAACCCCAAAATTCCACTAATTCATTCCACACCGCTTCACCGGCGGTAATAATTGTTTTTAATTCGGGTAAATTGATCTTGGGCATAACCGCCAAAACCGACGGGGGTAAAGTAACGGTTGTAATTCCGTTGTTCTTTATCAAGCCGGCCAATTCCTCGCCCGATGAAACCGTTTCCTTGGAAGTTAAAAATAATGAAGCTCCGTTCAACAAAGCCATAACCGTTTCCCAAACAGAAGCATCGAAACTGCTGGACGAAAACTGCAAGACTTTACTTTCGAAATCTATATTGAAATTCTTTTTGTGCACATTTGCCAAATTCGTTAATCCGCGATGCGCCAACATTGTACCTTTAGGTTTACCTGTAGAGCCTGATGTATAAATAACATAAGCCAAATTATCGGGTAATATATTTATCGAAGGATTATCTTCGCTAATGCCGTTAAATAATTCCTCTTTTTTATCAATCAAGATAACTTTGGATTTGTCTTTAATCTTTTCTTCCAACTTGGAGTCGGTAATGATAAAGCTAACGCCGGCATCATCGAGCATATAATCAATTCTTTCTTGAGGGTAGTTAAAGTCTACCGGCATAAATGCACCACCGGCTTTTAAAGTTCCCAAGACGGCTTCAATCATCTCAAAAGAGCGATCTAAAAATATTGCGACTCTGTCTTCTTTTTTAATACCTTTTCCAATCAAATAATGAGCGAGCTTGTTAGCCCTCTTGTTTAATTCTTCATACGATAATATTTCCGGCTCAGCATCTTTATCGGCCGCATAATACAATGCAGTGTTCAAAGGATTTTCTTTCGCCAGTTTTTCGAAAATTCCGTGCACCGTCGAATTATCGGGGTAAACCGCTTCTGTATTATTTAGTGCAACAAGATATTTTTCTTTTTCACTTTCGGAGATAAGTTGAACATTTCCGATTTTCTTTTTAATGTCTTTAACTACGGTTTGCAACAAATGTTTATAGTAGTTAGCCAAACGTTCTATGGTCGATTCATAATAAAGATCCGTGTTGTATTCAAATATACAACTCATTCCTTCGCTGCTTTCATTTAAGGTTAAGGATAAATCGTATGTCGTAGTTCCGCTTGCAAACTCGAACGGTTGCAGTGAAAATTCCGAAATTTCAATATTCTCAACCGGGATGTTTTGGAAAACAAACATCACTTGAAAAATCGGTGTATGACTCAAATCCCTTACAGGTTGTAATTCTTCAACCAATTTATCAAACGGCATATCTTGATTTGTAAAAGCACCAAGGGTTACTTCTCTTACTTGTTTTAATAATTCCTTAAATGTTAAATTATTTTCAAATCGTGTTCGAATAACAAGATTATTAACAAAAAATCCTATTAAATTTTCCAACTGCGCGCTGGTACGTCCTGCTATCGGTGTTCCGATTACCACATCTTTTTGTGCAGAATATTTATGTAAAAGCGTTTGGAACACCGCCAACATCGTCATAAACAATGTCAGGTTCTGGGCTCTGCTTAATCCTTTTAATTCTTGAATAAGATCGGCGGTCAAATTGAATTTATATTTTGCTCCGTTAAACGTTTGAATGGACGGCCGCGGTTTATCTGTCGGTAAATCCAATACCGGCGGGATACCCTGTAATTCATTTTTCCAATATTCCAATTCCTTTTTGTATAAATCACCATCCATAAATTTTTTCTGCCATGCGGCATAATCGGCATATTGAATTTGTAATTCGGGTAATGATATTTCCTCACCTTTTTTCAAAGATTCGTATATGGCTACGGTTTCCCTAATTAAAATCGGTATCGACCAACCGTCCGCAATAATATGGTGAAGTGAAAATATTGTAATAAATTCATCTTCCGCAATCTTAATAAGCAGTAAACGAACAAGCGGACCCTTTTTTAAATTGAACGGTTTTTGTGCTTCGTTTCTTGCCAGGTTTTTCGCCTTGCCAATTCTTTCCTTTTTGGGCAACGTCGACAAATCAATTTCAGGTATTTCTATTTCCAAACTATCAAGAATTTTTTGATACGGTTTTCCCAGCTCTTCATCAAAAACCGTTCGGAGAATTTCATGTCTTTCAATAATCTTGTTTATACTTTTACGTAAAATCGTTATATCCAAATTGCCCTTGATAATAAAAGCATTTGTAATGTTATATGACGGGTCGTTAGGTTTTAATTCATTTAAGAACCAAAGTCTTTGTTGAGAAAACGAGAGGGGGATTTTTTCACCCCTATCCACTTTTGTAAGTTCCGGTAAGTCTCCGCTTTCGGCAAGTTCAAGTTTTTCTATTTCCGCAGCTAAAAGATGAACCGTAGGATAATCGAACAAAGTTTTCAAGGGTATTTCAAACTTAAATGATTCTTTTAGTCGGGACACAACTTGCGTTGCAAGCAACGAATGTCCACCGATCTCGAAAAAGTTTTGATATATTCCCACTTTATCTAATTTTAACACATCCGCCCAAATATTAGCAATCAATTCTTCCGTTGCGGTTCGCGGTAATACTATTGTTTGTTGCAGTTCGATGTTTTCCGGTTTGGGAAGAGCTTTTCTATCAACTTTACCGTTAGGTGAAAGCGGGAATGCATCCATTTGTATAACGGCGGACGGAATCATAAAATCGGGCAGTTTATCCCGTAAAAATTCTTTTAGTTCCTCGGTATTAAAATTTTCTTTCGACGGAATAACATAAGCCGCCAATCTTTCATTTCCGTAGCTGTCCTTTACTGCCGTAACCACCGTGGATTTTACATTTTCCAATTGATTTATAACGGCTTCTATTTCTCCAAGTTCAATTCTATAACCTCTAATCTTTACTTGAAAATCGACTCTGCCGACAAATTCGATATTACCATCGCGTAAATATTTTCCTTTATCGCCGGTTCTATACAATCTTGCACCATCAACTTCGGAAAACGGATCGGGGATAAATTTTTCTGCGGTAAGTTCCGGCCGGTTTAAGTATCCTCTTCCGACTCCGTATCCTCCAATAAATATTTCCCCTTCAACTCCCACCGGTACAAGTTTCATATTCTTATCCATCAAATAGACTTTAACGTTTCCAATCGGTTTTCCTATCGGTGTAGTTATCGATTTATGCAAATGATTTTTATCGACTACATCCCAAATTGCGCCAACCGTTGTTTCCGTAGGACCGTAACCGTTAAAGAACGTGTGCTTTTCGCTCCACCTTAATGCCAAATCCCACGGACATGAATCTCCTACGGAAATAATTGTTTTCTTTCCTTCGATTTTTTCCGCATCCATTAAAGAAAGAAGCGATGGCGGTAAAGTTGCATGAGTAATCTTATTCTTATTAATAAAGTCGGTAATGGCCTCAACCGACATTGTAGTTTCACGTTCGGCAACTACCAATGTAGCTCCCGCCAGCAATGCCATAAATATTTCACCGACGGCCGCGTCAAAACTAAACGATGCAAATTGTAAAACTCTGGATTCCTTATCAATGTTAAAATCCGTAATAGCATCATTGGCAAAATTAACAAGCGATGCATGCTGCAACATTACTCCTTTAGGTTTACCCGTCGATCCCGAAGTATAAATTATGTAAGCCATATTGTTCGTTGGGACGGGAACATTCAAGTTTTCGTCACTCTGCTCATCAATAATTTCCCATTTCTTATCTATCAATAATTCAGTTACAGGCTCATCTTTAAACAGAATCGATAAATTGGAATCGGTAATCAAAACCGTCAATTCGGAATCATTAACAATATACTTTAATCTTTCTTTAGGATAGGCGGGATCGAGCGGGACAAAAGAAGCGCCGCATTTTAAAACAGCAAGTGTCGAACATACCATTTCAAAAGACCTATCGAGACATATTCCAATTTTCGATTCCGGTTTAATTCCTATTTTCACCAAATATTTTGCAAACTTGTTTGCTCTTCTGTTTAATTCATCATAAGTATACGAATCATTGTTAAAAACTATCGCCGTGTTATTTTTATATCTATCGGCAATAAGTTCGAACTGTTTGTGAATTAAAAGATTTTCCGGTAAATTTTTATCGGTCGCATTCCAATCTACGGTGAGGCGTTTAATTTCGTCTTCGGTTAAAAATTCAATATCCCTTAATTGAGCTTTCTCATTCGCAACAAAAAATTTAAGGATGTTTTTCAAATGCTCGAGAATCTGGTGAACCATTTCCACGTCGAACAGATCGGCATCGTAAGCCAAATCGAATGCAATTATTTTGCCCGGTGCGGCAACAAGAGTAAGGGGATAATTAGTTTTTTCAAATGTTTTAATATCCGATATTTTAATATTAGATTCTTTTTGTTTGACGGATTCCTCGACCGGATAATTTTCCAATACCAATATACTTTTGAAAAGCTCATCTTTACCGCTTACATCGCTCCATTGATGAATATTTACAAGCGGCGTGTATTCATATTGTATTACCTCTGCAAATTTTATTTGCAAATTTCTTAGCCAGTCAATAATTCTTTCGTCTGAAATATGAGTAATTCTCAAAGGAATAGTATTGATAAAAAGACCAACCATCATCTCTATTCCTTCAACGTCGGCGGAACGCCCGGAAACCGTTACGCCGTATAAAACATCATCTTCGCCGCTATAACGGCTTAAGAGAATTCCCCAAGCCGCTTGAACAAGCGTATTTATCGTTATTTTATTTTCTTTTGTAAAGTTGTGAATTTGTTCGGAAAGTTTATCGGATAAAATTATTCGTTCTTTTCCGTAAGCACCGGATTTTTCGGGCATCGCTTTAGTGTATGGTAATGGTGTAGGTGCATAAAATCCCTTCAAATATTCCCGCCAAAATCTTTCGGCATTTTCCAATCCTTGCTTTTTCAAATATGCTATATAATCTTTATAGGGTCTTACCGGCAAAATATTAATGGTCTTACCCTCATCCAAAGCTTCATACGTTTCGAGCAAGTCTTTGAATATTATGGGTGTCGACCATCCATCGAATAAAATATGATGATAATTCCATAAAAACAGATATTCATCGTCGTTCAACTTAAACAACGTGAAATTCATCAGAGGCGGTTTAGTTAAATCGATTCCCTTTTTTCTTTCTTCGGATTTAATTTTCTCAAATTCTTCAATGACATTTTCTTTTTGTTTTCCGCTCCAATCAACAATCCTGTACGGTACCTCCAAATTCTTATGTATTATTTGCACCGGTTCTTTAATGTTTTCCCATCTGAACGAAGCACATAATGCATCGTGTCTGTTTACCGTTTGATTCCACGCTTCTGCAAATGCATTAACATTCAAATTTCCTTTTATCTTACAACTGAATTGTTCGGTATAGACTTCATCTCCGGGTGCAAACAACGTATGAAACAACATACCTTGTTGCATTGGGGTTAACGGGTAAATGTCTTTTATGTTTTGTTTTTTCATAAGAATATTTTATTTCCTTAATTTCGTAGATGTGTTAACTGTTAATTCATTTATAAATCAGATAAAATATCGTCCAATTCGTCGTCATCAAGCTCAATTAAATCGAAATCCGACTTAGTGAACCCGCCTTGTTCAGTATTTGCACAATGACTAATTAATTCCTTCAACGATAAAATATATTGCTCTGCCAATGATTCCAACGATTCACGTTTAAACAAGTTCGAACTGGCGGAAAATGTAATTCGCAATTTACCATTTCCTATTCCCGAATTAATGTCAATCAAACTACTTCGATTATTTTTCTTACTCCTTTCGGTGCCTTTATTTTCCAATGCGACACCGAACGGTGATTTTTCGGGCAACGAAGTATCGAATTGTCCTAAATAGTTAAACGTTATTTCTCTTTTATCAAATTTACTCAGTTTGTTTTTTAATTCCTCGTCGTCCGAAAGATAGCGTAGTATACCAAAACCGAAACCTTTATTCGGTATTTGTCTAATCTGCTCCTTAACCGATTTAATAACTTCACCTTTGTCGGTAGTTTCATCCAATTCAAGTTTAACCGGAAAGATTGAAGTAAACCATCCGACTGTCCTTGAGATATCGATCGATGGTGATATCTCTTCCCTACCATGCCCTTCCAAGTGCAGCAGTAATGTTTTTCTACCTTGCCACTTAACGTTAGCGAGGAACAAAGCGGATAAAAGAATATCGTTAATCTGAGTATTGTAAACTTTCGGTACTTCTTTCAATAGTAATTCGGTTTCTTGCGCTTCCAATTCCTTCGTAATTGCAAAAGCTGATTCTTCGGTGTTTTCACCTTTATCATAATCAGACTCAATAGGTTTTATATCCACTGTGCTTAATTTTTCCCAATATGCTTTCTCGTTCTCATATATTGCTTTAACAACTTCTTCACTTAAATATTCCGCCCATTCTTTGAAAGAAGTTGTTTTAGGCGGTAAATCAACCACTTCATTATTATTCAAACTATTAAATATCGAAATTAAATCTTCAACCAATATTCTCCACGAAACTCCGTCAACAACCAAATGATGTATAACAATTAATAATCTTCCTTCTTTCTCGGAAATTTTGAAATATGCGAATTTTATCAGTTTACCGTTTTCAATATCCAATGATTTCTGAGTCTGTTCCGTTAATCTTTCAATTTCCGTTTTCGGATTCTCTTTATCCGTTAAATCATAAATAACAAGAGGCAATTCATCCACTGAATCCGAAACGGTCTGCTTCCACCCTTTCTCCGTCTTTTGATATTTTGCACGGAGCATATCGTGATGTTCAATAATTTTTTTAACTAACTCTTTAAATTTTTCTTCGTCGAATTCTTTTTTAACGGTTAAGAAAATCGACTGATTCCAATGATTCGGTTCCTTGTAATTTGCATTGAAAAACGTATGTTGAATGGGGGTAAGCGGAAATTCCCCGCTAACCAACCCTTGTTCAGCTTTTACCGTTTCCGTTTCTTTTGCAACCAACGCCAACTTTCGAATAGTTTGATTTTTAAATAAATCCAACGGAGATATTTTTAAACCTACTTGCTTTGCCCGAGCAATAATTTGAATACCAAGAATCGAATCACCACCTAATTCAAAGAAATTATCATCAACACTTATTTTTTTAATTTTTAATAAATCTTCCCAAATTTTAGCAAGTTTAATTTCTTTTTCCGTTTCGGGTCGAATGAAATCTTTATCGTCCTCTCTTCTTGTTATTTGCGGTTCGGGCAGAGCCCGTTTATTTATTTTGCCGTTCGGTAATTTCGGAAATTCTTCTAATCTAACAAAAACAGCCGGTATCATATAATCGGGTAGTTTATCTTGCAAATATTTTCTTAAATCGCTTAAGCTTATTTCTTTATTATCTTCGGTAGTGAAATACGCTATTAATTTTTGTAAGCCGTTTTCGTCTTTTTTTACAATTGCCACGGTTTGATTGATTAAAGGATACTTTGAAATATTACTTTCTATTTCACCTAACTCGATTCGAAAACCTCGTAGTTTTACTTGATCGTCAACACGTCCGAGATATTCGATATTTCCATCGGGCATAAATCTTACTAAATCGCCAGTTTTGTAAAGTCTTTCTCCTTCTTTTACGGAAAACGGGTTCGGTAGAAATCTTTCCGCTGTTAATTCGGGTCTATTTAAATATCCTCTGGATAAACTCTCGCCACCGATATAAAGTTCGCCCGGGACTCCAATGGGTACCAAATTCATTCGTTTATCAAGAACAAAATGAACCGAATTAATGATTGGTTTCCCGATACTCGGTTTAAGTACTTTTTCAGTAACGGAACAAATAGTCGAATCGACGGTGCATTCGGTTGGGCCGTACATATTATAAAATTTTACATCATCAATATTTACAAGGGTTTGCCACAATTGATTATCGATCGGCTCACCGCCCGGAAGAACAACCGACGGACGCCATTCGTTACTTTCCGTAAAACCGTTTTCCAACAATATACGAAGCTGCGTAGGTACGCAGTCCAAAACATCCAATTTGTGTTTGCGTATGAAATTGACCAGCCCTTCACCATCCAATCTGATTTCTTGTGGAAGAATACTTAAAGTATGACCGAACAACAAAGCTACCAATTGTTGAACTGAAGCGTCGAAAGCCAGCGGTGCGTTTAAACTTACTTTTAAGTTTTTACCGTTTTCCCGTTTATAAACAATTTGATACAAACCAGTTGCCAAATTCAAAACGGATTTATGCCGAACCATAACGCCTTTCGGTTTTCCGGTAGAACCCGATGTATAAATTATATATGCAAGATTATCCGATGAAATACCGACTTGAGGCAACTCTCCAGGTAATTGTTCAATGATTTCTTTTTCCGTATCAATAATTATCAAATTATCCGTATTGAAGTTTGCCCTATATTTTTCAGTAGTAATAACTGCTTTCAATTCGGCGTCACGAACCATAAATTCGATTCTCTCGCGGGGATAAGATGGATCCAGCGGCACATATGCCGCTCCGGCTTTCCAAACAGCTATAATGCTCACAATACTTTCAATTGAGCGATCAAGATAAAAACCAACCAAGGATTCTTTACCGACTCCTTTCTTGATCAGATAGTGAGCCAATTTATTGGAAAGCGTATCCAGTTCTTTATACGAAATACTTTCACCGTTATATTCAACCGCAATATTTTCACCGAAGCTCCGTGCAGCTTTAACAAATTCGTTAACCAAGTTTGAATCGGAAGGAAACGAACCGGTTTTACCTTTCCATTCACCGAGTAGTTTAGCTTTTTCCGATTCCGTCAGAATACTTAAATTTTTAACTTTGTTCAACGGATTCCTAGTTAACAAATTTAACAGATTGATAAAATGCTGATATAAACGTTCTATAGTACTGCGCTCAAACAAATCGGTATTATACTCAAAACTACCGGCCAATTTCGAATCGCCGGTTTCCATCATAGTGAGACTTAAATCGAATTTTGATATTTTCGAGTTCAATTCTACCGATTCAAGCTCTAAACCGGGCAGTTCGATTTTTGTTCTCGGTAAATTTTGAAATGTAAACATTACTTGGAACAAAGGTGAATGACTGACATCCCGTTCGATATTTAACGAATCTATTATTTTTTCGAAAGGCACGTCTTGATGCGAAAAGACTTGAGCCGTTTCATTTTTAATCGAGTTCAACAATTCAACAAAAGTCGGATTCTCACTTAAATCATTTCTGAAAACTATAGTGTTAACAAAAAAGCCTATCAGATTTTCCAATTCTTCCTTATTTCTGTTTGCAACCGGTGTTCCGACCACTATATCGTCTTGTCCGGAATAATATGAAAGCAAAGTTTGAAATGCCCCAAGCAATATCATAAACAGTGTAGCATTCTCCTTTTTGCTCAAATCTTTAATCTGTTTGGAAATATTCTCCGGAATCGTAAACTTGAACAAATCACCGTTAAACGTTTGTACCGCCGGTCGCGGTTTATCTGTCGGTAATTCAATTAAAGGTGGAACACCTTCCAAATATTCTTTCCAGAACTTTAATTTGTCTTCTAATAGATCGCCCTTTAAATATTCTCTTTGCCAATAAGCATAATCCGTATATTGGATTTCCAACTTCGGCAATTTCGGTTCCCTTCCTTCAATTAAGGAAGTATATATCTCCGTGAATTCACGAATGAAAATTCCCACCGACCAACCATCCGATATCGCATGATGCATCGTCAAAATCAAAACCGAATCATCTTCTTTAACTTTTATTAATTTAACTCTAAATAATGGCGCATTATCGAGTTTAAACGGTTTTTGTATTTCGTCGAAAACCAATTTCTTGATTTTTTCGTCTTTCGCCTTTTCCGCAATGTTCGAAATATCGGTTAATTCAATTTCGTAATTAACATTATTTTCGATATGAAGGAATGCTTTCCCCTCAACGGTTGTAATTGCGCTTCGTAATATTTCGTGTCGTTCAACAATTTCATCAATTGTTTGCTTCAATAACTTGAAGTGTAAGTTGCCTTTAAGCCGAACAACACCCGGAATATTGTAAGCGGAATTACCGGGATCGAGTTTATCCAAAAACCAAAGTCTTTCTTGAGAGAAAGAAAGTGGCATAAGATTTTTTCGTTCTACTTTAACCAAAGGGATTTTCCTTACGGGTTTATCACTCGGGTTAATTTTATAATTTAACTCTTCGGCTATTTGTAGAACATACCGACTAAGTTTATCTCCCTCGGGCAAACTTTGCCATTTATCAGCAAGTGTCGGATCAATTTCCTTATGAGTATTAAATCTCGGGTCACCAACCATTTTGGATTCTTTATGAACACCATCGAGCATACGGTTTCCTTGATAAGGATGAATCATTTCCGGTTTATATTCAATTCCTATTTTCTCACACAATTCCCTAATAACTTTTTCCGGATTCCTAACCATATCTTCGTATTTAATCGTACTTTTTCTTTCTTCGGGAATTTGCTTGAAGAAATTAAAAATATTCCGGTTGTTGATTATCCAGAACAACTCTGCTTTTTCTCTAGCTTCATAAGGTAATTCACTGCCGAATACTTGTTCGAGATTGCTATCCAAGTAAGATTGAATCATTGCCGAAGGATGTCGAACTATTTGAATATAAAAAGGTTCGTCAAAATAATATTCCGCTCTATTTAAATAATCAATGTTGGATGCATATGTAGTTGTTTTATCTACAAGAATTCTATCACCAATCCATTCTTGTAATTTTTCATACATTTGGTATGTTGTAAAATTCAGCTTTTCAAATTCTCTTACAATTTTCTTAGCTTTTTCAAAATCACAATTTTTTATTTCCATTATTGCACGAAATAAACCTTCCATCCAACCTTCATCTCTACCTGCAAAAGTTTCAGCCCGTTCTTTTAATGTTCTGAAATTAAGCAACGCTAGTTCCGGCGGCGAAAACAGTTTCGGATGGCCGGCTAGTATAACCCTCAAAAGCGTTGAACCCGAGCGCGGTGCCGATAAAATAAAAATCGCTCTCTTAAGTTTTGCCGGCAAGTTCTTCAAGAATTCATTTTCATAATCTTTGTCTCTTGTTTTTGATGAAAGTATTCTTTCGGCTTCTTCGATTTTACTTTCATTTATTTCATAGATTTTAACTTGTGTCTTTGTTTTAATAAAATCATAATTATCATCCGGATAATATTTTTTGCAAACATCGAGTACTTTTTCAGGATATTTTTCGGCAAGATAATTTGCCAACGCGGCGATATTTTGATTATCGAATAAAACAACAACATAAAGAATAATATCAAGCTCTTGTTGTAATCTGTTAATTAGGATTGCGGCTTTTAACGAATCACCACCAAGTTCAAAGAAATTATCATGCACACCAATTTTGTCAATCTGTAAAGTACGTTTCCATATTTCGGTGAGAAGTTTTTCAAGCGGATTACGTGCTTCAATAAACGGTTTTTCCAAATCCGGTCTGCTTCCGGAAGGATCCGGCAAAGATTTGAAATCAACCTTGCCGGTCGGTGTAAGAGGGATCTTATCAACCTTTACAAAAAAAGACGGAATCATATAGTCCGGCAAACTCTTTTGTAAATACTTCTTAATTTCCAATCCGCCAATATTTACCGATTCCTTTGATGTAAAATAAGCAACCAAAGATTTCTCGCCCTGCGGGTTTTCGATTATATTTAAAACCGCTTCTTTCACGGCAGAATGCTTATTGATTTCATTTTCAATTTCACCAAGCTCAATTCTGAAACCTCGAACCTTTACTTGTTTATCGAGTCGTCCGAGAAATTCGATGGTTCCGTCTTTCAAATATTTCACTTTGTCGCCCGTTTTGTATAAACGACCGGAAAAGGAAGAATCGAAAGGATTGGCAATAAATTTCTCGGATGTTAACTCAGCACGATTCAGATATCCACGTGCAACGCCCGCACCCCCAATATGTAGTTCGCCGCCAACCCCAATCGGTACGGGATTTAAGTATTTATCCAAAATATATGCTTTCACATTCGAAATAGGCTTTCCTATCGGCACTTCATTTATGAAAGGCGGTTTATCGGATAACGGCGGTAACTCCCATAAAGTAGCAACCACGGTTGTTTCGGTTGGTCCGTATGTATTAAGTAATTTTATCTTAGAATATTTTTTTTGCCACTTTTGCACGAACGAAGGGATAGCCCTTTCTCCGCCGATTATTACCAATCTAACTTTTTCGGGGAAAGAAGTATTTGTTAATTCCATCTCCGAGACCAATTGATGCCAATAAGCGGTGGGTAAATCGAGAACCGTTATGCCTAATTCGCTAATTGTATTAATAAAAGAAAATGCCGAACCGATCATCATATCATTACGCAATACGAGCTCGGCTCCGGATGTTAAAGCTGGATAAATTTCTTCTGCAGCGGCATCGAAACTAATTGATGCAAACTGCAACACTTTGTCTTCACTGTTTACCGCAAAGTTTTCTTTTGCTGAGTATATATAATTAACCAAATTTCCGTGTTCTACCGCAACACCTTTAGGTTTACCGGTTGAACCCGATGTATAAATTATATACGCCAAATCATCCGGTTGAACATCAATATTTTCAACACTTTCAGCCATAGCATCGATTTCATCAAGAGCAGAATCCAGAAAAATTAACGGGATATTTCCGCCGAATTTATTTTCATACTTCGATTGCGTAAAAACTATTTTGGCTTTTGAATCTTCAACCATGTACTTTATTCTTTCTTCCGGATATTTTGTATCCAACGGAAGGTATGCACAACCGGCTTTCAAAATGCCGAAAACGAGCGCAATTTGTTCGATTTTTCTATCGTAACAAATTCCTATCACAGAACCTTTTTCGATTCCCTTTGATACTATATAATTGGCTATTTTATTACTTAAATTATTTAATTTTGAATATGTAATATTTTTAGCTTCAATTTCTTCTGCGGAATTCGGCGGTTGAACTATTGCCGTATTATCCGGTGTTTTTTCCACTTGCTCTTCAAATAACTTATGAATCGGTACTTTTAAGTTGTATTCTTTTTCCGTTTTGTTCCATTGGTAAAGTATCTTCGTTTTTTCGTTTTCGTCCAAAATTTCCAAATCTGATATTCTTGTACCCGGTTTAGAAACAATCGATTCAAGTAAATTGCCGAAATGACGTGATAATCTTTCTATCGTTTCCTTTTCAAACAAATCAGTATTATAACCGAAACCGCCTCTGATTCCCTCGGGAGTTTCTTCCAAACTCAAAGTCAAATCGTACTTCACCGTTTTATTATCAATGTTTACCGGTTCGAATTCCAGCTCCGCTACTTTAACTTTACTCATAGGTAAATTTTGGAAAGTAAACAGAACTTGAAATATTGGAGGTACGTTTAAATTTCTCTCCGGTTGAACCGCTTCGATTAATTTTTCAAAAGGTAAATCTTGATTTGCAAAAGCCCCTAAGGCAGTTTCTTTTACTTGTTCCAATAATTCTTCGAAAGTTGGATTGCCGTCGAGTTTTGTTCTCAGTACCAACGTGTTTATAAAAAAACCTATTAAGTTTTCAGTTTCCGGTCTGTTTCTACCGGCAATCGGAGTTCCTACAACAATATCGTCTTGCCCGGAATACTTGGATAACAGAACATCAAAGGCAGCTAACATCAACATAAATAAAGTAACATCTTTGTCTCTTGCCAAGTCTGCAAGTTTCTTCGATAAATCTTTGGACAAACCGAATCTTAAATGATCGCCGTTGTGCGTTTGATGCGGAGGACGCGGTTTATCGAACGGTAAATCGATTGCTTGCGGTATTTCTTCCAGTTTTTCTTTCCAGTAATTCAGTTGCTCATCAAATTTTTCTCCTTGCATGTAATCGTTTTGCCACTTCGCAAAATCGGCGTACTGAATCTTCAACGGTGGTAACGGAGAAGGTTTACCTTGAGCAAACGAATTGTATAAAGCGATAACTTCCCTTATTAAAATACTCATCGACCAACCGTCGGAAATAATATGGTGCATGGTAAGCGAAACAATATGCCGGTCTTCGGCCGTTTTTATGAGCTTCACACTCAGCAAAGGACCTTCGCTTAAATTAAAGTGTTGGGAGGCTTCGTTGAAAAGAATTTCCCTTATTTTTTCTTCTTGCTCTGCAGCATTTGTTAAATCGATAATCGGGATATTTATTTTGACATCGGAATTAACCACTTGAAACGGTTCTTGATCGACAACAATAAAAATTGTTCTCAGAATTTCATGACGATTAATTATCGCATTAACCGCCTTTTCCAAAATTTCATAATCCAATTTTCCTGTAATTTTGTAAGCGCTCGGAATATTATAAACCGATTTATTAGCTTCGAAACGATCCAAAAACCACAATCTTTTTTGTGCAAACGAAAGCGGGAAAACATTATACTTGCTGCCGTCGATCTTGAGTTGCTTTTCTAATACTTCTCTTTTTTCTTGCGGTAATTTATTTATGAGCTCAACAATATTATTCATTTTTTATTTAGTTTCATTTATTTCATTTAATAAATCTTCTATACTTGCACTTCCCCGTTCAAGCTTTTCAATTGAACTGTTTTCTTCAATAGATTTAACTTCATTATTTAATATTAAATTAGCTAAACCTTCAACTGTCGGATTTTCAAATAAACTGCGTAAAGGAATATCGTATCCTAATTTTTCTTGTACTTGCGAAACAAATTGAGTTGCCAATAATGAATGTCCGCCAAGATCGAAAAAGTTATCGTGAACACCGACTTTATCAACGTTAAGCAATTCTTTAACTATTCCGGCAAGTATCTTTTCCGTTTCATTTCTAGGAGCAACATATTTTACAGCCGACCGTAAATTTTTAAAATCGGGTAACGGCAAGGCTCTTCTATCCACTTTACCGCTCGGTGAAAGCGGAATAGTATCGATTTTAATAACGTGTTGAGGTACCATATAATCAGGCAATTTTGTTCTGGCGAACAATTTTATTTCATTTTCGTCAATCTCATCGAACTTCGGAACAACATAAGCGATTAAACGATCTTCGTTTTTGGAATCTTTTTTAATATCCACAACAACATCTTTGACCGCTTTATCTTTTCTGATAACGGATTCTATTTCGCCTAATTCAATTCTGAATCCTCTAAGTTTAATTTGATTGTCGATTCTTCCGAGGAATTCTATTTCGCCGTTCGGTAACCAGCGAGCTAAGTCACCGCTTTTATAAATTCTTTCTCCGGCAATTTTCGAAAACGGGTTCGGAATAAATTTTTCGGCAGTTAATTCCGGTCTGTTCAAATATCCTCTCGCAATACCGGGTCCGCCGATATAAAGTTCGCCCGGTACGCCAACGGGTAAAGGCAATAAATTATCATCCAAAACATACAACTTAAAGTTATAAATCGGTTTTCCGATAGGCGGAACCGTCGAATATTTTCCATCGCATATATGCATCGATGCGCAAACGGTGGTTTCGGTCGGACCGTATGCATTTACGAATTTTCTATTCTTCGACCATTTGTTTACAAGCTCGGGCGGACAACTTTCCCCGGCCACAATTATTGTTTCGAGTGCGGGCAAGTTGCTATTATTCTCTTCGAAAGGAATAACTTTTAAAACAGACGGCGGTAAAGTAACGGTGGTTATATTTAATACTTCCATTGCTTTTTTCAGCGAACTGCCTAATTTCACTATGTCTTGCCCAACCAAACTTAACGACGCACCGTTAAGCAACGCCATAACAAATTCCCAAACGGAAGCATCGAAACTGTAACTTGAAAATTGCAGTATTTTACTCTTTCCAGAAATATTAAACGCATCTTTTTGTGCCAACGACAAATTAAGTAATCCTTTATGCGATAACATCGTACCTTTCGGCAAACCGGTTGAACCGGAAGTATAAATAATGTAAGCCAAGTTTTCCGGATAAACAGTGTTATCCAAGTTTGTATTATCTTCCGCGTTAATTAACTCTTTGCCTGAATCAAGATTAATTATTTTACCGTTATAAAATTTATAGTTTTTACTGATTTGCTCTATCGAAATTAAGATATTTGTTCCGGAGTCCTCAATCATATGTTTAATCCTATCTTCCGGATATGTCGGATCAATCGGCAAAAACGCTCCGCCCGCTTTGAGAATAGCCAGCATGCTGATTGCCATATCAAAAGAGCGCGGGAGCGATATTCCTACTACCGTATCGCGCGTAACGCCGTTCTTTCTTAACAATCTCGCAAGCCGGTTTGCCCGTTTATTAACTTCATCGTAAGTTAATTGTTCCGTTAAAGCTAATTTTTCTTCCACTTCGGTAAATGTAAGGGCAATTGCATCAGGATTTGCGGCAACCAGCTCCTCAAATTTCCGATGAACACATTTGTCTTTTTCATACACGTGTTCCGACTCATTAAACTCATACAAAATTTTGTTTAATCCTTCGCTTTCCAAAAGGGAGATGTTCCTAATTCTCTCTTTGGTATCTTCGGTCAATTTACTAATGAGTACGGAAAATTCTTTTATTATTTTTTCGATTGTATCTTTGTAGAAAAGATCCGTATTAAATTCAAATGTTCCGTTAAATGCTTTTCCGAATTTTTGCATGTAGAGCGTAATATCATAATTAGCCGTAGCGCTTTCCATTTCATACTGTTTGACTTTTAAACCCGGTAACTCAATAGCGGATTCCGGAGTATTTTGGAACACAAAAGCAACTTGGAAAAGCGGAGAATGACTTGTATCCCTTTCCGGTTGAATAACTTCAACCAATTTTTCGAAAGGTAGCGATTGATGCGAATAAGCGGCAAGCATTTTTGCACGTACCGATTTCATCAACTCCTGTACAGTCATGTTCTTATCTACTGTTGCCCGGATAGCCAGTGTATTGACGAAGAAACCTATTAATTTTTCGGTTTCAATTTTTGTTCTGTTGGCAATCGGCGTACCGATAATAAAATCAGTTTGACGCGAATATTTCGAAAGTAAAATTTCAAACGCACCCAACAAAAACATATACGGAGTTATATTCAATTTTGTTGAAACCTTTTCTATTTTTTCCGACAGACCTTCTTCAAGGGTGAAGTTTACATTTGTACCGTTAAAAGTTTGAACTTGCGGTCTCGGTTTGTCCGTAGGTAGTTCCAAAACCAAAGATGCACCTTCCAATTCATTTTTCCAAAACTCGATTTCCTTTTCAAGAGTTTCGCCTGAAAGAACGCTCTTTTGCCAAGCGGCATAATCCACATATTGGATTTTCAAATCGTCAAGTTGTGGTTCGGTTGAAGTTATAAACGATTTATATAACTCTGATATTTCATTAACGATAATTCCTATCGACCAACCGTCGCTGATGATATGATGCATCACGATTGCACAAATATGAGCATCCGGTTTAATCTTAATCAGTTTGACATTAAACAATGGAATTTTTGTTAAGTCAAAAGGAGTTCTGATTGTTTCTTCCAATATCTTCTTTACATTATCATCCTTGCTGTCAGCGTTACTAACATCGATTAGTTCAATTTTAAAATCAAATTTGTCTTCTATTTTCACTTGCGGCTTACCGTTTTTACTGTAAAAAGCCGTGCGTAAAACTTCGTGTCGTTCAATCATTTTGTTTATTGCATAGTTCAAAGCATCCAAATTCAGCTTACCGTTTAACTCCAATACAGCCGGAATATTATACGAGCTACCTTCGGGAGCAAATTGACTAAGGAACCACAACCGCTGTTGTGAAAAAGATAATGGCAATTCCCCGTCGCGATTAATCTTGTCAATAGGTTTTTGAATTTCTTCACTTATGCTTCGGTCGGATTCATCAATAAATCGGGCTAACTCTTTAAGATTTTTCATTTCGAAGAAATCTTTCAAAGATACTTCAACGCCAAAAGCCTCACGAATTCGGGAAACGGCTTGTGTAGCCAATATCGAATGTCCGCCCAAGTTAAAAAAGTTATCGTTTAGTCCCACATTATCAACTCCGGTCAACTCCTTCCAAATATTAGCCAACAGTATTTCGGTCGGGGTTTCCGGCGCCACATATTCACTCTTTTCAAATTCATCTATTTTCATTTCTTTTAATTTTGCTCGATCAATTTTACCGTTTATGGTTATCGGCATTTTATCCAGTACCGTCAAAGTGGTAGGCACCATATAATCCGGCAACTTATTTCTTAAGAGATCGAGAATTTCGGATTTATTAAAATTCTCTTTGTCGTTTACTTGAACGAAAGCCGAGATAATTTTATCGTTGTTTGCCGATTCCCTTACAATTACAGCCGCGATATTAATATCCGGATGTTCCGCCAAAACATTTTCTATTTCACCTAATTCAATTCTGAATCCCCTTAATTTAATTTGATTATCAACTCTTCCGATAAATTCCAATTTTCCGTCATCATGAATTTTAACCAAATCACCGGTTTTATACATTCTATCACCCGGATTTCCGGAGAAGGGATCCGGAATAAATTTTTCCGCCGTTAAATCGGGTTTGCCAATGTAACCGCGAGCCAAATTAATTCCGGAAACATGAAGTTCGCCGGTTACACCTACCGGTACTTCATTTAGATATTTATCGAGAACATAAACCTTAATGTTCGGAATCGCATTACCGATTGGAACGGTTAAATATTTATCCGTACCGTCGAACTTCTCAATTGTAGATGCAACAGTAGCTTCGGTTGGTCCGTAACCGTTAAAGAAATTATAATACTTATTCCATTTTATTCCTATTTCCGTCGGACAAGCTTCACCGGCAGAAAGTATTGTCTTCAAATGACTAATTTTTTTCGGTTTCATAACGGAAAGTAACGTCGGGGGCAAAGTTAAAAACGTTACTTTTAACTTTTCAAATTCATCTAACAAAACATCGGGATTTTTCAAATCGTTTTTCTCGAATAAAGTGATTTTGGCTCCGTTAAGTAATCCGCCGAATATTTCATAAATCGACGCATCGAAATTTATCGAAGCAAATTGAAGGATATTAGAATCACTATTAATTCCGTAAAGTTTTGCCAAGGATTTTGCCAAATTAACAACCCCGATATGCTGCAACAATGTTCCTTTCGGTTTGCCGGTTGAACCCGATGTGTAAATAATATAAGCCAAATTCTCGGGTTGCAATTTAATTGATGCGGTTGCAATATTTTTATTTTCCGAAGAATCAACAATTTCGTTTAGTATGACTTTCTCAATTTCCAGATCTTCAAGATTTTCCAAATACCGCTTATTTGTAATTATAAATTTCGCATTGGAATCACCCGCAATATAACGTACTCTTTCGGCCGGAGTTACCGGATCGACCGGTAGAAAAGCCGCACCCGCTTTCAAAATGCCTATCATTGCCGCAATCATATTAACCGATTTACCGGTATACAGAATTATTTTATCTTCAAGTTTAACGTTTTCGGCAATCAGTTTTCTGTATACAATATCCGATTTTTCATCCAATTCTTTGTATGAAATTTCTTCGCCGTTAATTGCCACTGCAATGTTATCGGGATATTTTTCTACTACGTTTTTCAACTCTTTGATTATGTTTGACGAACTGTCAAATTCATAATCCACACCTTGAATAGAATTTATTATTCTGCCGTCTTCGGCTGTTAATAGATTTAAATTTTTATACGATATTTCGGGGTTATCAATAATTTGCTGAACGATGATTCCGAAATGATTTAAAAATCTTTTGATAGTAGAATTCAAAAACAACGAAGTATCATAAGCAATTTCCAACGTAACCGGAACAGCGGGTGAAGAAACAAACGTTATAGGATAATTGGTTCGTTCAAACGTGGAAACATCTTTTATTTCGAAACTTAAATTCGTTTTCGAAATCGAACTGTCCACCGGATAATTTTCGAATACGAATAAAGTATCGAATAAGTTTTGTTTGTTGGATAGCTCGGAATAATTTTGAACTTCGTACAACGCCGACCACTCAAAATCTTTCAACGGGATTTGTTCTTTATGAAATTCGACAATCCAATCCGCTATCGGAGTTGACGGACTGATTTTAGCTCTGATTGGAAGTGTATTAATAAACAATCCCAACATTGTTTCGGAACCCGGTAGTTCCGGCGATCTTCCGGAAAACGTAGCACCGAAAACAACATCTTCTTCATTGGTATATTTCGATATCAAAATTCCCAAAACTGATTGAAGAAAACTGCTTAGCGTAATTTTTTTATTTTTTACAAACTCATTGACTTTTATACTTAATTCTTCCGAAAGTGAAAGTTTTTCTTTTTTATAATCCCCAACCTCAATATTCGTAAAATCATAATTTAATTTTGTCGGATTGGTAAATCCTTTCAAATATGAAGTCCAGAATTTTTTTGCCTCATCCTTGTCTTTGTTTTTCAACCATTTTATATAATCTTGATAAGGTCGTTTCGGGGGCAATTGGGCATTCATTCCCTTGTTTAACATTTCGTAGAACGTAAACACTTCTTTCAACAAAATCGGTAGCGACCATCCGTCAATTAATAAATGGTGATGACTCCAAACAAATTTATACTCTTCCCCGTTAACCTTAATTAACTTTATCCTTATCAACGGAGCTTTTGAAAGATTGAAGCCTTTTTTTCTATCTTCACGAAGGAGTTTATCGAATTTATCTTCTATCTCACTTTGGGAATAAGAAGTCCAATCTATTATTTCAACGGGCACTTCAACCTTCTTGTGAACAATCTGGAGCATTTTGGATACGTTTTTATAAGCGAACGAAGTTCGTAAAATCGAGTTATTTTCCACTACCTTATTTATTGCACTAACAAACGCATCGGTATTAATTTTCCCGGAAAACGTAGCCGTTAATTGCTCAAAATATTCTTCCGACTCGGGGTTATAGATTGTATGAAACAGCATTCCTTGCTGCATCGGAGACAAAGGGTAAATCGCTTCGATATTTTGTTTTTTACTTGATGCCATTTTTTCTAAAAATTAGTTGAGAAATTTACTTTATTAATTATCCAATTCCATTAATAAATCATCCAGATCGTCATCGGTAAGATCCGCATCTTCGAAATCGACAGCGGAAATACTTGCACTTTCATCTGTCTCTACTGTGCCGATTATTTGTAATATGTTGTTTTCAAATAACTTAGCCAATTCCTCCATTGTAGATGATTTATGGTAATTTTTCGAATAATTAATATGTAGAATAAGCTCTCCGTCCGTTATATTCCCCGTCACATCCAATAAATAAGGTCTTTTATTTACCGGACTTCTATCATTTCCCGCTTTTTCTTTTGCTTTTCTAAATTTACCTTGCCGGTTTTCATCACTGTTGAAAATTCCCAAATAATTAAACATTATTTCCGGTTCGGGGATATTTTTCATCACTTCTTTAACTTTTTCTTCGGCGGATAAATATTTTAGAACGCCGAACCCCATTCCGCTCTTGGGAATTTTTCTAAATTGTTCTTTAATATATTTCAAAGAATCGGTTACGGTAACGGAATCTTTCAAATCCATTAAAACCGGAAAGGCTGACGTAAACCAACCTACAGTACGGGAAATGTCAACGTCATCGAATAAATCTTCCCTACCGTGCCCTTCCAGTCCGATTATATGCTTTCTTTTTCCATCCCATTGTGAAAGCGCATAATTAAATGATGTTAAAAGAACCTCCAACACGTTTGTATTCAGTTTTTTAATTGTATCTTTAAGTAAAATTTCCGTTTGCTCCGCCGGAACCTTTACGACTACTTTTTCTTGTGTTTCTTCTAAACCTTCTCCGTTATTAAAATCAACAGGAATTTTAACGTAATCGGCAAATTTGCCGATGTTTTCCCAATAATCCAATTCATCCAGCCATACTTTAGTATCAGCCGAATCCATTAATTTTTCAGCCCAATATTTGAACGAAGTGGTTTTTGCCGGTAATTTCACCTCAACTTTATTTATTAATTGTTCGTATGCGGTTTGTAAATCTTCCAGGATTATTCTCCAAGAAACCGCATCGATTACCAAATGATGAATTATTATCAACAATCTGTCATTTACATTTTCACCCAATCTGAAATAAACAATTCTGAACAGCGGACCTTTTTCCAAATTCAAACTTTCTTGGTATTTATTTGAATGCTCCGTAATTAAATCCGCAATTTCTCCGCTTCCCGCGTCAGTCAAGTCAATAACTTCAAATGGAATGCTTGAATTCATTTCGCTGAATATTTGTCTGTATTTTTCCCCGTCCTTAATGAACCGGAGTCTTAATACGTCGTGATGTTTTAAAATTTCATTTACTGCATTGCCAAAAACATCCGTATCTATTTTTTCCGCTACTTCTAGCAAAATCGATTGATTCCAATGTTCCGGTTTCGTAAATCCTTTCTCGAAAAACCATCTTTGAACCGGTGTAAGTGGTACTTCGCCGGAAACCAAACCTTGCTCTGCAACAATTTTCCTCGCTTTATTCGCCAGATTTGCCAATCCCAAAATTGTAGGCGCTTCAAATAGATTTTTCGGACTTAACTTAAGTCCAGCCGAATTGGCCTTGGCAATAACTTGAATTCCGAGGATTGAATCACCGCCCAATTCAAAAAAGTTATCCAACACACCGATTTTATCGACCTTTAACACTTCTTTCCATATTTCCGTTAGAATCCGTTCGGTTTCGTTCTTCGCTTCAACAAATTCGGCCGAAAGGACCAGATTATCTTCCGTCGGTTCCGGCAAATTTTTCCTATCTATTTTTCCGTTAGGTGTTTTCGGCATATCTTCCAACTTGACAAAGACAGAAGGTATCATGTAATCGGGCAATATTTCATTGAGGAATTTCCTTAGTTCAGCACCGTCGGTTACTTCGTTATCATTCAAGGTGAAATATGCAACAAGTTTTTTAATACCCGGTTGATCTTCTCTAATAATCACAGCGGTTTCATCTACAGCATTATGTTTTTTAATATTTTCTTCAATTTCACCTAATTCGATCCTAAATCCTTTAAACTTAACTTGATTATCTATTCTACCGGCGAATTTAATATTGCCGTCTGGTTGCCAGAAAGCCAAATCTCCCGTTCTGTATAATCTTGCCCCTTCTTTCGAACTGAACGGGTTAGGAACAAATTTCTCCGCAGTAAGATCGGGTCTGCCAAGATATCCTCTTGCTTCACCGACGGATTCGATATAAATTTCGCCGGGTACCCCAATAGGACTTAAATTCATATATTCGTCGAGAATAAAAATTCTAGTGTTCGACATTGCCGTACCGATCGGCGTAATATCATCGGAAAAGATTTTTTCTTTTATTTCATAGATAGTAGAACAGATCGTTGTTTCCGTAGGTCCGTAACCGTTCAGTATTAAAATGTTCGGGGCTTTATCGTAAATTCCGGACAAAGTTTTAAGTTTAATCGGTTCAACACCTACCATAAGTTTTTCCAAGAAACATTTTCCGGGATTTCTCTCCAACCAATTATCATATTCATCCAAAACAAACGGCGGTAAATATCCGCTGACAACTCTATGAACTGCTAACCATTCGAAAAGTTCTTCATTAAGCGCACGAATTTCTTGAGGTACTATGTGCAATTCATTTCCGAAAATTAACGGGTAAAAGATTTCATAAACTGAAACGTCAAAATTCAAACTTGTCCACAAACTGCATACACCGTTACGTATAGGTTTTCTACGGTCGATGTCGAATGCGTGATTTATTGATCCCTTGTGAGTTTGCATCACACCTTTCGGCATGCCGGTTGAACCTGAAGTATAAATTACATAAGCCAAATCTTCGGGGAAAACTTCTCTTTGCGGTTTGCTCGAGTTCTTAAACATTTCATCGAATTTGTTTAAATCCAATGTTATTACTTTCAGTTTATTTTCATCCAATTTCCCCCTTAACTTTTCTTGGGCGAAAACTTTTTTTACTTTGCTGTCTTCAATCATATACTCAATACGTTTCTCCGGATAAGTCGGATCCAACGGAAGGTAAGCCGCACCGCTTTTTATAATCCCGAGAATCGCAGCTATCGTTTCAACGGACGGATACGTATATAACCCGATAATTTCATTCTTTTCGACGCCTTCTTGAATCAGTGCGTTGGCAATTGCATTAGAATATTTTTCAAGCTCTCCGTAAGTAATTGTTTCCCCGCTTAGTTCAACGGCAATGTGTCCGGGTTGTTCCGCTGCTTTCTCGCTAATCAAACCGTGAAGTGTTTGAGGATATGGAAATTCTTTTTTTGTATTATTCCAGTTGCTTAACAATAATTGTTTTTCATCTCTCGAAACAATCTCAATTTCGGAAATTTTCTTTTCCGGATTTTCCAACAACTGTTCGAGTATGAGTAGAAAATGATTAATCAGCCTTTCAATTGTATTTCTCTTAAACAAGCCGATGTTATATTCAATCTCACCTTTAATTGACTCTTCAAGTTGTGTAAGCACAAAAGTGATATCAAACTTTGCCGTTTTAAGATCCAACGGTAAAGGTTCAATAATTATTTCTTCATCCTTAATACTATCCAAAGGCGACTGATTATAAACGAACATAACTTGGAAAAAAGGCGAATAACTTAACGAGCGCTCTACATTCAGTTCATCGACTAATTTTTCAAACGGAATATCTTGATTCGATAACGCCTCGAAGATAATTCGTTTCACTTCTTCGACCAATTCTCCAAAATTGTTACTCGGATTTATTTTGGTTCGAATAACAAGAGTGTTAACAAACAATCCGATTATCTTTTCCAATTCTTTTCTTGTTCTGCCCGCTACGGGGGTGCCAACCAAAACATCATTCGTTCGGGCATACTTACTTAAAAGAATGTTAAATACGGATAACAAAATCACGTAAATCGTCGACTTAGTATTAACACCGAAACGTTTAATTTTATTCATTAAACTTTCGTGAATTTCAAACGATATTCTTTCTCCTATTTGCTGTTGTAACGGTTTACGCGGATAATCAGTCGGTAATTCCAATAATGCCGGAGCATTATCAAGTTTTGTCTTCCAATAATTTAGTTGCTGTTTATACGCATTACTTTCCATCCATTTCCGTTGCCATACGGAGAAATCGGCATATTGAATTTCAAGCGGCTCTAATTTTGGTTGTTCGCCTTTCGCTAAACTTTTATAAATATCGGTAAGTTCCCGAACAAAAATTTGAATCGACCAACCGTCGGCAATAATATGATGCATACAGGCTAAGAAATAAAATTCATCTTCATTTATTTGATATAAACGAAATCGTGCTAACGGTCCATCTTCCAAATTAAACGATTTAACGGCTTCATCATTAATTTTCTTGAACGCCAAATCGATTTTCGTTTCATAATCCGTATCAATTAAATTATCAAATTCAAAATCAACAATTTGTTTGGATAAAATTAATTGTTCGACTTTTCCTTCATCCGACGGAAATACGGTTCGTAACGACTCATGCCTTTCAATCATTTTTGTGATGCTTTGCATGAATAAATCGATATCAAGCATTCCTTTTATTTTAACGGTTCCGGGCATATTGTAAGTGGGTAATCCCGGTTCAAGCTGTTCCAAAAACCATAATCTTTGTTGTGCAAATGAAAGAGGCAGTTTTTTTGTTTTATCTATGTTAGTTATTTCATCTATTGCACCGGATACGGTTAAGTCTTCGCTTTTATAGCCTAATTGCTTCGAAATATAAATACCAACATCATTTAGAAAATCCGTTTTATGATATTTTTTCCATCTGTCAATTACCTTAGTATTTATATTGTTATGCAAATAAAACTTAAAATCACCAACCATTTGCGAAGATGCCTTGACAGGATCGGTCATTTTATTTCCTTGATAAGGCTTTATCATCTCTTCTTCATATTCAATTTCCAAGAATTCACATATTTCCTTCATCTTCAGTTCGGGGAATTGCACTAATTCCTCGAAGTTAAGTTTATACTTTCTTTCCCCGGGGATATCATGTAAAAAGTTCAGAATATTCATGTGCGAGACGGTCCAAATTAACTCGGCTAATTCTCTTCTCCCGTAATTGTGTTTAAATCTGAAGAAATTTTGATCAAGGTTAGCTTCCAAAAACGAGTAAATCGAAGCATACGGATTTCTAGCAAGATGAATATATTTTGCATTCTCAAACCAATTTTCCATTCGAAGTAAAACATTAGTGTCCAAAGAATACGAGGGAGTTTTATCAACAATTATTCTACTTCCTAACCAATTTTGAAAAATTCCGTAAACTTCCGGAATGCTTAGGTTTTTCTCTTCGAAATCTTCAATGATTTTTTCCGCTTCTTCCGCAGAACAATTTTGTAATTCCATTACAACGCGTATAGTTGACTCCAACCACAAAGAATAATTACCCGATAATTTATCTTTACGGTCTTTCATATTGTCGAACGAAAGTAAATCAAGTTCCGGAGGTGCAAATAAATTTTTATTTCCCGCTAACATAACTCTTAGAAGAGTTGAACCGGAACGCGGCGGGGATAATACAAATACAGCGGGTTTCAGTTTGGTTTCCGGTTTTGTCGGTGATACCGGTACAATAATTTTTTGAAATTCCTCAATATCTTTCTCTGTTATTTTACCCGCGTGAATTTCAAATTTTTTAACCAAATCATCATTTTCTATATCATCACCGAAATGCAACCGTACTTTGTCGCCGTAATATTCTTTGGCATACAAAATAAATTTGGAAATTGTCGGAGCAAACTGCAGTGCTTTTCCGGGTATTTTCAGTCCGAAGTTATTATTTAACAAATCAATAAATTGTTTGGCTTTCTCCTCATTACCCCCAAGTTCAAAGAAATTATCATTCACCGTTAACGACTCTACATTTAAGATTTCTTTCCACTTCTCAATTAAAAAGTTTTGGAAATTATTGTTGCTTTTACTTTTCCCGGTTCCTGCGGACAAATCTTTCTTAGATACAAAATATTTTAACCTTGAAGATAACTCTATTGTTTCGACACTCAAATAATCGTTGTCGGGTAAAACTTGCCATTTAAAAGCAATATCGGAATCAATTCTTTTATGTTCGTGAAATTTCGGGTCGCCAACCATATGTGATTCCGGATGTATCCCGTCGGTCATTCGTAATTTTTTATCATCGTATGGATAAATCATTTTCTCGTCAAACGGGATACCGATGAAATTAGATACGCGTTTCATATATAGCTTCGGATTCAAAATCATATTTTCGAATTTCAATGTAAATTTTCTCTCGGGCGGTATTCGTTCAAAGAATTTTAATATATTCTGATTATTTATAATCCAGAACAATTCGGCATTTTCCCGCTCGCTGAAATCCGAATCCGCACCAAAAACTTCATTCAACTTACTGTTTAAATACGATTGTATCATTGCGGAAGGATGACGAGTAATGTGAATATATTTTACTTCCTCGAAATAAAGTTCCGCTCTTTCCAAAACTTCAATGTTAGTTGCATACGTTGTAGTTTTATCTACGAGAATCTTATCCCCGATTAAATCCGTTAGTTTGTAATATAATTCTTGAACAGTAAGGTTTTCTTTTTCAAAGTTATTAATTATTTCTTCAGCTTTTAAGTAATCGCAATCATAAATTTGCATTATTGCTCTGGTTAAACCCTCCGACCAACCTTTATCTCTTCCCTCAAATGCTTTTTTTCTATCCGAAAGATTTTCAAACAACAATAAAGCTAATTCGGGAGGCGCAAATATTTTGGGATTTCCGGCAAGCATTACTCTTAACAGCGTTGAACCGGAACGAGGTGCCGATAAAATAAAAACAGCCTTACTACCTTTCTTCTTAGGTAATAATTGTACGCCTTTTCTGAGAAACGATTTCTCGGAAATCATTTCTCTCATTCGTTTTATCTTTAATTCATCAATGCTTATACTTTTTGATTTTTTATTGCTTTCCAAAAGTTTATTCACAAACTCCGATTTCTCACCCAACAAGTTGGTTAACGAATCGCTATAGTTCGAAATTAAATATTTAGAATATTCTTCAATAGTTTGATTATCGAATAACGATACAACCCATACTACTTTCCCCAATTTTTTCTGTAACGTATTAATGAAGACCGCAGCTTTAAGCGAATCGCCGCCGTACTCAAAAAAGTTACAGTCGGTTCCTATATCGTCCAATTCCAGAACATCCTTCCACATTTCAACCAAAAGCGATTCGAGTTCGTTTTCCGGTTTTTTAAAATCCTTTTTTTCTTTTCGCACTTCTTCCGAAATTTCAATCAATGCTTCCTTATCGATTTTACCGTGTGGAGTTAACGGGAATTCAGAAAGTTCTATAAATTTCGTAGGGATCATATAATCGGGTAACTTTTCCGTCATATAATTCCTCAATCCCGCTTCGGTAATTGTTGCACCGGATTTGGGGATGTAAAATGCTATCAGAAAATTTTGTCCCCTTTTATCTTTCTTTGTTAATACTGCCGATTCGTTTATCTGTTCATGTCTATCCAAAATATTTTTAATTTCATTCAATTCAATTCTAAAGCCACGTACTTTTACTTGCGAATCTATTCTTCCCAAAAATTCGATGCTACCGTCGGTTTGCATTCTTACGCGATCACCGGTTCTATAAATTCTTTCGCCACCATTTTTAGCAAAAGGATTAGATAAAAACGATTTAGCGGTAATATCGGGTTTGTTCAAATATCCGCGTGCTAATCCAGCTCCCGATATGCAAAGCTCGCCGGGAAACTTAAGGGGAACCGGATTTAAATTCGCATCAAGTATAAAGGCCGATAATCCTTTAACCGGCTTACCGATTGATATTTCCCTAAATGATATTTTTTCTTTTTCGTAGTCGCTAATTTGATGAAACAAAGATACAATCGTTGTTTCAGTCGGACCATACGTATTATACAGACGGATATGATTTCCCGAGTGATTCAACCATTGTTGAACTTTCAGCGGATCAACTCTTTCACCGCCAATAATTACAACCTTCAGATTGTCGTATAGTTTTAAATTCTCGTCGGTTATTTCTTTTACTAATTGATGCCAATAAGCGGTTGGCAAATCCAATACGGAAATGTTCCAATTTTTACAAAAGTCAAGGAATAATTTAGGTGAACTGATTATAACGTCGGGACGTAATACAAGCGTTGCCCCTTTGTAAAAAGCATGGTAAATTTCTTCCGCTGCAGCATCAAAACTAATCGACGCAAATTGTAAAATTCTATCGTCGTTGTTAATTCCATATTCATCCGAAGTGTTAACGATATAATTGGAAACGGATCTATGCGTAACACCAACACCTTTCGGCTTTCCGGTTGAACCCGAAGTATAAATAACATAAGCTAAATTTTCTTCCGAAATATTTACCTCGGGATTTTCAATGCTGAGAAACTCGGCATTGTTATTCAATAATTCGTTAATCGTAATTTTTTTGCCGTCATATTTTTCAAAATCACTAATTAATTTCTCCGAGGTAATCAGCATATCGGCTGATGAATCTTTAAGCATGAATAACTTTCTTTCTTCCGGATAATTCGGATCGATCGGTAAATATGCCGCACCGCTTTTCAAAATTCCTAAAATTGTTATTATCATTTCCGGAGAGCGGTTTAGACTGAAAGCCACTATTGATTCCGGTTTAATGTTTTTGCCTATCAGAAAAGAAGCAACTTTGTTAGCATGCTTATTTAAATCGGCGTAAGTGAAACTTTTTGTTTCAAAACTGTCGTTCTGTAAATAATCAAAAAATTCAAGTGCATCTTTATCCGGATAAGTTTTAACACTTTGTTCGAACATCCGGTGTAAAAGTGGCAGTTCTTTCCCATTTTCTTCAAAGATAGAAAGAGAATCGATTAACTTTTTCTCTTCCTCTTCATCCAACAGTTTGATTTTAAGCAAGGGCTTATCGGGCGCACCGAGAACATTTTTTAACAGCACCTTAAATCTTTTTATAAAATCGTCAATTGTTTCCTCATAAAATAAATCAGTGTTATAACCGAGTAATCCTGTAATGCCGTTTTCGGTTTCTTCGAGCGAAAGCGTTATGTCGAATTTTACATTCTTTGTTTCCACTTCTTCAAACTTAAACTTCAAATTCTCAAAAGATATTTCTTTTCTAGGGATATTTTGCATCACAAACAGAGTTTGAAAAAGCGGAGAAGATTCTTGGGTTCTTTTTACGTTAAGGGATTCAACAATTTTTTCGAACGGAATATCTTTGTTTGCAAATGCATCGATTGATAAATCGTGTACTTGTTTAACAAGTTTATTAAATGTAAGATCGTCAGAAAAATCGCTTCTAAATACAAGAGTATTAATGAAAAACCCAATTAGATTTTGGAGTTCGGGTTTATCCCTATATGCTATTGGGGCACCGACAGCAATATCTTCTTGATTTGTATATCGATATAATAAAGCTTTAAATGCAGATAAAAGAACCACAAACATTGTAGTTTGTTTTTCCTTGGCAAATTCTTTTAATTGCCCATGTATTGATTTATCGATATAAAATACTTTATGTAAGCCGTTAAAGGTTTGATTTACCGGTCTTGGTTTATCAACAGGCAAATTAAGTTTAGTATTTAAATTTTTAAGTTGTTTCTTCCAGTAACGTAACTGATCGTTGAAATCACCCCGTTTGAATTTATCTTTTTGCCATTTAGCAAAATCGGCATATTGAATTTTAAGCGGCGGTAAGCTAATATCTTCGTTTTTGATTAATGCTTTATAAATCGAAATCACTTCATTCACAAACACGGCTAATGACCATCCGTCGGCCACAATATGATGAAAAGTTACGAACAAAATATTTTCGTCCGGAGAAACACGGATTATACTTACTCTAATCGGCAACTCTCGGGAAATATCGAAAGGTTTTGATCCTTCGTTGATTGCATAATTATCGATTTTATCCTTCTCATCTACGCCGTGTAATTTTTCAATTTCAACCGTTTTAATTTTTAGTTTTATATTTTTAAGAATTTCTTGTTTTGGCCCACCATCGAATTTGTATATGCTACGTAAAATTTCATGCCGTTCGATTACTTTTTCGATACTGTTTTGCAATATTTCCAAATTTAAATTACCGGAAATTTTTACCATTGCCGGCATGTTATAAAAAGCGCTCTTCGGATTTAATTGATGCAAAAACCACAAACGCTCTTGAGCAAAGGACATAGGGTATTCATCTTTGTTTTCCCTAACAGGAATAGATGTTATTTTCTTTTTCGCCTTAGCCTTCTCTTTCAATTTCTTTTCAAGAATGGCTCTTTGCTCGGGTGTAAGTTGCGCTATTTTCTTATTAATATTTTCGTTCATTTGCAGCTTTATTTTTCCTTATAATATTCTGTATTAGAAAAAACCACTGTTTTAATCATCCGTCGAACCGGTAATTTCGTTTAATAAAGCCTCCAGCTCATCTTCATCTTCTTCCAATAATTGAGCTTCTAAAACAGCTTTACTTATACCGTCGATAGTAGGATTCTCAAAAAGCGATTTTATAGAAATTTCAACGTTAAACTCTTCGTTAATTTTGGAAATTACTTGCATTGCCAGCATGGAATGACCGCCCAGTTCGAAAAAATTGTCGAACACACCCACTTTGTCTATCCCTAATACGTCAATCACAATTTTAGTGATCGATTCTTCGAGAGGTGTGCGCGGCATCACAAATTCCGCTTTGGCTTTCCTTCTAAAATTTTCAACGGGCGGTAACGATTTCTTATCGATTTTACCCGAAGGTAATTTGGGAAATTCTTCGAGTCGAACGATTGCGTTCGGTACCATATAACCCGGTAACTTTTTATTCAAATATGCAAACAAATCTTCATCGGCCGTAGGGTTATTTTCAATTATATATGCGGCGAGAATTTTGTTATTACTTTCTCCGTGCGCAGTTACAACAACATCATTTATATCCGGTAGTTCTCTCAATACATGTTCTATTTCACCTAATTCAATCCTAAAGCCTCTAATTTTTACTTGAGCATCGATTCTGCCCAAAAATTCAACATTCCCTTCACCATTTACTTTTACCAAATCACCCGTTTTATAACATTTGCTGTTTTCACCATTGCCGAATAAATCATTTAAAAATTTCTCGGCGGTTAATTCGGGCCGGAATAAGTACTCTGTTGCGGTAATTCCTCCGATATAAAGTTCACCAGGGAATCCTTTCGGAAGTATTCTGCCTTTTTTATCCACGACATAAAAATTCCTTCCGCGCAAGGGTTTGCCTATTGGTATTCTGAAACTATTTCCGTCATTCGGTTTCACTTCATAAGTTGAAGCAGTAATTACGGTTTCTGTCGGCCCGTAAGCATTCAATAGTCTTACTGAAGACATTTTCGAATTATTCCAGGTTTTTACATAATCGCTTTTCATTTCGTCGCCGCCGGCAATAAACAATTTAACCGTTTCGTTTGGAGCGGCATCTTCTTTTTCAGCCCAATATTTTGTTAACTCTTCCCAAACGATTGTAGGCGGATTTACAACGGTTATTTTTTGCGACTTAATTTTTTCGGTAAATTCCTTCGGCGTCCAAATTTTATCATCGCGCAAAACAATTTTCGCACCGGCTAACAACGGCACTAAAATTTGTTCAATGGACGCGTCGAAATTAAATGCGGCAAATTGCAAAACAACATCGTCGGAAGTGATTCCGAAATTTTCTTTTACGGAATAATAATGCTTGACAAAGCTTCCGTGATTTACTACTGTTCCTTTCGGTGTACCGGTTGAACCCGAAGTATAAATCACGTAAGCGGCATCATTTAAATTTATTTCCGGGAATACACTTTCAGTTTCACGAGCTAACACGGATAACCGCTCAACGGTAATCGGTTTAATTTGGTCGGGTAATTTAGTTTTATAATTTTCCGTAGTTAAAATAAATTCAGTTCGTGAATCGGATAAAATATAATTTAACCGTTCTTCTGGATATTCAACATCCAAAGGCAAATAAACACAACCGGCTTTTAAGATGCCTAAAAACGAAGCTAAATAATTAATCGACCGATTAAGAAAAACACCGACGATTTCGTTTTTCTTTGCACCGGATTCAACAAGCGCTGCGGCAATAGTATCGGCTCTGTTTTTCAACTCCCCGTATGAAATTGTATCGTCCTCACAAATAACAGCAATCTTATTTTTATTCGTCTCCACGGCTAATTCGAACAGTTCGATAATGGTCTTATCTTCCGTATCAAAACGATTGTTAAGTATTACCGAACCTTTTTCCATAACTTCGGCGTCCTGCACTAACTTAATATCGTCAATTTGCTTGTTCGCATCTGCTAAAAATTCTTTAAGAATTTCAACGTAACTCTCTATCAATGTATTAATGGTGAAAGAATTAAATAGATCGACATTATATTCAAATTTACCTTTTAGCTTATCATCCATTTCCGTAATGGACATAACTAAATCGAACTTCGTAGTTCCGTTATCAATATCCAATGGTTCAAATGTTAAATTTTTAAATTCCAATTTAGTCATCGGCGCATTATTAAGAACAAACATCGCTTGAAATAAAGCGGTTCTACTCATGTCCCTTTCGATATTAAGCTTTTCCACAACCGTTTCGAACGGTACATCTTGATTTTCATATGCAGCCAAAGCTGTTTTCTTTATTTCTTGTAAATAATCTTTAATTGTTTGATTACCGTTAATCTTTGAACGTAAAACAAGAGTATTGATAAAAAACCCGATTAAATTTTCAATCTCAGCTCTGTTTCTGTTGGCAATGGGCGTTCCGACATTAATATCATCTTGCAAAGTATATTTATAGAGCATAACAAAAAAAGCTGCTACAAGTACCATGAATAACGTAACGTCGTTTTCTTTCGCAAAACGCTTCAACTCAGAATAAAGTTCTTTATCCATTTCAAATAATTCAAACGAACCGTTATATGTTTGAACAGCAGGTCGCGGTTTATCGGTAATAATATCAAGAACGGGATTGCAATTTCTTAATTGTTCAATCCAGTAGTCTATTTGTTTTTTAAGACTTTCGCTTTTCAATCTGCTTTGTTGCCAAATCGCAAAATCCGCATATTGAACGGGCAAATCTTTTCTTTCGAATTGCGAGCCGTTAACTATACTTTGGTAATTCTCCAATAATTCTTTAATAAATATTCCAGTCGACCAATTATCGGAAATGATATGATGCATCGGCAATAACAGAATATAATCGTCTTTTTCGGTTTCTATTAATGTTAGTCTGAGCAAAGGACCGTTAACCAAATCAAATGGTTTTGTACTTTCTTCATATATAATTTTTTCAAGCTTGCTCTCTTTATCGTCCGTGTTCAAAATATTGATTTTATTGACGTTTATGTTCAACGAATTATGAATTAATTGTTTCACATTTCCGTTTTCAGAAATAAAAGTGGTTCTCAAAACTTCATGGCGTTCGATTATCATATTAACGGCTTTTTCCAAAGCAACAATATCCAAATCACCGTGTATCTTTACCCCCATCGGTATTATGTATAGAGGACTTCCGGGTTCAAATTGTTCAAGGAACCATAACCGCTGTTGTGCAAAGGAAACCGGTACAACATTTTCGTTTTTATTTCTCGGTAAAATGATTAATTCATCAATATCTATCCCCTTTTGCTTTAATAAAGCTTTTACCGCTTGTTGTTTTTCGGGGGAAAGTTTAGAATAATTTTTAATTAAATCTTTCATTTCCCTTCTAACTCATTCGAATTTTTATTATTTAATATTTTATTTATTTCTTCTTCCGATAAATTTTCAACTTGAGAAATCACATCGTCAAGAACGTCGAGCGTTTCTTCGGCTTTACCTTTTTCTTTTTCTATAATTTCCGCAACCCCGGAAATAGTCGGATCGTCGAAAAGTGATTGTAATGGTAATTCCACTTGAAATTTTTCTCTTAGTTCCGAAACCAATTGAGTTCCCGACAACGAATTTCCGCCCAAATCAAAAAAGTTATCGTAAATTCCGATTTTTTCTATGCCCAATAATTTTTGCCAAACGGTTAAAATTTCCTTTTCCAATTCGGTTTTCGGTTCTTTGTAAGGTGTCGGGATGTTCGGTCTTTCATGCAGCGACCCCGTATTTTCTTCTTCCGAAGATTCTTTACCTTTTGAAATCTCTTCAATCCTTTCGTTTAAATCGCCGGTTGAAATAATAACATTGCCGTTCACGGCGGAATTAATTAAGCTATCTAACATTTTTATACCCTGTTCGGGTTTAAGTGAATATTTTGCCAAACCCGTTTTATCCGCAAGTCCATCGTTTTCAAATTGCCAGGTATCCCAATCAATGCTTAACCATTTTGTATTACCGTTGGTTTTATTTACAAAATAATTCATAAATCCGTTTGCAGAAGCATACAGCGAAAGTCCCAAACCGCCAAGTTCAACGCTTATCGAGGATTGAAGTGCTACAAAATCAATGCTCCTATTTTTAATTTCATTATTTAAGTTAATCAATCCGCCCACTTTTGCCGAAAGTTGTTTATGAATATCGTTTTCATTGATTTCATTAATCATTACGAAGGCGTCCTTTCCGGTAATTCCTGCCGTGTGAAAAATCCCGTCTATTCTTCCAAACTCATTTTCAACAAACGTTAGTGTTTTATTTAATTCATTCGCATCCACAATGTCGCATTTTTGAATTAAGATCTTTGCTCCGAAATTTTTAACGTTTTTAAGGATGTTAATTTTTGTAATCATATCCGAATCGGGGGAATTCAATATATCATTCCAATTATCTTCTTCCGGGAAATTCGATCTTGATAACAGAGCAATATTCGCTTTGTATTTTTTAGCAAGATGTTCGGCAATGGCCAAACCGATATTTCCCAGTCCGCCTATAACGATATAATTTCCGTTTTCTTTTAATAAACTTTTTTCTGTAATTCCGAAATCTTCCATACTAACGAAATCGCTAACCCAGACTTTCCCTTTTCTTAATGCCAACTTGTCATATTTATCAGTTTCAAATTCTTTCTCTAATAATTTGATAAACGATTCGTCATTATTGTCAATATCAAAATGAATGCATTTTGTATTAGGACGTTCTTGGGATAATACTTTAAGAACGCCGGTAAGCAAGGATCCGCTTAAATTTTTCTTTTCATAACCGTTTACATCCAATAATTCATTGGTTATCAACAACAAATTAATTTTTCGACTTGTATCGACTTTATTGAGCAATTTTATAAAATCGGTAAACCGATTCAATTCTTCATAAAGAATAAAATCCTTCGGTTGGTCGATATTTATCTCATTATCTACAAAATATATAATCTCATCAAACTTGTCTTTTAAGTTCGAATTATTATTATCAAAAATTTGATAATTAATTTCTTGAGATTTTAATATGCTCTCAATCTTCGATTTTAATGTATCGGTTGAGTCGACAACAACCAAATATTTTTTTTCGCTTTTCCTTTCCGGGAAATAAGGAGCTTGTTTCCAAATGGGAAAGTAAATCCAATCGTATTCGTTATTAAATTTTCTTTTTTTCCTTTTACTACCGGATTCTTTTATGTTCAACCAGTATCTTTTCTTATCATACGAATACGTCGGCAGCGAAACTCTCAATCTTGTTTCCCCTTTATAATACTCCGACCAATTTATCTCCGCACCGTTAATCCATAATTGCCCGAGTGCGGATAGAAAAACATACTCATCATTTATTTTTTCTTTCGGATGCCGCATACTGGAAATAACCGTTACATCTTTTGCGGCAGGATTGCTTTTAGTCAATGTGGTCAGAACGTTTCCCGGTCCAATTTCAATTAGAATACGGTTCTTGCTTTTAACAATTTCATTTATACTGTCCGCAAATCTCACGGTATATCTTAAATGTCTTGAATAGTATGCCGGATCGATTGCTTCGTGCTCTTGAATCAACCTACCGCTCACATTTGAATAATAAGGTATTTGCGGAGCATGAAGTTCTGTTTTCTCCACCGCTTCGGTAAATTCATTTAAAATCGGTTCCATCATAACCGAGTGGAAAGCATGAGATGTTTTTAATCTTGTAAACCCGATATTTTCTGCTTTCAATAATTTTTCCAAATTCTCAATATCGTCGAACGTCCCCGATACCGCTGTTAAATTGTTACCGTTAATTGCAGCAATTGATATACTTTCTCCTACAAACCTCTTCAATGTATTCTCGTCAGCTTTTACACTTAACATTGCGCCTGTGGGTAACGATTGCATTAATTTACCACGCAACGCTACTATACGCAAAGCGTCTTCCAAAGCGAACACTCCGGATAAAGTTGCCGCAACATATTCTCCGATGCTGTGACCTATCATTAACGAAGGGACAATACCGAGTGAAATGTAAAGTTGTGCCAACGCATATTCAATTGTAAACAAAGCTACTTGAGTAATTTCCGTTTGGTTAATTTGGTTTTTCGCAGCTTGTTCCGACTCCGTATTCGGAAACAGTATATCGCGCAGATCGATATTGATAACCGGTTTTAGAATTTCGGAACATTCGTCAACATATTTTTTGAAAGTCTTTTCGTACTTGTAAAGATCTTTACCCATATTTATGTATTGCGAACCTTGTCCGCTAAACATAAAAACGTATTCCGGTTTGGTGTCGTTATCAATTATTTTACCCGATAAAATTTTCTTATAATTTAACGAGCCCAAAATTTCAGCAGCTTCTTGAATATTCTCCGCTACCAATATGTTTCTGTATTCAAAATGCTTTCTTCCTATTTGTAAAGTGTAAGCAACATCGGTAAGCTCCGAATTAATATTATTTTTAAGATAGTTACCCAAATTAACAGTATTTCTTTCCAGCGCTCCGGTAGATTTAGCGGATACGGTTAAAAGCTTAAATGGTCGTGAATGTAAGGAGGAAGATAATTTCGGTGCTTCTTCCAAAATAACGTGAGCGTTAGTTCCTCCTATTCCGAAAGAACTTACTCCAGCTCTAAGAACTTCGTTATCTCTTTTCCATTCCTTTAATTCCGTATTGACAAAAAACGGACTGTTTTCAAAATCAATTTTCGGATTAGGTTTTTCAAAATTAATCGAAGGAACCAGAGTTTTATTATGTAAGCACAATGCCGCTTTCATCAATCCCGTAACACCTGCAGCGGTATCCAAATGTCCGACGTTCGACTTTACCGAACCGATTGCACAGAATCTTTTTTTATCGGTATAACTTTTGAATGCTTGAGTCAGAGCTTCGATTTCAATCGGATCACCAAGCTCCGTACCGGTTCCGTGAGTTTCTATATATGAAATCGATTCGGGATTAACATTCGCAACAGCAAGAGCCGAATTAATAACTTCGATTTGACCGTTAACACCCGGAGCGGTATAGCCAACCCGGAGTCCACCGTCGTTATTATACGCCGATCCTTTAATAATCGCATAAATATGGTCGCCGTCTTCTATTGCATCGGATAATCGTTTAAGAACAACAACTCCGGCACCGTTGCCTACAACGGTTCCGTTGGCTTTTTCATCGAAAGGTTTGCAATGTCCGTCTGGGGAAAGTATCATTCCCTCTTGATATAGGTAACCCGATTTTTCCGGGAAAGAAATCGTAACTCCGCCTGCAAGAGCCATATCGCACTGATAATTAAGTAAGTTCATGCAAGCAATATGCGTAGCCACCAAAGACGTTGAACAAGCGGTTTGAATATCCAAACTGGGTCCGCGAAGATTTAATTTGTACGAAATCCGAGTTGTAAGAAAATCCTTATCGTTTGCTATCGAAAGCTGATATCCTTCGGAAGAACTGATAAATCCTTCATTGGCTTGAATAAACGAGAGCAAATAAGTATTCATTCCAACTCCGCCGAACACACCGATCAATCCTTCGTATCTATCCGGTACGTAACCCGCATCTTCCAAAGCATTCCACGAAGTTTCCAAAAACAGCCTGTGTTGCGGATCCAATATTTCGGCTTCCCTCGGATAGAACCCGAAAAACGACGCATCGAATTTATCCGCATCCTTTACGTAACCTTTTGCTTTTACATAATTCGGGTTTTTTAAAAGTTCTTCGTCTACCCCGTTTTCCCTTAACTCTTCCTCATCAAAAAACGAAACCGTTTCTTTGCCCTTGACAAGATTATTCCAAAATTCGGCAACGTTATCCGCACCGGGGAATTTACCCGCCATTCCGATTATTGCTATTTCAAAACCGTCGTATTTATCAATCAAATCTTTATTAATCATTTTGTTCTTCCTCTCATTTTCATTCTCTCCCGTTGAAGAGCCAAATTCATTTTTTGTTTATTTGCCCTTTCAATTTTCTTTTCCTTTTCTTCCAGAGTAGTTTCACCGTTGCTTAAGAAGTTAGCGAAAGATGATACCGTTGGATATTTGAATAAATCGACTACCGATAATTCTTTATCGAACACTTCTTTCACTTTAGTTTGAACTTGAATTACATTCAAAGAATGTCCGCCAAGGTCAAAGAAATTATCATTACTTCCGATTTTTTCAACGTCCAAGATTTCTTGCCATATTTCAGCAACTTTCTTTTCCGTTTCGTTAGCCGGTTTTACAAATTCAATTTTTCTTTGCTCGGCTTTAGGTTGAGGTAAGGCTTTTCTATCGACCTTACCGTTCGGGGTTAACGGAAATTCTTCAAGTTCGATAAAGAATCCGGGTATCATATAATCCGGCAGAAAATCGCGCAGAAATTCTTTTAATTTTATTTCGTCGCCGTTTGCGCTTTTATTCCTGATAAAATACGCAACCAGTCTCTGCTCACCCTTCGAATTTTCAACGGCGATAACATAAGACTGCTCAACAAGCGGATGAGAATTAATTTGCTCTTCAATTTCACCAAGCTCTATTCTAAATCCTCTGAATTTAACTTGATCGTCAATTCGGCCGAGAAATTCGATATCACCGTTTACATTTAATTTCCCCAAATCACCGGTGGCATACATTCTGGCGCCGGGTTCTTTTGCAAACGGATCGGGCAAAAACTTCTCAGCTGTCAGATCAGGCTTGTTTTTATATCCTCTTGCCAAATTAATTCCGCTTATATAAATTTCGCCGGGTATTCCAACCGGATTTAATTTCAAGTTTTTGTCCAGTATATAAATGTTAACATTTTCAATCGGTTTACCGATTGGTAATGATTTTTCATAATTTCCGTTACTTGCTTCAAACGTGGTAGAACATACCGTTGCTTCGGTAGGACCGTATGCATTGATAAAAGTTCTTCCATCACTCCATTTTCTAGGAATATCTGTTGTGCATAACTCGCCGGCTGAAACCAACACTTTCAAATCGGGTAAATTATCCGATTGTAATACCTTTAAAACCGACGGGGGCAAAGTACAATTCGATATTTTTTCTTTTCTTAATTTATTTACCAAAGCGAAACCGGAAATCACTTCTTCTTGTCCGGCTAAGTGTAATTCACCCCCGGCTAAAATTGCAG
>CAZKKI010000050.1:0-57558 GCA_964553325.1 uncultured Melioribacteraceae bacterium | reverse complement strand
TTTAATTCCATAAAAAATTTCTCTACTTTATTTTTGTATACAAATTAAATATCGATTATTCAAATACTTAATGAAATTTAAAATACATAAGGAAGAATTGATAAAATTTGCTGTTTTAAATATTTAGGATGATTTAGATTTTAATAATTGCATAATTGTAGCGTAATATATCAAACTAATAATTATAATATCAAAATAAGTAATTCTTTTTAACTTATTACAAAAAGAGAGGTAAAAATATGAGCGAAGATTTCTCAAAAGGTTATAACAAAAAATCATTTTGGGCAAAAGTTAGAAATTTTGCCAAAAAAGCCGGTAAAGAACTGATTGAAAAATCGTTAACTTTATATTATACGCTTCAAGACGATGATACGCCTATATGGGCAAAGGGAGTAATCATATCTGCGCTCGGTTATTTTATTGTGCCGGTAGATGCATTGCCCGATCCAATTTACGCTGATGATTTGGGCGCTATCACCGCAGCTTTCAGCATTGTATTGGCGCATGTTAAACCCGAGCATATTAAAAAAGCGAAAAAAAGGCTTAAAGTTTATTTCAAGAAGGATTAATTGCTTTTTAATTGTTTGAAAATTTTGCTCAACTCAAAATGCAGATAAAAATAGATTTCATTTGAAAACAAAGAGATTTATTTCATACATTTTCTCAAATTGTTGTTTATAAAGCTGTTAATTCACGGATTAATCTGATTTGAGCTTTTCTTTCGAACTTACCGTTCCGCATCAAGAATTATCCGTGAATTAGCGGCTAAAATATTTTGTTGGTGCAAAAACATTTCCGAAATGTTTCCGTTTTTTTATTTACTCATAGATTTTATATTTTTGTTAAAAAACAAAAGGGGGTATTATGAATATTAATATTTTAAAATTTCAACAAAACCGGGATCTTTCGCTCGTTCAGTTTTCAACGGAATACAAAAATACTTTCGAGTATATAAGTCTTTCCACTGCAATCAACAATAATTACTTGGAGATTACGGAAATTGACGAATCGGGCGATGTAAACAATTTGATAGCCTTGAACAAATCAGATTATTACATTTTCATTATGGACGGCGACGTTTTGGAAGGTGCCAAACAAAACCGGGTGATGAACTCTTCCGTTCTTTTGGCTCCGAAAAGAAAATATTTTATTCCGGTTAGTTGCGTTGAACAAGGAAGATGGCGTTTCGTATCCAAGAAATTTTCGAATGCCAAATACAGCGCACCCGTCGGTTTACGGGCTAAACGAACGGTTAAAGTATCCGAAAGGCTGGCTTCGCACGGTAAACACGCAGCCGATCAATCGGAAGTTTGGCATAGCGTCGAAGGATATTCCCATATGTTCAGCGTTCACTCTCCTACGTCGAGTTTATCCGATGTTTACGAAGAAAAGAGCGATAAATTTGAACAATGTATCTCTTCTTTCGAGAAAAATAATTCCGCAAACGGTCTGGCGGTTTTTGTACGTAAAAATTTGCTTTGCCTCGATGTTTTTAACCGTACCGATATTTACGAAGAATATTTCGACAAAATTCTGCGCGGTGTTGCTTTCGAAGCTTTTATGTTGAAACCCGGGAAAGATAAACTGACGGAAGCGGAAGCGAATTATAAAACACAAGATTTCTTTGATGTGTACGAAACCATTGAGAAAAATACTTATCCCGGAATTGGTGTCGGTACGGAATTCAGATTCGAATCGGATGAAGTTACCGGAGTTGAGTTAAAATATAACGAACATCCGATTCACCTTACGGCTCTTTCGTTGAAATAACATTATCCCGGAGGCCATTGCATTCTACGACCGCCGAGCAAGTGCATGTGTAAATGGTAAACTTCCTGACCGCCGTTTTTATCGCAATTTATTACGAGCCGGAAACCGTCTTGCGCAATTCCTTCTTTTTTTGCGATTTCGTTTGCGGCGTCGAACATTGCGGCTAGTAAGTCGGCATGCTTTTCTCCCGAAATTTCCCGTACGGTCGGAATTTCTTCTTTCGGAATTATTAAAATGTGAACAGGCGCTTGCGGATTAATATCCCGGAATGCCAATACTTTGTCGTTTTCGTAAACGATGTCGGCCGGTATTTCACGGTCGATTATCTTTTTAAATATCGTGCTCATTTTTTTACCCGTTAGTTATTACGACAAATTAATATTTTCAGCTTTCTTTTTCAATGCCGTACTTTTTCATTTTATTGTAAAGGTGGCTTCGCTGAATTTCCAACGCTTCGGCGGTTTTGCTTATATTCCAATTGTGCGCTTCCAATTGCTTTATTATGAATGTTCTTTCGGCTTTTTCTTTGAATTCTTGGAATGAATTTGTTACGTTCAGTAAATCGTCTTCCGTTTGGTTGGAAATGGGAGCGTACTTTTTTACATCGGCAAGGGTCAATTTTTTATCCGGAACCATAATTACAAGCCGCTCGATGAAATTCCTAAGTTCGCGTACATTGCCGTGCCACGGCAGGGTTTTCAGAAATTCGAGCGCTTCTTTTTCCATCTCTTTTTCGGGAAAATTGTTTTTTATGCAAATTTGCTTCATGAAAAAGTTTGCCAAAATGGGAATATCTTCCTTTCTTTCCCTCAAAGGTGGAATGTAAATCGGAATTACGTTCAACCGGTGATATAAATCTTCACGGAAATTACCTTTTTCAATCTCTTCCTGAAGATTCTTATTGGTTGCGGAAACAATTCTAACATCGACTTTTATTTTTGAATTTCCGCCGACGCGTTCTATAATTCCGTTTTCGATTGCTCTTAATACTTTCGCCTGGGCTTGCAAACTCATGTCTCCAACCTCGTCGAGAAACAACGTGCCACCGTTTGCCAATTCGAATTTACCGATACGTTTTTGCATTGCTCCGGTGAATGCTCCCTTTTCGTGGCCGAATAACTCGGATTCAATCAACTCGTTCGGTATTGCGGCGCAATTCACTTCAACAAACGGTTTTCCGGCTCTTGCACTTAATTTATGTATTTCGCGTGCAACCAATTCCTTGCCGGTTCCGTTGTCTCCGGTAATTAAAATTCTGGCGTCAGTCGGAGCAACTCTTTTTATTGTAGCTAAAATGTCTTTTATTGCTTTGCTTTCGCCGAGTATTTGCGTTTCGCTTTGTAAATCTTTTTTAAGTTGTTCGTTTTCTTTAATTAAATTTGATGTTTTAAGAGCATTACGGATGCTTATTAGCAGTTTGTCGCGGTCAATCGGCTTTTCGATAAAATCGAAGGCGCCCAATTTTGTTGCCTTAATTGCGTTTTCCAAACTGCCGTGCGCGGAAATGATTATTACGCTTAGAATTAATTTTTTTTCGGTGATCCATTTTAATATCTCAAATCCCGTTCTCCCCGGCATTTGAATATCGAGCAACAGCACGTCGAACGGTTCCGATTCGAGCTTTTCGAGTCCTTTATCGGGATCGGTAGCGTAATCGACAAAATAATCTTCGTACTCCAAAATCATTTTCAAACTTTCGCAAATCTCTTTTTCGTCGTCGATTATTAAAATCCTGCTCATTTCAACCGTTAATTTGTTGGAATTGTTATGAAAAATAAATTGTAAAGTTTCATCACATCCGAAGGCAGAAGATTTTTGTTTTTGTTTAATTCTTTTCCGAACAGTTCGCCGAGGTAATTTGTTAAAATATCGCGCCTGTCCAACCCTCCGCCTACTTCAAACGAAGCTTCGAATAACTCCACAAAAATACCCATAAACTTCGATAAATTAAAGAAGCCTTCGTTGTAACCCAAAAAAGAATTTCCAAAAAAATGCGCTACTTTATCTTTATCGCCGAAATCGGACGGTGGGGAATCGAAATAAATTTGCGACGGAAGATTTTTAACTTTTTTCCTAAATAGTTTTTCGTCCACCGAAGGCAAACGTAAATCGACTTTTCCCAATGCGGGTAATCGTACCGGCATTTTGTTAAACGGCAATGTTGCGAATGTTAAAGTGAGCAATGTCTCGGATACATCGCCGTTATGATATTTTAACGCACGTGTGTAAATCGTATCAATTAATTCCAAATCGGTATTGGTTTCTTTCAATTTTAAAAAATCATTCGATGCGATAAATTCGGAGAGATAGTAAACCGCATCGGAAAGGCTTTTATCGCTTTGTGCAAAATTTGCTTGCGGCAGCAAAATTAATGTTATCCCGAAAATGAAATTCCTGTAAATTTTAAGCATATCAAAATATATTATTTATTCTCCGAAAAAAGCAATATTTTTAAAAGAAAGAAATGCAAGTAGCTGCATGAATTAAAATAGTTAAGTTTAACATTTCACATAAACGGATGAATAAAGATTTGAAGGGAGAAACATGAATTTCAATTATACCGAAGAACAAATTTTAATTAGGAAAACCGTCCGCGAATTTGCCGAACAAGAAATAAAACCCCGGGCAAAAGAATTGGACGAACGCGAGGAATTTTCCGTCGAATTAACAAAACGCATGGGCGATTTAGGGCTTTTCGGAATGAACTTGCCGGAGAAATACGGCGGACAAGGAATGGATACGCTTTCTTATATTATTGCGGTTGAGGAATTAGCACGGGTCGACGGTTCACACGCCGCAACTCTTGCCGCTCATAATTCGCTTGGTATCGGTCCCATTTTCTACTACGGTACGGAAGAACAAAAGCAAAAATATCTTCCGGAATTATGCACCGGTGAACATCTTTGGGCTTTCGGGTTAACCGAACCCAATGCCGGATCCGATTCCCGCGGAACAAAAACTACCGCAAAACTCGAAGGAGACGAGTGGGTAATTAACGGCTCTAAAATTTTTATTACCAACGGCTCAGCAGAAATTTCGCTTGGAAGTACCGTGCAAACCGTTACCGGAATTTCGGAAGAAGGAAAAAAAATATTTACTACAATCCTTGTGGAAAACGGTACTCCCGGATTCACGACAAAAGTAATGCACGGAAAAATGATGTGGCGCGCTTCAAACACTTCCGAACTTTATTTCGATAATTGCCGGGTACCGAAAGAAAACTTACTCGGCGAAATCGGTCAAGGTTCCAAAATTATGTTGAGTACACTTGATAACGGACGGCTTTCTATTGCGGCAATGGGTTTGGGTTTGGCTCAAGGCGCTTATGAAATGGCTTTGAAATATGCCAAGGAAAGGGAACAGTTCGGAAGACCGATTTCAAAATTTCAAATAATCGCATTCAAACTTGCCGATATGGCTATGAAAATTGAACTTGCGAGAAATCTTCTGTACAAAGCATGCTGGCTGAAAGATCAAGGCGAACTGTTTGCAAAAGAAGCGGCTATGGCGAAATTATATTGTTCCGAAATTGCTAAAGAAGTAGCCGACGATGCGGTGCAGATTCATGGTGGTTACGGTCTTATGAAAGAATACGACATCGAAAGATTTTACAGAGATCAACGCCTTTTACAAATCGGCGAAGGTACTTCGGAAATTCAAAGACTTGTTATTTCAAGGTATATAGGTTGTTAAATTTAATTGAAGACGAAAATTTCCGGTAACGAGAAGGAAAAAACTTTTTGCGGATAAAAATATTTCGGAAGTAGTAAAGAACACGTGTGTAAATTGAAAGAATTTCTAACGAACAATTAGATGTTTATTTTGGCCTTCCCGCAATTGAACTTTACGGATTTTTATACGTCGAAATGTGTAATTGTTTCCGTTAAACGGTTAAAAGGTTGATTATTGGAAAGTGACCTGCACCACAATAAAATCCTTTATATTTTTATTATATGGAGAAAATTTGTAACTTTTTTGTTTCGTTAACGTCAAAATATTCGTTCGTGAAAAATCACTAAGTTGTTTACCGGAGAAAAAATATGAAGAAATTCGCTTTAACGTTTTTATTAGTAGGATTTGTTTTTACCGCGAATTCATTTGCACAAAAAGTTTTAACATTGGAAGAAGCAATTTCGATCGCTTTGAACAAAAATACCGATGTTATTAAAACGAGAAACAATTTGGAAACCAACCGTGCGCAAGTAAAAAGTGCTTACGGAGATTTGTTGCCCGATTTCGGTCTGCGCGGTAGTTGGAGCTGGACCCGTATCAACGATGACGGCGGTGCGAGAATTATCGACTTTTTCGGAAGGGAAACAACACAACCCGCATCGAGAACCGATTCGAGAAATTGGGTGCTCTCAGCCGGCGGAAATATCGTTCTGTTCGACGGTCTCTCAAATTTGGCTAACATAAATCAAAAAACCGACGAACTCGAAGCGGCGGAAAACCTTTTCGAAAAATTAAAGCAAGATATCGTTTATCAAACAACGGAATTATATTACAACGTATTAAATGCAAGGGAATTGGTAAAGGTAAGACAAGACAATCTCAAATTCAACAAAAAGCTCTACGAAGATATTCAAGAACGAAATAAAGTCGGGCAAGTTCCGATGGCAGATGTTTATACTCAACAAGTTCAATTCGGGAATGCACAGCTTGCGCTTATTCGCGCCCAAAACGATTACGAAAACGCCAAAAGTATTTTACTTAATTTTCTTGCGTTGGATGTTTTAGAAAATTACAGATTGGAAGATCCTATCCGAGAAAAACAAAAAGTTGAATTGGACGGATACATTAAAGAATTCGAAGATATTGAAAGTATGGTAAACGTTGCGCTTCAAAACCGAAAAGATTATATAAGTAAAAAGTTGTCTCTTTCTTCTGCACGGGAAGGCTTAACGGTTGCACAAAGCGGATTGTTCCCGAGCTTAAGCGGAAATTATAACTTTTCTACACGGGCAAGTTCACCAGACGATTTGTTTACCCGGAGGGAATGGTCGCTGGGTTTAACGTTGAATATCCCGATTTTCTCCAATTGGAACACCGAAACCGCCATTCAATTTGCAAAAATTAAAATTGATAACTCCATGGAAGATTTAAACGCTTTGGAACGGCAAATAAAAATCGATATAAAACAAGGATATCTTGATTTGGTTGCCGCAAAGAAAAGGTTGGATGTAAGTACGGCCAACGTAAAAGCGGCGGAAGAAAACAGAAAAATTAATCAGGAAAGATACAATTTGGGTTCGGGAACAATTCTGGATGTTTTGCAGTCAGACAAAGATTACACACAAGCGTTAAGCGATAACATCAACGCTTTGTACGAATATTACAAATTGAGAGATAAATTACTTAATTCGCTCGGTCGGGTTAACCCGAATGCTTACGAAGTTAAAAATTAAAAATAATACTAAAGGAGTTTACGGATATGGCAAATTCTAAGCCGAGAAACAAGAAGAAAATATTAATATTCGGATTTCTTGCGGTTTTGCTTATAGTGGTAGTCGCTTTAATTTTATTGAACAAGGACAAAGAAAAAGTTATTAAAGTGGAAACCGAGGAAATTACAAAGCGGGACATAACTCAAGTGGTTTCCGCAACTGGAACGATTAATCCGGTTGACCAAGTGATTTTACGGCCGGAAGTTACCGGTGAGATTGTGGAACTTCCCGTAAAAGAAGGCGACAAAGTAAGAAAAGGACAGTTATTAATAAGGTTAAAACCCGATCAATACATCGCGCGTAGGAATAAAGCGAAAGCAAGTCTCGATTTTGCCAAGGCTACTTTGGCCGAACGCCAGGCATCGCTTGCGGAAGTTGAATCGAATTATAAAAGAGTTAAAGAATTATACGAAAAAAATCTTGCCAGCGAAGCCGATCTTGAAGCCGCTCGATCGAGTTATTTACGTACAAAAGCTCAAGTCGATGCTCAAATTTCATCGGTTATGCAAGCCGAGGAAAGTTTTAAAGACGCACAAGTTGAACTGGCGAAAACGGCTATTTATTCTCCGTTGAACGGAACAATCACGGTATTGAATGTTGAAAAGGGTGAACGCGTACTCGGTAGTTCTTTCAGTCAAGGTACACATTTGATGACGGTAGCGGACTTGAACAGAATGGAAGCTACGGTGGAAGTGGACGAAAACGACGTGGTCTTGATTTCCGTAGGCGATACGGCGAAAATTAAGATAGATGCTTTCGGCGAGAAAGAATTTTTGGGAACCGTTTCGCAAATTGGAAATGCGGCAAAAGCAACGGGTTTGGGTACGCAAGAGGAAGTTGTAAATTTCGACGTGAAAATCCGATTGGACAATCCCGATTTGCAAATTCGCCCGGGAATGTCGTGCGATGCCGAAATTCAAACCGAAACAAAGAAAGACGTTCTGGCCGTTCCCATTCAATCCGTAACTTCTCGAATGCCTAAAAAGAAAAAAGGCGAAGAAAAAACGGATAGAAGAAAAAAGAAAAAACCGATTGAAGTCGTTTTCATAGTTGAAGGCAATCTGGCGTTAATGAAACCAGTGAAAACCGGAATCAGCGACGATTCTTATATCGAAATTATCAAAGGCGTAGAGGAAGGGCAGATGGTTGTTACGGGTCCATACCGTGCAATCTCCAAAGAACTGCAAGATAGTTCACGGGTAATTCTGAAAAGCAAATTTGCTAAAGATAACGACCATAACAGAAAAAGCGGTAATTAAATGAGCAATATAATCAAATTAGAAAACATCGCGAAAATATATGAAGTCGGTGCGGAAAAAGTTCACGCATTAAAAGATGTATCATTGACAATAGATGAAAACGAATACGTTGCAATTATGGGCCCTTCCGGTTCCGGAAAATCGACATTAATGAATATAATCGGTTGTTTGGATACGCCTACAAAAGGGACATATATTTTTACGGGTGTAAACGTTAGCGATATGGACGATAACGAATTGGCGGAAATCCGTAACAAAGAAATCGGATTTGTTTTCCAAACATTTAATCTTTTACCCCGTTCGAACGCTTTGCACAATGTGGAACTTCCGTTAATTTATGCCGGCATTCCTAAAAATGAACGGAGGGAAAAAGCCGTACAAGCGCTTAAAAGCGTAGGATTGGAAGATAGAATTTACCACAAACCGAACGAACTTTCGGGAGGACAACGCCAACGCGTAGCGATTGCAAGGGCGTTGGTTACAAATCCTTCAATTATTTTGGCGGACGAACCGACCGGTAATCTCGATACAAAAACCGGCGAAGATATTATGGCTTTATTCAACGAATTACATCAAAAAGGACATACGATTATTTTGGTAACCCACGAAGAATATATTGCGGAACATGCAGAACGTATAATTCGTTTAAGAGACGGATTAATCGAAAGTGACAAACCGGTTGCCGAAAGGGTAATTCCGAATCATTCTCTCAGCGAAGGGTAATTATGAAAAGATTCTTTTTCGATTTGAAAGAAGGAATAATAATTTCGCTCAAGGCAATACGAGCCAATAAAATGAGGTCAATTCTCACAACGTTGGGAATTATTATCGGTATTGTTGCGGTTACCACAATGTCAACGGCTATTGTCGGTTTGCGCGAAGCGTTTATGAGTTCGCTTTCTTCATTGGGTAGCGACGTTCTTTACGTCGATAAATTCGAGTGGTTCGGTTCAAAAGATTGGAGAAAATACCGTAACAGAAAAGATATAACTTACGACCAATACGTAAAATTGAGGGAAATGCTCTCGCCCGAATCATACGAAGCAATGGCTCCGAATAAAAGAACATTCGGGAAAACCGTTAAATATAAACAGCGTTCCGTACAAGCTTCTTTAATTTACGGAACAACCGAAGAGTTTATTAAAACCAGCGGCGCAATTCCCGAGATCGGCAGATTTATGAATGAACTCGAAGTTAAAGCGGGAAGGCGCGTATGTATTATAGGGCAAGATATTGCCAATAATTTATTCCCGAATACCGATCCGCTTAATAAATATGTGAGAATTAACAATGTTCCGCTTAAAGTAATCGGTGTTTTGGAAAAACAAGGCAGTGCGTTTTTCGGAAGTTTCAGCATGGACGGACAAGTAATTATGCCGCTTAAAGTTTTCGAAAGGTTGTTCGGACAAAGAAGGGGCAGAATGCTTATCGATATTAAAGTTGCAGATGTAAATAAAATGGACGATGTGAAAGAAGAAGTTATCTCGGTAATGAGAACAATAAGAAAAGTACCGCCCGGTAAACCGAGCGATTTTGCCGTAAACCGCCAAGATGTTTTTACGGAAATGTACGATAAAACCGTAGGTGTGGTTGCGCTTGCAGGAATTGTAATTACGGCTTTGTCCCTTTTCGTAGGGGCAATCGGTATAATGAATATTATGTTTGTTTCGGTAACGGAGCGAACAAAAGAGATAGGAATTCGTAAGGCAATAGGTGCGCGTACTTGGTCGATTCTTCTCCAGTTTTTATCGGAATCGGCTATTATTTGTATGATCGGAGGTATTATCGGTCTTATTATTTCATTTCCGTTAAGTTTGATAATCGATAGATTTTTACCTACGGCAATGCCGCTCGATATTGTTTTTCTTTCGTTGTTGATTTCCGCTATGGTTGGAATTATATCCGGATTTTTACCGGCGTACAAAGCATCGAAATTAAATCCGGTTGAGGCGTTAAGATATGAGTAAAAGAAAATTATCAGCAAACGTACAGTTAATAGAAAGTGTTCGGATGGCATTGGATTCGCTTCGTTCTAATAAACTACGTTCCGCCCTTACTTTGTTGGGCATTGCAATCGGTTTGTTTTCCATTATTGTTGTAATGACTTCGATCGGTGCCATTCAGAATAGTTTTGAAGATGCATTTAATTCAATCGGAACAAATAATTTTATAATACAAAAATATCCGGCAATTCAAATCGGACATGGAGCGCGTGCGAAATACCGCAATAGAAAAGACATCACCATTCACCAAGGCGAACGTCTAAAGGAAATTACACATTTGCCCGAAGCAGTTGGTGTTTCGTTAATAAGGGGCAGCAGAACCGTGAAATACCGGAATAATAAAACCAATCCAGACGTTTCTTTGATCGGGATGAATTTGGACAAGTTTAAAATCGAAGACTATGAAATCGAAAACGGCAGGGGCTTTACACAGCAAGATATGAGATCGGCAAAATTTGTTTGTATTCTTGGCGACGATGTGGTTCAAAAAATTTTCAAAACGATTGATCCGGTCGGACAAACAATTAGAATTGATAACGCAAAATTCGAAGTTATAGGAACGGTTAAAAAAATCGGCAGTATTTTGGGTCAAGGACAAGATAATTTTGTAGCGATTCCAATTTCAACTTATGAACGTTTGTTCGGAGATAAAAGCAGCGTTACAATTACCGTAATGGCTCAAAGCAAAGAACTTTTACCTAAAACAATGGATGAAGTAATCGGTGCGCTCCGAACAATCAGAAAAGTTCCGGCGGGAAAAGATAACGATTTCGAAATAGTAACGAACGACCAGTTAATTGAGCAATTTAACGATATTACAAAATACTTTAAGCTGGGTGCTGGCATAATCGCTTTTATCGCTTTGATTGCGGCGGGTATCGGAATAATGAATATAATGCTTGTAAGTGTAACGGAACGTACGCGGGAAATTGGAATCCGGAAAGCTATCGGCGCGAAAAAAGCTACCATTAAAATGCAATTTATAATCGAATCCATTATCTTATCGCTCATTGGCGGAATGATTGGAATCTTGCTCGGCGTAATTGGCGGAAATATTGTTGCGGTTTATTTGGGCGTTACCGTAATTTTACCGGTCGAATGGATTTTAATCGGTTTGGTAGTTACTTCTATTGTGGGAATTATTTTCGGAGTTTATCCGGCTGCAAAAGCTTCCAACCTCGATCCGATAGAAGCTTTACGTTACGAATAATTCATTCCGAAATTGAAATTTAAATTTTTCCGACTTATTTTACATTCAAAATAATCAACACGGGGTAAGGAATGGAAAATTATACGCCAAACGAACAGCAATCCGCACAATTATCCGGTTTAAGCTTTCTCTTTTCGCAAATGGTAAGAGATATGAAATTCGTCGGAATATTTACAATTATTTACGGCGCAATCACTTCTTTATCGATTATAGGAGCGTTAGTCGGTGTACCGTTAATATTCGTAGGTGTAAGAATGCGGGACGCTGCAGATTATTTTCAAGCATATCAAATGACAAAGGATAAAACTGCTCTGATTAATGCATTCGACGCTCAAGCAAAGTTTTTCAGAATCACAAAAATATTGATTATCATCAGCTTAATTTTGATGATCGGCTATTTTGTAATGATGATATCTTTGTTCTCTTATTTATTCCAGCAAGTACCCGGTTACGAAAACATTACGCATTTGTTTTGAGCAATACATTTTTGTTTTGCCTTGAATTAACATTTTAATCAATATAGATTTGTAATCGATTTTAATATCAAATATGCCGGTGTATGAATTAATTTTACTTTCATAAAATAATCAGTTCATAATATTAACATTAAATATTTGCAAAAATCGATTACATATTTTTTGGCGTTTACAATATTAGTTGTTTTTCGCCTTTCGGTATTCGCACAAAACGAATTGTTAACGGAAACGGCCACCGATACATTTCGAATTAACCTCGAAAATCAATATACTTTATCGAAAAAAACAATAGTTCCGTTCTCGGAAAAAGTTTATCTGAATAAAAAAAAGCTCGAACGTAACGATTACGAAACGGATTACATTGGGAAAAAAGTTTCTCTTTCTCCGGAACTTAAATATTCCATTTTCGATACTTTAATTATCGAATATAAATATATATTCATTCCTCTTAAAAGCGAATATAAAAATAAAACCCTTGTTTACCGGTACGACGATATTCGTAAAGATTCGGTATTTGTAATAAAAGAAAAATCCGAGCAGTTAACACCCGAAAGCATTTTCGGTTCGAGGATAAAGAAAAGCGGTGCTATAATTCGCGGTTTTACTCTCGGAACGAATAAAGATTTTTCACTTACGTCCGGTTTAAGATTACAATTGTCGGGAAAATTATCGGATGAAATAGAAATAGTTGCCGCGCTAACGGATGAAAATACGCCTATTCAACCCGAAGGTAACAGCGAAAGATTGGAGGAGTTGGATAAAGTCTTCATCCAAATCCGGCATCCGAATGCAGCGGGAACGTTCGGAGATTACGACCTTGTAACGAACATAGGTGAATTCGGTAAAGTAAACAGAAAACTTCAAGGATTAAAAGCCGAAACGAAATTTAAAAATTATGCCGCTTCCGTTTTTGTTGCTAGCTCGAGGGGAAAATTTACAACAAACAGACTTCAAGGAAGCGACGGCGTGCAAGGTCCGTATATTCTTCGCGGTGAAAACAACGAGAAAAATATTATAGTTATTGCCGGAAGCGAAAGGGTTTTCCTCGATGGAAAGCAATTGGTCCGCGGCGAAAATAATGATTATGTTATTGAATACGCTAACGCTCAAATTACTTTTACACCGAAAGTATTAATTACATCTGCAAGCAGAATTATAGTTGATTTTGAATATACTGACAGAAAATACGAACGTAATATTCTTGGCGGGAACGCTGCCGTTAACTTGTTTGACGATCGATTAAATATTAAAATAGGCTACGCACGCGAAGGCGATGATAAGTTCGCACCAATCGATTTTATTCTGACAGATGATGATAAAAAAATATTAAGTGGCGCTGGAGACGATTTTACGAAAGCTTCCAAATCCGGTGTTACACTGGCGCAACCGGATTCTCTCGGAAATATTATCGGTACCTACACGAAAGTCGATACCACAATCAACGGAAAGACGTTTGAATATTACATTTATAAACCGGGAGCTTCATCGTCTAAATATAACGTTCGCTTTAGCTTTGTAGGCGAAGGAAAAGGCGATTACATAAAAGAAGGTTTGGGGAATTATAAATTTACGGGAATAGGAAAAGGTTCCTATTTACCGATAATTTTTCTTCCGTTGCCCCAATTAAAACAGAGCGGGAATTTTATTGTTACCGGCACACCTTTCAATGGTGTTTCGGTCGGTTTGGAATTGGCCGGAAGCCTTTTGGATAAAAACAGATTTTCCGATATCGACGACAACGATAATGATGGTATCGCGAGAAACATCTTCGTTAAAATTGAAAAACAAAATTTCAATTTGGCTGGGATTAATTTAGGCGAAATCGGGTTTTCGTTCAGAGATCGATTTACTCAAAGCAGATTTACAACTATCGACCGTTATAATGAAGTTGAATTCAACAGAAACTATAACATAACGGAAACGGCAAACAACCGGAACGAAACTTTACGCCAGTTCGCTTTATCGTTATCTCCTTTCAAACTGTTAAATATTAACACGCGATACGATTTTTTATCGAGAGGAGAACTCAAAACCGATCGTTACGTAAATACGTTGAAATTGGCGGACGAAAACAATTACGAGTTATTTCTCAATTCGGATTACTTGAACAGCACGAATACTTTCGGTAAAACAAAATGGTTGAGAAGCAACGGTAACGCTTCGATATCATTTTGGAAATTAAAAACCGGAATTGAATTTTTATACGAATCGAAAGACGAAAGAAGTATTAGTAAAGATTCTTTACTCGGGACATCGTTAAAATATATCGATGTTTTGCCTTTCTTAAATTTAAGCGCGGCAAAAAACATAACTTTAACTTTAAAGTATTCTTTCCGCAATGAATATTTCCCGTTTAATTCCGTGTTGGAAAAAGAATCTTGGGCGCATACCCAAATTTATTCCTTTGCATATTCACATAAGCGGTTCAAAACCCAACTTGATGTTACACTGAGAAATAAAAAATATACTTACGATTTTAAGAAACTGGGCAGAACCGATAACGAAACGATATTGGTTAGGTCCGATTCGAGATTTAATTTCTTCAAAAGGTTTTTAACCGGAAATTTGTATTACAACACCGCAACCGAAAAAACCGCGAAACTGGAACGGGTTTTCATCCGTGTTCCTCAAGGCACGGGCAACTACGAATACCTCGGCGACCTGAACAACAACGGTATAGCTGACGAGAATGAGTTTGCACCGACGATTTACAATGCCGATTACATTTTAACAACAATCCCGACAGACGAACTTTTTCCGGTAATCAATCTTAAAGCTAATATACGATTCAAACTTGAACCGTCGAAATTAATTGGAAGCAGAACGTTAATGGGAAAGGTTTTATCTTCACTTTCTTCGGAAACATCATTTAGAGTGGAAGAAAAAAGTAAAGAAAAGGATTTGGAAAAAATCTATTTGATGAATTTCGAAAATTTCTTAAACGATTCCACTACCATTCACGGCTTTAACGTTTTTCAAAACGATTTTTATATATTCAAAGGAAGAAGGGATCTTTCTTTGAGGTTCCGTTATTTGCAGAGGAACAGTCTGAATCAATTTAATTCTGGTATTGAAAAAGGTTATTACCGCCGGCGTAGCGCCAGAGTGGATTTTAAATTGGTCAAAGAAATAAATGTAAGAAGCGAGTTTATTAATTTGGTTGATAACGTTTTGGCTCCGCCCACTTCGAACAGGGCAAGAATATTAACTGAAAATTTGTTGTCGTTCGAATTATCTTACCGTCCGATGAGTAAATTGGAGGTCGGTTTTAAAATTAAAACGGGGAGGGATACCGACGAATATCCGGAGAATCCGACGATTATCGATTTTAATTCCCAAACGTTAAGATTAACGTATTCGATGTTGAGGAAAGGAAGGATAAGATTGGAAATAGAGCGTAACGAGCTTAATCCGAATACTACGGAAAATAAGATTCCGTTCGAAATACTAAAAGGAAATACAATTGGGAAAAACTACCGCTGGATGTTAAATTTCGATTACCGGATTGTTAAATATTTGCAAATAACGGCAAATTATACTGGGCGTTTACAAGGTAGCGGAAAAGTGATAAACATTCTTCGTGCGGAAGCACGCGCGCATTTTTAATCGGGATGGTTTTATGAAAGTAACTTCATACATGATTGAAGCTCACGTTTTTAAGCGTATAAATGGTAAAATTAAATATTTAATACTTAAACGTTCGGAAAAACAGATTTACCCCGGCATTTGGCAAATGGTAACCGGCACAATTAACGAAAACGAAACGGCATACGAAACCGTTTTGAGGGAAATTAAAGAAGAAACGTCGTTACAACCCTTACGACTTTGGGTGGTTCCGTTTGTAAACTCGTTTTATTCTTACCAAAAAGATTCGGTTTGTATGATTCCCGTGTTTTGCGCCGAAGTTGACGAAAATGCCGAAGTGATTCTATCCGACGAACATACCGAATACCGGTGGGTCGATGTTCATGAAGCGAACGGTTTGTTTGCTTGGGACGGACAAAGAAAATCGCTTACGGTTATAGACGAATACCTTACTCAAGAAAATTCTTATTTGCACTTTACCGAAATTCCGTTACCGAAACAAAAGTAAATGTCCGGTGCAAGAAATTATAATCACGTCAAATACGGAAATACATTTTCATATTTTACTGAAATTGAAAACAGCAAAATCACCTTTCTTTCTTTCTTGGAATAATAAAAACGAATTTATATGCAGTAAACCTTAGTATTTATAATTATGTAGAATAATAACCGCCACTTTGTTATATTTTATTTTATAAAGAAAATTATTCTAAAAATTGAAAGGGAAAATATGGATAACGAACGTTATAAAAAAGCGAAGGAAGAATATCTTGAAGCTTTAAAAAATGCAAAAACAACCGGAATGAAATTCACGTCCGTTTCCGGAGAGGAAGTTAAAGCTCTTTATACACCGGACGATGTTGAAGGTAAAGATTATTTGGAAGATATAGGGTTTCCGGGACAATTCCCGTTTACCCGTGGAATACATACAAACGGTTACCGGGGAAAAATTTGGACGATGCGGCAGTTTGCGGGTTTCGGAACTCCGGAAGATACGAATAAGCGTTTTAAATATTTGCTTGAAAACGGTCAGACCGGCTTGTCCGTTGCATTCGATTTGCCGACATTGATGGGATACGATTCCGATCATGAGTTTAGTCGCGGCGAAGTTGGAATTTGCGGCGTCGCCGTTTCATCATTGGAAGATATGGAAACATTGTTCGAGGGAATACCGCTCGATAAAGTTTCAACATCGATGACGATTAACTCTCCCGCGGCAATGATTTTCGCATTTTATTTGGCCGTAGCGAAAAAGCAAGGTGTACCGTTCGAAAAGTTACGAGGCACATTGCAAAACGATATATTAAAAGAATACATTGCGCAGAAAGAATTTATTTATCCTCCGCATCCGTCAATGAGAATTATTACGGATATGATTGAATATACAACCGAAAACGTTCCGCAATGGAACCCGGTATCCGTTAGCGGATATCATATTCGCGAAGCCGGTTCAACCGCCGTGCAAGAGTTGGCTTATACCCTTGCGGACGGATTCGCATATATTGAAGCTTGTATCGAAAGGGGAATGGACGTCGATAGTTTCGCTCCGCGCATTTCCTTTTTCTTTAATTCGCATCTCGATTTCTTTGAGGAAATTGCGAAATTCAGAGCGGCAAGAAGAATTTATGCGAAGAGAATGAAAAATAAATACGGAGCAAAAAATCCTCGTTCTTGGTGGCTAAGATTTCATACTCAAACGGCGGGTTGCACATTAACGGCTCAGCAACCGGAAAACAACATTGTAAGAACTGCATTTCAAGCGATGGCAGCTGTTCTCGGCGGTACGCAATCGCTTCATACAAATTCGATGGACGAAACGCTTGCACTTCCTTCGGAAAAAGCCGTTAAAATTGCTTTGCGAACACAGCAACTTCTGGCTTTCGAAACAGGAGTAATAAACACGGTAGACCCTTTGGGTGGTAGTTATTATGTGGAAGCACTAACGGATAAAATGGAAGAGGGAGCGGAAAAAATATTCGCTGAAATAGACGCTCTCGGCGGAGTGATTCCTGCAATCGAATCGGGATATTTCCAAAAAGAAATAGCCGATGCCGCTTATCGTTATCAAAAAGAATTGGAAAGAAAAGAAAAATTTGTTGTCGGTGTAAACGAATTTGTAGAGGAAAACGAACAACCCGATATACCTTTGCTTCAAATTCCTCCCGAAGTCGAAATTCAACAGAAGGAAAGATTGGCAAGATTACGTAAAAAACGGGATAACGAAAAAGTCAAAAAATCACTGGCAAAAATCAGAGACGCTGCGGTGAACGATAAAAACTTAATGCCGGTTTTAATTGAAGCTGCAGAAAATTATGTAACGTTAGGTGAAATGGTCGATGAACTCAAAGAGGTATTCGGAGTTTATCAAGAAGCATCGGTATTCTGATTCATATTAACAACGGGGAATTGTTATGAAGAGAAATGTTTTTGCGGTTTTGATGTTGATCGGGATTATTTTTTACGGTTGCGCAACGACTAAAGTTCAAAAGGAAGAAGGAAAAATTTCGCCTAAAAAAACGATACCGGAACAAGAAATGAATATCGAAGTTTTGAAAATTTATAGTTGGATAAATTTAATGCCGGGTTCGGAACCGAGGTTTAATATTAGCGGGGAAATAAAAGTAAAACCTAAAAACGGAGATTATAAATTAAGCGATTTGCTGTTCGCCCAAATAAAAATAAAACAAAACGGACGAACGGTTTATTTCATCAAACCTACAGTACGGGAAGAAGGGGAAAGCAAAGAATACAGAAAACTTTTGTTCTCAACGATAAAAGGACTTTCGTTAACACCGGATTTGAATCCGGAAAAAAAAGTAGACGCCGAATTGATTTTCGATGATGACGGTGACGAACTGAAATTTATAATTAAAAATATTTCAATTGAAAAAGTTTATTAAACAATGGTATTAGAAATTATTTCGTTGGTATTGTTGGTTCTGTTAAGCGGATTCTTTTCTTCGTCGGAATTGGCTTTTGTCGTTTCAAATAAAATTAAAATTGAGATCGCTGCACGCAAAGAGAATTTCAGCGCAAAAAATGTTTTATACTACATAAAAAATCCGCACATATTTTTTTCGACAATTCTAATCGGAAACAATATAGTTAATATTGCCTTTGCATCGGTGTTTACCGTGTTTTTGTACAAAGTATTCGGATTTAACGATTTTATTATTTTGCTTGTTTCGTCAACGATTTTGTTGTTGTTCGGCGAACTTATTCCGAAATATTTTGCTAGAGAATTTGCCGACCGTTTTGTAATGCTTTCAGCTTTACCGGTTAGAGTAATTACCTTTTTATTGTACCCGCTTGTTAAGCTTACTTCTTCAATTACCGCATTGGTAACAAGTATTCAAGAAACGGATAACAAAGAAGCGGTTCAGGTTTTCGAGAAAGAAGACATACATGATTTGATTGACGAAAGTTCCGAAGCGGGTAAAGTTGCCGAGGAAGAATCGGACGTAATTAAAAAAATAATAGATTTGGGCGAACAGAAAATTTACGAAGCAATGACGCCGCGAATCGATATTGTAGGTGTGGAAATCGACGCTCCGATTGAAAAAGTGATAAAAACATTTATAGATTCCGGATTTTCCAAACTTCCCGTTTACGGCGAAAGTCTTGACGATATTAAAGGTGTTGTTTACGCTTACGATATGTTTAAATCTCCTAAAGATTTAAAGTCCGTTATGAAGCAAATAACATTTGTGCCCGAGACGAAAAAAACACTGGAAATGTTAAATGAATTTTTGGATAAACGGATTTCAATAGCAATTGTTGTTGATGAATTCGGTGGTACCGCGGGTTTAATAACCATAGAAGATATTTTCGAAGAAATGTTCGGTGAAATCCGCGACGAATACGATGTTGATGAGGAAGTCTGTAAAAAAATAGACGATACTACTTATGTAATTAGCGGTAAGGTTGAACTCGACAAGTTAAATGAAGAATTCGGTCTTGAAATTCCGGAAGGCGATTACGAAACGATAGCCGGTTATATAATTACAAAGCTAGGAAGAATTCCCGCCAAAGGCGAAAAATTTCAAATCGATAATTTCAATTTTATTATTCTGCATTCCACTAAAACCAAGATTAATCTTGTTAAATTGTTTGTTATTCGAAAAAACAAAAACTCGAATTAACGAATAAATTTAAAATTGTAGAATTTATTTTACCTTGTTTTTAAATTCCAAAAACAGGATATTACCTCCGATAAAAAAGGGGAATAGCATGAAAAAATATTTATGGATTGTAATATTAATTGCAATCGGCTTTGCACTGGTTTGTAATATTAATTCTTCGTCGAAAGAATCTTACGTAATGGTGCTCGAGGATTCGACAAAAAACTCAAAATCGGATGAAGGAGGCAATATGATTGAAATAAAAAAATCCGAAGAAGAATGGAAGAAAATATTAAGCCCCGAACAATATAAAGTTCTTAGGGAAAAAGGAACGGAAAGACCTTTCACCGGAAAATTTTATAAAAACGATGAAACGGGAATTTACGTTTGCGCCGCATGCGGCAATGAATTATTCAGTTCCGAAACAAAATACGAATCGGGTAGTGGCTGGCCCAGCTATTGGGAACCGATTTCGGAGAATAGCGTTAAATTGGTTGAAGATACAAGTCACGGAATGATTAGAACGGAAGTTGTATGCGGACGATGCGGCGGTCATCTTGGTCACGTTTTCGACGATGGCCCTCAACCGACCGGAAAACGGTATTGTATTAATTCCATTTCTCTGGATTTTAAAAAAGATACTACCGAATAACTTAATATATTTTCACCTGGTAAGTTAAATAGCCCTGCATTTCGGTAATGTGGGGCTTTTTTGTTTTTAGTTAATGAATTTTCGCTTTCCGTATACGAATTGCTTTTCCATAAAGTTGACAGTGAAACTTAAATTTTAAGAAGAGTATTGCGGAAATTAAACTAACTTTATAATATAAAATATCAATTTATAATATATTAAAGATTAATATAATTTTACTTGTTACATGCAGGCGAATTTTTGAAAACGAAGAAGATGATTTTATTAAAATAAAATTTTGTGTGTTACGTTATTTAGTTCGACTTTGAATAAGAGAAACCCGATACTTTGGTTATGCTAAAGATTAATATAATTACACCCAACCATTGAACAATACTTAACATTTTTCCGTGAATAAAGTATTCCAAAATAATTGCAGTTAAAGGAAAAGCGAGTTCCAAAATAGTTGATGTTGATGCGGTTATATTTTTTAATCCGTAATAATACAAGAAAATTGCCGGTCCACCGGTTGTAAATGCAATCAACAAAAATATTAGTATTTGAGTTAAAGTTATATTGTGCACGGCCGTAATTTCTCCCAATCCTATTACTAAAAAAAGCATTAGTACGGAAGAAATTAAATAACGTAAATAAGTTCCCAGCTCGAAACTGACATTTTTCAATGCGCGTTTGCTCAATACGGTGGAGAAACCGAAACTGAATGCGGCAAGAAGCGCATAAAAAGCAGCCGCCAGTGTTTTATCGTCGGAATTAATTGAAGGAAAATGGAATCCGAACGTCATTACGTAAGCGCCGAATATGGCAAGTGCAGCCCAAAAGAAGAATTTAGCCGGCAATCTTTCTTTTAAAATAATTGCCGCTAAAGTTAAGGCAAAAACAGGTTGTAATTTTTGAATCAATATAACTATTGATAAGTTTACATAATTTACGTAGAACAACGCTTTTGTAATTCCCATAATTCCGAGTGCGCCGCCGAATAATGCTACACCACCGAACGCCAGCCAATCCTTTAATTCAAGTTTTTTTATAACATTCGTATTCTTTATCAGAATCGGTGATAAATAAACCGTTACAATCGCACTTTCTATTAACACAACTAAAGCAACGGGTAATGTATAAAGAGACGGTCTTAAAATTATGCCGTCAATTCCCCAAAGTATTGCGGCGGAAATTATGGCAAACGGTGCAAATTTATTCATTGTAAAAAGTTTTTATAATTGAGTTGTAAATATAATATTTTATCGGCAGTAATAAGCCGATAAAAATCAATTGATAATTCCGGCTTCCAATTCCAGCATTTTATAATAATATCCGCGTTTTGAAATTAATTCGGAGTGCTTTCCTGATTCAATTATTTTCCCGTTTTGCATAACGAAAATACAATCCGCATTTTCCAAATGAAATAACTTATGGGTAATAATTAAAACGGTTTTTGTTTCGGCGTATTCGTATAATGTTTGCATAATCTCTTTTTCGTTTATCGTGTCTAAATCTGCAGTCGGTTCATCGCAAATAAAAATCGGTGAATTTTTAAGGAACGCTCTTGCCAGAGCAATGCGCCTTCTTTCGCCTCCGCTTAGTTTAAGCCCTTGTTCACCCACAAGTTCATTATATTTATCGGGTAAAGAGAGAATAAAATTATGAATGTTTGCTTTCTTCGCCGCTTCGATAATTTCTTCGTCTGTTGAATCGGGTTTAGCGAAACGGATGTTTTCTTTAACGGATAGATTAAATAAGTGAGTTTTCTGCGGTAATACGGAGATAAGTTTTACAAGTTCCGCGCGAGGAATGTCTTTTAACTCGATATTACCGATTAATATTTTCCCCGCTTGGTATTCCCAAAATTTGTTAAGCAAATTTACTATTGTCGTTTTCCCTGCACCGCTTGCACCAACTATTGCTGTGAACGATCGCTCGGGAATAGTAAGATTTAAATCATCATATAACAAAGTATCACGGGAATATCCGAATTTCACACGATCGAATATTATAGAATGTTTTTGTGGAATTGATGCCGAGCCGTTCTTGTTTGTGTCGTTTGTATTTACGTCGGTAATTTCAAAGAGTCTTCCGGCCGATTTAATGCTCTCGTCCCAAAATTGAACGGTTGTGGGCAAAGGGAAAAGCGCTTCGAAGGAAGCCATTACTCCCAAAACCAATACCGATAAATAAACCCCGTCGAGTAATCCCTCGGAAACGTGCGGAATGGCGAAGTTCAAAATTGTAAAGACGGATAAACTCATTATTAAACCAATTAGTGCTTCGTTCAGACCGCCGATTAACGCATGTTTGCGTTGCAGTTTAAGTAAATTGTTTTGAGTCTCTTCAAGTTCGGTCTTAAAATTATCGGCTTGATTGAATAATAACAATTCGCCCATACCTTGTGTTTGGTCGATTGAAAGCTCATTCAACTTTGCATTAAGTTGAATGATTGCGGAACCGTTCCTTTTACTTAACCGGTATGTTAACAGAGGAACACCAATGCCGGATATTACGAAAAAAAACAGAACGACAATTGCATAAATGAAATTGTAATCAGCCAGCAAAAACATTATTAAAAGCATTACGAACAAAGCTGTAAACGGAGGTGCAATAACTCTAACAAATATATGTTCCAAGTTTTCAACGTCGTTGACAGCACGTGTTAACAAATCCCCGCTTTTAAATTTGAGAATTTTGGAAGGGAACAGGGGAACAACCGAATCGTAAAACCAAACTCTGAATTTTGCGAGTAACCTGAATGTTGTTTCGTGGGAAATGTAACGTTCGATGTAACGGAAAACACCGCGTGCAATACCGAAAAATCTAACTCCTACTATTCCAACTTGTAATTCGGCAATTGACGGATGCAATGCGGCTTTCGAAATAATGTATGCCGAAGTCATCATCAAACCGATGCTACTTCCGACGGTTAAAAACCCAACGAAAATTGCGCTCAGCATCCAAAATTTATATTCGGATGCCAATTTTATTAACCTAAAAAATATTTTGTTCATCGTACCCGGTGTAATTTTTAATTAAGGACGAATAATATCCGTTTTTTGTTAAAAGCGATTTATGGGTTCCGCTTTCAATCAGCCGACCTTCGGAAAAAACGAAGATTCGATCTGCTTTTTTGATTGTGTTCAATCGATGAGCAATCATAATAACAGTTTTATTTTTAGTTAAGATTTCGATTCGTTGCATTAACTCCGATTCTGTTTTGGGATCCAAATTTGCAGTCGGTTCATCCATTACCAAAATAGGCGAATCTTTCAAAAATGCCCGCGCTAATGCAATTCTTTGAGCTTGTCCTCCGCTTAAACGTGTTCCGCGTTCCCCGACCGGTGTATCATATCCTTTTGGAAGTGCTTCGATAAATTCGTGAATACCCGCGGCGGTTGTTGCGTAAATAATTTCATCGTCGGTCGCGTCGGTTTTTGCAATCAATATGTTTTCTTTGATTGTTTTATGAAAGAGATACGGATTTTGAGAAATCCACGATACGTTAGCCCGCCACAAATTGATATCAATTTCCGTAAAGTCGAATTTTCCCAAATAAATGTTACCTTCGGTCGGCTCGATAAACCGGAGGAGTAAGTTTGTCACCGTTGTTTTACCGCTTCCGCTTTTTCCCACTAAAGCAATAAAAGAACCGGGTTGAATTTCGAAGGAGATATTTTTTAGTGCTTGACGCGAATTATCGTATGTGAAAGAAACGCTATTGAATGCAATTGGAAGATGTGCAAAATCGATATCATTTATTACTGAAACCGTTGAACGTAAAGCCGGCGTAGTTTGTAAAATCTTAAATATCGATTCGGCCGCGGCAATTCCTTCCATGCCAGCGTGATATTTTGCTCCTAACTGCCGTATTGGTAAATAAAATTCGGGCGCTAAAATCAATATGAATAATGCGGGTTGAAAATCAAGATTTCCATAAAGAAGTCGCAAACCGATTTCCACGGCAATTATAGCAATACTTATTGTCGATAATATTTCCAAGACCAAAGCTGAAAGAAAAGCTATGCGTAAAACTTTCATAGTTGAAATTCTAAATAAATTGCTAATTATTTCTATCTTTTTCCGAATATCCGATTCACGTCCGAAAAGTTTTATTGTGCCCAATCCTTGAATAACGTCTAGAAAATATCCGCTCATTAAATTCAAGGTTTTCCACTGTTTGCGGTTTAGTGTTTCTGCCAATTTGCCGATTAATATCATGAAGATCGGAATCAAAGGCGCCGTGACCATAAAAACGATACCGGAAAGTAAATCGATTGGGAAAACAAAAAGAAGTATTAGCAAGGGAATTAAAGCTGCCGTGAATAATTGAGGTAAAAACTTACTGAAGTATGCATCTAATTTTTCAACACCGTTTAATATTGTGTTCGATAATTCTCCGCTTTTTTCAGATTTTATGTAAGTGGGTCCAACCTTAAACAGATGCTCGCTTAATTTTTCACGCAGTATTTTTTTTACATTCACGGCAATCTTATTTGCAAAGTTTTGTTCGAACCAGATTGAAAGAGATTTGAGAAAACTTGCGAGTAAAAAAATCAGCAGGAAATTTTTCACTCCGGATAGGGAAGAATGATTCAAGAAAATTTCGTTTATTGTGTAGCTTAAGTAATAAGCTTGAACGATAGTAAAAAGCGCAACCAATAATCCCGATATTACCGACATCGAAAATGCGAAACCATTTTTACGGGCGTATTTTAGCAGCCTTTTATCTATATGCATCTAACATTTCTTTCGTCTGTTTGACGGGAATAAAATATAAATAAAAAAATGTCCCGCGCAAAGCAGGACATTTTAAATTTTAACAAAAACCGATTTGTTAATATTCCAAATCTTCCTTTTTATCCGAAACACGTTTTCTGAAAACCCAATAACTCCAAGCTTGATATAAGAGAACAAGGGGAACGAAAATCAATGCAACGAAGCTCATAATTTTTAACGTATATGGCGAAGAGGAAGCATTATATATGGTTAAACTCCAATCGGGGTTTATACTTGAAACCATTACACGCGGATAAAGTCCCATAAATACCGTAATTGTAGAAAGCGCGATTGTCAAACCGGTCATAACAAAAGCCCAACCTTCCTTTTTCGATTTAAGTAACCATTCTACGGATAAAATTGCAAGCGCTGCAATTACCGGAACCGCTCCGGGGTTCACACCCATTTTGGAAAACATATCCGTTTCGAAATAACCGTAAATAACAAAAGCAAAAAGAAGAACGGTTGCTATGGGCCACATCTTTTTTGCATAGGTTCTGGCGTTTTCCAGTTCTTCGCCGGTAAGTTTTAACGTTAGGAAAATAGCCCCGTGCAAAGTAAAAACGGAAAGGGAAGCCAAACCACCGAGCAACCCGTATGGATTAAGTAACGTGAAGAAATTTCCGGTGTAGTTCATATTTTCATCGATAGGAACACCTTTTATTAAATTGGCGATTGCAACACCCCAAAGCAATGCCGGTACAAAACTGCCGATGAAAATTACCCAATCCCAACCGTTTCTCCACTTGGGTGTTGAATGCTTGCTTCTATATTCGAAGGCAACACCTCTGCCGATTAGTGCCAACAGCATAATAACCAAAGCGATATAAAACCCGCTGAACATAGTAGCATACCAGTGTGGAAAGGCGGCAAAAATAGCACCACCGGCAGTAAGAAGCCATACTTCGTTCCCATCCCAATGCGGACCAATGGCGTTAATAACTTTGCGTCTTGATGTATCGTCTTTACCTAAGAAAGGTAAGAGAATTCCGACTCCGTAATCGAATCCTTCGAGAAAGAAAAATCCGATGAACAAAACGGCGATTAAAACAAACCAAATTGTGTTAAGATCCATTTGTCCCTCCTACGCTTGACTAATTATTGTTTCGACGTTTTCATCGGTGTCTGGTTCTCCGTCCATTCCGGCTTTAATATATTTTTTCCATAAGAAAACGGTTGCTATCATCAAGACGGCATAAAGCGCCGCATATGTCAATAATGAAAATAAGACGTTTCCTGCCGGAACTGTGTTCGATACCGCATCTTCGGTTTTCATTAAACCGAATACAATCCACGGCTGGCGTGCCATTTCTGTGAATATCCAACCGGTTGAATTTGCTATGTACGGTAGAAAAAGTGACCAGAAAAATACTTTAAGTATCGTAGGATGGAAGTTGTAATCGTCTTTCCGTACTTTAAAGAAAGCGTAAAGTGCCAGCAAAACCATAAGAGTTCCTGCACCGACCATACCTCTGAATGTCCAATAAGAAACAGCTACGGGTGGTACGTAGTCGCCCGGACCGTATTTCTGTTCGTATTCCCTTTGTAAATCATTGATACCTTTTACTTCGCCTTCAAATTTATTATAAGAAAGGAAACTTAAAAGAGCCGGTATTTTAATGGCGAAAATATCCTTCCGGTTTTTCTCGTCACCTATTGTAAATAGCGAAAAAGATGCCGGATCTTCGGAATCCCATAAAGCTTCGGCTGCGGCCATTTTCATAGGTTGAATTTTTGTCATATATTGTGCTTGAGCATGACCCTCGAGAGTAACCAGAATTACTCCGACTAAACCGTAAATCGTAGCTATTTTAAATGAACTTTGGTACAACTCGATATTTTTGCTTTTTCTTAATAAATGCCAAGCGCTTATACCGATAACAAAGAAAGCTGCTGTTGTAACGCCTGCGAAGAATACATGAGGAAACTGAACTAGAACATGTCCGTTTGTTACAATCGCGAAAAAGTCCGTCATTTCGGCGCGACCGTTACGTAATGCATAACCAACGGGTTGTTGCATAAACGAATTGGCAACCAAAATCCAGAAGGCTGATAGATTAGAACCTAACGCAACCAACCAAATGGAAGCCAAGTGTAATTTTTTAGAAAGTTTATCCCAACCGAAAATCCAAAGCCCAAGGAAAGTGGATTCCATAAAGAATGCCAGTAAAGCTTCGATGGCTAACGGAGCTCCGAAAATATCCCCCATAAAGCGGGAATATTCCGACCAGTTCATACCGAACTGAAATTCCTGCACAATTCCTGTTGCTACCCCTATTGCAAAATTGATTAGAAAAAGTTTACCCCAGAACTTTGTCATTTTTTTATATTTCTCGTCCCCGGTTTTATAGTAGAACGTCTGAAGAATTGCAACGAATATTGAGAGTCCGAGAGTTAATGGAACAAAGAAGAAGTGGTAAACCGTAACTATGGCAAACTGCCACCTTGCAATTGTTACAGCATCCATATTAACTCCTTTTTATTTTAGTGGTTGTTATTATATCGGATTTAATATCGGTATCGGTGAAAATAAAATCCGATATGTTTTTCTTCCTTAATTTGTTAATTACTTTTTCTTCTTCCTCCATAAAAAAAGAGTGAATTTTGCATGGCGGGGGAAGAGGACAGAAGTCTTCTTCCGTTATGCATTCACTGATTGTTTTACTTAAACCCACGGCTGTTAATATTTTGTATAGTGAAAGTTTTTCGGGATGAATATCGAGAAATACACCTCCGTTTACACCTTGCCGCGTACCAAGTATGCCTGCTTGCTTTAATTTGAAAACAAGCTTTGTTGCGTAAGGTTTTGTGATTAATAATTTTTCGGAAAGGTTGTTAATAGATGATATTTCGGGGTAATTGCCGCCTAAATAGGCACAAATTCTTATCGCAAAATCGAATTCTCGTTTGAATAAGAATAACATTAGGTCCCCGAAATAAAACTATACAAAAATAGTATAGTATAAGAAGAAATCCAAATTTAAATTATTAAAAACAATTGCGACAAACAAATTGTTTGCCGCAAATAGATTATGCTCTTTTACTTTTGTCTACAGCCTTAAGAATTTTAAGATTTAGAATAATAAATCTGAAAAATTGTAATAGTTTACAATTCATCATTTTACTGTCTTTTTCGGTTATTTCCATTTTATCCTCCTTTATTCAGGTATTAATTTCCAGCCGAATCTTGCGCGGAATTTATGCATGAATGTAGTATGAATCATTCTCTTCATCCATGCGCCGGCAAGTCCCATTTCCATATGTGTTACGAACAAGTCACGCCCTTCTTCGTTGGGATATTTTCTCGTATTCGGAACAACAGGATACATCATAATTGTAGCGGCCGAACCGTCCCACAATGAAGCTCCCATCGATGCAATACAAGCGGCATACATTTCGGACATTCGTTCGTGGTGAGTCATTCTACCGTGTTTAATCAATTCGATTATATTTTTTGCTACGACTCTGCCTATAATTCCGGAAACCATACCTGTTCTGGGAGGAGCAGCAGTAATAACCGTTCCGTTCGGAGTTTTATGAGGTTTGGAAATCGGTCCGGGAGGGGCAAAAGCAATACCCGCAGCAAAGATGTTTTTATAATTTCTGTTTTGATATACCGACGGCCAAGCATCCGGATTTTCAGCAAGAACGTCGTACGATAATCCGTAGATACCGTCAACCAAAACGAAACCGGCAGGATTTATGATTTTTTCGGAAACATCTTCTCCGTTTTTACCGATATACTTGAATTTAATTCCGAGGAATTGGGGAACCAATACGGAAAAGTCGAAGCTCGTTTCACCGAAATTGCCATCGTAATCTTCCCAGAATATCGTATTGTTTTCAATTTTAAGTGCAGCTTTTTGAATTTCCCATTTAATACCGTAATGTTTAAAGATCGCTTCAATGAATTCGGCGCTTGATGTTAATTTGCCTTTATATTTGGCTTTTAACCCCTTCACTCCGAAATCACCTAAAGCACCTTCGTTACTGAAGTACATTATATCGGCTTTATCTCTCAAACCTCTTCGAAGTAAATCTTTATGAATGTTAGTTACATATTCCAGAACAGCCCCTTGGCATGTTGCACCGCCGTGCCCCGTTCCGATAACAATTTTACGCTTTTCGCCTTTTTCCATTCTTTTTACATTTTCAAGATATACATCACGCGCTTGAATGGCATGATCGAGCGTACAGATTGAGTAAGTCTGTCCCAAATGAGGTCCTAAGCCGGGAGTGCCTTCAAAATTTAATTTGGGTCCTGTTGCTATTAGCAGATAATCGTATTGTAATTGAAGTGGATTTCCGTCGGAATGTGGAGTAACTACAATATAATTATCGTCGGGATGTACCTCGGTAGCATTACCGTGGATAAATTTAATGTTGAATTTGTCGTAGATTGGTTTAAGTGGGAAGTAGGTCTTTTTAGGGTCCATATGCCCAATTCCAACCCAAACCCACGACGGGACGAAACCGAAATAGTCATACTTATTTACAACCGTAATCTCATGTTCGCGACCAATTGCATCGCCGAGATATAGTGCTGCAGTATGACCAGCAAAGCCTGCCCCAATTATGACAACTTTTGCCATTTTACGTCTCCTAATTTGATATTATAAGTTGTGATTATATGATAAGATGAATTTATTTGGTTGTTTTTCATTTTCAAATTTTTGGACTCAGAATTAAAGATAAAGCCGACATGATAATTTCGATTATAAATTATTTATTATCTTATAAATAATCAAGAAAAATTTTGCGGTATAAAATAATATTTTATTTTCGGCAAATAATTCTTTGGATGTGCATTAGCTCGAGTAGTTTAGAAGAGTGTTGATTAAAATTAAAAAATGATAAAATAGTCCTAAATTAATGAAAATCAATATAAAATATATAAAATAAAAATATTTAAGATATATAAGCATATGAATTAGTCGATAAGGTTATTCCGATTTTTAGTCATGTATGGGAAAGCGATAAGCTAGATCGTAATACAAGTAAGATAATTGCTGATTTTATTATACTATCCTCCGAAACAAATTAACTTATTCTCTTCACGGAATCTCCCGGCGTGTTAACAAAATTTCAATGAAAATAGGTAAATTTTAATTCACGATTTTTCCTTTGATTGACGTTGCAAATAGATTATATTTAATAGAAAAAAGGTAGTACAATGGCTGAGAAATCTAAATTATGGTATCTTGAAAATTTTAATCTGTTCAAGGGATTAAATCCACAGAGCATGGAAAAACTGAATAAAATAACTTCCATGAAAAAATTTCCCAAGGCGCAGCCAATTTACTTTGCAAACGAACCGTCAGATTCCATTTTCTTTTTAAAGAAAGGAAGAGTAAAACTAACCAGAACTTCTCCGGATGGAAAAGAAATGATTTTAGCGTTAGTAAATCCAGGCGAAGTTTTCGGTGAAATGGGTTTTATTGATGACGGCGAAAGAACCGATTATGCGATTGCGTTGGACGAATGTTTGATTTGTGCAATCAGTAAAGATGATTTTAGAAAGTTTGTGGATGAAAATCCCGAACTAAACAGAAGAATAACAAAATTGATAGGGTTTAAATTGCGTAAATTCAGTGAACGTATTGAAGAATTGGTTTTTAAAGACGCTCAACAACGTGTTATTTCATTTCTGTTTTCGTTGGCAAAAAATTATGGTAAAAATATCGGCGAAGAGATTGTTGTTAAACCTTTTTTAACCCATCAAGATATTGCCGAACTCACCGCTTGTTCCAGACAAACTGTAAATTCCATCCTTACCGATTTAAGGGAAAAAGGTTTTATTAAATTTGATAGAAGAAAATTAATAATTCAAAATAAAAACAAATTGGAAGAGCTTTTGAAGTAATCGGCAATATGTCATCGTGACGACAAATTAAATGGGAGGTAATATATACTTTGTATTCCAAATGGAAATTACATTGTATATATCAAGTCAGTGTCCCGTGTGTAAAAGAGTAAGAAACAAATTGGAAAACCTTGCCGAAGAAGAACCCGATCTGATTTTATTAGTTAAGAATGTTAATGAGATTAAGGAAATAAAAGCTTTAATAGTTCCCGCTTTATTCCTCGATAACAAACTTTATTCGTACGGCGACGTTAATATAGAAAAGCTAAAAGTTGTAATTCATGAGACTGCTTGAGGTATTGATTAAAGATGCCCGGCATTCGAAAACCGGGCATCTGAAAAAATTTATTTTAATAGTATCATCTTTCTTGTTTGAACAAAATCACCTGCTTTTAATCTGTAATAGTAAATGCCACTAGCAATTCCACCAGCAGTGGCTTTTGCGTCCCACCGTATAGTGTAATTACCTGCAGATTTTTCTTCGTTAACCAGAGTCGTTACCAATTCGCCCAAACTGTTATAAATGTTTAATGTAACGTTCGATTTCTGCGGAACGGAGAATTTAATTGTAGTTGAAGGATTGAACGGATTGGGATAATTTTGTTCAAGGGCATATTCAGCAGGAATATTTTCGTTATCGTTAATTCCTACAAATTGATCTTGGATTTTAATATTATCAATTGCCCAGCCCCAACCTGTTACAAATTGATCGGTATACATTCTGAAGCGAATTATAATAGTTTCACCCGGATTGAAATAATCCAACAAGTTGATCGTGTGGGTTCTGAACATTGATGAGTTACCGTCGGAACCACTGTTATAAGCATTTAACCAACGTGAATCGAGACGTGCATCATAACCGTCGCCCAAAGGAATCCATTCGCCCCCGTTCGATCCTTCTACAACAACATAATCCCAAAACTCGTAGTCACCGTAACGTGTTCCGGCTTCTCCGGGTTCAACGATTGCAACATCGTCGTATTTAAAAGTCGCATTAGTATTGGCAACAATAATGGGAACACGCAAGAAAAGTAAATACTCGCTGGTATTATCGTAAGGGTGCGGTGAATGAGCGGCTTCGGAATCAAAACCGGTGATGGTCCCGAATGTAAATCCTTCTGCAAGGAACTCATCCGTATTATTTGAAAAATCGGTTACGTAACCGTGGCGTGCTTCGAGCAACGAGGCTACGGTAATCGTTGACATAGAGGATTTAAAAATCCTTCCGTCTTTGTATGAAGCCAAATAAACCGTAATCTCTCCATTCGTATTTAACGGGACTTGTATAGTTGTATCTTTAACGGCATCTGCCAAAACGGTTTTAACGGGAGAATTATCGACCATTACAACAGTCGAATCGTAAATTGAACGTAATGAAGCGTTAATCGTGATGCCACCAACCGATTGACCGACTTCACCGTTAATTCTGGGTGCGAGCGTTACAGCAGGTGGCGTATATCCGGAAAGTTCTGGTAAAGAAACGCTCCAGATACCTCTACCGTGTGTTGCAACAACAACTTGATCGTCCACAATTTTCATTTCCCAAACGGCCACGTTTGGTAACCCGTTATCGGCTAAGTGCCAACTTGCTCCGTTGTCGACCGATTCAACGATTCCTATATCGGTTCCCGCCCAAATTATATTGGTATTGTAAGGCATAACAAGCACGCAATAAACAGCTACATCGGGGAAACCATTTGTGCTTGGTGCTCCGGAACCGAAGCCCGTTATGTCCGTCCATGTATTTCCGTAATCCGTTGTTCTAATTATTTTTGCATAACCGGCATAAGAAAATAATGCGTAAGCTGTTGCCGGATCGGTTGGATGTGTATCTAATCCCGAAATGCCACCAACGTCGGCAAAGTTGTTAACCGGTGTAAATGAAAGTCCACCGTCTTTTGAAACGTGTAATTTTCGTGTGGAAGTCATTGCTACACCTGCCCAAACTACTTGAGGGTCGGCAATTGAAATAGCTACTTGAGCTTGTGAAAAATAATTTCCGTTATCCCAAAATTGAGTTATAGGTGTCAACTTCCAGCTGGCAGCAAAATTATCAGATCTGTAAACACCTTCGCGTGTAACGGTGAATAGCAAATCGGGGTCGCTTTTTGAGCTGGCAATTTTCGAAATAAACGGTGAGATGGAAGAATTTCCCCATCCGTTAAATCCTACATTGGCTGCTTCGTAAGTCGACCAATTATCCGTTGTTCTCCAGAATCTGTTGTATTGAGAACCGCCAATAAGTTTATTTCCGTCACCGTAATGCCAGGCAACTTCAAATCCGTCTCCGCCTATTTGATGTGTGTATGCCGATAGTGCATTTGCACTTGAGCCGTTAGGAGATTGCCAAGTACCGTTATCTTGTGTACCGCCCCAATATTCATCTGCACCCGGTTTTTTGTCAACACCGTAAAATTGAGTTGTATTATAACCGTTTTGATCCGTTTCGACCCATGTTTCACCGCCATCGCTCGAGTAAGCCACACCACCGTCATTTGCGTTCAATAAAGCGAAACTATTAGTCCCTTCGTCAATTGGGATAACAAGAATGTTGTGATGATCAACATGTACACGGTCGGGTTCTCCATATTGGTTATATCCGTCGGTTATAGCAACCGAATTTCTTTTGTATGTCGGAACGAAACCGGAATTAATTCGCAAATTTGACTCAGGAAGATTATCCGGATCCCAGCTGACACCTATAGCGTTTTTAGGTGTAACGACAAAAATATTTTTGTATTTTGCTCCCATGTCTAAAGCAATACTTGAATGAGGAGCGGTTGAATCGTATGCTACCGAATGAACGAATATTTCATCACCTCTGCTTGCCAACAAATTATATTCCGTATTTTTTTGTATGTCGAGAAATGAAACCATTAATTGCACATTATTGGTTACATCCCAAACTTCGAAGGGAACGTCGACATAATCTTTATACGTAAAGCTATTGTTTATAAATCGATGAGCTTTTTGAGATTTACCGGGGCCGTATCTAATTTCTACGGTAACATAATCTGATTCCGTTGCTGTTTGTTCATCCCAATATTCTTCACCTGTTCCGACGCCACCTTCCATAAACGACAAACCCGAAGGTTTAAAGGACATGAACGCTTCGGTTCCGTTTTCTTCCACGGATGTAATACCTTTTACGGAATCAAAAATTATTTCCGCACGCCATAAATCGATACCTCCGTAAAACACAATGTTTTCATCGTAAGGATGAACGGCTATAGTATTATCATACCAACCTTGTCCGCCTAACCAGTTATAGTTGTTCGTAGATGCATCCTCAACTTCTATCCAATTTTCACCTGCGTCCACACTCATGTATAATTTTGAAGAACTTCCTTCAGCGGAAACATATAATCTGTTCGTATCAGACGGTGCAATGTCTATTTCAAGTCTGTTTACGCCCGATATTCCATTTGACGATTCAAACCATGTATTTCCGGCATCTAAAGATTTTAATACACCTACACTGTTTCTTGTTGCATACAACGTGTTAAAATTCATCGGGTTTTCTACTAAATCTTGAATTCTACCGGAAGAATAAACCTTTATCCAAGACGTTCCGCCATCTGTAGATTTATAAATTCCGTTATTGGTTGCGGCTACAATAATATTTTCATCGGTAGGATCCACAACTATACGGTTTATAATATTAAAATCGGAGTTTGCAATCGTACTTGATAGCTGAGTCCAAGTTTCGCCTCTGTCTGTCGATTTAAAAATCCCGTCTCCTTCAACTGCATCGAGATTATAAAATCCTTCTCCAGTACCGACATACATAACATCGTGATTTGATTTAGCCATAACGATAACAGTTGTAGCAAGATTAGGTAAATCGGGTGTTTTGTTAACCCAAGTAGCTCCACCGTCTGTTGTTTTCCAGACGCCTCCGCCAACGGAACCGGCAAACCATGTTTGATGAGACGGATCGTCCGGATCAACTACCAAGCCGCGTGTACGCCCGCCAACGTTTCCTGGACCGCGTTCAATCCATGGTAATGCTTCCGTAATTTTATTATTTGTCTTTGCCAGTTTTTCTAATTGTTGTTTGGCTTTTTTCAATTCTTTTAATTTATATCCTAGAGGATAATCGGGTTCCGATTGTCCTTCCCTTGTTTTTATTCGCTTGAAATACTCGGCATACTTATTCGGTTCGTCTGTTTTTACTATACCTTTAACGGTTTTTTTCTTTTCTGAAAATTCTGTAAAAGGGGTGGGTTTTTCTTTTGATTTTAATTTGATTTCTGCTTGTTGCTCGGATTTTTGCAACTCGGTATTTTTGTCAATAACAAATAATAACATACCGATAAACAGAAAAGTAAATAAAACAACGAAAATTCGTTTGGACATTTAGCCTCCGATAATAATTAATTAACGATTTATTAAATCAAATAACTTGCGGGTTAATTTTTAATACGGGATGACTTTTCCAAGGTTTCAACATTAAGAAGATAACCGATGGAAAATTCGGAAGGTTGTTTCATAACAATTTCGGGATAAACCGCAACCTCTATTGTTTTGTTATCCTTCCAATAAACATTCCCGTTAAAAATTGTTTCTTTGAAAATTACAGAACTATTTGCGACGTTATAAACATAAAATTTCAATGTCGGAACTGGTGAATTCTTTTTCTGTTTCTTATTTGTTACCAAAATAAAACTTTTATTCGGATTGTAATAATAAAAACCCGTGGAATTAAAAATTTCTACGGATAAGCTATCCAATATTTTTTCAGTCGGATTAATATTTTCAGTCTTCACGTTTTTAGATGCCGAGCATGCAAGTATTAGAATATTTATAAGTAAAATCGGTAAAATATGCTTTTTCATTCAACCATAAGACTTAATTTGCTTTTTGGAAAATAAGAGAATCTTTAATAAATAGCAATACAATTAAAAATATCACAATGCACTAAAATGATACAACTCTTTTTTAATGACAAATTTTGATAAATAAAAATCAATTCTACATTTTCACATTCCCTTAAAAATCGTTCGAAAATCGTTTTTTTAGTTAGAAAAGCTGTTTTTTAATTAATAAATGTGATCTGGCACACACTTTGCCAGCCTTGCGTTACCAAAAGGAATAAACAAGAGGAGTAAAATGAAAAACACAAAAATTTTCTTTATTGCAGTTAGTTTAATGTTTTTTCTCGGTGCAAACTTATTCGCTCAATCTAATGCATCCGCAAATGCGGAAGTGAAAGTGCAACTTAAAAAGGGTTTGGCCATACAAAATTTGGACGGTGATTTGGATTTCGGTGAAATAGTTTTAACCGGAAGTGCCGTAAATCAAACAATTACACCCGATAACGGCGTCAGATTTCTCGTAACCGGGCATCCCGGAAAAGATGTAACAGTAACTTTTAGTGATGTTACACTGACTAATAACGCCTGGGTTTCAGCAAATGGTGGTAACAACGACGTTTTGCAATTTACCGCTAATGTTGACGAAACTGGCGGAAATTCGACTTATACAAGCGCTAATAACGTAAACAGCGGCGATATAATTCCGCTTGTAAACAACAGCGGTGTCGGTAATTTGTATTTATGGTTGGGCGGTACAATTGCAATCAGAGCCGATCAAGAACAAGGTGATTATACGGGAACTTTTACAATGACGGTGGCGTATTAATAAATAGATAAATGTGCTAAACAATTTCGAACTGCTTACGATAATGTAATTGTAACAAATTTTCTTTATCTCATGGGTCCTCGGTGGCGTTGGTAATTTCCGAAAGGAGTTGCTAACGCCGCTTTTTTTTATCCTGCCTATTTTTATAATTTTGTTTATTGAATCTTTCGTTATATTTTACCTTGTATGAAAAAAATATCCTTTATCATACTGATTCTTTCACTTTCTTTGGCGAAACCTGCATTTTCTCAAGTTACCAGCACATCGGCTAGGGGAATAGCAAACTTGATAGTACCTCTTTCGATAACGCCGGTAAGCGGAGATTTGGATTTCGGCGAAATAATTTTAACCGGAACTCCAATTACCGAAAGCATTTTACCCAAAGACGGGAAATTGTTTGAAATTGTAGGGCATCCGAACCGGTTTGTAACAGTTACGTTTGATAAAATAGAATTGGACAATTCCCAGTGGGTTGCAATTTACGGTGGTAATACCGGAACATTAATATTTTATCCTGATGTTGAAACCGACGACGGTACGAAAGTCTACAGCGGTGACTCAAAACGTTTAATTAGAAACGGTCTTTTGGGAAAATTGAATTTGTGGGTTGGAGGTTCCATTAATATCGCGGCAAATCAACCGCAAGGAGATTACCGCGGACTATTTGTAATATCCGTCTCTTATTGATCAATTAATTTAATTAATATTTATCGAGTGAAATCGATAATATTAGGTAAATTATGTTTTGGTACTTGAAATGAAATTGATTTTTGGATTTATATTGTTTTTATTAACCTCTGCAGTTTTTTGCCAGAATAACGTTAATTCTTCCGCAACGGTTAAGGTTAAGCTGGTAAAATCGCTGAAAATAAAAAAAGTAAAAGGGGATTTAAATTTCGGCGAGGTTATTTTAAACGGCACGGATCAAAATTTACTTAAAAAACCTGACGAAGGAATTGAATTTGTAATTTTAGGGCATCCTCATAAAGAAGCGATTGTTACATATCAACCCGCTTTACTTTTCCTTGAAAATCAAATTGACTCAAAAAGCTTGTTGTTTATGCCTGCGGTTTTCGAAACCGGAGACAACATCGATTTTACTTCCCCTAAAAGCGTTAAAAGCGGTTCAACTGTGGCGCTCGAAAACAATAACGGTACCGGCAAAGCTTTTATTTGGGTCGGTGGAAAAATCAAAGTAAATTCAACTCACTCCGAAGGTGATTACAAAGGTACGTTCACTATTTCCGTGGCATATTAATTGCTTCATTAAAACATCATTTTCATACATTACTTTTATTTAATAAATTACATCATCAATTCATTTAATATTGGCAAAATGAGAAAATTTATACCTCTGCTGATTTATTTAAACATTTTGTGGATGATTCCCGAAAATGTAATGCCTCAATCGGTTTATGCATTTTCGCTGAATAACTTGAATTTTGGCGATGTATTCATCGGATATTCGGCGGAGGTACGGCACACAGATGAAAATGCCGCTAAGTTTGTTTTTCTACATACTCAGTGGTTTAGGAAAAAAGATTTTTTGGTTACCTTAACTTTACCACGTTTTTTACGGCGCGGGAGCGACAGGATCCCAATTAAATTCAAGCGGCGACATGCGGCATGGTCGTTTAGGGATAGAGAATACGGGAGAAGGAGATTTAACCCTAATTCTCCTTTATATATCAGAAATGTTGGTTTTTTCCGACCTGTTTACATCTGGCTCGGGGGAAAAATTACAACATCGTCCGGAAACGTTCCGGGTATTCATAGTGGAACAATCATATTAACAGTGGAGATTTTATAGTTTTATGAAAAAAATTATCCTATTACTATTGTTGAATTTTAACTTTATAATCGCACAAGTGATTATTTCGCCTTATATCGTTTATACCGATTCCCAAAACAGATTCGGTAGTTTTTTAGTTCAAAACGAATCGAACGAAGCATACGAAATTACGATTTCTTTTGTGTTCGGTTATCCGGTATCCGATTCGCTGGGAAATATGTCGATGAAATATTTCGAACAAACTCCGGATACATTACCTTCCGTAGTAAAATGGATTAAGGCTTTCCCACGAAAATTCGTTTTGAACCCGAAAGAAAGACAAACAATCAGATTAACCGTTCGACCGAACAAACAATTGGAGCCCGGAACATATTGGGCGCGGATTGTAACTTCATCGACGCAAAAGTCCATTCCGGTTGATACGGTAAAAGAGGGAATTACCGCACAATTGAAATTTGTATTAAATCAAGTTACAACTTTATTCTATCGCGTCGATTCGGCTTTTTCCGGAGCGGTTTTGGATTCGGTTTTTACCAACGAGGATTCCACCGGAATTAATATTTACGCTAAATTGAAAAGAATAGGGAATTCACCGTTTTTAGGTGATTTGGAAATTACCGTTAGGGATTCGAACGATTCGACAATAGTTTCAAAAAGGGAATATTTGCCACTTTATTATAACTTGGTTAAAAAAATCAAAATTCCCAAAAGCGAATTAGGCATGGGCAAATACACGGTTTTTCTTAAACCTGTTTCTACGGAAAAACAAGATATTCCGCAGAGCAAATTGAAAATAATAAAACCGGAAACAAAATCAATTGAGATTGAAGTTAAGTGAAAATATCGGCAATAAAACGAGGATAGTTTGTCTCCTCGCCTCGCTATTTTTTATATTTCAAGGAAGATATTTTTGTTCTAACGCAGGATTAACGGAATATTATTTATCCCTTCCCACAATTCATATTGATTCGAATAGAATATTAAACGAAAAGTTACCGCAAACTAAACTTGCGACTCTCGGAACACCTGTTCTTATTTCGCCGGGAAATGATGGAAAGCCCGATACGATTTATACAACCCAACCGGTTTTCAAATGGCACAAAGTTCCTAATGCCGAATCCCATTTGCTCAGAATCTATAAAAAGGTATCGGAATATCAATACAATTTGATTTTCAACTCTGCGTACTATGTTGTTATTGTCGATACATCATTCTTAATGTTGCCTAATATTTTAGATGATAACGAAACGTATTTGTGGTACATTAAGGCGTTAAACGATAGTAGTATCAGTGCTTGGTCTCAACCGTTCCGGTTTACTGTAAAAACCGGAAAGAAAAAGAAATCGGTTAAACATCATGAATTAATATTACCACCGACCGAACCGCCGGTTGTAGAAACTCATGCAATTGAAGAAGTATTTCTTACGTTCAAGTACGGAAGTGTGGTAAATATTCCCATCATTGCATTTTTGGAAGGCGATAAACTCTTTCTTCCCGTTAAAACTATTTTCGGAGCATTGAAAATATTTTATGAAGACGAAGGTAAAATAAAAACACTAACCGGATTTTTTATAGACCGAAGTAAAAAATATAAACTCGATTTTACAAGAAGAGAATTTGAATTCAACAATAGAAAGATTCCTCTTAAAAAAGACGAATATTACTTGGATGAATTAGACGACGAATATTACTTAACGCCCGATGCATTCAATAAACTTTTCGGAATGAAATTTACCGTAAATTACAGAAAATTGATTTTGAGATTGAATTCCAAAATCTTGCTGCCCGTTTATGAAAGGGAACTGAGCAAATTGAATTTCGAAATTTTTAAGAATAAATCTCAAACCAACACATACGGAAAATTTTTCCCGAGCAAATCCGATTTATTGAATTTCGGTTTTGTGGATTATAATGTATCGAGTACTTTGTCGCGTAATTCCAAACCCTATTCGAGTTATTACTTCGGATTAAGTTCGAATTTACTCGGCGGAGAGGCTAACGTTTCATTCAACGGTACCGCAATTGCAGGTAATTTAATTAACGATAGGATCGATTGGAGTTGGCGGTACGGGATGTTTAATAAATATTTGACTCAAATAACAATCGGTAATTTCTTCGTGCAAGGACTTTCGTCTTATAGTTTGCGCGGAATATCGCTAACAAACGAACCGCTTGAAGCCCGCAGATTGTTTTCCAAATACAAAATCCGCAGTAAAACTCATCCGAATTGGGAAGTGGAATTATACAAAAACAATCTGCCGATTGACTATGTTACAGCGGACGAAAACGGTAATTACGAATTCGAAATCCCCTTGAATTACGGAATGACATACGTAAAATTAAGACATCTCGGTACGAAAGGCGAAGTGTACGTAGACGAAAAATTATTTCACATTCCTTATGAATTACTTCCTCCGAAAGAGCTGAACTATCATGTGAATTTCGGGGAAACGCCGTTTACCAAAATAAAAATTGCACGAGCCGATGTGGAGTACGGGCTCAACAAAAATTTAACAAATAAAATAGGATTCGACTACATTCATTCCGGTTCATACAAAAGAGGAGTGTTCTATAATTCGCTTACCGCGAAGGTTTCTACCGAGTATTTGATTAATCTTATTGCCGCGCCAAACGCATTTTATAAATTAGGTGTTTCCGGAATTTATCCTTCGCTCAGTTCTTTTGATATTTTTTATACTTATCACGATAAAAATGTATTTTTCAATCCGACGGAAATTAAAAACGACATTAGTCTGAATATTTATCACCCGATGAACCTTGAAAGATTGCCGGTTAACTTTTTTTCATTCGGGCAATATCTTACTTTTCAAAACGGCGGTTCGAGAAAAAATATACGGCTCGGCATTAATTCCACTTTTTATAGATTAAGTCCGACCATCACTTACGAATATTTTAGTTCCTCAAACGATATTGCCGAATTTACTCGTTCGGTTTTATCCGCCGGATTTTTTTATTCGCTTCCTCAACTTCCGGGTTTTCTGAAAAGTTTATACGGAAACGTAATATCCACGAAATTAATCTATAATACGAAAACGGGAAAAGTGGAAAATTTATTCTTTGCATTTTCTACAAATTTATTTTCGAACACCAGATTGCAAATAGTCCATTCTGAAAATTTACTCGGTAAAATATCGACAACATCGCTGCAATTAATAGTGGATTTTTCATTTACGCGCTCAACATCCACAATCGTGAATACTCAATTCACACAGAATTTCAGCGGTTCGCTCGGTTACGATGCGAATTACAACACGGTTCATTCGTACAACAGATTTCAACAAGGAAAATCGGCTGCAATTATTAATTGTTTTATCGACGATAATGGAAATATGAAATATGATTCCGGTGAAAAAAGAATTAAAGGAATAAAGCTGCATTTAAATAATTTAAGTAGAATTATAAACGAACCCGACGGAAAGATCGTAGTTAGCGAATTAATTCCTTATTCGGCTTATTTTGGAAAATTGCTCGATTCGAAAGTTGAAAATCCGTTACTGGTTCCGAAGTTCAAAGAATTTTCGTTTATAGCCGATCCGAATAAATACAAAAGAATTGATATTCCGTTTTATTTTGCCGGGGAAATTAACGGAAGCATTAAAAAGCAAAACGGAAAAGATTTATTGCCGTTAGCCGGAATGAAAATTAAGATTGAGAATAAATCGAACGGTCAAATCCGGAAAGTAAGTTCATTTTCCGACGGAACGTTTTATTATTTCGGTCTGTTACCGGGTAAGTACAGAATTTATATCGATAATGAAATATTGAAAAAGCTCGGACTTAAATCGTATCCGGAATATTACGATTTGGAAATAAAATCGGTTGAAACCGGAGATTATTTCGATAAATTGAACTTCATTTTAAAATAAAAAAGCGCTCCGTAAAGAAGCGCTTTTGAAACGGCAATTTGATTTTAACTTTCGATTTTTTTATTCCATTCGTCAAGTTTTCTGGCTGCAAGTTCTTTACCTCCTATTCCGAAAGCAATTGCAGCGGCCACGGCTATTGAACCGAGCAAGAAACTAAACGCTATTACGATAATTTCGTTTGCCAAGCCCATATAACGCAAGCCCATTGCTCCGGAAAATATTAAAATTGCAAATCTGGTTACTGTAGCCAGAAACGAAGCATTGGAAACGCTGCTCGATTTTACCGCTTCCGCCGCTATGTTGGCAAAAAACAATCCGAGCATGAAGATAACCAAACCTAAAAGAATGTGACCGCCCAAAACTGTAAATTCGGCAATAAGTTTGCTCAACATTTCAAATCCGAGAGTATCAAATGCTTCTGTAAATGCAAAAAGCATCATTGCTACTAAAATTATATAACCGACAAGTTTTGAGGGTGATTTTGTATCGTCGTTAACTTCTTTTGTAATTCCCAGATTAACGAAAATCTTATCGAAACCTAAACCGTTCAACAGGTTTTCAACAAAGCCGGCAATTATTTTGGCAATTACATAAGAAATAACGAGAATAATTGCCGCTGCAAATATTTTAGGAATTGCCTCGAGTGTTTGATTCAGCATATTGCTTGCCGGATGAGTAATTGCATCCAAATTTAATGTATTTAAAGCTGCAATTACTATTGGAATTAAAATTAAAATATAAACAACAAGACCGATTAAGCCGGAAAGGTTTTTGTCGCCTAATACCGAGCTTAATCCAACTTTTTCGCTTAAACTATCCGTACCGACAGCTGAAAGCAAACCCGTTATAATTTGTCTGATAATCTTTGCTACGAACCAACCGATTAATAGAATAATTCCGGCAGTGAAAACGTTTGGTAAGAATTCAAGGATTTTATCGAGCATACCTTGAACCGGTTCGAGGATACCGCCCAAATTTAAAGCCCCTAAAATTGCGGGAAGAAATAATAAAAATACAAGCCAGTAAGCTATATCTCCCAAAGTTTTTGATAGGGGAATCGGTTTTTTCTCTTCATCACCTGTTTTATCGCTAAGTTTTTCATCTATTTTCGTAGCTTGAAGTGAAACCACTATTATTTTTTTTACCACTGTTGCAATCAACCAAGCAATGATGAATAGTATGCCGGCTCCGAGGATTTGCGGAGCATAGGAAAAAATACGGCTGAGCAATTTATTAAGCGGTTCGGTGATAATTGTTAAGTTCAGTGCTTCGAAGAAAGCGACAAGAACAAAAGCCATGATGAGCCAAAAAATTCCTTTTGAAATCCACTTCTCAATTTCAAAAGGTTTTTCGCTTTCATCGCCCGTAAGTTTTGCGGCCAATTTATTATCGATGGAAGTTCTTTTTAGAAGTTCCTTGATTCCCATTGCAACTAACGATGCAACAATCCAACCAATAATAAGAATTGCCAAAGCGCCTAAAATATTCGGTATGTACATACCTATCATCGAAGAAATTTCGTTGAATAAATTATTCATAACGTCCTCCAAAATAGTTGATTAGATGAATAGAAAAGCGAAGGAATCGCTAATCAACAGGGAAAGCGACTTTAACATTAACTCTGTACTGCGTAATTTTGCCGTCTTCAACCGATGCCATATGTTTAAGTACTTCCACTCCGCTAATTCCGCGAATACTTTCTGAAGCTTTGGCAACCGCTTGTTTTACGGCATCGTCGAAACTAACTTCGGAAATACCGATAATTTCGATTACTTTTACAGCGCCTGAAGAAATTCTTTTACTCATAACAACCTCCAATTTAGAATTTAGAAATAATTAATGTATTGAATGTGATAATTCTTCCAACCGTCTTATTCTTTCTTCAACCGGCGGGTGAGTTGAAAATAATTTTTGCATTCCGCCGAAAAAGGGGTTAACGATGAACAAATGCGAATCCGTTTCTTTTCCGCTTTTCATCGGAAATCTTTTTACGCCGTGATGAAGTTTATTCAAAGCATTGGCTAATGCGAGCGGTTTCCCGCTTATTTCAGAGCCGCCTCTGTCGGCTGCGTATTCCCTTACTCTCGATATTGCCATTCTTATAATCATGGCTGCAATTGGAGCGCCGATAATTAAAAACAGAGAGAGAAGGGGATTGGCTCTTCTATCGCTCGTAAAACGCGAAAACTGACCGAGCATTGTAATAGCACCGGCCAATGAAGCCGCAATAGTGCCGGTTAACATATCTCTGTTTTTCACATGAGCCAATTCATGACCGATTACTCCGCTCAATTCGTCGTCGTCCAAAAGTTCTAAAATTCCGGTTGTAGCGGCTACAGCTGCATGCTCCGGACTTCTTCCGGTTGCAAATGCATTCGGCGTATTATTCGGAACGATATAGACTTTCGGCATGGGTAAACCCGCGCGTTGTGATAAATTTTCAACAATACGGTATAAACGGGAATTGTCTTGAGGTCCTATTTCGCGGGCATTATAACGTTTCAGAACCAATTTATCGCTAAACCAATATGAATAAAAATTCATTCCAGCTGCAAAAATCAGCGCTATGAAAGCACCTGTTCTACCGCCGAGCAAACCGCCGATAAAAACAAAGGCGACTGTTAAAACAGTCATAAGAACAAATGTTTTGAACGTATTACTCATGTTACTAACTTCCTACTTTTTGGACCCAAACAAACCGCCGAGTAAACCTCCGAGGATTCCACCGCCGGAAGACGATCCACCCAATCCTTGCATCAAAAAGCCGGCGACGTCGTCAAGAATGCTTCCGTCACCGTCTTGATCGAGTAACGAAGCGATGCCACTTGACCCCAAACCGTCTTGATCCCTTTTCTTTGTAAGAAATCCTAGAATAACGGGAGCAAGCATTGGAATTATTTTGGTGGCAGTATTTCCGTCAACGTTAAATTGTTTGGAAATTAAATTCGATGCTTGAACGCCGGCGTCTCCTAATAAACCGCCCAATCTGGGGTCAGCGTTTTCATCTTTGGCTTTTGAGTTAAACAATTCGCTTAAATTATCGAGAACGGAAGGGGAACCATACTTATTTAAAATATGATCTACACGCTCCGTACCTCCGAATTCGTCTTTTTGTTTTTTTAATCCGGCCAAAATCATCGGGGCGACGGCAGGAATTAATTTTGCCGCCGTATTTTGATCGATTCCAACTGCGTTAGATAATTGTGAAGTGAGATCTCCACCTAAAGTTCCCATTAAATCTTCAATTAAGTTTCCCATTATATTTTCCTTAAATTAAAAAGGGAGCAAAGATAATGCTCCCTTTTTTGTTAAAATTAATCGTTTACTTTAACAAATTCGATTCTTCTGTTCAGTCGTCGTCCTTCGGGCGTACTGTTATCTGCAATCGGATTTGCTTCGCCCATTCCAACTGCTGTTATTCTATCTGGATTTATTCCTTTTGCAATTAACCAATTACGTACCGCATCGGCTCTTCTTTGTGAAAGTCTCTTGTTCGCTCTTGCGCTTCCAACGTTATCGGTATATCCTCTTATTTCAACTTTCATATCGGGATATGCTAATAATGTGTTATAAGCTTTCATCAATACTTTTTCCGATTCGGGTGTGATTTCCGCTTTGCCCGTTTCGAAGGTAACACCTTCAAGTACAATCGGCGCACTAACATCCAAAATTACATCGTCTTTCGGATTAAGCGGATTTGTACCGCGCTCTACTTCGGTTTTATCGTCAACCGTACCTTTGTCGGTATCTTTATCGGTAGGATTGGTTTTATATTTTGTAATTTCCTCGAAATCGGATAAGCCGTCTTTATCGGTGTCTTTGTTTTTCGCGTCGGTTTTATATTTGTTTACTTCATCGCCGTCTTTCAAACCATCGCCATCTGTATCCGGATTGTTTATTTCGGTTTTCAATTCGATTTCGGTAGCATCTTTTAATCCGTCTTTGTCGGTATCGTCATTTAGAGGATTGGATTTATATTTGTTCACTTCGTCGGCATCCGTCAAACCGTCATTATCCGTATCGGCTGCATTCGGATTTGTTTTATAAGTTTTTGTTTCCGCTCCGTCGCTTAAACCGTCGCCATCACTATCGGATTTAAGTGGATCGGTGTTAAAGGATAAGAATTCTTCTCCATCGGTTAAACCGTCGCCATCGGTATCTGCAACATTAGGGTTCGTCCCGATTTCTTTTTCTTGTTTTTTAGTCAAACCGTCACCGTCAACGTCGGAAGAACCTGACCCGGAAACAAAAGTTAAACCGAGTCCGCCGTTAAAATAACCGTCGTATGTAGTTTGATCGCTTTTCCAGTTGTTATAGTAATTCAAATCGTCAGTGAATGTATGATTGTAACCGCCACTGATATCGAGAATCAAATTATCTGCAATAGCGAATTCAATACCACCGCCGAAGGGAATTACACCATGCCAACCTGAAGATTTTGTTTCAACAGGAGAGGCGGATACCGGTTTATTTTCAAGGTTCCATCTCAAAATACCAATTCCACCATAAACGTAAGGTCCCCATGTGTCGTTTGTAAATGGACTAAGAATTACTCTGAAATCGGCAGGTACAAGATTGGTACTCCAATAATTATCTGCATTGTCTTCTCCTTTTAAAGCGCCGTAAGCAGCACCCAATTCAACATCAAGAACAGTTGCCAAAGGGATTCTGAAGAATCCTCTGACGAAAGGAGAAATTTTGTAAGGATCATTATCGAATTCTGTGTTTTGTCCGAGTAAATGCCCTTGAATACCGTATTTCAAAGAATAATCGCTTACTTGGGCGAATGAGTTCGTCCAGAATACTAACATTATTGTAAGCATTAATAGTTTTGTTATTTGTTTCATTTTACACCTCATATTTTTTGCATCCTTTAATTAAGAACGCTCTTGTTAATTTGAAATTTTAACAAATTCAATTCTTCGGTTTAATCTTCTGCCCTCCGGTGTTTTGTTGGAAGCAATCGGATTACTTTCGCCGTATCCTTTCGCAACAATTCTTCCGGGGTCAATACCTTTTCTGATTAGCCAATTACGAACCGCATCGGCTCTCCTTTGCGAGAGTTTTAAGTTTGAAGAGGCACTTCCAACGTTATCGGTATACCCTCGGATTTCAACTTTCATATCGGGATAGGCGATTAAAGTATTTAAAACTCTTGTTAAAACTTTCTCCGATTCCGGTGTTATTTCGGCTTTACCGGTTTCGAAGGTTACACCTTCCAAAATTACGGGTTTGGTGATATCAAGTATAACATCGTCTTTCGGATTGAGAGGATTGGTTCCTCTTTCTATTTCCGTTTTGTCGTCGGCAGAACCGTTGTCGCTATCTTTCGAAAGCGGATTGGTGAAATATTTCAATACTTCCAATCCATCCGGAAGTCCGTCTTCATCGCTATCGGCTTTGGTTGGATTGGTTTTATATTTCTTTATTTCCGCTCCGTCTTTCAAGCCGTCTCCGTCCGTATCGGGGTTTGTGGGATCGGATTTGTACGTAATTTCCTCATTGTCGTTAAGTCTATCGAAATCGGAATCGATTTTAGTTGGATCTGATTTATATGTTACTGCTTCGTCGAAATCGGACAGTCCGTCTCCATCGGTATCCGTAGAATTCGGATCCGTGAAATATTTTTTAACTTCTTCGCTATCGTTCAATCCGTCTTCATCGCTATCGGGATTAAGGGGATTGGTGTTGTAAGTTAAAAATTCCGCACCGTCTTTTAATCCGTCTCCATCCGAATCCGGTTTATTAGGGTCGGTTCCTATTTCTTTTTCCTGATCTTTTGTTAAACCGTCGATATCCTTATCCGAATTACCGCTTTCACCCGTAAAAGTAATGCCGATTCCTCCGTTCCAATAACCGTCGTTTTGATGACCGTCTCCGGCATCCTTATTGTTATAATAATTTAAGTTATCAGTAAAAGTATAATTATAGCCTGCTGTGAAATCCATTGCAATTACATCGGAGAGCGCAACTTCGAATCCTAAACCTGCCGGAATGAAAAAATCCCAGCCGCTATCTTTAATAAATTGAAACGGGGAAGGGGAACGAGGTTTGTCTTTTACCTCCCATTTCAAATATCCTACACCTAAATATAGATACGGATTCCACGCATCCGAGGTTACCGGACTAATTAGAAATCGTGCGTCGAATGGAATCAAATCGGTTTGCCAATAATCTTCCAGGTAATCCAATCCTGCTAATCTGCCGTAACCCGCTCCAAGTTCAAGGTCTAATAATTGGGTTAATTCAATTCTTACCAAACCTCGTCCTAAGAAAGAAGTTTCAAGCTTATCGTTATTGAATTCAACAGCCGGAATTAATCCGCTGCCTTGCAATCCGAATTTGATAGCATAATCGTTAAATTGTGCTTGAACAATGTTAACAAAACCGAAAAGTAACAAAAACATTACCACGGTGTTTTTTATTTTTCTCATTTTGGGTCCTACAAATTATTTTTATTTGTTTTTTAACAGATCCCTAATTTCAGTAAGAAGAACTTCTTCTTTCGATGGAGCCGGCGGCGCTGCAGGTTTTTCTTCTTCTTTTCGTTTCATATTATTAATACCTTTCACAACCAAGAATATAGCAAAAGCAATAATCAAGAACTCTACAATTGTATTAATAAAAACACCGTATTTTACAATAACAGCTTTTGTGGTTTCCGTAGCTTCTTTAATAACCCAGCCCATATCCGCAAAATCCACATCGCCGAGTAAAACACCTATAGGCGGCATTATCACGTCTTTCACTAAAGAATTAATAATTTTACCAAACGCTGCTCCGATTACAATACCGACAGCCATATCTACCACATTGCCGCGCATGGCAAATTCTTTAAACTCTTTCATCATTCCCATGGTTACCTCCACTTGTTTAATTTATTGAATTACAATTAAAATAGCGTGTAAGTTATCCCTATTTGCAAAGCTTCTTTTATTTGAGTTTTTAAAGTTTGATCCGCATCATAAAGAAGTTGGAAATTAAGATTAACGTTAATTATTTCGCTTACTTTTGCAGTAAGTGTGTTATCCCAACGAACGTCCCAAACACTTAAATTTTCAAACGCGCTGAACAATCCTAAATCTGTTGTGAACAAAACGTTTTCTTGAATTGTCGCTTCGCCTTTAATTCCGGCTTCAATACCGGTTTCAAACTTAAATGTCTCAATATCGCTTGTTTCGGGGTCGTCTGAGTAGCTTGTGAATTGGCTTGTAATTGTTTCCTTTGTAGCCAAACCCAATTTGAAATGCCAATTAGGAAGAGTTTGATATATGAAACCGAAACCTTGTTGTAAATAACCCGGATCCAAAAATGCAGCTGTTTGTACAAAAGGTTCGGCGGAATAGTCGTATCCGTTTGCAATTACCGTTCGGAAAATATTGCTAACGTAAGGATCGACAACCCAGCCGATTGAGTAAGAAAGAATATCTTCGAGAAATATTTCATTGTCGGCGGTTCTTAATTCTTGATCGCCAATTTTAGTTTTACCGAAGCTGATTTTTAATGAATTCGTAAATTTCCAAGGATTAGCATAGTAATTAGCTGTGAAATTACCAATTACATTAAAAGCCAGTGAATTGTCTCCACCTTGTGTCCAATTACTTAAAGCAACTTGACTTATATTAAACGCTGCTACTCCTGAAGTTTCCCAACCTTCTTTAGGTTTTTCGTCTTGAGCAAATAAAAAGGTTGTTGAAAAAGCAAGAATCAGAAAGAGTAGTGTTTTTTTCATTTTAATAACCCTTAGTATTGTTTTGAAATAATAATTAATGTTCTATTTAGAAAAATAAAGATATGATTTTAGTTTTTATTTAAGTGTCAAAAAATCACAATTAGTTTGTAGCTGAATTTGTTACACGCATTATTTCAATCCAATAAATTATGCTGATACGCATAAATTGCCAACTCCACATTCGATTTGAGGTTCATTTTAGTAAGAACTCTTTTTCTGTATGTGTTTACAGTGTTGGGACTTAGATTCAATAATGCGGAAATTTCTTTAATAGATTTTCCGCTGGCAATTAATTTTGCCACTTCAAATTCTCTATCGGAAAGTGAATTGTGAGGTAGTTCGTTTTTGGGATTGCTTAACTCACTAGCAAGTTTTTCCGCAATGCTTGAGGTTATATATTTTTTATTTTGCGAAATCGTTCTAATCGCCTCGATCAATTCGGTATCGAACGAATCTTTGGATAAGTATCCGTCGGCTCCGGCTTTAAATGCTCTTACCGCATAATTTTCTTCGGGGTACATGCTAAAAACAAGAACAGGAAGTTTAGGCTTTATTTTTCGTATGTCTTGTAATATATCGAGTCCGTTTCTACCCGGTAACCCGATATCAAGTATTACAACGTTAATGTCTTTATCCATTATTAATTGAATAGCTTCTTCGCCGGAGGAAGCTTCGCAGCAGACTTTCATATCAACTTCGCGGTTGATGAATTGCTTCATCCCTTCTCTAAAAATTTGATGATCGTCGGTAATTAGTATGTTTAACATTAATCCGCTCAAATTGTTCAAACTATTAAAGAATTTCGATTAACGAATTAAATAATAATTTTGATTAAAATCAAATTTACCATGCTTTTGATATTTCACCGTTCGAATCAAGGAAAACCGGACTCCATAGCAATGCTACCAATTGAATTTGAATATCGGTTTTCTTCGGGTGAACTTTAATCTTTTCCAATTCCTCCAAAGACAAATCGAATTTTTCTTTAAATAGTTCGATTTCTTCTTGAAATGTTTCTTGCAGTTCGGCTTTCTTTTGCAATAATATTTCCAGATTTTCTTTTGCTCTGGCAACATCTTGGGATTCTTTTAATATTCTTCCGGCTTTGCTGATAGTAGTAGTCGTTTTCCCAATGGTTGAACGACTAATTGCCTTGCTGCCGAATAAAGCCCCCAAGATTGTGGCACCGAATGTTATTGCCGTTTGAAGCTTTTGTTGTTTGGTTTGACTTTCTTCTCTGGCGACCCGTTCTTCTGCGCGTCTAATTTTGGATTCAAGCGATTCCAATTTTTTTGAAAATTTTTTCTTTAGTTTATCAAGTTGTTCGTCTCTCTTTTCCCTAGCCAATTGTCTTAAGCGTATCTTAAATTCACGCGGGTCTTCATTAGGATAGGAGGTAATTTTCAGCATGTTGCTTTTTAATAATTCGATGCTCGTAGCACGGTACAAATATTCTTTAAATTCTTTCGTCCAAAGTTTATAATTTTTAATATTTAACGCAGCCGAAGGAATATTTGAAAATTCAATTCCGCTTTCGGGTCTTTTTAATAAATCGGGAAGAGTTAAATCGAATTTTTCCGACTTGTTCCAATCAACAGTAATAATATCATCTTCTATCGGTGTTATTACGTATTCTTCTCTTGTTACGTCTATTTTTAGTTTGCTGTTGGCAAATCTAACGTTAGCCAATCCCAATAAGTAAGGTTTATACAATAACTTTTCATTTTCGGAAAGAATGCCGCGGTATGGTATATACAGTTGTTTGATTTCTTTCGGAATCAACGGTTTTGCAATTTTTTTCTTCGTTCCCGCTTGAACTGACCGAGCCGGTTGTAATACAGCCGAAGCTTCTTTTTTTACCAACTGTTTTATTTGTTTTCTTGTTAAAGGGCCTCTTAAATAAGACATTGCCCAGCGTGTGTGAAAAACAACCGGAGCCCTTTCGTGAACGTTATGTAAGAGAAAAACGCGTTTATCTAATTTGGCAACAAGTTCTTCTATAGTTTGTTTGTCGAATACGTTTCCGCTTTCCGAAGAAGCGCCGACCAATCCGTCAATAACTCTATCCCTATCTTGCTTGGTTTGTAATCTTCCGATAAACCATGTTCCCATGTTTGAAATACTTTTATAATCAAGATCAACCGGGTTTTGGGTTGAAAGCACAACGCCAAGTCCAAAAGCCCTCGCTTGTTTTAGCAATGTAAGCAATGGTTTTTTGGAAGGTGGATTTGCAACTGGAGGCAAGTAGCCGAAAATTTCGTCGATATAAAGCAAAGCCCGCAAGCTTGTTGTTCCCGATTGAGTTCGTACCCAACCTAAAATATTATTAAGTAAAAGGGAAGTGAAAAACATTCTTTCGCTTTCCGACAAATGAGCGATGTAAAAAATAGATACTTTTGGATTTCCGGCTTGATTGTATAGTAGATTATTTATCGATAATGCGTCGCCTTCTAACCATGACTGAAATTTTGGAGAGGACAATAAATTGTTCAACAGCATTGCCAACTTCAATCTATCTTTAGCCGGGAAAAATTTTTCTACATCGAAAACACCGATTTTTTTAACAGGCGGCTCTTGGATTGAAATAATTAAATCGGTTAATGATAAGTTTTGTTTTTTCTTCCAATAATTTTTAAAAATAGTTGAAATTAAAATATGCTCTCTGCTTGTTAACGGATCGGCTTCAATACCTAATAGCCCCAAAAGACTTGAAGTTGTTGTAGAAATCCTATCGGCAAACCAATCGCTTTCAAGCATTAATTCTTCGGAAGGTGCGTCGAACGATTTAAGCAAAGAGATTTGTTTCCCGGCTGAACTACCTGGAGTGTAAATGTTGAATTCTGCCGAATTTTTAAGTAGGCGAATTCTATTGCCGTCTTCTCCCCATTGTGCCAAACCTTTTTTCCACAATGCGGCTTGTTGCTTTGCAAATTCTTCTTCGGTTAGTCCTTTGTTTTTTGCATCCGATTTATTTATCCACGGTAGAAAATCTTCCGGTTTCAAATCCGGAAAAGTTAGTAATAGATTAGTAATATCGCCTTTGGGGTCTATTATAATAGAAGGAATATTATCGATAGCGGCTTCTTCAAGTAAAGATATTCCAAGTCCGGTTTTACCGCTGCCTGTCATTCCAACAATCATTGCGTGGGTTGTTAAATCTTTCGAATCGTAAAGTGTTAGGTCTTCCAAAATCTTTTTGGAAAGTAGATCGTATGATTTCCCCAAATAAAAAGAACCGAGTTTTTCGAAATTTAACATACTGTCCCCACAAAAATTTTTAGTTACTACTATTTTATTACGTTAATTCAAATTTAATAACTTTCTTAGTAATAATTAATAAAAAGTTGAAAGGAACTTTTAATCGTTTTATACTTAAAAAGAATTTGACTTCCATAAGGTATTTCATTTTTTTTATAGCATAAAATAAAATTTAAAAATCTGCTAGGAGCCTTCGATAATCAATTATAAATATGGTTTGTTGTAACACACCAGAAGAATATTAATGTTGATGTGGAAATCCACTAATAATTAAAATAGAGGTAGTGATGGAAGACCAAAACAAATTCAGTCAACTAAAAAGATTAACAGCTCTTTTTATTCTTATTTTAATGTTTTTTTCAATTCAAGGATGTGACAAAGGAACCGAACCGGAGGAACAAGAACCACAATCAAAGTTATCCAGAAGTGATGTTGAAACCGTTACGGAATTCTTTGCAGTTAAACAATCCGTTACTTATGATATGTTAAAAATATTTTCCGGAAATTACACACACAAATTTTTCGAAGGAGGAGATTTAACTTACGAAGAAATTGATGAAATATTTGCCGGTTTTGCCGAATTGGCTCAATATAAAAAATCCGTAACGGAAGCTGCGAATAATTTGCTTTCAAAATCAAGCTTGAATAAACCCGGAAATATTAAAGCGGTTGAAGGGTTAGGAGATGCTTTGCACGGATTCTTCAGTTGGATTACCGGCTCCGGTAAAAGATCAAGAGAAAGACTTTTAAAAGTAGCTTCTAACTTAAGCGATGCCGATAGAAAAGCATTATACAATTCGTTAAGGCCCGAATGGAAAAGCAAAACGAGTAGTGAATCCGATTTTTGGCAAAAAGTTCAATCGGGTGAATTCGATAATCAAGCATCTCAAATGTATAACGATTTCTACCATAATGCGGATACGGACTTTCCTTTTGTTGCGCAAGATAAAAATTTAACGATACAAAAAATTGTAGTTAAAGAAGGTGCCGAAGGTATAGAGAAGGGAAGTAAGTTAATGATAGAAACGGTTAAAGCCGCAACACCTTTGGGTAAAGGAATGGACATGGTTGAAAAAGCCGACGAGTATGTTCAAAAAACTAAGAATCTATATAACGATCCGGTAAATACAATTAAGGACGAAGTTAAATCCGCAGTGGCAAATAAATTGGGAGAATTTGTGGATATTGATGGTGCCGTGGATGCGGGAAAATTAAGCGAAGGTACCGGAACAGCAATCAAATTTATATCGGATTATGCGTTTGGTTCCGATGACCCGGGAGAATTAATAAAAAAAGCCATGGATATGGGTTTGGGCAAACTACTTGATTCGGATAATAAAGGCAGCAAAGCGGATATAGCAATTGCGGAAAAGAAAAATGATGACGGAAACGGACCCTCTGTTGTTATCAGCGTTGATCCGAAAGACGATGATGCCGATTTGGAAGATGTTATCGATATTTTGGTGGACGAAGGAGATTGGATTTTTACAACATTCGACGATGAAGGAAACTCGGACAAAGTTGAAATTTATATCGACAGTGGAATTGGTACCGTAATAGTTGTTTCAACTGATCCGGAAGGCGAGCATAATAAAGGAGAATATGCTCTTTCCGTTTGGGCGTCGCCTGCCGATCCCGGACCTAATGAAGGTGTGACCGTTTATGCCAGAGTAAATCCGCGAGTTGCGGGAGTAGATATTTATTTTAGTATAACCGGAACCGACGGTTATTCAAATGAATCAACTGTAGCTACTGATGAAGAAGGACTGGCAACATTTTATATCCCCGGCGGAGCCGAAGGGGTGCACGATAATGTAACAATTAGAATTGTAAGCACAGGTTTAACCAGAACAATAAGTTATACATTTTAATTTCCTTTCAAAGTATGAGCCCCGCAATGCGGGGCTTTTTTATATCCTTCCAACTTGGTAACAAATATTATGACATTCAATAAATGGAATTACTACACTTGTACCAGTGCTCTAAAATTTGATACTTAATCTTATTTTATTATTTTTAAGCCGTTTTTAACAATATAAAAGTTTTTTAATTCGGGAGGTAAAATGGATTTAGTAAAAATGCTGACTTCTCAACTTGGTATAAATGAAGATCAAGCAGCTGGCGGCGCAGGATTGCTATTTAAAATGGCAAAGGAAAAATTGGGCGATGGCGATTTTTCTAAAATTGCAGACGCCGTTCCGGATGTTTCAAACCTTATGGGTAAAGCGCCGGAAGAGAGCGGTGGCGGATTAATGGGAGCAATAGGCGGAATCGCTTCTGCTTTCGGAGCCGATAAATTGGGCGATTTGGCCAGTCTTGCAAGCGGATTTTCAAAATTAAATTTAGATGAAAATATGATTGGAAATTTTATACCAATTATCCTTAATTTTGTAAAGGATAAAGCTGGTGACGAAGTCATGGGTTTGTTATCTAAAGTGTTAAAATAATAAAAATTAAACAACCACAACACAAAACAATAAAGGAGTATCCAATGGCATCAATTAAAATCTCAGACATCGAAGGAATCGGAGCCGTTAATGCGAAAAAGCTAGCTAAAGCCGGAATTAGAAGCGTAGGTGCGCTTTTAAAGAAAGGCGCCTCCAAAAAAGGTCGTGAAGAAATTGCTAAAGTTACCGGCATCGACGCTAAAACAATCCTTACTTGGGTTAACATGGCAGACCTTTACAGAGTTAAAGGAATCGGTAGCGAATATTCCGAGTTACTTCACAAAGCCGGTGTTGATACCGTAGCCGAACTTCGAAACAGAAATGCTGAAAATTTGGTTAAGAAAATGGCTGAAGTTAATTCCGCCGGAAAGAAAAGGTTGGTAAGAGCATTGCCTACGGTAAAAAGAGTTCAAAGTTGGATTGCTAATGCTAAGAAACTTGATAAGGTTGTTACACACTAATAAATAAAGCCCCTTTCGAGGGGCTTTGAATTTAGTTTTAATCTAATACCGGCTAACTTTTGTCTTCGCATTTTCCATCGCATTCGGCAACGCATTTGTGTTTCTTGTTTACCGCTTCAATAATCTTTACTTGAGATTCTGTGCCGGAAATATTCTCTTTTTTGTTATCGCATCTTACTTTTGAGCAATCGGATTTTGATAGTTTTTTATCATTAGATTTTTTGAACGAATCACATTTCGATTTATCATAATTACATTCTTTATTACCGGTTGAAATTGCTTTTGCGGAATTACAACTTTGTTTTTCCGAAACAGTAATTTTCTTTGCAAGTTTTTCGTCTTTCGGTATTTCTTGTGCAATAAAAGCTGTTGTGGAAAATAACATAAAAACAAACATGAAGAATTTTTTATTTATTAAAAGCCGCATATTAACTCCTTTTAGTTTTATAAAATAAGATACATTGTCTTAAAAAGATAGTGATTATTGCTTCTTAAAACAAGGCAAAAAAATTGTAAAATGGGAATTCTAATTGGATTTTACTTTATAACCGTACTTTTTCAAGTTAGCTTTGGTTTCCGCAAGAGTAAATTCTTTCAAATGCATTCCGCATACAGGGCAATCGCCGTTTGTATCGGAAATGACATTCCAGTCCATTGGACATTCATAAACTTTACCGTCTCCGTTCTTGTCAATACTCACGACATCAATTTCACCTTTCCTTATTAATTCGGATGTAACATTTTTATTTTTAGATACATGTTCTTGCATTTGGGTTTTCATTTGGTCGGTGGTTTGTTCCGCGTTTTTTTGATCATTGCCCGAACAAGAAAATCTTAATAAAATTATTGCGAATGAAAGGAAAATATATTTTAAAGTTTTCAAACTGCCTCCGTTTTTAGTTATTTAATAATTGTAAACAAATTTTATGGATTCTTTGGCTTAAAATCAACTCGTTGTTTAATTACATAGAAAATTATTTCAATTCTGTTAAAATTGGTGAGGAAGATAAATTGATCACAAAGTGAGAATAAAATATATTTTATGATTAATAAATAAACACTTGCGCAAATGTTCAAATGTAATTATATTTGAATATGAAATCCGAAAAAACTGTACCGGTCTGTAAAATAGAAATAGTTGACAAAGCTAAAGTAAAAAAAGGCAGAAAAGCAATCAATGAATACAAAAATCTG
>CAZKKI010000049.1:0-48293 GCA_964553325.1 uncultured Melioribacteraceae bacterium | reverse complement strand
CTTCGTTCATTAATCTTGCAACTGTTGTATCTTCAAACGATTCATGTTCCATAACGTGACACCAATGGCAAGTCGAATATCCGATTGATAAGAAAATCGGCTTGTTCTCTTTACGGGCTTTTTCAAATGCTTCGTCGCCCCACGGATACCAATTAACCGGATTATGCGCATGCTGTTGCAAGTAAGGACTTTTTTCGTTTATCAATTTGTTTGTGTATTTGTGGTTTTTCATATTTTTATTTTCGTTAGTGTTAGTTTGGCAAGATACGACTAATTGAGAAGCAAGTAAAAACAAAATTAAAAACGGTTTATATTTATAAAACATAATTCCAACGGTATTTTTCAATTAAGTAATATAATGGAATAAAAAATGAGATGTAAGGTCAATTTTGAGGGAAAATATTTTAAAACCAGAGACCGTATCTCAATTTAACAATAAATTCATTCGATTCGAATTGCCAGCGGTTATTGATGAAATGGTTGATATTGTGGTTGTAAACAACAAACAGATCGCCAAGTTTGTCGTACGTCCAACGCAACCGTAAATTTGTTCCCAGTTTTCTACTTTCGTTATCGTATTGCAGGTAATTTGTCAATTGTAAATCGGGTGAAAAATTAAAAGCCAACCTGCTTCTGAAAATTTGTTTGGTAAAATTGCCTTGAGGTAGTGAACCGATGTTATCTTCGAAATTTAATCCTACGGTTATGTTATTCGAAGGTCTCCAATTCAGTTGAAATTCAAGTTGATGAAGATGGCCGTTATAAAAACCGCCGAACCACCATGTAGCTTGTCCGCTTATAATTCGCTTGCTGGCCGATTCGAATTCTAATCTGTATTTTACCCAATTATATTTGCCAACGGGAATTGTTACGTTTTCGCTGATATCGAATGACTCTTCGATATTTTCTCCTTGAGGACGTATGTTAAATTCGAATCTGTCCCCGCTTTCAAGCAAAAAGTGAATCGGTGCGAAAAACAATCCGTAACTTTGCCAATCGTGGTCGGTTCTTACGAGGCTGAAAAAAGATTCAAAAAAGAATTGACGAATGAACGAAATATCGGGGCGCGGAGTGTAATCCACTCCAACTCTGTAAACGGTTACGCCTTTACGCGGAACGTAACCTATCGAGGGATCGAATGCATCGCCTATTTTCTTGAAAGCAAACATAATATCCCATAAGTCGTTCGGATAATCGATCTTTATTCCGTAAGCACTTTTATTCCCATTTAAATCTTCACGGTTATTGTAAAGTCCCCAAACACCAACCAGAAAATTATTTCCTTTAAAAACATTTGAATTTTGATAAGTGAAATCGAATCCGAGTAACCAACTGTTAGTTCTGCCCTGCGGATCGCCGAAAGTGCCAATCATTCCAACGGTTGATTCGCCCCAAATATTTTCTTTAATTCTTACAGAACCCATTGTTGTTTCGGGCACTAAAGAATCGACTTTACCCGTGCGACTCACCAATGCACCGAAATTGGTGTTTCCGACTTTGCCGTTTATTTTCCCTCCTATAATTAACGGAACTTCCGTACCTTCGTGCAGACCGATTCTTCTGCTGAAGAAAGGAATTATGTCTCTTCCTAATCCCAAACCGAAATCGAAGATATCGGCACCTTCCAAAAAGAAAGCCCTCTTTTCGGGAAAGAACAGCGGGAAACGTGTTAAGTTGGTTTTTCTTGTATCAACTTCCGTTTCGGCAAAATCGGTATTGATTGTGATTGTAGCGCTTATATCTGAAGTTATTTTCTGCAATATTTCACCGCTTGCGTCTATGTCGTTTTGAAATTTGGAGCCGAATGTTTTCCCGGTTTTGTTAATTGCGGAAAACCACAAGGTTGTGCCCAAACCGTAATCGAAGCGGGGGAGGTTTGTAATTCTGCCGGCGTGTATTGTTTGGCGTACGTTGTAATTTCTGTTAATTCCGCTCCATCTGTCTTTTTCCAATAACCGTTGAATTTTCCTTTCGATGTTAAAACCCCACGATTTTAAATTTTCGTTGAAGCTTAAAGTTTTAACGGGAATTTCTATTTCGGCACTCCAACCGTCGTTTTCTATTTGTGTTTGTGCTTCCCAAACGCCGTCCCAATTCGAATTTTCACTTTCGCCCCTACCCGAAACAAGCGCGTCGTAACGGGCGCCGTACGGATTAATTCCGAATATATAACCTGTTCTTCCGTCAAGAAACGGATCAAGAACGAATCTTATATAATCTTCCGAAAAAATATGGGAATCCCGCGCTTTCGAGTAAGCAATTATTTGGTTGGGGTCGTCATAACATTTAACGCCGATAAGTATTCTGTTTTTATCGGCAACAATTCGTACAACCGTTTTGCGGGATGCCGGTTTGTTTTCTTGCGGTTCAACCATTGTTAACGTGGTAATCGAATCGGTTGAGTTCCAAAAATTTTCCGTGAGTTTTCCGTCGAGTTTATAAGTATCGGTAATTCTGCCGATTTTTAATTCTTTGAGAGAAGGATTTCCGGATGCGTGTAAAATTAATGCGGAATAAAAAATTAACACAAGTAAACGTTTCATTAACAATCCGAAATAAATGATAAACACCGGTTCGCAAAATTTCCAATTGTAAATATAATCATTTCCTCATTTTTCGAATTAAAGAATTGCCGTATTTATCCGATAGTACAATGGTTAGTTGAATAATAGTACTATATATAAACGGGACATATGGGTTTAGTATATCAAAATTCATCGAACTTAGAATCAACGTTTTTATCATTCCTTGAGAATTCGCCTAATCCTGTTTGGGCGATTAATAGTAATTATTCCACCATCGCATATAACCAATCGTTCAAAGATTTACACCGATTGTTTTTTAAATCAGAATTCGATGAAAATACTAACATCCTTGGTTTATTGGATTTGAAAGAGGAAGATGATTTCAAGGAATGGAAAAAGGACTTGGAAAAAGTATTACGCGGCGAAAGATTTAAAAAGAATCGGGAATATCAATTAAAGGGCAAAACTTTATGTTTTGATTTTTTCTTTAACCCGATAAAAGAAGACGGTAAAATTGTAGGTGCTACCGTTACGGTAATGGATGTTACAAACCGTAAACACCTTGAAGAAGCCATAAAAGTCAAAAAAGAGAAAACGGTAGAGATTGAGCAAAAAGTAAATACGGATGAAGAATTAATTAAAAACCTTCGAAAAGAAAATGAGAGATTTATATGGGAAAACAATAAACTGAAATTTATGCACGAAAATTTCGGTGTGGGTTTTTGGGAATGGGATTTGCTTACGGACAAATTAAAAGTATCGAAAGGATTTTTTGAGATTCTAGAATATAAAAAAGATGAATTTTTACCTACAAGAGCTTCACTCGAAAAGCAAGTTCATCCCGAAGATAAAACAAGAGTTTCGGAAATTTTACAAAGAATAATTGACGGAAAAAATGAACAGTTTGACTGTGAATTTCGCATTTTAACAAAAACCGGAAATTGGGTGTGGGTTAGCTTTGCTGCGAAAGTGTTGGAACACGAGAACAATAAAGCAAATTATGTTGTCGGTACAATCAGCGATATCAGTTTGAAGAAAAATACTCAAACCATGTTGAAAGAATTGGAGGACAGATTTTTCTATCTTGCAGACCATTTGCCGTTTATGATTTGGATGACAGACCGGAATTCACAAAGCACCTACTTTAATAAAGCCTGGCTTGAGTTCAGAAACAGAAGTCTTGAAAGTGAACTTGAAACTATTCCGGAAGACAGAATACACCTTGACGATATAGATTATTACAACAGTGTATTGAAAAACGCATATGCGGAAAAAACAAAGTTTAACGTGGAATATAGGTTGAAAACCGGCGAAGGGGAATACAAGTGGGTTTTCGATCAAGGAATTCCGAGGTTTCTTTCCAACGGTGAATTTATCGGATTTATCGGAGCTACGCTTGATATTAACGAACGCAAGATAATTGCAAACCAATTGATGGAAAGCGAAACCAAGCTGAAAGAAATTACATCGGTTTTGGGAGAAGGTATATTTGTTCTGGATAAAAACGGATATGTCGATTTTATAAATCCCGAGTTTACAAACTTATTGGGTTGGGATGCAAAAGATTTGGAAGGACGGACGTTGCATAGTCTTGTACACGTTATGCACGAAACGGAAAACGAACCGCACGATTGTCCCATAACCCGGGCGTTGGTAACCGGCGAGATTTACAGAATAAGGGAAGACTATTTCAAACAGAAAGACGGTGATTTGTTACCGGTTTCGTATGTAACTTCTCCGATTGTTAGAAACGGTGAAATAATAGGTACCGTAACGGCTTTTCACGATATTAAAGAACGAAAAGAATACGAAGCGGAAATTGAGCGGTTTGTTGAAGAACTGCAAATAAACCGGGACTTAATTGAGGAAAATGCCCAACAAATGATTGAACTAAATCAGAAGCTAATGGAATCGGAACAGCAACTAAAAGAGTTGAATGCGAATAAAGACAAATTTTTCTCCATTATCTCGCATGATTTGAAGAGCCCGTTTACATCGCTTCTTGGATTTGCGGAATACTTGGTTGAGGATTTGGACGAGCTAAGCAAGGAAGAAATAAAAGAATTTTCAACGAACATTTACAAATCGGCTAAAAATATTTTCAACTTGCTGGAAAATTTGTTGCAGTGGTCGAGAATTCAATCCGGTAAAATACAATATACACCTTCGCAATTTAGTTTAACGTCGTTAATCGATACGATTATTGCACTTTTCCAAGTTAATGCGACCAAGAAAAAAGTAAAGTTAATAAACGAGGTGACCGATGAAATTACGGTTTTTGCCGACAAATTCATGGTAGATGCCGTAATTCGCAATTTGCTTTCCAACGCTATTAAATTTACTAAAGCCGGTGGCGAGGTAAGAATAAAAGTTATGGAGAAGGACGATATGCTTTATGTTTCTGTGAAGGATGACGGTGTTGGAATGAAAGAAGAAATAAAAAACAAATTGTTCAAAATCGATCAACATGTAACAACAAAAGGAACGGAACAAGAAAAGGGAACAGGTTTGGGATTAATTTTATCCAAAGAATTTGTTGAAAAGAACGGCGGTGAAATTTGGGTTGAAACCGAAGAGGGAAAAGGCAGTGAATTCATTTTTACATTACCTGTTTGGAAAGAGGAAGTAAAAGCCAATACCGAGCGGAAAGTTTCTTAAATCTTCATTCCGCTAATTTCAAATTGTGTAAGCCTTACGGGAAAAACGGATTGTATTCCGTTTAACATATCCTTTTTTATTTTACTTTTTATTTTTTCAATTCCTTTACGGTAATCACTTTCGCTTAAAATTGCTGTTTGCGAAGAACCGTGTTTTTGAAGAAATGGATCCCGAAGAACATTCTCGCCGGTTTTATTATCCGAAACAATTTCTGTTGTATTTACACGAACATCTCTGAACCCCGCCGAATATAAAAGTTTTGTTATTTGATTAATTGGTGCAAAACGGTTCAAATCGAATTCCCGAATCCCTTCAAAATAATCGTACAAATACCATTTATCGCCCTCCGTTCTGGGATCAAAAGTATAAACGGCTAGCATACCCTTATTTTTCAAGACTCTGAACGCTTCTTCGATAGTTTTTCTTTTATTATCAATTTGGTGTAGAACGTTTACACAAAATAAAAAATCAAACGTATGTTGTTTGAAGGGTAAGAACCGCGCGTCTCCGTTCACAACAAGGATTTTATTATTTTTATAATCCGACTTTTTCAACATGTTAATTGAAATATCCAATCCGGTTTTGGAAATTAATTCGTTGTTAATATTTTTAAGCCAATAACAAGTCCCGCTACCGATTTCAAGCACGGATTTGTAATCGAAACTTTCAATTAACCTGTTTATTGCCTTGATAATATTAGTATGTTTGTTGTATTCGTATCTTTTATCGTACGTATCGGATAATTTATTATAGTTTAACTCGTTGTTGCTAATCATATTAATTTTCCATATTTTAAATAAAAAGATAATCATATCGGAAATGTCATGCGAGGAATAAAATTAATCTTTGCATGCCTTCTGCTATTCAATTCATTCCCGGCTGCACAAGAAAAAACGGTTTTGGTAATAGGCATCGACGGTACGATCAATCCGGCTTCATCCGATTATATTGAAAGCGGTATTAAGCGGGCTGAAGAAATTGGTGCGGAATGTTTAATAATCGAATTGAACACCCCGGGCGGATTGCTGAAATCGACTCGCGAAATAGTTAAAAACATTTTACTTTCTCCGGTACCGGTTGTTGTTTATGTCTATCCTTCGGGTTCCCAAGCTGCTTCCGCCGGAGTATTTATTACGCTTTCCGGACACATTGCCGCAATGGCACCGGGGACAAACATTGGAGCTGCTCATCCGGTAACGCTTCAAGGCCAACAAGATTCGGTAATGATGGAAAAAGCGACTAACGATGCGGCGGCTTTTATACGTACCATTAGTGAAAAAAGAAACAGAAACGTTAAATGGGCGGAAGATGCGGTAAGGCATAGTTTATCCATTACGGAAACGGAAGCCTTGAAAAATAATATAATCGATTTGGTTGCATCGAACATTAGAGAACTTTTGAAATCCATAGACGAAAAAGAAATTGAACTTACGAACAAAACCGTAAAGCTGGAGACGGCGGAAGCTAAAACCGAATTTTACGAAATGACAATTAAGCAAAAAATATTGAATGTAATCAGCGACCCGAATATTGCGTACATTCTTTTTATGTTGGGAATATACGGTTTGCTTTTCGAACTTTACAATCCCGGTGCGATTTTTCCGGGAGTAATAGGAGTGATAAGTTTAATTTTGGCATTCTATTCGCTTAATACTCTTCCCGTTAATTATGCCGGTTTGGCGTTAATTATTTTCGGAATTATTCTGTTTATTCTCGAAGTTAAAATTGTAAGCCACGGATTGCTTAGCATCGGGGGCACGATATCACTTGTTTTGGGTTCCATTATGTTGATTGATGTTGAATCGGCGTTGGAAGCCGTATCTATTTCCTGGGAGGTGATTATACTTGTAACCGGACTTACACTGTTGTTTTTCTTGTTTGCAATCGGTTTCGGGATTAAAGCGCAAAGGTTAAAACCCACAACGGGTGTTGAAGGATTAATTAATGAGGAAGGTATAAGTATTACGGAGTTAAATCCGTCCGGACAAATAAAGATTCACGGTGAAATATGGCAAGCGGAAAGCGTGGAAGGGGAAATAGAGAAAAATGAAAAAGTTGTAGTTACCGGAGTTTCCCACCTTGTGTTGAAAGTGAAAAAAGTAAAATAATAAATGGAGGAAGTTATGGCACCGGTACCAACGTACATTGGCGTAATAGTTTTGTTTGTTGTATTGATTTTAGCAAATGCCATTAGAATTTTGCGTGAATACGAACGGGGTGTGGTTTTCAGATTGGGAAGATTAATAGGTGCAAAAGGTCCGGGTTTAATTTTGTTAATCCCGATTGTGGATAGAATGGTGCGTGTAAGTTTACGCACCGTAGTTCTTGATGTTCCGACGCAAGATGTAATTACAAAAGATAATGTTTCTCTGAAGGTAAATGCCGTTGTTTATTTCAGAGTGGTTTATGCCGATAAAGCCGTTGTTGAAGTGGAACGGTATTTGGAAGCAACTTCGCAATTATCGCAAACCACGTTGCGGAGCGTTTTGGGGCAATCGATGTTAGATGAGATTCTGGCCGAAAGGGAAAAGTTGAACGCCCAATTGCAAAAGATTATCGATCATCAAACCGAACCGTGGGGAATAAAAGTATCGAATGTGGAAATAAAACATGTCGATTTGCCTGTGGAGATGCAAAGAGCAATGGCAAAACAAGCTGAAGCGGAAAGGGAACGCCGTGCGAAAATTATTCACGCCGAAGGTGAATTCCAAGCCAGCCAGAAATTAAGTGAAGCGGCTAAAGTTATTGCCGATGAGCCGATTGCATTGCAATTAAGATTTTTACAAACTTTAACCGAAGTGGCTTCCGAAAAAAATTCAACTACAATATTCCCCGTTCCGATAGATTTATTAAAACCGTTTATGGAAAAAAGCAAAAACCCAACCTCTTAAAGAGGTTGGGTTTTTCCCATCTATATGAATGTGGAGATAGGTTAGAAGCTGTATTTTATTTTTGTATAAATCATGTCGTTATCGTTAAACTGTCCGAACATTCCTTCCGTACCGGTAAAAATATTGGCTCCGAGCAAGGCGGTGAAACCGTCCGAAACATCGTAAGTAATAGTAGGACGAATCAACGAGGCTTCGTTCTCAAAATCGTAGTACATAAAAAATCTAAGGTGTAAAGTTTCGTTCAAATAATCCGTTGCAGCCAGAAACGTTGCCATATTTTGCACTTCGTCGACGTTTATGAAATCGTCATAATCCAAAATTCTTTGTTGAATGAATTGGACGCTTGTATTAATATCCCAAACCGTAAAATCCGTGCCTAACAAATAATGCAAATAATCTTTTTCGACCACTCCGTCCGGAACGGTCGGGTCGGTTGTGTTGAAACCTTTACCGTTGTAATATGCTCCTTCGCCTCTTAAAACAAAAGGACCGATGGTGGTACTGAAACTTCCGCCCCCGATTGTCAACCGGTGGTGTTCTGGAACTATTTTTAATCCGGTTAGTGTATGTGTAGCCGGATCGATTTGTTTAAATGCGTGCATTGTCGGATCGTCGTCCCATGCGTAAGCTCCCATAATTTCCAAATCGATTAAGGAAGTAAGCATAGAAAACTTTCCGAAAACTTCGCTGTTTTTAAAAGATTGTTCAACATTTACTTTCGAGTAATCGAAAGTCGGATTTACCGGAAAGTCCGGTTTGAGTTGCCAAATCGAAGAAGCATCGGGATATAAAGTCGGAGTAAAAGTAGGAATCCAAACCAGCTCGAATGTGTTATCACCTAAGTAATAATCGGCTTTAATTGCGTTTACTCCCATCCGGATTTCATCGAAATCGGGTAATAAAAATTCGCGTAGATCTTTCGGGGAGACGATATCGGTAATAAAAACACCGTCGGCTTTTCCCCAAATTATTTGTTGCTTACCAACTCGAATATCAATGGAATTAAGGTAAATATCCAAATATGCTTCTCTCAAACCGATTTCCAAATCACGATTTGTATATTGGTACATGTACGGATTTACTTTATACGCTACAATATCTTTACTTTGTTCGATATTCAAGTTAAAAGTATTTTGGATTATTGAAAAGTCATTATCACCGTTTAGTAACAGGCCGGTATAGTTTCTGGCGTAACCGGTCAACGACAAATCTTGGGCATAATTTGCGGAAGTTGCCAGTCCGATAAACATTAAAATAACAAGAATATGAAATTTTAGATTTTTCATTTTAACCCTCTTTTCATCATTCTTTCTGTGAATTTATTAGCCGGGATACCGATGTCTATTTTAACATCGCTAAGTTTCATAATGGTTTTGTGATTTTTTTGAACGTTATCCATTTCGGTTTCGGTTATTATCCAATAATCTTTAATTTTCTTATAATTTTTGATGTTTAACGTTTTCAAATATTCGCCGTCTTCGTCGTAAAATTCTTTTTTAAGTCCAATCCATTTATCTTTTATGATCCAAGTGACCGTTCTTGAGTACATGTAATCTTCGTCTTTCGGTATGCTTTCCACAACGTAGCAATCTTCACCGTTAAGTTTTTCTTCGCGTAAAATTTTGTGTGTGTCTTCGTTCGGTTTTCTGTCGCCCAAATCGTCGTACGTAAAATCGGAACCCATAAAGTAATCGCCCTTACTATCGCTTGATATTCTTTTTACTTTTTTAAGAGCAGGCAAATAAATCCATTGGTCGTCATCTTTATTCGGATCGTCATAACTCCAGTTCATAAACGAGGTGTTTCTTACATCCGCGGGTTTGATAAAGAACATTATTTTCTTTTCCACATCCCCGAAATCTTTTATGTATTGTTTGATTTCGCGTACTCTCTCGTTACCACTGGAGCTGATCAGAATCATGGTCAGATTAGCTTCCATATCATTGCCTGTAGGCCGATTGTAAACGTTTTCCATAATTTGTAATCCGGTTATGTTTTGTTGTGCCGGAATTGCTATTGCCGTTAATAATAACAGAGCGGTTATTAAAATTAGTCGTTTCATTTTTGTTCTCCTTTTTTATTTTTAAAGTAAATATTAGCATAGTACAGAATTACCAACATGATTGTAATAGTTCCCAAAAAGCTTGTGAACATGTTAAGCGATACCATTGCACCGAGAGTTCTGTTTGGTGGAAAAACGGAGAATAACAGCACAAGAAATCCGGCAATTACGATAATTGCATTGAATATAATTGCACGACCTGTATGTTTCATGGTGTAATGCGTAGTTTTTGTTTTGTCTTTTGTTTCATTGGCGTAAATTTTATATCGTTCGATGAAATGCACCGCATAGTCGATTCCTATTCCTATTGCAATACTTGAAATTAATGCCGTTGTAGTGCTTAGAGGTATGTTCAACAAGCCCATTATTCCGAAACCGATTAATGCCGTAACGATAATCGGTACGGAACCAATAAAACCGATACTTATTTTCTTGAACATCAAAGAAAGCAAAATGATTATAATGAACAACGACATTATCAAACTTTTGATTTGTCCTTCCAAAATCAAATCGGTAAACACAAGCGCTTTGTATCCCGACCCCGCATAGTTTAATTCGATACCGGCTTTTTCAAATTCGGGACGGTATCGTTCAATTATATCAATAGCGCTATTCAGGGCTTTTGAGTTATCACTTTTTAATTGAAAAGTGATATTCGCTTTTTTATAATCTTCCGTAACAACTTGCCAGAGGTTTTCCGGATCTCCGGACATTTCGTACAGAAGAAGATATTGGGCAATCAAATCCCTTGAATCCGGAATGGTTTCGTATTCCGCACTGTCGGCATGCATTACCTTGTTCATTCGTTTTAAATAATCTGCAAGAGAGAACGAATTGCCGACAACCGGTAATTCTCCAACTACTTCGTCTTGCATTTGTGCAACGGTTTTCAGAATATCCGGAGTTTTGAATTCGCCTTCTTTAGGTCCTTCCAAAATTACATTTAATGTACTCGTTCCACCGAAGTGTTCGTTGATAAATTTATCCGTTTGAACAATCTCGCTGTCTTTTTCGAATTTTTCGAGAAAGCTTGAATTTATCCATACTTTAGTTATACCGTAAATTGAAATTGCGGAAATTAAAACGGTGGCAACATAAATCGAGTTTTTATGTTTAATAACACCGTCGGCGAATTTATATGCGAAATGGGGAGAATTCTCCGAATCATCATCATCTCCTTCGATATTTATTTTCTTTTTTGGTCGTGGTAGCCCGAACGCAAGTATTCCGGCCGGAATAAGAACAAGCGAGAATACCATTGCGGCCATAACACCAAAAGCCGTAAAAATTCCAAAATATTTTATCGGATAAACTTCCGAAGTAAGTAACGATATAAAACCGACAGCGGTTGTTACCGAAGTCATTACTACCGGTTTCCACATTTCGTGCAGCATGTTTTTAACGGCTTCTTTTTTGTCGGCATTGGGATTTTCTTCAATGAAATGAAAGAGGTGGCTATATAAATGAATTCCGTCGGCAACGCCGATTGCTATAAGCATTACGGGAATCATTGTGGAAACGGCGTATATCGGAATATCGAGAGCCGCCATTAATCCGAATGCCCAAATGGTACTGAACAGAACAACGAGCAAAGTGAAGAAAGTGCTTTTAACACTTCGCATAACCAAATACAACACGATAATGATTACAAGAATTACAATGGGTACCATTCTTTTCATGTCTGCCGGTCCTAACAATGCCATTGTTCCTTCAACTATGGGCCGACCTGCAACATGAATTTTTTCCGGTCCCTCAAATTCCTTTGACACTTCAATTATTCTGTTATAAAAGTCTTGAGAAAAAACATCATCGTCAATCCTGGCGATGATTACCGAAACGGTTTCATCTTCAGAAACAATTCTGCCGAAAACCATTTCATTGCTTCTTACTTTTTCCCGTAGTGCATTTAGTTTTTCCTTGGTTTTGGGAATTCTTTTGTAAAAGGCTTTTACGTCCAAACCGTCTTCGGTACCAACGATATTATCGGCGGTGTAAAGAGAAGTAACATCGTTTTTTTCTATTTCCTTCATTTTTTGAAGTTTTTTCGTTAAATCTTTAATTTTTTTAAGTGTGCGGGGATTGTATATTCCATCTGGATTTTCAATAGCGATAATAATACCGTCTTTAATGTTAAACCACTCCTCCGCTTGATTACTGTAAACAAATGCCGGATGTTCTTGCGGCATATATTTGTCCAGGTCTGTTTCCATACGCGAATTTTGTTTCATTACCATGAAAAAAGCGACGGAAATAAGCAAAATTATTATCAGAACCAGAGCGGGTTTTTTCAGAATATTATTTAAGAATTTTTCCATTTGTTCTCCTAATTTAAAAGTTTGTGAATGCTCACTCACGATTTTATAAAAAAATTATTTAATTAGTTTCAATACCGAGTTCCAAAGTTTTTGACCCTCTTTTTCCAAATTGAATGCGAAATTTGAAAGTCGCCATTTTGTAACTATTAATCTCAGTGCGCCGATAATAATAAACGCTAATTCTTGTGTATCTACGTCGTTTCTAATTTGATTCTGTTTTTGTCCTGCTTTAATAATATCGAAAACAATATTTTGATTGTTTTTCATTATATTAAAAACCTTTTGGGAAAGTCTGGGATCGTTCCGGAAAATTTCTTCGGAAAAAATTACCGAAGCGATAGCCGGGTTTTCGTTAAAAAACTTAAAACGAAGTTGGAAAAGTAATTTTAACTGTTCCAACGGGGGTTTGCCCGATTCTTTGATTCTTTCCATAAACATTTTTTTATCTTCGTCGAACAGTGCAAGAATACCGAGCAAAATATCTTGTTTACTTTTAAAATGCCGGTAGATTGCAGACTCGGCAATGCCTATTCTACCGGAAAGATTTTTTATAGTTAAATCTTGAATCCCTTTCTCGGCAATCAACTCGATAGCAACTTTAATTATTTGTTCTTGTCTCGGTGTAAAATTCATTTTGTTACTCGTATTTCAAAAGTTAGTGAATGCTCACTCACAAAGATAAGGTAAATTTTTTACTTTGTCAAGTCGGAATATAAAAAAGTGATGTGATTCACACTAAGATTAATTTAATTCCGAGATTCTCAATATTAGTCTTTTCGTCCTCTGGAATATTTTTATCCGTGATTATCGTGTTTATTTTGTTAATTGGAGCTATTTTGGCAAAACTTCGTTGTTTGAATTTACTGGAATCGGTTACAACTATTACCTCGCGTGAGATATTAATCATTATGTTGTTTAAATGTGCTTCTTCAACGTTCGGAGTCGAAATTCCGTGTTGGGAATCAATCCCGTCTACACCTATAAAAACTTTGTCGCAATAATATCTTTTAATACTTTCTTCCGCCGTTGAACCTATTAAGGAGAGTGAATTTCTTCTTAAATAACCGCCCGGGATTATTACTCTGATATTTTTAAACTCTATAAGTTGACTGGCAACGTTTAGCGAATTAGTGATAACGGTTAAATCGTTAAATCTGCCCAAATTTTTTGCGATTTCTTCCGTGGTTGTTCCGGAATCTAAAATGATTGTTTCACCGTCGTTTATTAGTTCGGCCGCTTTTTTACCGATCGCTCTTTTTTCGGCAGCATGCCTCTTCGATTTTACGCTTAAATGATAGTCGATTCCTACTCTTTTTATTTTTAAGGCTCCGCCGTGTGTCCGAAGCAGTAAATTTTTCTTTTCAAGAAGATCCAAATCGTTGCGAATTGTAACTTCACTAACATTGAAAAGATCGCTTAAGTTTTTAACGAACACCCTTCCTTCCTTTTCGAGCAATTCTAAAATGCGGGATCTTCTCTCGGTTGTTAAATCACCATATTCAAATGAATTCATCTTGAAAAAAGTTATTAATGAATGATTAATATTAAAAATAATAAAATCCTTGCACAATAAAAAAATAGAAAAACGACTATTTACGGCATAAAGCAATAAAACGAAACCTTATAGAAAAAGAATAGAAAGATAACGAAAGGTCTTGACAAGGAAACGTAAATTTCGTAATTTAATTTAGAAATTCCCTCTTAAAATTTGAGTTAAAAAATGACCGACAATTTTTTGGGTATTGAATCAAGTATTTTAGAGCAAAAAGGCGGAATTCATACGGCAACTGAAATTGCCGGCCAACCTGAATTATGGATCAACACGTGGAAAAAATTAAAAGATGAGAAAAAATTAATATCGGATTATTTGAAAACAGTATTTTTACACAAAAATATTCAAATAATTTTAACCGGTGCCGGAACATCGGCTTTTATCGGAGAAGTTTTAGAAGGTCCGTTTCAAAAACTTACCGGAATTCCAACTCGAGCAATACCAACCACGAATTTAGTAACGCACCCCGAGCTATACTTTTTAAAAGAAACTCCAACATTATTAATTTCTTTTGCTCGTTCCGGTAACAGTCCGGAAAGTTACAAAGCCGTTTCTTTAGCAAAAAGCTATTGCAATAACATTTATAATTTTATAATAACTTGTAATGCAACCGGTAAACTGGCAACCGAAAACTACGACGAAAACGATTTTGTATTTGTTCTTCCGCCGGAAGCTAACGATAAAAGTTTGGCAATGACTGGAAGTTTTTCCGCTATGTTATTAAGTGGCTTGTTAATTAGCAGAATCGACGAACTTGATATGCTTTTGCCTCAAGTTGAAAGAATTTATGAATATGGCAAAAAAATAATAAATCATTTTTCACATCGTCTGAAAGAAATTTCCGATATTCAATTCGATAGAACGGTTTTTTTAGGTTCGGGGTTATTCGAAGGGATTGCCCGTGAATCTCATTTAAAATTACAAGAGTTATCGGACGGTAAAGTTATTTGCAAGCACGATACTTTCCTTGGTTTTAGACATGGTCCGAAAGCTGTGATTAACCAAAACACTTTATTGGTGTACTTATTTTCTAATAATAAGTATTCGCAAAAATACGAATTGGATCTGGTTAAATCCGTTAACACAAGTAGAAACGGCAGATACCAAATAGGGGTGATGGAACAAAAAATAGATGAAATCGATTTGGATTTGGAAATTATATTTAGCGAGAACGGCGAAACCGTATTGGAGGAATTTTTAACGATTGTCTCTGTGTTGCCGGCGCAGATTTTGGGATTTTATAAATCTCTTGCACTGGGTCTTAAACCGGATAATCCATCCGAAGACGGAGCAATTACAAGAGTGGTACAAGGAGTTAAGTTATACGATTACGATAAAGTTTGATTATGCTATTTCGGAATTTAATAAAAAGACTTCAAACAGGAGAAAAAGTTGGAATAACTTCGATTTGTTCCGCCAATGAATTTGTTATAAGAGCAGCGATGATACACGCAAAAGAAAGAAAATATAGTCTTTTAATCGAATCTACTTCTAACCAAGTGGACCAATTCGGTGGATATACGGGGATGACACCCGAGATGTTTAAAAATTATGTTTTTTCAATTGCAACCGAAGTTGATTTTCCTACAAATGAAATTGTTTTGGGAGGCGATCATTTAGGTCCGAACGTATGGAAAAAATTAGATGCTAATGTTGCTATGCTTAATGCAAAAGAACAAATCAAAGCTTATGCTAATGCCGGTTACGAAAAATTTCATTTGGATACCAGTTTTATTTTGGATGGGGATGAACCGATAAACGGGAAATTACCCCCGGAAGTTGCGACTCTAAGGGCTGCGGAACTATGCGAAATTGCGGAAATGAATTATAGCTCCGAACAAAAGCCGGTTTATATTATCGGTACCGATGTCCCGGTTCCGGGCGGTGCTTTTGATAATGAAGAAATTATTGAAACAACTACTGCCGAGGGATTGGAACAAACAATCGAACTGACTAAGAAAGCTTTTTATTCAAAAGGTTTGGAAGATGCGTGGAATAGAGTTGTTGCGGTTGTCGTTCAACCTGGTGTGGAATTTTCGGATACTAAAATATTGCAATATTCTCGAGAAAGAAACAGAGAATTAATATCCAAAATAGAACAATATGAAAATATATTTTTCGAAGCACATTCAACGGATTATCAGAAACCCGAAGATTTACGAAAAATGGTGGAAGACCATTTCGTAATATTGAAAGTAGGACCGTGGCTTACTTTTGCTTTGCGCGAAGCTTTGTTTGCATTATCGTTTATTGAAACCGAATTGTTGAAATACAGGAAAGATTTTGTATTATCCGATTTAATAAGTACTTTAGATAAGGAGATGAGTGCTAATCCTCGTTATTGGAAAGAACATTACAAAGGAAATGAAGACGAAATTGAAATAGCAAAACATTTTAGTTACAGCGATAGAATTAGATATTATTGGTCGAATTCAACGGTACAAAAATCCGTTCAAAAACTGTTGAATAACCTTAATTCCGTTGAAATCCCCGACACGCTGATAAGTCAATTTTTACCGAATCAATATGCTGAGTTAAGAAGCGAGAAAATCACTAAAAATCCGGTGGATTTAATAAATAGTAAAATATTTGAAGTTCTTTCGGTTTATCATGTTGCAACGGGAGGATAATCTTGAAAAGTAAACATTGGCTGGTTTATGCATTAATTACAACATTTTTCTGGGGGCTTTGGGGCGCAATCATAGAAATTCCCGAAAAATCGGGTTTCCCGGCAACCCTTGGTTACTGCGTTTGGGCGATTACAATGTTGGTTCCCGCCTACGTGGTTCTTAAAAAAATAAATTTTGAAATAGAAAAAGATAAAAAATCAATAATTTTAGGTTTAATCATTGGTTTTACGGGTGCCGGCGGACAAGTGGTATTGTTCCAAGCATTGAGAACGGGTCCGGCTTATTTAGTGTTCCCTTTCATTTCGCTTTCCCCGGTAATTACAATATTGTTATCGTTAATCTTTTTAAAAGAAAAAGCAAATTTCAGAAGTTGGGTTGGAATTATTCTGGCGTTAGTGGCTATTCCGTTATTATCGTATTCTTCCGGTAATGATGCGAATTCAAGTGGAATTTTATGGGTTATTTTAGCGCTTATTGTTTTCTTGGCGTGGGGATTTCAAGCTTTTGTTATGAAATTTGCAAATGAAACTATGAAAGCCGAAAGTATTTTTTTCTACATGACGATTACCGGAATTTTATTAATTCCGTTTGCTTTATTGATGACCGACTTCAATCAAAATATTAACTGGGGTTGGAACGGACCATATCTTACTTTCGCAATCCAATTATTGAATTCAATCGGTGCTTTAACATTGGTTTTCGCTTTTAGATACGGCAAAGCAATTGTTGTAAGCCCTTTGGTTAACGCCGTTGCCCCTATTATAACGGTTGTAATTTCATTAATTCTCTATAGGGTTTTCCCTCATTCTATTACTATTACCGGTATTGTGCTGGCAATAATCGCTACATTTCTTTTGGCAATAGAAGAAGATGAAGAACCCCAAGAGGTTTTGGGAGAAAATTGAGGTGAACAAAAATAAACAATATGATGTGATTGTAATCGGCGAGTTAAATGTTGATTTAATATTAAACGGACTTGAATCTTTTCCTGAAATCGGTAAGGAAAAGTTAGCCGGTAAAATGGATTTGGTGCTTGGCAGTTCATCCGCAATATTTGCAAGTAATTTAAGCTCGCTCGGCGCAAAGGTAGGGTTTATCGGAAAGATTGGGAAAGATGTCTTCGGAAAGTTGGTTCTCGAAAGTTTAAACGATAAGAATGTGTTTACCGGTTTTATAGAAATTGACAGTAAATTAAAAACAGGCGCCACGATTGTACTAAACTTTAATGAAAACAGAGCAATGGTAACCCATCCCGGAGCAATGGAGCATTTAAATCTAAGCGATATTAAAACGGAACATTTTCGGGTGGCCAAACATTTACATGTTTCTTCGGTGTTTTTACAACCGGAAATTAAAAAGAATATAACGGAAATTTTCCGGTTGGCAAAACAAAACGGTTTGACGACTTCATTGGATCCGCAATGGGATCCGGAAGAAAAATGGAATTTGGATTTGGAAAGCCTGTTGCCGTACGTCGATGTGTTTTTGCCGAACGAGGAGGAGATAAAATATTTAACGGGAAAACAAAATATTGACGATGCATTAGAATCGCTTAAAGATTTTGGAAAAACAATAGTTGTAAAATTAGGCAACAAAGGTTCTGTTTCTTATCAAGAAAACAAAATCACAAAAATACCCGCTTTTTTAAATGAAAAAGTTATCGATGCAATTGGAGCGGGGGATAGTTTCGATGCCGGTTTTATATATAAATTCATTCAAGGAGAAGGAATTAGGAATTGTCAGACTTTCGGAAATTTGATGGGAGCGATTAATACAACGGCAGCCGGAGGGACTAATGCTTTTAAGAATTACGAGAGCGTAATGAAAACGGCAAAAGAAAAATTCGGATATGAAGAAGAGACTTATGAATCTAAAAATTAAATATAAAGAGCTGTTAAAAAACAACTCGGCAATTATCGCGGCAAATTTTTATAATCTTGAAACCTTGAAAGGCTTATTGCTGGCGGCTGCTGAAACGGATTCCCAAATTATTCTTCAGTTATCTCAAGGTTCCATCGATTACATAGGATTGCGAACGGCTGTTGGTTTGGCAAAATCGGCATTAGAAGATTATGGCGTTGTTGGTTGGCTGCACTTGGATCATGGAAATTCAATTGAATTAGTTGAAAAATGTTTGGATGCCGGGTTCGATTCGGTGATGATTGATGGAAGCGAATTAGCTTTTGAAAAAAATATTGAGCTTACGGTTGGTGTTGTTGAACTGGCAAAAAAATATAATGTTCCCGTTGAAGCGGAATTAGGATATATTCCTAAACTCGGTCAAAAACAAAGTATGGAAGATGGTTATACGAAAAGCCGAGAGGCAAAACTTTTTATAGAAGCCACGGGTGTTGATGCTCTTGCAATTGCGGTTGGAACCGCCCATGGTTTTTACAGAGAAAAGCCGAAATTAAATTTTGAACGACTGGTGGAAATCAGAAAAGCAATACCGGAAACAATTCTTGTGTTGCACGGTTCGTCGGGAATTCCGGATAATGATATAAGAAAAGCGGTTTCGTTTGGAATAAATAAAATTAATGTTGCGACGGAATTTAAAAATGTATTTATGCGCTCGATTCGCAAATCCGTTTCACTGAACGATGAAATTGATTTACGTAAAATTTTCCCCGGCGCAATAGAACAAGTAAAAGAGCTGGCAAAATCTAAAATCAGTTTAGTAAAGGAAACCCAACTAATATGAGAACGTTGCTGAAAATAATAACATTTATTGCTTTTGTAAACATTGTGAATTATGCGGGCATTATAACGGTCGGCGAAAGCGGGTACGACTACGATAAAATAAAAGATGCCGTAAGTGCCGCACATGCGGGCGATACAATTTTAGTTCATCAGAAAAATCAACCTTATTACGAGTTAGTGAGGTTTATTAGAAGTGGAAATGAAAACGACGGTTATATTACATTAATGGCATATCCCGGAGAAAAACCAGTTATAGATGCAACGGGCATATCGACCGGTACGGATTGGATAGTTGGGATTGTTAAAATAATAAACAAAAGTTACATACGTATTGAAGGTTTTGAAATCCGGAATATGATAACATCCAATACCGACAAGTTTCCGGCCGGCATTTGGGTCAGAGGCAACTCGCACCATATAGAAATTAAGAATAACGATATACATCATATTGAACACAACCATAAAGATGGCGGTGCACACGGTATTGCGGTTTACGGTACAAGCCCTTCTGTTTCCATCAACAATATTCTAATTGAAGGAAATGAAGTTCATCATTGTAAATTAGCGTGGAGTGAATCGGTTGTCCTTAATGGCAATGTGGAGAATTTTATAGTTGCAAATAATATTGTGCATGATAATAACAACATAGCGTTTGATTTTATTGGTTTCGAAGGAACTTGCTCGGATCCGAATTTAGATCAAGCAAGGAACGGATTGGTTACGGGAAATATTGCCTATAATATTGATAGCAGAACTAATCCTTCCTACGAAGGCGATGGAAGTGCCGACGGTATTTACGTTGACGGTGGTAAAGATATTATTATTGAAAAAAATCTTGTTTACAACTGCAATATTGGTGTTGAACTTGCCAGCGAACATTCCAACGGATTTACAAGTGGAATTATCCTAAGAAATAATTTGATTAGAAATAATCATGCTATCGGCATTGCGATTGGAGGATACAATTCTCAACGCGGACAAACATACGATTGCATAATTGTTAATAATACTTTGTACAAAAACAGACATACTGATTTTGATTGGGGCGGAGAAATTTATATACAATATTATTGCTCGAACAATACGATTAAAAATAATATTATTTATTCCCAATCAAATGTTCCGTTGATCGATTATTACAATTCCACGGGCGCGGATTTTCATATTGATCACAATCTTTTTTATTCGGAAGGAAATAAAGTTTGGGTTTGGAAAGGTTCTCAGTTTAATGACTTTACTGCGTATAAAAACAATTCGGGAAACGATACAAATTCGATAATAGGAAACCCGATGCTTGTGGACGTGGGAAATAACAACCCGGCTTTGTCTGAGAATTCACCGGCAATTGATAGCGGGGAGAATTTGGATTCGAGTATTGTGGGAATGCACGATTATTTCGGTGCCGAAAGAGTGGCGGGAGCTTCCATAGATATTGGAGCTGTTGAGTACGGAGCCCCGACAGGAATCGGTGAAAATAATTTGTCTGTTCCCAAAGAATTTGAGTTGTACAACCCCTTTCCAAATCCTTTCAATCCTTCGGTAAATATTGGGTTTTCTATGGCTCAAAATTTTTTGGGCAAAAAAGCGTCGCTTAAAATTTATAACTTAAACGGTGAAGTGGTAGCAAAATTATTTGATGGGACGGTTAGTAAAAAAAAGTATGTTTTTTTTTGGAAAGGGAAATCCTTAAACGGTCAATCTGTACCAAGCGGGGTTTACTTTGTATCGTTAAAAGTCGATCGAAAAACAAAATACAAAAAAATTATTTATCTGAAATAAAATGAATATACCTTTAATTATATTAATGATAGTTATTAACTCGATTTTGTTGTATTCTCAACAAAAGACAACAATTCAATACTCGCCTACAAATGCAATTTTCCGTAATCCCGAAAGAGGATTTTCCGCGGATACTTATTCACCGATTACACAAAGTTTTATAAATAATGTAAAATCGCAAAACATAAGTGTGATTCATCGTATTTATACAATACCTCAATTCAGAGATACCGAACTTTCCGTAAGCTTCTTAACAACGGTTGAGAATGATTTAATAAATGCACGTAACGGTGGTGTTAAATTAGTAATGAGATTTTCGTATACGGATAATATCAATGGTGAAGATGCCGCACTTGATACTATTTTAATACATATTAATCAATTAAAACCTATTTTGGAAAGTCATTACGATGTTATTGCATATCTTGAAGCGGGATTTATTGGCGCTTGGGGAGAATGGTATTATTCGACTCATAACTTAAATAATACAAATGATAGACGAACTGTATTATTTGCCCTTCTCGATGCATTACCCCAAGAACGATGCGTAGTGGTTCGAACCCCGGATTATAAACGTAAAATTTTCAATGATTCCAATCCGATTTCTTTGACGGAAGCTTTTAACGGATCAAAAAAATCAAGAACAGGTGCGCATAACGATTGCTTTTTGGCAAGCGCAACGGATTATGGAACATATTTGGATGACGATATCGAAGGAGATAAAAATTACTTGAACCTCGATAACCGCTTTGTTCCCCAAGGCGGCGAGACTTGCAGCCCTAGCGAATATTCCGGTTGCGCAAATGCATTGACGGATTTAAATAGAATGCACTGGTCAATTCTGAACAAAGATTATCATCCCGATGTTCTTCAGGGATGGATTAACTCCGGTTGCATGGACGAAATAAAAAGAAAGCTTGGTTATAGATTTTCGTTGTTGGACGCAACAATTGTCGATAGCGTTAAGCCCGGTGGAGAATTTTTGATTGATTTCAATATTTATAATATAGGCTTTGCGAGTCCTTATAACCCCAGAGGTTTGGAAATAATACTCAGAAATAAAGCAACCAAAGCAAAATACAAATTGGTAACCGATGTTGATCCCCGGCTTTGGTTCTCAGGAGATACAGTGAATGTTAGTATATCGGGAGGAGTAAAGAGCACCATGCCGGAAGGCGAATACGAAGTATTCTTATTTCTTCCCGATACTGTCAAGTCTTTGCATGATAGAGCGGACTATGCAATACGATTAGCAAACAATAACGTTTGGGAAGATTCAACGGGGTACAATAGCTTTTTACATTCACTTATAATAAGTAAAAATGCATACGGTAACAATTATAACGGTTCGAATTACTTTGAGTTATTTGCAGGCACCGAAGAATTACCCGATAGCGGTAGCGGAATTATAATCGACGGCAACTTTGACGATTGGAGAGATTCGTACAAATTGGATTTGCCGCCGTTGGATGAAAACTCCGGCGACGCATTAAATCCAAATGTGGATATTACTGATGTATGGGTTACTTCAGCCGGGAATGAATTATTCTTTAGCTATAAAATGGATGGAGATATTTTGCAACAATACTTTTATCATGTCTTTATCGATGTTGATAATGATACCTCAACGGGATTTCATAGCGGCGGCAGTTACGGCGGATTTGATTTTATGATTGAGAACACCAGTCTATGGAAATATACCGGAACCGCGGGAGAATGGCAGTGGAACTATATCGGCGAAACCGTTTACGCGTTAGGCGAATCGGATAATTCCAGAATGGAATTATCGGTAAGCTATGCTCAACTGGATATAACAGACAACAGAACAATCGGCGTTGTTTTTAATGTTAACGATAATGATGATAATTCCAATGACGATTATGCACCGGATAATTACACCGAAATGAGCTATGAGTATTCCTTAACTTTAACTTCTATACAAAAAAACGGCTACGAAAACAAAAATAATTTTAAAATAAAAGTTTATCCGAACCCGTTTAACGGATTTGTTAATCTGATTATTCCGAATTTAAACGAAGAAATTACAACCGCATCAATTTATAATATTAATGGTAAAAAAATAAAAGTTTTTAACAAAGGCGAGTTAAAAAATAATCGCTTGGTATGGAACGGCAAGGATGCACAAAACAAGGAAGTTGGTAGTGGTGTGTACTTTTTTAAACTGTCAACAAAAAGTCAAAATTATATTCAAAAGTTGATTATGCTGAAATAAACGAATTTAAATGATTACTCATAAAACAACCATGGAGGCTAACTCATGAAATATTTTTTAACCTTTTTGTTAATATCGTTAACGTTCTCAATCTCTTTTGCACAAATCGAGATTGACGGAAACATGCTTGATTGGGCTGGAATTGAACCGTTGGATCAAGCGCCTATAGAGGAAACGGTAGGTGATTTACCATCCTATCCCGATTTTGATTTGAAACACTTGTACATTACACACGATACGTCGTTTGTATATGTAAGAATCGATCTTGATGATGCGGCGAATTTCGATAATTTTTACAATTATTCAAATCCTCCGGTTTTCGAATTTTATATGGATACTGAAATAGGCGATACAACTGGATTCGATTGGGGTTGGTGGAATAATGCCTATAATTATTACGTTAATTTGGTTGCCGATACTTCCCGTGAAATGCAATTTGCAGAACTCTATCTTTATACTGGAAACAGAATCCCTACTTGGGCGGAAGGAGAATTCGTGTTGTTGGATACTTTATTATTGGGAATCAATGATGAGAAAAATGCGGTGGAATTTGCTATTCCAAGAGAGAAAGTAAACTTTGGAACTGAATTCCGACCATGGGTTTATTCGGTTGCCGATTTTCAGTGGGAAACCGGCGCCGACCAGTTACCGACGGAAGGCGGTGAGTATATGTTGAAATATGATTTCTGGTACGGCGGTTCCGTATATCAGGCTCACGGACAAGAAATTATGTCGGAAATTCAAATAGACGGTGATATTTTAGATTGGGCTAATATCCCCGCAGCCGATGTTGATGAAATTGCAGAAGATACGGGCGATATGCCGACAGGTCCGGAGTTCGATCTGAAAGATATTTATGTTACCAGTGATTCGACTTATTTTTACATGCGAATTGATATTGATCCTACTGCTACTTTTAGCGGAATTTACACCAATTATACCAATGAATCTGCTTTTCAGATAATGTTCGATGTTAATTGGGGCGATACCACGGGTTTAGGGTATAGCGGTTTCTGGCGTTTACCGGTTGATTATATGATAGACTTAAGCGCGGCTTTGCATCCGGACAGCACAGCCAACCAAGTTCCGTTATGGAGGTATGTTGCCGATTGGGCGGGTGCGTTTGAAGAATTTGCCGAAGTGCCTGGCGCGTTTGTTACATTTGCTAAAAACGACGAGGATAATGTTGTTGAACTTTCGGTGGCAAGGGCTTTTATTAATGCAGGTACCGATATACGTCCGTGGATTTATGTTGTAGGGGATGAAAACTGGGATAACGAAGAATATTTTCCAAATCCGATTTGGGAAGGAGCAGATGGCACGGAAAACGGAGTTTATTATTGCCTGAACTATAATTTTATTAATGGTCCATCTGTTCATAAAATGGCCGATAAAGCAGTTGTTACTTCGATAAAAGACAGTCGAAAAGATTTAGGAAAAGTAAAGGGTTTTGGTTTGGTGAGTAATTATCCTAATCCGTTTAACCCGTCAACCAATATTCATTTTACTGTTCCCGAACAGCAAAAAATCACCGTTGCCGTGTATGATTTACTCGGTAGAAAAGTTGCTACCATTTTGAACGGCGAAGAATTAACAGCAGGAGAAAAGAATATTTTGTGGGACGGTACCGACGATAACGGCAATAAATTAACGAGCGGTGTTTACATTTATAAAATCAGCTCCGATAAGATTACCGTCACAAACAAAATGATGTTGCTAAAATAAAATATAAATTGGGCGTAAAGTTTTCTTTGCGCCCTTTTTAATTATGTTTTATGTAAAAACAAATATTATACAAAAGGTATTGCAATGTATAAAGTGCCTAAATTAATTATATTTTTATCTGTTCTTGCAATATTCATTGACGGTTGCATACCGGATAGACTACCTCCGGAGCCCGTTCCGAATACCCGCCCGTCGTTTGTTTCGTTTGATAAGCTGGATAGTATGAATTTAGTGGTACCGACTAACGAACAAATTAAAATGAAATTTAATTGGGTGATGGATTTATCCACTTTCCCTGATAATTTTATTGTGGAGAGCGTTAACGGAAAAATCCCCGGAAAATTTTCTTATGCTAAAGAATCCGATACAATCGTAGTCTTTACACCAACCGTTAGTTATAATTTTGCCGAGTATTATAATATATCTTTGAGCGGGATGGTTAGAAATATTAATGGAATGTCAATGATATCGCCGAATGAAGAAAATATTCCCATTACGGCATGGTTCTTTACGGAAGGAGAATACTCTCAAAACGGATTCCCTTACGTTTTTGTAAGAGACAAAGCTAATAAACAAATCATTTATAGAATTGGTTCTTTGAACAAATTTAAGGACAGCCTTTTTGTCGAAGCTACTACCGAAGACTACCAGACCGCTGCAATCGAGTTTTCACCGTTGGGAAAATATCTTTTTATGGTGAATTTAAAAGCTACAACCGGAACCGTAACCGTAATAGACCCGGAAAATTTTGAAGTTACAAAAGTTATTGATGTTGGTTTGGGGCCGACAAATATTGGTTTTAGCAATGATAAAGCTTATGTGACAAACACTTCCGATAAATCATTCACTGTAATTGATCTTTCTACATTAACTGCAATAGAAACAGTTAAATTTGATGACGGTTTTAAACCGAAGGATGTTGTTTACAGCAGCTTAACGGATAAATTGTATTTTTATTCCAGTTCCAAAAAAGAAATTAAAGTTGTTAACGCCCAAAACTTTTCGGAGAACTACATTCTTGATTCCATTTTAGTTGATAACAAGGCTGTTGATATTGAAATTAGTGAAGACGGAAAATACATTTTCTTACCGATGAACAGAACGGATAAAATAGTTGTAATGGATGCGGAGACGGACGAAATAGTGCAAATTATCCAAACGGGATATCCTTATGTGACCGATGGATATATAGGTAAAGATTTTCTGTATCAAGCCTTCTTTAAAAAAGTAGGGAAAGAAAATGTAGGAGGGATATTGAAAATTAATGTATCCGATCTCTCCGTTGCCGAAATTATGGTATGGGAAAAAGACATCGATAAAATTGCTTTAACGGCGGCTAGTGAATTAATATATGCTGTAACACCGAATGATTCCACCGTACAAATAATTGAAGCGAAAACATTAAAAAACATTACTTCCGTAAAACTAAATGGAAGTTTAAAATATTTAGCTATAAGTAAAAACAATTATTAAAATTAATACATAATGATATAGTAAACAGGGTAACAAAATGATTAAAAGATTACTCTTTAGTCTTGGCTTGTTTTTTTTAATAAATGGGTTTATGCATGCTCAAACGGGAAAGATAATTGGGAAAGTTACGGATGCGGAAACGGGCGAACCTTTACCGGGCTGTAACATTATTATTGAGGATTTACTTGCTGGCGCCGCAACCAAAGATGACGGAACGTTTATTATTTTGAATATTACTCCCGGTGATTATAACGTAAAAGCACAAATGGTGGGATATAAAACCGAAATAATAAAAGGTGTAAAAGTTATTTCGAATTTAACGACTAAAATTGAATTTAAGTTATCGCAAGAAGCGGTACAAATGGGTGAAGTTACGGTAGTCGAATATAAAATTCCACCGATTCAAAAGGATTTAACAAGTAAAATACAAACTCGCTCGGCTGCGGAAATAGAAAGAGTTCCCAAACTGAATGTTAAAGATTTGTTGGTTCAACAAGCCGGAATAATTAAAAATGTATTAACTCGTCCCATCAGTGAATTGGCATCGTTCGGGCAGTTTGCTACTATTCCTTCCGACGGATTGCATTTCAGAGGCGGCCGGGAAAACGAAACGTTATATTTGTACGACGGTGTAAATGTTGTTGATCAGCTTTGGGGTGGATTTTACATTGACGAAGTACCGGAATTAATAATAAATTCTATGGAAACTTACACCGGCACATTTTTACCGAAGTACGGTGAGGCTATGTCGGGTGTGGTTAACATTTCGCTTGGCAGCCAAATTAATTTAAAACCGAAATTCGGATTAAAAGGATTTACGGATAGGATTATTCCCAGTCAATCGCACAATACATATAGCGGCGAGGTTTACTTTTCCACAGCTCTTCCGTTCTACGATAAATTGGGAATTATGTTTGCAAACAGAACTTATTCTTCCGACGGATATATTTACGGTTACATATATCCTAACTATGTCAATAGCGAAGGAAGGGATAAATCCGGTGAACCGGAAAAAGTCCCGATGCAATATCTCGACACTCAATTTAGTACAGGTAAATTAATTTGGCAACCGGTTAGCTCTTTGAAAGTATCATTGGGCGGTTTTTTCTCGAAATCCAACAGAGGGGTTTATAATCACTATTTCAAATACAACCCGTACGGAACTCCCCGTGTAAAACTTAAAAACTCTTTACTTTATGCGAAGGTTAATTACGTTTTTAATCCGTCGAGTTTTATAGTTTTAACTATTCAAGATTATAAAAGAGACTTTGGTTCAAGAGTATACGACGACCCTAAATTATATGATGTTTTGCCACAAACCGGAACCGCCGAATTTTCCATTACTGGTGAAGACTGGGTTTATTTTGATACGCAATTTCAACGAAAAGCTGTTCAACTCGATTATGTTTGGCAAATAAACAAAATACATAATTTATCAATTGGTGCAAATTATGAATTAATGACAACCAAGTTAGCCAGAAGAAACCCCGATGGCTTCGGCGTTTTGGAAAATTACGAATACAATCCCATGCGTATTAGCGGATATTTTAACGAAAAGATGGAATTTGAAGAAATGGGTATGATTATTAATCTTGGTGCACGTTTCGATTACATAGATACAAAAAGAGACGTATTACTTAATTTGGCGGATTTGACGGATTTGAATGCTCCGCTTGAGAAAGCGAAAAAAGAATTTTACGTAACCCCACGGTTTGGTATTAGTTTCCCTGTTGCGGAAAAAGCCGCTATACGCTTCGGGTATGGTCATTATTATCAATATCCGAATTATTTTAAAGTGTTTCAAGGTACTTATTATCTAGCAACAAAGGGAGTATATCGCCCTAATCCTCAATTGGAAAATACACCCATAGCTTCAACTACAATAAAACCAGAAAGAACCACTAATTACGAATTCGGATTACAAACAATGCTTTCACCCGTACTTTCCGCCGATATAACAGCATTTTACAGAAAAAGTAGTAATTTAATTGGTACAAAAACCAATGAGACTAAAGACGGTCACAGATTTATGGAGCTCGGAAATATTGATTATGCAACGGTAAAAGGTATTGAAATTTCTTTAAAGAAACATTTTACCGATAATTTTTCAGCATTTTTTAATTACACTTATTCCAAAACCTTGGTTAGTACATCGCTCTTATTTGAAATGCAAACGGATGAAGCAAGGACATTTCCTGCAGCATGGGATCAACCACATTCGTTTAGAGGAAATATTTTTTATAAGCATCCAAGCGGATTCGGTTTTTCGGTTTATGGAAGTTACTCTTCCGGTTTTCCGTACACGCGTTCCGCTTTCGATCCGAATGGAGAAAGAAGTCCGTGGATTCACGAATTTAATATCGATTTATTTAAAGACTTTAAAGTTTTTGGTTTAAATCAACAAATATTTATTCAAATACTGAACGTTACAAACGACAGAAACGTTTGGTGGGTTTATTCCGATTCCGGTATTGCGGGAGACGATGCTAACCCTGCTACATCACACGATTATACCGATAACCCATCGATGTATGGACCCGGAAGAACAATTCAATTGGGTGTTAGAGTATGGAATTAATTAAAAAATTAAAAATAGCAGGCTTGTTCCTCATTTTATTTTTCGGTGCCGCATTATTTGTAAAAGCACAAAATAATCCTATGGCGTATAAACGATGGAACGTTATGAATATTAATAAGGTTGCCACTACCTTTAACAATGCGGGTATGCTTAACAATGGAAATAACCAAAGTTACTCGCTTGCCCGCCGACCTTCTTTCGAATATCCGCAAGGTAGCGGATTGGATTGGGGAACATGTATTGCGGTTGTGGTTGGCGCTCCGGCCGAACAAGACCCGGAAGTAACCGGCGGAGTAAATCCTGACAATTTCCCATATCTCGACGGTACAATGGACGAGGGGCCTGCCGATTTTTGGAACGAAGAACACTTCGCTCCGTATCCCGAATTTGTTAATCCCGATGTTGCTTCTGTAAGCACCGATCCGTCTTCTTGGCCTGAGGAATGGCCTAAGTTCTTACCGAATTATTATCCCGAAGATGGAATTAACGGGAATAACATCCAAAACGATAACTTGCCGTTGGTGGAAATTAAGTTCGATCCGGAAACAGGTTGGCCGGGTTTTGGAGAAAACGGTAAACCTGTTGCCGATCAAGAAACATTCAGCGTTATGTACGGTTGGGGCGGTACCGATCAATTAGGTGGCGGCAATGCTAAAACCCGTTGGCTCCACACGCAATTGATTATGCGGGGACTAGCATGGAAAGGCACTTTGTACGAAAATTTTATAGTTTGGGTGTTTATTGTAAGAAATCCCACTACAAAGCCGATAGTCGACTTGCGAATGGGTATCCACGTGGATTTCGGATTTTTACCTGCTTTCCTTCCCGGAATAAGTTACGATGCCGATAGACATTATTACGACCCCAAATTGCAGTTAGCTTACGGTTGGGACGATGACGGTTACGAAGAAGATCCGGTTGGCGGCGGTAACCTTCCGCCGGAAAAAATAGCTTGGGCCGGCGTAGTGGCATTAAAAATGCCGGGAGGCAACGGAAAAGTAAAAACTTACGATGCCACTCATTTTTGGAAAGGACAAACAACTGCTAGCGGTAGCGGCGGCGATCCGGAAATGTATTACAAGTGGAACCTGTTGAATTTGGACGATCCGGAAGATAGCGACGGCGATGGTATTGATGATGATTTCGACCATAACGGAATTCCGGATAAGGAGGAGGGGGGGCAAGGTTATTATCTTGCAGACGGTGCCGATGGTCTTCAGGTTTTAGGCTCTGATAAATTTACGCTTCAACCCGGAGAAATGGATACTCTTATTTTCGCCACGGTTTTCGGCACAAGCGAGAAAGATATTAAATCTAATGCAGTACGAGCCATAACTCTTTATGAAAATAATTGGAAGGTCGTAAAAGCTCCGCCGGCACCTAAAGTGGAAGCTATTGCCGGTGACAGAAAGGTAGTTCTTGTCTGGGGAACCGAAAGCGAAAATGATCCGGAATTTGAAGGTTACAAAATTTACAGGTCGCAAGATAATGGCCAAACCTGGGGTACGGAGAGTTTCAACGATTTCGAAGGTGGTGTTCACTATATCCCGTTGCAACAGTTTGATCTTGTTAACGGAATAAAAGGTAATTACAGAACTTTGCCTCAGTATGCATGGTTTTACCTCGGAGACGACTCATGGAATCCGTTACGATTTCAAGTGGAAAACGACACAATTAAAGGTTTTAATATAAATGGACGAAAACTTAAATATTATAAAAGCGGGGATTCCGTAAATGTATTTGTTGATAACAGTGTGATAAACGGTGTGAATTATATGTATTATATCGCTGCTTATGATTCGGGCAATGGAGTTATTGGTCCATTGGAAAATAGTGCGGCTACGAACCCGGCGGAATTTAACAACACCGTACTTGTTCGCCCCGAACGCCCGATGGCAAAATCTTCTTTAAGTAATGTTAGAGTTGTGCCCAATCCGTATTACGTTTCCGAAATTTGGGAAACGGGAAGAACGGAACACATAATTCAATTTACCGGCTTGCCCGAAGAAGCAACAATTAAAATTTTTAACAGTAGCGGTGAATTGATTAAAACGCTGTATCACAAAGGAAATACAAGTATTGAAAAATGGGACGTTAAAAACGAATTCAATCAGTTGACTGCTTCAGGTGTTTATTTTTATTATATAGATTCGCCGGTTGGAACGAAAACAGGTAAAATTTTTGTAATTCTATAGACGGAGTTGAAAATGGTTAACATAAAAAAGAAGAATATTACAATCGCTTCTTTTGTCGAAATTCCATTTATACTTTTCATTGTTTTTTTTCTCATGGTATTTACCTTGCAAAATGCGAATGCACAAGAGGTCGATTACTCCGGTACATCGGCGGCTAACTTTCTTAAAATCGGTGTCGGTGCCCGACCAATGTCGATGGGTGATGCAGCCATTTCGGTTATAGACGACCCTACTGCACTTTATTGGAATGTTGCAGCCATTACAAGGATAGAAAAAAATATTTCTTTCTCGTTTTCAACAATGAATTGGTTGGTTGATACCAGAAATTCCTATATCGCTTCGGTTTTTAAGTTCGAAGGGATTGGAAGCATAGGGGTTGATTTACAATTTTTGGATTATGGAAAAATCGAAGAAACAACAGTATATAACCAGAAAGGTACGGGAAGATTCTTTTCCGCCAGCGATTTTGCATTTGGATTGAGTTATGCCAGAGAATTGACGGACAGGTTTTCTTTCGGTATTAAATTCAAATATATTAGAGAAAATATTGCAAATGCAAGCGCAGATGCTTTCGGCATCGATGTTGGCGCTGTTTTTCTAACATCATTTTTCGATAACAATCTAAGATTAGCCGCAACACTATCTAACTTCGGTTCGAAAATGAGGTTCGAGGGTAGAGATTTGGCAATTGTATATTCCGTACCGGGAAACCCAAGCGGCAAACAAATTCCTGCTGAACTTACAACGCTGGATTGGGAAATACCGCTCTTGTTTAGATTTGGAATATCGAATTATTTTGTTAATAACGATAATTGGACAGTCTTGGCTGCTTATGATGTTTTGGACAGCAGGGATTATGATGTTAGACACAATTTAGGCTTGGAAATCGGCTATGCAAAAACAGTTTTTTTAAGAGGCGGATACAAATTTAACTATGATGAAGTAACTTATACTTTGGGAATGGGAATTGATTTCTCAGAAATAATTCAAACTAAACTCGTGTTGGATTACCTTTTCTTGAACTACGGCGTGTTCGGAAATTTTAATCAATTTACGCTAAGAATAGATTTATAAGACGAGGACAAGATGAAGAAAGTAAGAATTATTTTGATTTTACTACTCATTATATTACCCGATTTTCTTTGGTCTCAAGAAAATCCAATGGTTTATCAAAGATGGAATATTTTCGATATAAATAAAATACGAACGGAATTTAACAACACGGGTTTATTATGTAACGGAAATCAGCAAAATATGTCCCTTGCCAGGCAACCGGCGTTTGAGTTTCCGGCCGGTAGCGGGTTGAGTTGGGGAACAGGGGTTGGCGTGGTTGTAGGAGCGCCAATAGACCAAGATTCCGGCGCTGTTGGCGGTTGGCCTGATCCGGCAGCCGACTACGTAGCTTTTTGCGATGCAACGTTGGATGAAGGTCCCGCGGCATTTTGGGATGAGGAACATTTTTTACCGTATCCTCAATTTGTTAACGGAGAAAGAGCTTTAATGAGCGACGATAAAGAAACCTGGCCGAGTGAATGGCCCAAGGTCTATCCCGTTTTGAACGATGAAATTAAATTCGACTCGGAAACCGGTTGGCCGGGTTTTGGTCCCAACGGCGAACAGTTAGCTGATCAAGAAAGTTTTTCCGTCGTTGAAGCTTGGGGCGGAACCGATCAATTAACGGCTACGGGGAAAACGTATCCTAATTTCCTCAAAACTCAAATGATTATTCGCGGAATGGCTTGGAAGGGAACTCTTTACGAAAATTTTATTGTTTGGGTTTACATTGTTAGAAATATAGGTTCTGCACCCATAAAAGATATGCGTGTTGCGATTCACGCCGATTTCAGCTTTATACCTGAATTTTATCAAGGTATCGGTTACGATGCCGATAGGCATTATTACGACCCGAATCTCCAATTAGCGTATGGTACCGATGATGACGGTTACGAGGAAAGTCCGTTTGGCGGAACCCTTAATCCCGAACAAATTCCTTACGCTGGAGTGGTAGCATTAAGAATGCCGGGTCCTTCCCACAAGGTAGAAACATATGATGCATTTCACTTTTGGATGCTGGCAACAACTAATGCCGGTAACGGGGCAAGACCCGATTGGTATTTTCAATGGAATATTGAAAATATTGACGATCCGGAAGATAGCGACGGAGACGGTATAGATGACGATTTCGATCACAACGGCGTGCCCGATTTTATTGAAGGCGGACAAGGTTATTACGTTGGGGAAGGAGCCGATGGTTTGCAAACACTTGGTTCGGGACCTTTTACCTTGCAACCGGGTCAAGCCGATACGCTTATTTTTGCAACCGTGTTTGGTAAGAATGAAAAGAATATCAAAGTTAATGCTAAAAGGGCAATCGCTTTGTATGAAAATAACTGGGAAGTGATCGATGCTCCTCCCGCTCCCATTGCCGAGGCTTTTGCTTCCGATAGAAAAGTTGTTATCGTATGGGGAACCGAAAGCGAAAAAGATCCGGAATTTGAGGGTTATAAAATATATCGTTCTATTGACGGTGGTATAACTTGGGGCGACCAAACTTTTAAGGATTTTGAAGGTGGAGTTCACTATGTTCCGTTGGTTCAGTACGATTTGGAAAATAACGTAAAGGGCTTTTACAGTTCTTTACCGGAGTACGCGTGGTTTTATTTGGGCGATGACGATTGGTCGCAAATAAGAAAAGTTGTTACCGAAGAAGATAACTATAAATATTTTTCACCGGGTGATACGGTAAATATGTTTGTGGATAACTCGGTTATTAACGGAATAAAGTATAAATATTACGTCGCGGCTTATGATTCCGGCAACACGATTATTGGGCCGTTGGAAAATGGGTTCAGTAATAATCCTAACGAAAAAAACAATACCGTTGAGATTGTACCGCACGATGAAGTTTCAACGAAAAGCTTGAACGAAGTCAAAGTGGTTCCCAACCCCTATTATGTTTCCGAAATTTGGGAACAAGGTTCAAATAATCATATTATTCAATTTACCAGATTACCGAAAAACGCAACTATTAAAATATTTAACTCTGCCGGCGAATTGATTAAAACACTTTACCATACTTCTACAAGCTCGATTAGTTCCAGCATAGAAACGTGGAATTTACATAATGAATTTAATCAACTGGTTGGTCCCGGGGTTTACTTTTATTACATTCACTCGGATATAGGGGAAAAAACCGGGAAAATTTTTATAGTGTTGTAGAATACCGGTTTGGATTATGAAAATCGGTAGTAAACAACAAAAACATTGTGCCAATATTTAATTAATTAATAATGAATTATAAAGCTTTAATTATTTCAATTATATTTTATTGCTCTTTTTCGAGTAAAGGGCAGAACATACGTTTTGCGGCTTTAGCCGATTTCGGTTTGCCGGAACAAGGTACACCGGCGGTAGCAGCGTTAATCAAATCATGGAATCCCGATTTTATTATTACTCACGGCGATGATGATTATACTGATGGCACATTTCAAGGATTGGACGATGCAGTGGGACAATTTTATCACGAGTACGTCGGTAATTATCATGGTGTTTACGGTCAAGGTGCTTCCGTAAACAGATTTTTCCCGGTTCCAAGCGACCATTCTTTTGGCGACGATTGCAGTAAAGAGAGTAAGATAGCGGCATATTTGGATTTTTATACTTTACCCGATTCTTCATCCCCGCAAAGTTTCGACGGGGAATTAAACTATTGGTTCAGAAAAGGGCCGGTTTTGTTTTTCATGATTAATAGTATGGACTGTTTCCAACCCGGTGGCTCCGGTAAAAATTCGCCTTTGGCTCAATGGGTTGCATCCGTTGCCGATACTTCCGATGCCCCATTTAAATTAATTTCCTTTCACCACACTCCATATACTTCCGGAAGGTACAGACCCGGAACGCAACTTATGAGATGGGATTTTGAAGATATGGGCATTAACGTTGTGATGGCCGGGCACGATCATACTTACGAACGCTTCCATTTGGGAAGAGTTTTATATTTTACGAACGGTTTGGGCGGAGTGGACATGCGGGAACTTAATTCCCCGAGAATTTACGGAAGCCAAGCCAGCTTCACGGGTAAACACGGTGCAATGTTGATTGAGGCGAATAACGACAGCATGACATTTAAATTCTTCACTTCCGATAGTCAATTGATTGACTCATACGTTCTTCTTAACGGGGGACCACCAACCCCACCGGTTCCAAAAAATTTCGGAGGCGAATCGTTGGCGATTGATAAAATCAAAGTTTATTGGAAAGGCGATTCTACGATTGTTGACCGTTATGAAATTGAAAGGTCGAAAGGAGATACAAACCACTTTCACTATGTGGGTTATGTTTATGGGAATATAAATGAATATTTTGATACGGAATTGGATGTGGAACAACAATATTATTACAGGATTCATTCATATAATTTAAGCGGGTATTCAGGGTATTCACCAATAGTTGCTATTAAAACTCTTGCCAGACCCAAACCGCCGCAAGGTGTACGGATTGATTCCGTTTCATTTGATGCCGTTAAATTAGTCTGGAATAAATATAATGAACCGGGCGAGCAGATTGAAATTCAAAGAAAAAAAGGACAAAGCTTTATGTCCCGGTTTTATCAAATAGCAACGGTGGGAATTTTAGATACGTTTTTTATTGATACCGGCTTGCAAGATTCCACTTATTATTCTTACAGATTAAGAATTATTAACTCGATTGGAAATTCTTTGTTTTCGGATACCGTTAGCGCATTTACTTTTAAGAACCCGACATCGGTTAAAACGGAAGGCAAATTAAGCAAAAAATTTTTTTTAGAGCAGAATTACCCGAACCCTTTCAATCCGGTGACTGTCATAAATTATCGTATTGATTCACCTAACGGTGGTTCGGTATTGGTTGACCTCAGCGTTTATGATTTAACCGGTAAAAAAATTGTTACGTTAGTCAATGAGAAACAACCGCCCGGTGAATATTCGATAAACTTCGAAGCGGAAAAATTAACGAGCGGAGTTTACATTTATAAGTTATCGGCGAACAATAATCAACATAAAATGTCCAGGAAAATGGTATTGTTACGCTAAATTAGATTTTTTGTTATGCTTTCAACTAATATTAGCTTCTGGAACTGAATAATTTACGATTTAATAAGGATTACGGAATGAAAATTAATATGTTATTAGCCGTTATTGTTTTTTTTGCAAACATCCTAATTGCGTCGTCGGATGAAATTATCGGCATTCGTAATAATAACGTTAAAATAGAATACGACTCTCAATTAAATAGTAGAATATTGTTCTGCTCGGATACAAGTTATTATCCCCTAACTCGATTTAACGGGAGCGAACGGATAATATTGGCAGATACTACGGTAAAAAAGTTTAATCTTAAATCTGTTAAAAATAAAAAAACGGTTGATGAGCTCGGTAAAGGTGAGATAATTTTACTAACGGGCAAAAGCGGTAACGGGGAAATCCCGTTGCTCAAACAAATTGAAATAATAAAGTACAACGAATTTCCCGACATATTGATATTTAAAGTTAAGTACAAAAACGTCGGGGAAAATCAAATTAATGTAAAGGGATGGATAAACAACGATTATATACTACCGGAAATCGATACCGGCGAAGTATTTTGGTCTTTTCAAGCCGCTTCTTACGAAGATAGACCCGATTGGGTGAAAAAAATACCGGTCGGTTTTGCGCAGGAAAATTATATGGGAATGAATGCAAGCGACTACGGCGGAGGGTTTCCGGTTGTTGATGTTTGGAATAAAGATGTAGGGATTGCAATAGGCCATTTGGAAACCGTACCCAAATTGGTTTCGCTGCCGGTTAGCCGCACCGACCAAAAAATTGAATTAAAGATAAAATATGAAAAACCGATTACTTTAAATCCCGGTGAAACACTAAAGGTATTCGAAACCTTCGTGATGTTACATAACGGTGATTTTTTTAAGTCCTTGAAAACCTATTCCCGAATTATGCAACGAAAGGGATTAAAGATTTCATCTCCTCCCGAAACAACTTACGAACCTATTTGGTGTGCTTGGGGGTACGAAAGAAACTTCGACGTTGAAGAAGTCTTGAATACTTTGCCAAAAGTAAAAGAGTTAGGATTAAAATGGGCTGTTATTGATGATGGTTGGCAAACTTCGGAAGGTGATTGGTATCTCCATCCTCAAAAATTTCCCCACGGCGATACGGATATGATAAAGCTGGTCGAAACGATTCATTCGTTCGGTTTAAAAGCAAAACTTTGGTGGGTGCCTTTGGCAGTTGATCCCGGCACGGATTTAATTAAAAATCATAAGGATATGCTTTTAATAAATAAAGAAGGAAAACCTCAGAAAATTTCTTGGTGGGAAAGTTTTTATTTATGTCCCGCATACGAACCGACTCTTGAATACACAAAACGAATGGTGCGAAAATTTATTCACGATTGGGGATTCGACGGATTAAAAATAGACGGACAGCATTTGAATGCAGCTCCGCCCTGTTATAACCCGTTGCACAACCACAAGTATCCTGAAGAATCGACCGAAGCCATGCCCAAATTCTTTAAGATAATTTACGATGAAGTGATGAAAATAAAACCCGACGGCATTGTGGAGGTTTGTCCTTGTGGAACCGGATATAATTTTTTTATGCTGCCGTATCTAAACCAGGTTGTTGCCTCCGATCCAACTTCCTCGTGGCAAATCAGATTAAAAGGAAAAACTTTCAAAGCACTATTGGGAAGAAAAGCCCCTTATTACGGGGATCATGTAGAACTTAGCACCGGTGGTAAGGATTTTGCTTCAACCGTCGGTATTGGCGGAATAATTGGTACTAAATTCGTCTGGCCGGTTGGAGTTCACATAAATACAGAAAGCGGTGATGTTAGCTTAACACCGGAACGGGAAAAAGAATGGGAAAAATGGATTAATATTTATAAAAAGTATAAACTATATGATGGCGAGTACCTCGGCGAGCTTTATGATATCGGATTCGACAGACCGGAAACACATGTAATTGCTAAAGGCGATACGCTCTTTTATGCATTTTATGCGGACAAATACGAGGGTTTAGTTGAGTTCCGTGGCTTAAAAGCCAACGAGAAATATAAAATTTATGATTATGTAAATAATCAAAACTTAGGCGAATTAAACGGAAATTGTCCTTTTCAAAAAGTGAGTTTTCAAAAGTATTTATTATTAATGTTACATAATTAACAATAAAGGAGGATACAATGAAAAAGTCATTTTTATTTTTTATCCTCGTTTTATTATTGAATACCGCTCAAGCTCAAATTACTATAGATGGTGATTTCTCTGATTGGGCAGGCGTTCCGGTTTTAATTGATGATCCTACCGGCGATGGTTCGAACGGTTGGGATATAGACAATGTATACGTAACGGATGATGCTTCTAATGTTTATTTTAGAATCCAAATGGCCTCGTCCGTAGCCGGTTCAAAAACATTATATTTTCTTATTTCCGTCGATCCTCAAAATGAACCTACTACAAGAACTGGTCTTTCTTACGGTTGGTGGGATAACGGGTACGATTTTTTAATTCAATATGATCCGCAAGATAATACCTTATATCGACATACCGGTAACGGAGACGGCTGGACATGGGAAAACGGCGGTACAAATTCACAGATGTGGAAACAGAATGGTGGTAACAACGATTACAGCGATATTGAAATTGCTGTTTCTAAAGCCGACTTAGATAATCCGAACATTGCAGGTTGGACGAATAACACACAAACCCAAATTGCTGTAATGACCTTTGTTGACGACGGATCGTTTGGTGAAGAAGCCGGAAGCGGAACGAATCATGGTGGTGTGGTTTATGATTTGACAAACGGACCTTTACCGGTAGAATTGATTTCATTTAATTCGAAATTAATTGGCGACAACGGTGTGGAATTAACTTGGAAGACTGCAACGGAAAACGATAATTACGGTTTCGAAGTTGAACGTAAGGTTTATTCGGAAAAATTTACAAATGGCAGTTGGGAAAAAATAGGATTTGTGAAAGGATACGGAAATAGTAATTCTCCTAAGCAATATAAATTTGTAGATAAAAATTTAGCCGGGGGGAATAATTTTGCTTATAGATTAAAGCAAATTGATACCGATGGTTCTTTTAGATATGTTGGGGAAGTGAAATTGAAAGTTATAACCAACGAATACAAATTAAATCAAAATTATCCGAATCCTTTTAATCCGGAAACTACAATTGCTTTTACTTTACCTAAAAAGGATTATGTGAAATTGGTTGTCTATAACCTCGATGGAGAGATTGTTAAGACTTTAATAGATGGTATTATACCTGCAGGTTTTCATAATGTAAAATTTAATGCGGGTAGCTTGGCTAGCGGAATTTATCTGTTTAAATTGGAAACGTTGAACTTTACTCAAACAAAGAAAATGATTTTACTGAAATAGAATTAGAGGAACTATATTTTGAAATTATAAACTAAATTATTTTTGGGGAAAGCGATGTCAAAACAAGCAAGGGGAAAAAATAATATAAGTAAACAAAATAACGGTCTGAAAAGAAGGGAGTTTATAAAACTTGGTGCCACCGCCGCGCTTGGTGTTGCCGTAAGTGGATTTACTACTAATGCCCAAATCAAAGTTAAAACAAAAAATCTTCCTACCAAACCACATTTGCCGAAAACTGCACCGTTGGAGAAAGTACGGATTGGTTTTGTCGGCGTCGGATCACAAGGTTCTTGGCATGTAAAGAACTTTTTGAAAATGGATAAAGTGGAAATTGCGGCCGTTTGTGATATTATACCCGAAAAGGTTGAACGGATCCAAAAATGGGTAACGGATGCAGGATTTACCAAACCGGCCGGTTATTCGAAAGGGGAATACGATTTTGTTCGAATGTGTGAGACCGAAGATTTGGATCTCGTTTTTACCGCTACGCCTTGGGAGTGGCATGTACCCGTATGTGTGGCGGCTATGAAAAACGGGAAGCACGCCGCAACCGAAGTTCCGGCAGCAGTAACTATAGATGAAGCTTGGCAACTTGTAGAGTATGCCGAAAAATACGATAAGCATTGCGTAATGATGGAAAATTGTAATTATAGTGAAAGAGCTTTAATGGTTTTAAATATGGTGAGGAAAGGAATTTTCGGAGAAATAATTAACGGCGTTGGAGCCTACATGCACGATCTTAGAAATTATAAGCTTGGCGGAGCTTATGAAGGCGATTGGCGAATTAAACATTCTATTGAGAGAAACGGGAATTTATATCCGACTCATGGACTTGGTCCCATTGCAAATTGTATGAACATCAACAGAGGGGATCGGTTCGATTATCTCGTTTCGATGAGCAGTGTATCGCGCGGCCTCCATGAATATGCCGTAAAACATTTGGGCCCCGATCATTATTACTCAAAAGTGAAATACGCCTTGGGAGATGTAAATATCAGTATGATTAAGACGGTTAAAGGTATGACCATAACTTTGTTCCATGACACGAATTTGCCGAGACCGTATGATAGAATTGATTTGATTCAAGGTACAAAAGCAATTTCAATCGGTTATCCCGACAGAATTCACATTGAAGGATTAAGTCCTGCACACGAATGGGAACCGCTCGAAAAATACAAAGAGGAATTCCAACACGATTTATGGAAAAACATAGGAAAATTGGCAAAGGGAGCAAATCACGGAGGAATGGATTTCTTGGAAGATTATCGGCTCATTCAATCGCTGCTAACCGGCACCCCGACCGATATGGATGTTTACGATGCGGCAGCTTTAAGTGCCGTTTCCGAATTAAGTGAAATTTCTGTCGCTAACGGAAGCCAACCCGTCGATTTTCCGGATTTTACGCGCGGACTATGGAAAGAAAGAGAACCTTTAATTATTCCCGGTCGCTAAGTATGAAAGTGATTTTGAGTGCCGTAACTCTCGTTCTGTCAATTTATGCTTGTTCCAACATCAGTGTGTCTAATGCTCATAACCCAAGTGAAAGAGAATTAATTTTTCATTTGATAATTAATAAAGATAATTATCTTAATTCGATTTACGGCGAATCCCCGCAAATTGCCATTTGGTTGGAAGACTCCGCCAAGACCCAAATGAAAAACGTTTATGTTACTTACAAAAGCGGAAAAAACGATTGGGTTGGGAAAGTATATTGTAAAGTAGCTTTGCCGTATTGGCAAAGTAGGTTGAATTCTTTTTCCGGTAATGACCCCGAATTAGAAAATGAGCTCGATGCCGTTACGCGGGCCACAAGTAAAAACGATAAAGTTTTTGCAGGTATCCATCTTCCCGAAAATTCCGTATGGAAATATTTTGTTGAAATTAACGTAGCTGGAGATTATAACGGGTATTTTTCCACTTATTCGGCTAACGGAATTCCGGATATGGATGGCAACGGTCAACCGTCGGTTGTTTACGGCGGAACGATTGAGATTAAAAAGGGGAATGAAAGTATTCCGAAAATTATAGGTCGTACGTTACAACTTCGTGAAACTGATGAATTGATATCCGATTTGTCCGGCATTACTTCGGCCAAGCATATACTATCTTCAATTAAGGTAAAGGTGTTATAATTAATGCGACAATTTAATCCTACTTTATTAATTATCGCAGCCGGCTTGGCAACACGGTACGGAAGTTTGAAACAAATCGATAAGATAGGACCTTCCGGCGAAAGAATAATCGATTATTCGGTTTATGATGCCGTGAGAGCGGGATTTAAAAAGATTGTGTATGTAATCAGAAAAAGTTTTGAGGAGGAATTCAAAGAAGAAATATTAAACCGTTTGCCGTCTTTTATTGAAACCGATTACGTGTTTCAAGAAGTAGATTCATTTGCCGGCTCGGTTGAAATTAATCCCCAAAGGATAAAACCTTGGGGAACTGGTCATGCATTGCTAACCGCATCTGAAGTTATTAAAGAACCGTTTGTTGTAATTAATGCGGATGATTTTTACGGAGCGGAATCGTATAAACTGGCTTGTAACTTTCTCGGTACGCTGGGAAATAGTGAAAATCATTTTGCACTTATCGGCTTTAAGCTAAAAAATACAATGTCGGAATACGGCACTGTTTCCAGGGGAATTTGTTCCGTAGATGAAGAAGGATATTTGAAATCGGTTGTCGAAAGAACCGAAATAAAGATTGAAAACAATAAAATCGTTTACAAAGATGATAATGATATTTGGAAAAACTTAAGCGGTGATGAAGTCGTTTCGATGAATATGTTTGCTTTTACTCCGAATGTTTTTGAAATGATAAAACCGCATTTTTCCGATTTCCTAAACGCCAATAAAAATAATATTTCCGTAGAATATTATCTTCCTGCGGCTGTGGATAACTTGATTAAACATAAAACCGCAAAAGTAAAAGTTCTAAATTCACCCGAACAATGGTTCGGATTAACATACAAGGAAGATAAAGTAATTGTAAAAGAAAGGATTCAAGAGTTGGTTAACAAAGGAATTTATCCGGAAAAATTATGGAAATGAATTCGTACTTAAAAATTGTTAAAAAATTTAATATTGAAGGTATTTGTGTTGAATGTAAACCGCTTGGTACCGGACACATAAACGAGACGTTGGTGGTAAAATCCGAACAATCGGGACGAGTATTTCGGTATGTTTTGAGGAAAATAAATAAGTATGTTTTCAAAAATCCCGAATTAATTATACACAATACTCTTCTTGTAACCAGGCATTTGAAAAACGCGATGCAAAAAAGCGGTGAGAGAAATGTCGATAGAAAAACTCTCCGTTTGATTGAAACAAATGAAGGGGAATATTCATATATCGACGATAACGGGGATTACTGGTGTATGATGAATTTTATCGAAAACGCCTATACGGTTGATAAAGTGGATACTAAAACACAAGCATACGAAGCCGCAAAGGCATTTGGCAAATTTCAAAAGTACTTGGCGGATATCGATCTTTCCAAATGTTATACGACTATCGAAGATTTTCATAACTTAAGTAAAAGACTGCAGAATTTTGATAAAGCAATCGAAAAAGACACCGCCGATAGGGTTAAAGATATTTCCAAAGAAATCGATTCGGTAAATAAATTCCGCTACATAAATGCTTCCTACTTTGAAAAGATAAAAAGCCTTCCCGAACGGATAACTCATAACGATACAAAAATTAATAATGTTATGTTAGACAAATATACTTCGGAAGGTTTGTGTGTAATCGATTTGGATACCGTTATGCCGGGAAAAGTATTAAATGACTTCGGAGATATGGTAAGAACGTTCACAAGCGGTGCGCCGGAAGACGAAAAAGATCTTTCGTGTGTTTTTGTTCGCACGGATATTTTTGAGGCTATGTGCAACGGATATCTTACTGAAGTAAAAAACATATTAACAGGTGAGGAAATCGAAACGCTGATTTTTGGCGCTCCAATTATAATTTTTGAACAAGCCGTGAGATTCCTTACCGATTACATCGAAGGTGATATTTACTACAAAGTTAAGTACGAGGAACATAATTTAATTCGTGCCCGGAATCAATTGGCTTTGTTAAAAAGCGTCGAAAAGAATTTCGAGACGATGCGAAGATTTGTGCTGGAGTTTAGATGATTACTACTCGGAAAAAGAAAATTTATAAAGTGGGAAATGTAAGAGAAGATATATCACCGCTACATATTCTTAAAGGTAAAGTCAAACGGATGATACCGTTGTATATCGAAAAATATTTGTGGGTGGAAAATAACTACCGGCCTAAAGTGGAAATTCGATTGGGATATTCGGAAAAATATATTTATCTCTACTATAAAGTGTTCGAGAAAGAAATAGTCGCTACTTATACGGAAATTAATAACCCCGTGTACAAAAATAGTTGCGTTGAATTTTTTATTAATTTGTTCCCTTCAACAACCGACGAATATTTTAATTTTGAAATAAATGCGATTGGGACACCATACGTTGCATTTGGCGACAAAAGTAAACGAAAGACTCTTACTGAAAAAGACATCTTAAAAATTCCAATTCTTTCTTCATTGCACAAACCTTTTGTTGGAACAATTAACAATGATTTTTGGGAAATTACGTTTGCAATCCCAATCGGATTGTTGGAATTTTATTACAGGAAGAAATTTAACAAAAGTAAAGCGACGGCAAATTTCTATAAATGCGGGGACGATACTCGATATAAACATTATGGGGTTTGGTCCGAGATTTTAACGGAAAAACCGAATTTCCATTTACCCGAATATTTCGGAGAGCTTGTTTTTGTTTAATAGTTTATTGGAAAAAACCGGAGTTCGTAATGAATGTATCAATCATTGATATAATATTAATTGCACTATATCTGATTTTAATATTTTTTTCCGGAACGATTGTCAAAAAATATATTAAAGGAATAGACAATTTCCTGGTTGCGGGCAGATCGATGGGATTTCATCTCGGGTTACTTTCCCTTATGTGTACGGAAATTGGAATGATAACTTATGTTTACTATGCCGAACTTGGGTATAAAGCCGGTTTGGCGGCTTTGATTGTGGCGTTTCCTCCGGTAATTGCATATTTGTTTTTAGGGAGAACCGGATTTATCATAAAACCGCTTTTGGAAATGAAAATAAGCACCATACCCGAATTTTTTTCGCGCAGATTCAGCAAAGGAGTAAGATTTTTAATCGGATTAATTATGGCTGTAGGCGGAATTCTAAACTTCGGCGTTTTCCCGGGAGTTGAAGCGAATTTTATTAATATAATTACCGGTATTCCAAAAGATTATCTGCTTTTAACAATGATCGTAATGCTTACGTTAGTATTAATTTACACGGTTGCCGGAGGGATGGTATCCGTTATAGTTACGAATTATATCCAATATATACTTTTGAGCTTTGGAATGTTGTTTATTACGGTTTACGGTATTTATCATATTGGATGGAATAAAATTGTTAAAGCTACCGTTTCGCAAATGGGCGAGGTTGGAATTAATCCCTTTTCACCTTCGTTGATGGAAGGAAAATTCGGTTTCGGATTTTTGGTTTGGCAAATTTTACTTTGGATAGCGTTGCTTGTCGGTTGGCAAGCAATTTCAATGCGATTGTTTTCGTCGAAAGATTCCGGTACCGGACAAAAAATTTATACTTGGTCGGGACTCATGTTTTTATCGCGCGGATTAATGCCGATTTTTTGGGGCGTTATGGCAATTGCAGTTGTTGGAAAAGGAACCGATTCGCTTGAAGCTTTGCCGAATTTACTTTTGGAAATTGTACCGGCCGGTTTCTTGGGTATTATTTTTGCCGCCTTGCTTGCAGCATCAATGTCTACTTACGCCAGTTATTTACTATCGTGGAGTTCGGTTGTTTCTCAAGATATAATTGGCAGCATAGTCAAATTTGTTACGAAAAAAGAGATAAGCTCCGGTACGCAATTGATTATTAGCAGAATTACAATGGCATTCGTTATGATTTTTATTATATGGTGGTCTCTTTTCCATGAAATGGAAGGATTCTTATATTTCTATTTAAATATGACCGGCATGTTGTTTATACCGGGCGTTCTTATTTGCGTCGGTTTCGGAATTTATTGGAAGAAGGCCAGAACGCTCGGCGCTTATTTGGCTATTATTTTCGGGGCTGTTTTACCGTTGCTTTATTTGATTTGGCCTAAAGAAGTGCAAAATTATGCGTCCGAAATCGGCTGGGGAGGTTTTGTGGTTTCATTAATAGGAATGTTAGCCGGATCGATAATTCAAAATTATTTTCAACCACTTGCGGAAGGAGAAAATACATAATGGAATTTTGGGAATATTTTTGGGGAATTACAATACTGTTCGCAGTTATTTCATTTGGATATTTGTCCGTTAAAATCGTTTTCAGAGGTTGGGAGGAGATGAAGCAAATGTTCGATATTCTTAACAAACAATAAATCAACTTCTTTGAGAAGCCAGACTTATTATGAATGTGGGGATGAGGTGGAAACAATATTTTGTTTTATTTGTGGCTGTATACTTAAAAATTCTTAACACTTCGGCTGAAGATCGGTTGCCACATGAATTTTTCCCGGTCATTCAAATTCCTTTGATACTTCAATTAATTTGTTACAAGAATCTTCTTGTGAGAAATTTTTCATAGTAAAATATTGAACCACTTTCTCGGCAATCAACTCGATAGCAACTGTAACTAATATCCATGTGTCTTTTTGCTATTCCGATAAAAAATTAGTGAGAGTTTACTTAAAAAAAAGCGCTTGTTCCGGTTGTCGTGGAAAATATTTTAAGTTATTTCCCCGAAATAACAACAGGGTTCTTTAACTTTTATTAAAGAATTGCGATTATATACATGTAAAATAATTTAGATAGTAATTATATGAATCATAAAAATAGATATCTCCTTTATGGATGCTTATTGGGGATTGTCTTTCCCGTCATTGCCTTTTTGGTAAGATACTACGAATACGGTTACGAAGTGGCGTTGGGATTGTTTATTTCCGATCCGTTGTTGTGGATAATATCTTCCGCTCCCATTTTTTTGGGAGCTTTAGCTTATCTTGCCGGAATCAAGCAAGACGAAGTAGAGGAGAAAATTAAAATTGTAAATGAATCGGAAAATCAACTTCAAGAAGCCAATCGAAAAATCAACGAAACTTTGGAAAAGCTTCAAAGGGAACATAACGAACTTGTTAAATCGCGTGAAACCAACAGAGAGTTTGAAAAACTTGAAGAAGCAATAAAAATATTCAAGGAAATTTTAACGGAAATAGGAAATTATAATTTTACCGTTTACATTGATGGGAACAAAGAAGCTTTCGGTAAACACGGTAAAGAATTGGCTGGGATATTGTGTAATACAATTGGAAACTTAAAAACTGTTATCATGGAAGAAATGGAATCGATTCGTATAACAATTGATGCAAGCAACGAAATTCTGGAAGCAACGGAGAAGATCTCGAATAATTTGCAACTTCAAAACAAAAATATTTATCAAGTTAACCTCGATGTTTCTTCTTTTAATAAAGTGATTGAAGAAAATAACATGAGGGTTAAAAACGTTTTGGATTGTACGGGCGATGTCTATCGGAATCTGAACCGATTGGGAGAAATTTTCATGGAAACAACAAAAGGAATGGAAGAAATAACGGATTCGGTAAATAACTCAAAAAATATTATTGAGGATTTATATAAAAGTAGCGAACAAATTGATGCCATAATTAAAGTGATAAACGATATTGCCCAACAAACAAACTTGCTTGCTCTAAATGCCGCAATAGAAGCTGCACGTGCCGGCGAGCACGGAAGGGGTTTTGCGGTTGTGGCGGATGAAGTGAAAAAATTAGCCGACCGGACACAAGTAGCAACCGGAGAAATTGAAAATACGATCCAGAAAATTCAACAAGACGTTCAAATTGCGGTTGAAAGTGCAGCCAACGGAAATGAAAAAACGAAAGCGGGTAGAGAGTCCGTACAAGAAGCAAATAAGTTTTTGCAAGAGATTATAGATAAAATGAATAGAGTTTCCGCTAACGTAACCGAATTGGCACATGCCACACAAAAGCAGTCGGATACGAGCAATCATATTCAACAACAAACGGAAAATATTTTACAAGTTGTTGAAAACAGCAAGATAAACGTAACAAACATAATAGAAGTTGCGCAAACACTTAATTCGATGGTTCTTCAAGTTGAAGAGATAATGAAAAGGTTCAAGCTCGATAACTTAAAAAAAACACCTGCCGGATTAAATCTGCATGAAATTGATATGGTATGATTTGGTAAGATTATTGGGACTTTAGCAGAAAAAATATACAAATCAAAGAATTAACCAAGAAGAATAAAAATAAAAAAGGGAATCCCAAACGATTCCCTAAAAAATTTAATTGACGGTTGCATCCGCCTATGAAGCAAGTGCGGGGCCGACGAGACTCGAACTCGCGACCTCCTGCGTGACAGGCAGGCGTTCTAACCAAACTGAACTACGACCCCAACAACATTTGAAAAAGAACGAACCAAAACATAAAATTTTTTTAATCGGAAATCAAGAGTAAAT
>CAZKKI010000048.1:0-57589 GCA_964553325.1 uncultured Melioribacteraceae bacterium | reverse complement strand
GGCAAATTAGACATGCCGGTGAATTTCAACCTGACGGAACGAACGTAAATTTCGTTCGAGTTAAAAGCAATCGTATTTCCATTCGTACTTACGAAAGGGGTGTGGAAGATGAAACGCTGTCTTGTGGAACCGGATCGGTCTCGGTAACAATCTCCGCATTTTTACGCGGAGAGGTTAAACCCCCGGTTGAAATCTTGACGAGAAGCGGGGAAAGTTTAATAGTCGATTTTAATTATGATAATAAAGCATTTAATAAATTGAGCTTAATCGGTAGCGCTAAAAAGGTGTTTACCGGTGAATTTATTCTAAACTAATGAGGAGATAGATGAGCAAAGTTATTTTTTCAATTCGTTATGATATTTTTCCTGAAAGAAGAGAAGATTATTTAATGGTAATTAAAGAACTTAAAAGTTTAGTGAAAGGAGACGGACTGGAAAGTTATTCGGTTTACGAAGTTAAAGGAAAACCGAACTGTTTTGAAGAAATTTATGTGTATCAATCGAAGGAAGCGTGGGAAAATGCGGATGATTTGGAAAACGAAAGAATCGATATTTTGATGACGAAAATATCGGATATGATTAAAGACAAATCGACACATTACACTACTTTGTTTGAAGTCGAGAGCTAATTAATATTGTGAGTAAAAGACGTAAAAATTATGTATGAATACAGCGGCGCCATACATATTCATTCAAAGTTTTCGGACGGTTCCGGAAGCGTAAAAGATATTACGAAAGCCGCTAATGAAGTAGGTCTCGATTTCATCATTTTAACCGATCACAATACTCTAAGAGCTCTGAAAGAAGGATTTGAAGGTTGGCACGGTAATACTTTGCTTCTTGTAGGAGTTGAAATTAACGATAGAAAAAATCAGAATCACTACCTTGCTTTCGGAATAAATGAAACACCTTCCACGCGCCAATCCGCAAAAGAATATGTAAAAATTGTTAAAGATGCGAACGGCATAGGATTTTTAGCTCACCCGCACGAGAAAAGAAAATCGATGAAAGAACACCCGCCGTACCCGTGGACGGAATGGGGAACCGACGATTTCACCGGTATTGAAATATGGAATCACATGTCGGAATGGATGGAAGGGTTAAACGAAAAAAACAAATATAACTATTTTGTGCACCCGCTGAGTTCCATTAAAGCTCCGCCCCCCGAAACGTTAAAAGTTTGGGATAAATTAAGTCAGAAAAGACGAGTTGTAGGAATTGGCGGTGTGGATGCTCATGCGCATAAAGTGAACTTGCTCGGTTTTTTCGAAGTGGAAGTCTTTCCGTACAAAGTTCTTTTCAAATCTATCCGGACGTACGTCCTAACGGAGAAGAAAATTCATAAATCGAAAACCAGCGAGGGAATCAAAAAAGCAAAACAAACGATATACGATTCTTTGAAAAACGGTAAATGTTTTGTGGCTAATTATTACCGAGGCGATGCTTCCGGTTTTCGCTTCTTTGCCGAAGTTGGGAATAAAATTTATCAAATGGGCGAAGAATTCAAATTGAACGGAAAAGTTAAACTAAGGGTTATTTTACCGAATGTTAGCGGTACCGTAAAATTAATTAGGAACGGAAAAGTAATCGATACGGTAGACACTAACGAAGCCGATTTTATTGTAAAAAAACACGGCGCATACCGCGTGGAAGTGTATGCGGATGAACATGCTTGGATATTCTCCAATCATATTAGGATTGTAAGTTAAATATTTATTAAATTTCCAAGATAAATTTGTTATTCTACCAAAGAAACGTGAGATTTTAAAATGATTGCAAAAAAGAAGAAAATTACGAAGAAGCAAATTAAAGAAGATAAGCTGGTTACAACTTATTATAAAAGCGTGGAGTTCTTTAATGAATACAAGCAGCAGATTTTAATAGGTGTTACGGCCGTAGCAATAATTTTGTTAGGAATATTTTGGTACGTCAACAGCATAAAAGAAAAAAATAGGGAAGCTACGGTAGCAATATCCAAAGTGTTACCGCTGTATAATGCCGGTTCATATCAAGAAGCAATAGACGGCAAACCCGGTACCGACATCATTGGATTAAAACAAATAGTTGAAGATTACGGAAGTACGGAACAAGGGAATTATGCAAAAATTTACTTGGCGAACAGTTATTATTATCTCGGCAAATACGATGAAGCGTTAAAGTATTACGAAGATTATTCGGGAGATAATGAAATCTTCAAAGCCACTGCGTACGCGGGAATAGCGGCATGTTACGAAGCAATGGGAAAACACGAAGATGCTGCGGAATTTTTCGAAAAAGCGGCTAATGTTTCGAAATACAATGCACATAATCCCGAATACATTTTGAATGCGGCAATAAATTATTTGGAATCGAATGATAAAGAAAAAGCAAAAGAACTGTTCCAAGTAATTAAAAAGAAATATAAAAAAGCATTTATCGTTAGGGAAGCGGAGCGATATCTTTCAATATTAGCATAAATTTTTAATAAATAAGGAGGTAGAATATGCGAAAGAGTGTGTTGTTTGTTTTAGCGTTTTTTCTTACTACCAGTTTGGTAATTTCTCAAGTTAGATTATCAACTGTGTACGATGTACCGGCAAGAGATGAAGATTCCGTTCTTTCCGGACTAAACAGCATTAGAGGAATATACTATCATCCGGATCCGTTCGGTACCGGACAATCTGCAATAGTTGCAACCAATTATAACGAAGACGGATTGGTTCACTTGTTTGTGACCGTCGGTAACGATTCTCTTGAATTGGTTTGGACATCTCCGAAAGTAACTGAAGGCGGTGGTGGTTCAACTCCGCGTTATCCGCTTATGGGCGATTTGGATAACGACGGTTTAATCGAAATTATGTATTACAGTAACGGAAACGGAATTTTTATTTACGAATGGGACGGACAAGCAGGTTCATATAACTTCGGAGATCACTACGCACAACTTATTGGTGATGCAGTATTCGAAGGGGCTCCCGGTAAAAATGAGTATATGGAAATCTTGGATATAGACGGCGACGGACAAAACGAATTGATAACTTGCCATGATGCCGGCTCCGGAAGTAACGACGATGGTTACTATATAATTAGCGGCGACGGAAATTGGGTTACCGGAAATCCCGGCTTTTCCGGCTTCATAGTTGAAAAAGAAATTTTAAGAAGGGATTACCCCGACTACGGACTTAGCGGCGGAACCCCTTACGGAATGTTTTCCGTTCAATTCGACGGACAAGGTAATAAAGAGATTTTGTTACATAACTGGAATAATAAAAACGTTTCACCGATGGTTGTTACGGGCGCCGATACTTACGAAATGGCGGATACCACAAACGGAAATCAGAATTTAATGCTATTTGATTACGACCAAGTAGCATTATTTGGAGCTATTGCCGCCGACGTAGATAATGACGGTAGAGAAGAGCTTTATATGCCTACATACAGCACCGGTTATGTTGTAAACATGATTCACTACGAACCGGGCGATAACGTTCGTGAAATTACTCCGGATAATGTATTCAATCTGGAATTAATTAGCGGTACCGATACTTTGGTTACATGGGCTTCGTTGGGATACGGTTACGGAGACATCGACGCTGACGGTAAACCAAATCTCTATTTTAGTACCGTCTATCCAAGCAATGTTGTAACGGCTGAATTCCAAGGCGGAGACAAAACCGATCCCGCTAATTGGGAAATTAGCGTACTTTATCCGGGCGACTCAACTATTTATTCCGGTATGACGATTACCGACTCGGCCGGAGTTGTTGATACCGCGTTCACAATAGAAAATGCATTCCCCTCAAAAATCTGGGCGAGAAATACCGATTTTGATAAAGACGGTTTTGAAGACCTTATTTTACCTTACCAAAAAGTTGAAGATAGTATTGAAGTAATCACGCGAACCTGGAACGGTTCGGGATTCGATTTGGATACTACCTATGTTAGAAATCCGAAAATTTGGGGATTACGTGTGTTAGAAGCTACGGCTCCGACCGGAATCGAAGAAAAAGATTTAACCGTTATTGTACCGGATGATTACAAACTCGATCAAAATTATCCGAATCCGTTTAACCCGACGACCACTATCAGTTTCACTTTACCGTTGGATAAAGAAATTTCATTAACGGTTTACGACGCATTGGGTAGAGAAGTTAAAAGACTGATCGACAATAAGGAACTGAAAGCCGGAAATCATAAAGTGCAATGGGACGGAACGGATAACTTTGGAAATAAAGTTGCCAGCGGTACTTATCTCTACACACTTAAATTCGGCAATTTTAGCAAAACGATGAAAATGACATTACTGAAATAATTTTTAATGGGAGGGGAACTAATCGGTTCCCTTCCTTTATTGATTTTTGGAATCTCACTATTTATATTATTTTTAAAATTAGTTAAAAGGTAAAAATGGCAGATACATCCGATTTCAGAAACGGTTTGATCATTAAATTCAAAGGCGATTTATACTCGATAGTCGAATTTCAACATGTGAAACCGGGTAAAGGTGGGGCATTCGTTAGAACTACTTTGAAGAACTTGAGAACCGGAAGAGTTTTAGATAACACTTTTCGAGCCGGCGAAAAAGTTGAAACCGTTAGAGTCGAGCGAAGAAAATATCAATACTTGTACAGAGACGGCGACAGTTTGGTTGTAATGGATAATGAAACATACGAGCAAATTAATGTTCCGGTTGAATTATTCGACGGTGGTGAGAAATACTTGAAAGAAGGAGAGGAAGTTGATATTTTGGTTGACGACAACGAACAAATAGTTACGGTTGAAATTCCGATTACCGTACAATTGCAAGTTGTTGAAACGGAACCCGGATTTAAAGGAAATACGGCAACAAACGCCATGAAACCTGCAAAACTTGAAACGGGTGCTACCGTTCAAGTTCCTCTTTTCATAAACGAAGGCGATATATTAAAAATAGACACCAGAAAAGGTGAATACTTAGAAAGAGTAAAAGGGTAGAAAATGGATTTAAATTTATTAAGAAGATTAATTAAGCTCGTTGAAAAAAGCGAAATCACCGAATTTTCCGTTCAAGAAGGGGATTTAAAAGTAAAAATTTCGAAGAACGGAAGCGGGCAAGTGGTTAATTATACACCTGCGGCAAATGTAGCTCCGCAAAACATAACGGTTCCTCAAGCAGCTGCACCGCAAACTTCGGAAAGTCCGGCCGGCGAAAGCAAAGAAGAACCTAAATCGGAAAATCTTCATGAAGTGCGTTCACCGATAGTTGGAACGTTTTACCGTGCACCTGCTCCGGATGCCGATCCATATGTCCAAGTCGGCGATCATGTTTCCGAAGGCACGGTTCTTTGTATAGTTGAAGCAATGAAACTAATGAACGAAATTGAATCTGACGTTAGCGGCAAAATTGTTAAAATACTTGTTGAAAACGCTACACCGGTTGAATATAATCAACCGCTTTTCCTTATCGAAAAAGATTAGATTCAATTTTAAATATGAGAGGTTACATTGTTTAATAAAATTCTTATTGCCAACAGAGGTGAAATTGCACTTAGAATTATCAGAACATGTAAAGAACTTGGAATAAATACCGTTGCGGTTTTCTCCGAAGCCGATAAAGACTCTTTACATGTATTGTTTGCAGACGAAGCCGTTTGTATTGGGCCGGCAAGCAGTCAGGAAAGTTACCTTAAAATTCCGGCTTTGATGGCTGCCGCCGAAGTTACCGGCGCCGATGCTATTCATCCCGGATACGGGTTTTTAGCCGAGAATGCGGAGTTTTCTGAAATCTGTGCCGATTCGGGAATTAAGTTCATTGGCCCCGGTCCCGATATGATAAGCAAAATGGGCGATAAAGCATTCGCCAAAGAAACAATGAAAAAAGTCGGTGTACCCGTAGTACCGGGAAGCGACGGTGCGGTAAAAAGTGTTGCCGAAGCTAAAAAGATTGCTGCGGAAATCGGTTATCCTGTAATGCTTAAGGCTTCCGCTGGCGGTGGTGGAAAGGGAATGCGTATTGTTTTTGACGAAAGCGAAATAGAAAATGCTTTTCAAACGGCAAGCAACGAAGCGCTTTCGGCATTTAACAACGGTGAATTGTACCTTGAAAAGTTCATCGAAAAGCCGCATCATGTGGAAATTCAAATCATAGGCGACCAACATGGAAATGTTGTGCAATACGGAGAAAGGGATTGCACTATTCAACGCAGACACCAAAAGCTTATCGAAGAATCTCCGTCACCTATAATTTCCGAAGAAACAAGAAGAAAAATGGCCGAAGCCGCTGTGCTCGGTGCAAAAAGCGTTAATTACGAGGGTGCCGGAACAGTTGAATTTATAGTTGATAAAGATCAGAATTTTTACTTCATAGAAATGAACACCAGAATTCAAGTTGAGCATCCCGTAACCGAAATGGTAAATGAAGTCGATTTGATTAAAGAGCAAATCAGAGTAGCGGCGGGAGAAAAAATTACAAAACCGAAACGATCTGCTTTCGGGCACAGTATGGAATTCAGAATTAATGCCGAAGATCCGGAGAAGGGATTCAGACCTTCGCCAGGTAAAATAGAAAATCTTCATTTTCCCGGCGGATTCGGTGTGCGGATCGACTCGCACATATACAACGGTTATATAATTCCGCCGTTTTACGATTCGATGGTGGCCAAATTAATCATTTGGGCGGAAAACAGAGAAGAAGTTATTAAACGTGCCAAAAGAGCGTTGGAAGAATTTTTAATAGAGGGCATTCAAACAACTATTCCGTTTCATTTGCAAGTTTTGGAAAACGAAGATTTTATAAAAGCGGAATACGATACATCGTTTATCGATAAACTTTTAAATAACAAGGGGTGAATATGAACTTTCCGGAAAACTTAAAGTACACTAAAGAACACGAATGGGTAAAGGTGGAAGGGAATACCGCATACGTCGGTATAACCGATTTTGCTCAAAGCGAATTAGGCGATATTGTTTATGTGGATATCGATCCGGATTTAAGTGAAATTACCGCCGGTGAATCTTTCGGCACAATCGAAGCCGTAAAAACCGTAAGCGATTTGTACGCACCGGTAACAGGTAAAGTTTTGGAAATCAATCCCAAGCTGGAAGACGAGCCGGAACTGATTAATTCCGACCCTTACGGCGAAGGATGGATTTTAAAAGTGGAATTGGAAAACACCGACCAAGTAAATGAATTGTTAGATAGTTCCGGTTATAAAAACTTAATCGGTCAATAAAAAGTTTTTCCCGCACTGTTGATGGATTCTGAGTTTGAATAAAAGGACTTTTTATCCTTTCTGTAAAATATTTCCGTGCGGGATAATTTATTCTTATGCATAAATCGAACTCAATTTTAATCTTAGACTTCGGCTCTCAATATACTCAGCTGATTACAAGAAGAATACGGGAGAAAAACGTTTTCTCCGAAATCCAAACCAACACTTTTCCTTTGGAAAATATTAAAAAGTTAAATCCTAAAGGAATTATTCTTTCCGGCGGACCGATGAGTGTGTACGACAAAGACGCACTTGATTTGGATCGGGGAATTTTCGAGTTGGGAATACCGGTTTTAGGTATTTGCTACGGAATGCAACTTATTACGAAATTATTCGGTGGAAAAGTAATTCGGTCGGATAACCGGGAATACGGTAAAGCCAAGTTGAAAACTCTGAAAGAAAGCCGGATACTTGCAAACGTGCAAAACGGTTCGATAGTTTGGATGAGTCATGGCGATATAATTACCGAAGCCCCGGAAAATTTTGAAGTGGTGGCATCCACCGAAGATACGCCTATTGCCGCTTTTGAAAACGACGAGGGAAAAATTTACGGATTGCAGTTTCATCCCGAAGTGAATCACACCGAAGAAGGCGGTAAAATTATCGAAAATTTTCTTTTCGGTATATGCGAAATTGAACCCGATTGGAAACCAGCAAATTTCATTGAAGAAAAAGTTAAAGAAATAAGAGAGAAAGTTGGAAATTCGAACGTAATTTTAGCTCTTAGCGGTGGAGTCGATTCGTCCGTTGCGGCTGTTCTTGTGGATAAGGCAATCGGCAAACAACTTTATTGTATTCACGTCGATTCCGGATTGATGCGAAAAGATGAAAGCGAAAAAGTAGTAACAATGTTTAGGGAAAAGTATAATTTAAATTTAAAGCATGTCGATGCGTCCGAATTGTTTTTAAACAGACTGAGAAATGTTATCGATCCTGAAGAGAAAAGGAAAATAATAGGCAAAACTTTTATAGACGTTTTCGAAGAAGAAGCTGCGAAAATAGACAACGTGAGATTTTTAGTTCAAGGAACACTTTACCCCGATGTTATTGAATCGGTATCGGTAAAAGGGAAATCGGTAACAATAAAAACCCATCATAACGTTGGCGGATTGCCCGAGAAAATGAATCTCGGATTGATAGAACCGTTCCGTGAATTATTTAAAGACGAAGTGAGAGCAATCGGAAGGGAATTGAATTTACCCGGGGATTTTATAAACAGACATCCGTTCCCAGGTCCCGGACTTGCAGTGAGAATTTTAGGTGAAGTTACGGAAGAAAGACTTGAAATTTTGCGCGAAGCAGACGATATTTTCATTAACGAATTAAAAAATTCAGGTTTATACAATAAAATTTGGCAAGCATTTGCGGTTTTACTGCCCATTCAAACGGTTGGAGTAATGGGCGATGCCCGTACATACGAAAATGCTTTGGTTTTACGCAGTGTTACATCTATTGACGGAATGACGGCGGATTGGTACAAATTCGAACCCGAATTTCTCGAAAAAGTTTCGAACAAAATTATAAGAAATGTCCGCGGTATTAACCGGGTAGTTTACGATATAAGTTCCAAACCACCGGCAACTATTGAATGGGAGTGATAGTTGATGAATAATTGGGAAAACATTTTACGACAAGCTCAAATTTTTGAAGAAAACGGTAAATTTTTACATGCGATTCAGTTATATTCCGTTTTGAAGGATAAAAAAGAATGTTCGCGAATAGCAAATGTAAAATTGGCAAACGCTTACGAAAAACTTAAAAAACCTCACTTGGCAAAAAAAATACTCGATTCATATTTGGAGCAAAATCCGGACGACGAAGAAATAAAGAAAATTTACAGTCACTTTTTAATCCGTAACGCTTTTTACGATTTGGCAATCGACAAGCTTTCCGAAATTTCGCGGGAAGAACATCCCGAAGTTTACTTCTTAATGGGTGTAGCTAATTACAACTTGAAAGAATATGAAATTGCCGAATTGAACTTCAAGGAATTTATTGCGAAAAGCAAGGATGCCGATCTTGTTCCCGAGGCTTACCTTTTTTTAGCCAAAACACAATTACACAGAAAAAAGTACGATGAAGCACTCGAAAGCGGGAATAAATCCTCCGAATTGTTTTATCAAAATCACGAACTTCATAAAACTCTCGCAACTATTTATTTCCACAAAAAAATGTTCTATCACGCTTACGAAGCAATTAGAACGGCAATCAAAATAAACGCAAAAGAAATTTCCACACATTATTGTGCCGGCAAAATTCTATTCGAACTTGGCGAATACGGTAAAGCCGAAAAACATTTGAGAAAATATTTGGAAGAATTCAAGAACGATAGAAAAGCGTTGGAATTATTGGGAACTTGTCTTCGGAAGCAAGGTAAAAATGAATTGTTCGTAAAACCTTTGGGAAAAAATATTCCGGAATTCGGAGAAATAGAAAGAAATCAGAATAATTAGCCGGAGTAAAAACTGAAAGTAAAAGAATTACCTTTGGATGACCGTCCGCGGGAGAAATTACTTATAAAAGGTGCGCAAAGTTTAAGCGATGCAGAGTTAATCGCTATTTTGTTGAGAACCGGTACAAAAGGAAAATCGGTAATTGAAATAGCGCAAGAGTTTATGCTCAAGCATAGGAATTTAGCAATTGCGGCAACCAATTCCGTCGAATCGTTTATAAAGAGTTCCGGTATAGGCAAAGATAAAGCTGCAACACTGGCAGCTGCTTTTGAAATAGGTAGAAGAATTGAATCCCAAGCGAAATGGTTCTCGAATAAAAAAATAACAATGCCTTCGGATGTAGCGGAAATTTTTATTCCGTTGCTAAGGGATGAAGTAAAAGAAAAATTTATTGTAGTGTGTCTTAATTCCGCCAATAAAATAATTAAGTACGAAGTGATTTCCGTGGGGAATTTAAATTCGAGCATAGTTCACCCGCGGGAGGTTTTTAAAGTTGCAATTGAAAATAATTCTGCTAATATTATAATATTACATAATCATCCTAGTGGTAATTTGGAACCGAGTAACGAAGATATCCAAATTACACGCAGATTGGTGGAAGCGGGTAAAATTTTAGATATAAATGTATTCGATCATCTAATAATTGCGGGCAATTCCTACAAAAGTTTAATTTCGGAAGTTGGGTAAACCGAATATTACTGTATATTTTTATTTTGATTTTCCTTATATTCATATACTTAATTTTGGTAATTAGTTAACAACATCATTAAAGGAGGATATCAATGACTAAAATCAAATCTCTTTTAAGCACATCTGTAGCTGTTTTATTGGTAGCCGGCACAATAGGGCTAACCGGTTGCGGAGGTGTTAGCGAAGAGCAATTAGCACAGTTAGACGCTTTGAGAAGTGAAGTAAGTTCACTCGAAAAAGAAGTCAACTCTCTCAAGAGCGAAAAAACCAAATTAGAGAGAGAATTAGCTGAAAAGCAATCTAAATTAGAGCAATGCGCAAACGACAAAGCTGCAACTAAGAAAAATTTAGAAAAATTTGGAAGTAATTAAAAATTAGGAGGATATAATAATGAAGCAAGTTAAATATCTTTTCGTTTTGTTTGCTCTTTTAGCGTTTCTCTCTTCAGGTGTTTTTGCTCAAGAAGAAAAGGAAATGACCGAAGAAGAATGGCAAAACGAAATTAACAGATTGACCCAAGAAAAAGCCGATTTGTCGAAAGAATTGGAATCTTTGCAAGGATCCGTGAACGATCTTAAAGCTAAAATCGACGGTCTGCAACCATACGACGAATGTATGGACGAAGCTTATGCATTGGTTGGCGCCAGCAGAGCCGATGTTGATGCTTTCAGAAAGAAAGTAAACGATTTACAAGGTAAAATCCAAAGAAAAGAATCACCTAAAGAGGACAGACAAGCGGAATTGGATGCTTTGAAAGCTAATAAAATTAGCGCTTTACCGGAATTTTACACAACCGTACACATGAGATTGCAAAGACTTTTGGATGCATGGCAAGAAAAACCGAAAGAAATTATGTATACTGTTGTTAAAGGCGATTATCTCTGGAAAATTGCTAAAAATCCGAAACATTACGGAAACGGTTTCGCCTGGCCGAAAATTTACAAAGCCAACAGAGACCAAATTAAAAATCCGGATTTGATTTATCCGAAACAAGTATTCAAAATTCCGAATCTTACGGAAGATGAAAAAGCTCATTACGATAAATTAAGAAGAAACTATAAACCTGCTCCTTCTCAATAATTAAAGGTCGGTTTGTAGATTGAAATTAATTTTTCAACAATTCCAAGGTTGACTTCGGCACGGTGTGTCGGGTCAGCCTTTTTATTTTTTAAGGAGGTAACACGGAAATAGAAAAAAAAGTAAAACTGGAAAATGTAGATGTCCAATCACTTATCGGATTCTCCGATAGCAATTTGGAACCGATAGAAAAGAGATTCAGTACTTCGGTAAGCATAAGAGGCGATGTGCTGTATTTGAAAGGTACACGCGAGGAAGTTGAGACTATCGAGAAAATTTTTAAGGAAATGGCTTATGTACTGAACACTTCGGGCAAACTTTCTCCACGCGATGTTTCCACAATAATCGATTTGACTTTGGAAGGAAAGGAGATTATAAACGGAAACGAGTATAATAACATTATTCTTTACACAAAGAAAGATGCGATAAAAGCAAAAACCCCCACGCAAGTCAAATATCTGAAAATTATGAAAGAAAACGATATTTGCTTTGCGATAGGTCCTGCCGGTACCGGAAAAACCTATCTTGCCGTGGCGTTTGCACTTTCCGCACTGAAGAAAGGTTTGGTGCAAAAAATAGTTTTAGCACGTCCGGCCGTAGAAGCCGGAGAGAGTTTGGGCTTTTTACCCGGCGATTTCAAAGAAAAAATCGATCCGTATTTACGACCTTTGTTTGATGCGCTGCAGGATATGCTTCCCGCAGAACAACTGAAAAATTACATGGAAAGAGGAGTGATTGAAATTGTTCCGCTGGCTTATATGCGTGGCAGAACACTTAACAATTCTTACGTAATTTTGGATGAAGCTCAAAATGCAACCGCTTTGCAGATGAAAATGTTTTTAACCCGCTTGGGACCTAATTCAAAAGCAATAATAACGGGCGATATTACCCAAATCGATTTACCGCCGCATGCGGTTAGCGGCTTAATTCAAGCGAAAAATATTCTTCAGGATTTGGAAGGTGTTGGGTTTGTCTATTTTACAAAAAGTGATGTGGTTCGTCACAAATTGGTAAAAGATATAATTAATGCGTACGAGAAATATTCCAACGGAAATAACGAATAAATCTTTACATTTGATTTTCGGTTAAGGAAGTTTACTGTACAGAATTTTTATTAACTGTCTTTGCTTTCTTCCCAATACTTATCCATTTCTTCCAAATTCGAATCTGTGATTTTCTTACCGGATTCCTTAAGTCTTTTTTCGATATACTGAAAACGTTTAATGAACTTTTCGTTTGTTTTGCGTAAAGCATTTTCCGGATTTATTCCTAAAAAGCGGGCATAATTCACAAGAGAGAAAAATAAATCTCCTATTTCGTTTTCAATTTGCTCTTTATTTTTTTCTTTTTCGGCTTTTTTCAATTCATCGATTTCCTCCAAAACTTTTGCCCAAACGTCATCTTTGTTTTCCCAATCGAATCCTACTTTTGAAGCTTTTTCTTGTATTCTGAATGCTTTATGCAATTCCGGTAAAACCCGTGGTATACCTTCAAGTACCGAGCTACGACCTTCTTCCAACTTTATTGTTTCCCAATTACGTTCTATTTCCTTGCCGGTTTCGGCCGTTACGTTTCCGAAAATGTGGGGATGACGGCGAATAAGCTTTTGAGAAATACCTTCTATAACTTCATCTATTGTAAACTTGCCGGCTTCCTCGGCGATTGCCGAATGGAAAACAATATGAAGGAGCAAATCGCCCAATTCTCCTTTAAGCTCTTCATAATTTTTATCGTCGATAGCTTCGATTACTTCGTATGCTTCTTCTATGGTTGCCGCTTTTATGGAATCGTGGGTTTGCTTTTTATCCCAAGGGCATTCGCGGCGCAATCGGCGCATAATGTTTACGAGTTCTTCGAATTTCGATTTATTCATAATCAGTCTTTGTTTTTTTTAGAGAACAAAATTACTAAATAAAAATGAAAGAATTTAAAATCACAATGCCGGGTACAAAGCAAAACCAATACATGTTATGGAAAAGACGAACAAACAGTTTATATTTTCCCGTAATTACATTATATTAAATATTATTTATAACAATTTTTGGTTACCGATGTCATTCGAAGATAAAATTAAAGAACTGGGGCATGAACTGAAAGAGCCACCCAAACCCCTTGCTTCTTACATTCCTGTTACTAAAAGCGGTAAGTTGGTGTTTACCGCAGGACAGATTCCTATTACCGACGGAACACTAAAATTTGCCGGAAAAGTCGGAAAGGATTTAACGGTAGAAGAAGGAATGAAAGCAGCAGAATTATGCGCGGTTAATTGCTTGAATGTAATAAAATCGGAAATCGGTTCGCTGGAAAATATAGAAAAAATTGTAAAAGTAACGGTATTTGTTAACTCTCCGCCGGGATTTACCGAACAACCGAAAGTGGCGAACGGTGCATCCGATTTTTTGGTAAACATTTTCGGAGATAAAGGAAAACATGTACGTAGTGCGGTCGGGGTTAATGAATTGCCCATCAACTCCGCCGTGGAAGTAGAAATGATTGTGGAAGTAAAATAAAAATTATTATACAGAAACATTTGGTTACTTTGAATGTCAAATAAATATCAATTATAATAAATTGAGGGTGAATAAATGAAAAAGCTGTTTATACTATTTTTGCTTGCATTCACCGTTGTTAACGCACAATTTAAAGATGAAGGCAACAAACCCTTGGATATTAAAAGCAGTTTGGTGAATAACAATCCCTCGAGTTTTTTATTAAGTTTTATAAATCCGCAAAATTTCAGTATGCGTCACTCGTTCAATCTTTCCTATTCCGCTTTCGGAGGCAACGGTTTTGCTTTGGGAATTTATACTAATAAATTGGCTTACAAGTTCAGCGACAACCTAAATATTGAAATTGACGCCAGTGTAATTAATTCACCTTACAGTACTTTCGGGAAAGAATTTTCGGATAGAATTAACGGAGTTTATTTGACACGGGCACAATTAAATTATAAACCCTCCGAAGATTTTCAAATTTCCATACAATATCGAAATTCACCGTTCGGGTATTACGGTTACCCCGGATATTCGCGGTATCCGTATTACAGTCCGTTCTATAACGACTTTTACGATGAGAATTAAAGGTTTAATTTTATTAAATTTGCTAACCGAGTTAAACTCGGTTATTTTTTTATCCAAGAAAATTGAACGTGAAAAAGAAAAAGTCGGTTAAAAAAACAAAACCCGATCCGAAAGAAACATCGGTTAATTTATTTCTGAACATTATAATTTTTTCGCTTGTTGCTATTATAATTTTTATGTCGTATTCTCTGATTCTTAAATTTGCCGATAGATTCGGATTGGAAGATAACAATTCAAAAAAACAAACAGCCGCAGAGATAATTCAGTTGGAAGTATTAAACGGCTGCGGTGTTGCCGGTGTGGCGGATAGATTTACCGATTATCTGCGCGAACATAAATTCGATGTGGTAAACGTGGGGAATTATGTTTCGTTCAATGTCGATGAAACTTTAGTGATCGATAGAATCGGGAACATGGCGAATGCAAAAAAAGTTGCGAAGGAATTGGGAGTGCCCGGAACAAACGTGATTCAGCAACTGAACGATAATTATTTCCTCGATGTGTCGGTTATCATCGGAAAAGATTATTATAAACTAAAACCCGTAAGAGGAGACGATTAATTTATATGGACAAGTTTACCGATAAAGTGGCGGAAATTATTTTATCCAAAAAAGGATACGATATTAAAATTTTGGACTTACGCGGACTGACTACAATTGCGGATTATTTCGTTATTTGTTCCGCCGATTCCGACGTCCAAGTAAAAAGTATAGCGGACGAGATAGACGACAAGCTGCGAAAAGAAGGAATCAAATGTTTTCACAAAGAAGGGTATGAATCGCTTAACTGGGTTCTGCTCGATTATTTTGACGTCGTTGTTCATGTTTTCAGAAAAGAAGCAAGAGAATTTTACAATCTTGAAAAACTTTGGCTCGATGCACCAACCCGAACCGTGGAAGACCAAATTAAACCTGTTGCCGATAAAGATTAATACCGGAGTTTATTGTGAAAAACTATCTTATACGAATTTTTGATGAGCTTAAAAACAAACTTCCGTATTTGGAAAATGTAGAAATAAGTTTTAACGTTCCACAGAGCAGTGCAAACGGCGATTACTCGACAAATCTTGCAATGCTTCTTGCCCGGAAACTAAAACGTCCTCCGAGGGAAATCGCAAATGAATTGGTCGAGAATCTTTCTTACGATGAAAACATAATATATAAAATTGATGTAGCGGGAGCAGGATTTATTAATTTCTATTTTACTCCCGGTTATGTATCGCAAATTATTAAAACGATTTTAGACGAAAAAGACACTTTTGGAAAGTTTAACGTTTTTGAAGGAAAAAAAGCGAACGTGGAATTCGTATCGGCAAATCCAACGGGACCTTTAACCGTTGGGCATGGAAGAAATGCCGTACTTGGCGATACGATTGCGAATTTACTTGAATGGGTGGGTTATAAAGTTGACCGCGAATATTATTTTAACAATGCGGGAAGACAAATGCGCGTACTTGGCGAATCGGTAAAAGCGCGTTATCTTCAATTACTGGGAATTGATGTCGAATTTAAAGATGAATATTATCAAGGCGAATACATAATTGAAATAGCCAAAGGAATTTTGGAGAAATACGGCGATAAATTGAAAGACGAACCGGGAGAGGGAATTTTCAAAAATGAAGCGGAAGCGGAAATATTTAAAAATATAAAAAACACACTTAAAAGATTAAATATCGAATTTGATATTTTCTTTAACGAAAAATCTTTATACGATAACGGGAACATCGAACGTGTGTTGGAAGAATTCGAAAAGAAAAACCTTTCTTACCGAAAAGACGGTGCAACTTGGTTTAAGCTGACCGAATTGGGTCAAGACCAAGATAAAGTAATAATTAAATCGAGCGGTGAACCGACATACAGATTGCCCGATATTGCTTACCATGCAACAAAATTCGAACGCGGTTATGATTTGATTGTGGATATTTTCGGGTCCGACCACATGGCAACTTACCCCGATGTGCTTGCCGGTGTTCAAGCATTGGGATACGATAAAGATAAAATTAAGGTGATAATTCATCAGTTTGTTACGATAATGGAAAACGGGGAAGTAATTAAAATGTCCACGCGTAAAGCGAATTTCGTAACGCTTGATGAATTGATTGACGAAGTGGGAGCCGATGTTGTAAGATATTTCTTCAACATGCGAAGTTATTCAAGTCATATGAATTTCGATTTAACACTGGCAAAAAAACAATCGGATGAAAATCCGGTTTTTTATTTGCAGTACGCACATGCCCGCATCAGTTCAATTTTGCGCACGGTAAAAAAAGAAGGTCTGGAAAGTTCAACCGAAAATTTATCTTTGTTGAAAAGCGAAAGCGAACAGAATTTGCTTAAACATTTACATAGGTTTCCCGACGAGATTTACTACGCAGCAACCAATTACGAACCGCATAAAGTTGCCAATTATCTGGAACAACTCGCCGCACTTTTTCACAAGTTCTATACCGAATGCAGAATAATCGGTTCGGAGAAAAAGCTGGCTGAAGCAAGATTAGCTTTAATTATCGCAACTCAAATAATATTACGAAAAGGATTATCGATTTTGGGCGTAAGCGCTCCGGAACGGATGTAAGTTATTCGGCAATTGCCACCGAAAGGGCAAAAACTTTTTCGGCGCCGTGTAATTTTAATACTCTACCGCATTCACGAACCGTTGAACCCGTAGTTATCACGTCGTCCACTAAAATAATTTTTGAGCCTTTTATTTTTTTCCGGTGCTTCGTTTCAAAAGCATTCAACATATTTTCTTTTCTTTCCTCGAAGTTAAGAGCGGTTTGGGTTTGAGTATAGCGAGTACGTTTAATAATTCGAGAATTTACAGGTAACTTTAAAATTTTTGAAAAACCTTTTGCAATATAAAATGATTGATTATAACCCCGCTCGGCTTTCTTTGCATGAAAAAGGGGAACTGGTAAAAGGAAATCGGCTTCCCAATTTTTTACCGGTTCCGCAATTAATTTTCCAGCTGTTTCTCCCAAATATATTCCTACTTTGAATTTTCCGTTATATTTCAGCGAGTGAATTGCCGACTGGATAGGAGTTTCTTCTACAAAAATAAAAGCTGATTGAAAATCGTCGATAATCCGTTCGTTTGCAAATTTACGATTGTATTCATGTGAAATCCTTTCGGTACGGGCGGGTTGCAGCGAAGAAAAACATTCGCCGCAAAATATGTTTTCCGAAGCGGTTAATTTTTTCCCGCAATGTTCGCAAATTCGTGGAAGGAAAAAATCGAAAACCGGTTTTAAGATTCTATCAATCAAAAATCATTTGTTGGATAAAAACATTCCTAACTTACTGTCTTGAAAGTCGTGATGATTTTCAAACCATCTTTTATAAGAATTGAAAAACTCTTTATCGATTTCCAATTTCTTTTTCTTTAACATCGAATCGACCCACGAGGAATATTTTCTTAAAGCGCGTTCGTGTTCCAATTTGTGGGAGAAAAATCCCGGGAATTCGTTTTCTTGCATTAATTTGTTTTCCGTATCGAAATGCTCGTCGAGTTTGTCTATAAACTCATTTAATAATTTACGTGCTCGCTTTTCATCTTTAGTCGAATCCAATTCATAAAGTTCGTTAATAATTTCATTTAGGTTTTTGTGCTGGGAATCAATAAGTTTATTCTTTACCGAATATTCGCTTTTCCATCGTATAAATTTCATATCGCACCTTTAGATTTATGGTAAAATATTATAGCATTCCCGTTATTTTTCTTATCAACCATTCAACGGCAAATAACAAAATTAAAATTATTAATATCCAATGATTCGACCAAATTTTAATTTCATTAAATTCCGTCTTATAAATTAAATTATTTTCCAGCACCTTTTCAAGCAAATCGTTGATGTTTAAGTTTTTTACAAGGTGAAAGTATTTTCCGCCGGTTGTGTAGGCGATTAACGATAAATATTCGCTATTAAGGTTTGTTTCCGTTAATTCCAAATTCACGTCGCCGATGTTGAATACGCCTTTTGCTGTGGCAATGGTTTTGTTTTTCAATTTGGCTTCGGCTTTGTAGGAGTAGTCTCCACTTTCGTTCGGTTCGAAAACGCTTTCGTAAATTCCGTTGCCAACCGAGTTTAAAAGAATTTCGGTTACCGCTCCGTTTTTATTGATTTTTACTGAAATGCTCGCATCATCAAGCGGGGCAAGGGTTTCATCGTAAAGTTGAGCGGTAAAAATCACTTTTTCTCCCAAACTGTAAAACTTTTTATTTGTATGCAATTTGAAACGTTTGCTTTTAATATCCGTACGAAGCCACTTAACGACGTTTAGTAGAAAACTGTCGAAAAGAAAAATGTTTTTATCCGCCGTTTGTAATTTCCATTTCCAAAAGTTTTTAGCCAAAAGGGAAACGGATTTGTTGTTCCCTGTAATTCCGGCAATTATAACGGGTTTATTTAACGGAATGTTATTGATTTTTACACCGGCAAGAATTTTTGCGTTAGCTTTAAGTGTAAAATCGGAATTGTTCAAATCGACCGGAGGTAAAGAATTCCATATTTGTAAATAATCGGCGGAGGAAAATTTAAACAACGGATGATTTTCATCTGTAATTTGAATTTGAGCCGGCACCGATTGATCGGTAAAATTGGTAATGTTAAAGTTTAAAACATTGTTTAGTTTTTGTAGATTTGCAAAATCCGTTCCCGCCGAAAAGGAGAAAAAATATGGCTTATGCCGGATGTTTATTGCGGATTTTATTTTGTTCAGTATTCTGTCGGGTGTTTGCTTTCCGGGAAATCCAATTAAGAACAATACATCGCTGCTGTCAACCGCTTCGTCGAAATTTATTTCCGGAAAAAATTTATCTCGGGTAATTTGAATTATGGATTTCAATTCTATATCGATATTATTTTCCAAACTGTTTTTTACGAAAGAAACATCGGGGGAAGGACTCGCGGAAACTAAAAGCACTTTAATTTTACTTTTTAACACATTTACGTAAACCGTTTTTCTGTTGTTTTCGTAATTGTCTTCACCTGGCAGTTTGCTGATTTCAAATGATAATTTCCGTTCTCCCGCTTTTTGAGGAATGTACTCGAATTCTATATTTTTTACAGCTTCATTTTTGAATTCTATTTTTTTTGACGAAACGGTCCGGAAGTTTTCTTTGAAACTCACGTTTATTCTTATGTTGCCGTAATTTTTATTTGTAACTACAACCTTAATAGTTGTGGGTTTTTTACGGTAAATGTAGTCATTATATAAAATTTTGGAAATCGATAAGTCCTTTTTTATTGTTGTGTCCCCAACTCCAATTGTGAAAAAAGGAACGTTGAACTTTTCGAATTTGTTAAGGGGATTTTCACCCTCGTTAATTTGACCGTCCGAAATTATTGTTACCGATGAAAACGGCTTGTTATAATTAATTAAGAAATTATAAATTAAATTAAAATTAGTTGCGGGATCGTTAAAATTTATATTTCTCAGACTATCCGGATTGATTTTTTTTATTGCTTGCCCGAATGTAAAAAAAACCGGATTATTTTTATCGGTGCTTAAAGTCTTGAGGAAATTTTTGATTGAATTCGCCCTGCTTAAGCTGTCTTTGCTTACAATGGATTGTGAATTATCGACGAACACGAGGTTAACCGGTTCAACAGTAATGTTTTTTTTAACAATTAACGTCGGTTCGAAAAACAGAATTGTTATTAAAATCAGTATAAGTGAACGAAGAAAAATCAAAAACCACTTTTTAGTTTTCGAAACAATTGGTAAGGTGTATTTATAGATGTAAAAAGTGTAAAGTAATAATACGACTGCAAAGATTAAAAGGTAATACCATTCAACCGAAATCTTAATACTTATGTTATCAAAATTAAACATTAAGCGTTGTTCGGTTATTTCAAAATATTTTTAATTTTATCCACGCCCCATTTTTGCATTTGTTCGTAAGCCGTGTAATCGGTCAAATCGAAATGAACCGGAGTAATTGCAACGTAATTGTTTTTTACGGCAAAATGGTCTTTATCAATTTCAAAATCCATTTCAAGAGGCTGGCCTGTTAACCAATAATATTTTTTCCCGTACGGATCTATTCTTTCTTCGTACACATCGTCCCATTTCGTTTTCCCTTGTTTTGTAGGGAGGATTCCGGCAACTTCGCTTTCAGGTATATCGGGAACGTTAACATTTAATAACGTACCGGTGGGCAATTTGTATTCGCAAACCATTTTAACCAATTCTTGTGCTACTTTACCCGCTACTTCGAAATGTTGCGGATTGTGACTGTTAAGGGAAATTGCCAAGGCGGGAATGTCCATAATGGCCGCTTCGCGCGCTGCCGAAACCGTTCCGGAATACACAATGTTTATTGCTGTGTTTGCGCCGTGATTAATTCCGGATACAACAATATCGGGAATTTCCTTTAATATGTTTGTAATACCGATTTTCACACAGTCGGCAGGTGTTCCGTCAACCGCATAACCGAAAAATTCTCCGTTTTTGTAATATTCATTTACTCGTAACGGAATACTCATTGTGATTGCATGCCCCACCGCACTTTGTTCCGTTCGCGGAGCAACAATTGTTACATCGCCGATTTCTTTTAAGTATTTTGCAAGTTCGTTTATACCGCGAGCGTCAATTCCGTCGTCGTTACTTATTAAAATTTTCATCCTTTCTCCGAAGTTACATTTTTTTATAAATTATAAACACAAAATATACTAAACTGTTTGCTCATTATCGTATTTGAACCGTTGCAAATCATTCCGGCAAATAAATTATTTTGTTTTGTAAAAAAAGGTTAATTTTAACGATAAAGAAATTTTGAAAAAAATATGAAACGCTTATTTTTTATACTTTCCGTTATAATTTTGTTCCCCGTCGGTTCTTTTGCGCAGAACGGCGGGAATGTTGAAATATTTTTAATAGACGCTTATGTAACGCCGGAAGCCCCGCATAAATTTGTTCTTTCGTTTTTCACTACCGATAGCGTGAAATCCAAAGTTGTAATAAACAACAAATACGAATTTACCGTTTCCGAAAATTTTACCGAAGATCATAAAACAGAAATCGACTTTACGGGGTTCGGCTTTGATTCCGCTTATGTTCCGTTCTATATTTTGGTTACCGATAAAAGCGGTGCAGAAAGTAAGAGCGAAGATTTCGAGTTGATTTTACCCGATAAAAATTTAATTCAACACAGAGAAGTTGCGAGTCCATTTTTACAATTGTGTATCGGCGGAGTGTTGTTTCTTATGCCTTCGCCGGGTATGTCTCTGCATGATGAAACTTCGCGCTTTACGGTTTCTAAGGAAATTCCGGTAATAACTTTTTATGACGAAGGGTACAATTATCCGTCAGCGTATATTTCACTGGAGTATACTTATGAATTTAAAGCCGAGCGGAAAAGTTATTTGCGACTCGGATATAATAAAATCTTTCCCGTAAATTATATCGAATATATTTCCCCCGCATTAAAAGGATATACGGATTTCAAAGGAAATAACGGGATAAGCGCCGAAATTAGTTTCGGCTTATTTAAATTTTATAAAGTTTATGCGGTATATTTTCGTTACCGATATAATTATCAACCGGTTGAGCCGTTTACGAAGTTTCACGAAATATCAATCGGTTTGTTCTCGTCATTCTTTTCAATAAATTTCTAAATAAAATGAAAATTGCAGAATACTCGCCGGAATTATTCGACAAAGCATTTCAAGTTTGTAAAAAAGGGATGGAACTCGATACCATTACTAAAGATTTGCTTAAACAAAAGATAGACGAAGACCCGGACTTTGATCCCCGGTTAACCCTTTTGGCATATTCCGAATCCAACAAACCGGTAGGTTTTATAATGGGCGTTATTCGGAATAGAGGTAAAGATAAAGTAGGTTACATTAAATTACTTGCCGTTGTAAAACAATTCAGAAGAAAAGGAATTGCAAGCGCTCTTTATTCCGATGTTGAAAACAAAATGAGAGCCCTCGGTGTAAAGTTAATCCGCGTTTACGAATCATATCCGAATTACTTTATGCCCGGCGTCGATCCGTTTTATACCGAAGCCGTTTGCTTTTTCGAACGTAACGGTTTTGTTAAATTTAACGATTGTTCGAACTTAAAAGCGGATTTGGTAAAACAAGATTTTAATACTTCGAAAGAAGAAAGAAAACTTAAAAAGCATGGAATTATAATATCGCGTGCTACGAAAAAAGATTTCAAACCGGTGGTAAATTGGATAAGGCGTCATTTTGCTGCATGGGAATCGGAAATAAAAGCGGCATTTGAAAATAAGCCCGTTTCATTACACATCGCTAAAAAAAGCGGAAGAATAATTGCATTTTCCGCTTATGAAACAAACAACAAAGGCACGGGCTGGTTCGGACCTATGGGCACAAGTAAAACTGCCCGCGGTAAAGGTATCGGTGGTATATTATTAAAAAGATGTTTGAATGATATGAAGAAAGCCGGTTTTAAAACCTCTACAATTCCGTGGGTCGGTCCCATTCCGTTTTATATGCATTATGTGAATTCTAAAGTTGAGAGAGTGTTCTGGAGATATGAGAAGAAATTATCGAATTAGTAAAATATTATAAAGTAAAAGTTAAAAGTATAAATTATCGGATGCCCAAAAAAGAAAAATATATCGATTACGGCGAACGCGGCAGATACAATCCCAAAAACAAACTGAACGACTTAACCGGAAAAGAATGGATTAAGTTTACTAAATCGTGGTTTGTTCACCGGCCCAAAAAAAGAAACGAAACCGAAATATTACATCCGGCAAAATTTCCGGAATCGTTGGTATCCGATTTTATCGAGTTTTTCACTAAAAAAAATTCTTGGGTACTCGATCCTTTTGCCGGCACCGGAAGTGCGTTGATTGCCGCCGGTGAGCTCGGAAGAAATGCCGTTGGGGTGGAGCTGCAGAAAAAATACCACTCGATTTCGCTAAAGAGAATTGAAAAGGGCAATTTCAAAAACAACTTGCTTTCATTGCAAGGTTCTTCGTTAAAATTAAGGGAGATTTTGGAGAAAAACGGATTGGAAAATTTAACTTTCGATTATGTGATCACTTCGCCGCCGTATTGGAATCAACTTGAACGAAACAGCATACGGCAAAAGAACAGAAGCGAAAAAGGATTGGATACAATATATTCTTCGGAACCCGAAGATATTGGAAATATAAAAGATTACAATGAGTTTATTGAATGGCAGGCTAAAGTTTTCGACGAAGTTTATGACGTTACGAGAAATAAAGGTTACCTCACAATAATAACGAATAATATTTACTACAAAAGTAAATTGTATCCCCTTGCGTTCGATACGGCGACATCGTTAACTAAACGAGGAAACAAAAGTTGGGTTTTAAAAGACGAAAAAATCTGGCTTCAAGACGATAAACCTTTAATTGCACTCGGTGTAAATAATGCTTGGGTAGGAAACCGCCACCATCAATATTGTTTGATTTTCAGAAAGGAAGAAAATGAGTGAGTTGATTTATACCGTTAGTGAATTAACGGCGGAAATAAAAATTACATTGGAAGAACATTTTTCTGCGTTAAATGTAATAGGAGAAATATCAAATTTCAAAGCTCACGTTTCGGGACATTGGTATTTTACGTTGAAAGACGGAAACGCTCAAATCAGTTGCACGATGTGGCGCGGAATTAACAATTACGTTTTCTTTACACCGCAAGACGGAATGAAGGTAATTGTAAGAGGAAGATTAACCGTTTATCCGCCGCGAGGCTCATATCAGCTCGACGTTCGGTCGATGCAACCTGCCGGCGAAGGTGAGTTGCAAGCCGCTTTTGAAAGATTAAAAAGAAAATTAAAAGAAGAAGGCCTTTTCGATCAAGAACTGAAAAAACCGATTCCGCAATTCCCAAGGAAAATCGGGATAGTTACGGGCTCGGGAACAGCGGCATTGCGGGATATGATAAGCGTTGCAAGAAGGCGTTATCCTGTTGTCGAACTACTAATAGCCGAAGCGCGCGTTCAAGGGGAAGGCGCAGCGGAAGAAATAGCCCAAGCAATTAAAAAATTAAATAAATTAAATGATATCGATTTGATAATTGTTGCGCGCGGAGGCGGTTCCCTTGAAGATTTATGGGCATTTAACGAGGAAATTGTTGCCCGCGCGATATTCGAATCCGATATCCCGATTGTTAGCGGGGTGGGACATGAAATAGATTTTACGATTGCCGATTTTGTTGCCGATTACAGAGCTCCAACGCCTTCGGCTGCAATGGAAATAGCTACGCCCGATATTAATGAAATCTTTGCCTTTCTGAATGAATTTTCATATAATACAACGATTAATATTTTTGATAAGATTAATACTTATAAATCTAACGTTCAACAAATTAGCGGATCGTACGGATTTAGAAATCCGTTTAACAGAATTAAAAATTTCTACCAGTATTTGGATAATTTGATTTATAAATTGGACGGATTGACTACAAACAAACTTAAACATTTAAATAATATTTTGAATTTGAAGCATCAAATTATCAACTCGCATAGTGTGGAAAAAAATTTGAAAAAGGGTTATACCTTAATCCGGCAAAACGGTAATCTAATCCCGCGTGCTAACCAATTGAATGCAAGTAAGGATTTTACAGTTAAATTTTTCGATAAAGAAGTAAAGATTACCAGAAATGCCTAAGAAGAAAAACGAAAGTTTCGAGGAATTATTAAAACGTTTGGATGAGATATCCCAAATGCTCGAAAGTGAAGACGTCGGTTTGGAAGAATCGATAAAATTATACGAAGAAGGAATTAAACTTTCCGAAAAATGCTACTCAATTTTAAAGGAAGCGGAATTAAAAGTAACCGAATTGAAAACACGCTTCGATGAATCGGTCAACAAAAATTTAGAATAAATACGAAGGGAAAAATCGTGACGGAACAAAGCAAATATCAACTGTTATTTAATGTTAACGATCCTAAAGATATAAGGGATTTCGATACGAAACAACTTAAGCAACTCAGTCATGAAATCCGGGAATATATGATAGATGTGATTTCCCAAACCGGAGGTCACTTCGGCGGCGGACTGGGTGCGGTTGAGTTAACATTAGCTTTGCATAAAGTTTTTAACACACCTCAAGATAAATTGGTTTGGGATACGGGACATCAAGCGTATCCGCATAAAATAATAACAGGGCGTCGCGATAGGTTGAAAACTATACGCCAGCTACACGGTTTAAGCGGTTTCTTGAAAAGAACCGAAAGCGAATACGATGTTTTCGGGGCGGGACACGCCTCAACTTCTATTTCCGCAGCTCTTGGTATAGCGGCTGCAAACGATTTGCAAAAAATCGATCAGAAAGTAATTGCGGTAATTGGCGACGGCGCAATGACCGGCGGTATGGCATACGAGGCAATGAATAACAGCGGAATATTAAAGAAAGATTTAATCGTTATCTTAAACGATAACCGTATGTCCATTTCACCGAACGTTTGGCAAATATCGAATTATTTTAACGAAATTATAGCTCATCCCGATTATAATAAATTCAAAGGTGCAATATGGGATTTAACGGGTAAGCTCGATCAATTCGGCGACAGATTAAGAACCGTTGCTTCCCGCCTCGAATCGGGTGTTAAAGCCGTTATTACTCCCGGAATGCTTTTCGAAGCTTTAGGTTTCAGATATTTCGGACCGATTAACGGGCATAATATTTCGAAACTTGTTAAATTATTCGAACATATTAAGGGGTTGAAGGGACCTATTCTCGTTCACGTTATTACCCAAAAAGGAAAAGGTTATAAACCCGCAGAAGGCGATAAACCGAAATTTCACGGGATCTCACCTTTCGATAAATTGACGGGAAAAGTCCTTAAGAAAGCCGGCGGACCTCCGTCTTACACTTCCGTATTCGGAAATACTTTGGCTAAATTGATGGAAATGAACGATAAAGTTGTCGGTATTACCGCCGCCATGCCGGACGGAACAGGTCTGAATAAAATTATGGACAAGTTTCCCGACAGATATTTTGACGTGGGAATAGCAGAAGAACACGGCGTAACTTTTGCCGCCGGGCTCGCCACGCAGGGAATGATTCCCGTTGTTGCTATTTATTCCACGTTTTTGCAAAGAGCGATCGATCAGATTATTCACGACGTTGCGCTTCAGAAATTACACGTTGTTTTCGCATTGGATAGAGCCGGACTTGTCGGTGCCGACGGTCCGACCCATCACGGAACATTTGACCTTACTTACCTCAGAATGATTCCCGGAATGGTTGTAATGGCTCCGAAAGACGAAAACGAACTGAAAGATATGCTTTACACTGCAATGAAGTATGAAAAAGGTCCCATTGCCTTAAGATATCCGCGCGGTAGCGCTGTCGGTGTTGAAATTAAAGAAGAATTCGAGAATATTCCGATCGGTAAAGCGGAATTATTACACGAAGGTGAACATGTTGCATTGCTTGCCGTAGGTAAAATGGTTGAATATGCTCAAAAAGCAATAAACAATTTGCATTCGCTTGGTATTAGTTGCGAACTTTACAACATGCGGTTCATAAAACCGTTGGATACCGATGTTATCGATAAAGTTGCATCCAAATTCGATAAAATCGTTACTTTGGAAGAAAGCGTTCTTTCCGGCGGATTCGGAAGCGGCGTTTTGGAATATTTGAACTTTAAAAATTATAAAAACGATGTGCTTCGTATCGGTTTGCCCGATAGTTTTGTGGAACACGGCACTCAAGCGGAGCTTCATAAACTTTTGGGAATTGATGCCGAAGGAATAACGAAACAAGTTGAAGCTTTTGTTCACGGAAATAAAAAAGTTGCACCCGGGGTTGTTGCTTAATGAAAGAAACAAAAATCGGAATTATAGGTTTGGGTGGTGTTGCCCAGTTAATTCATCTTCCCATACTTTCCAAACTTAAAAACGTTAAGATTAATGCGGTTGCCGAGATTAATAAAAACAGACTTAAAACCGTAGCGGGTAATTTTAACATCCCCAACAAATTTACCGATTACAAAAAAATGTTGGAAGAAGTTGAACTTGATGCAGTAATTGTTGCAACTCCAACAAAATCGCATTCCGAAATTGCAATTGAAGCTATGAAACAAGGGAAAGATGTTCTGATAGAAAAACCTATTGCGATTAATTACGAAGAGGCGAAGCGAGTTGACGATGCGGCAAGAAAATACAAACGCAAAGCGATAGTCGGAATGAATTTCCGGTACCGCCCCGATGCAATGTTGCTGAAAAGTTTGATTAACAGCGGGGAAATCGGCACACCGTTCTATGTTCGTTGCGGATGGACACGTAAACAAAGCAGCACCGAAAAATGGATTCAACGGCGTAAAGAAGCCGGTGGCGGAGTATTATTCGATCTGGGAATCGTATTACTCGATTTGGGTATTTGGTTAATTGATTATCCGCCGATAAAAAGCGTTTCGGCACAAACATTTTCGCATAAAGTTAAAGGCGTGGAGGATTCCGCAGTAGGATTTATTCGTTTCAAAAATTCTGCGGTTTTGAACTTTGAAGTAAGCTGGTCGCTTCATTCGGAAAAGGACAGTTTTAACCTAACCGTTTTCGGTACGGAAGGAACCGGGCATCTTAATCCGTTTAGAGCATACAAAAAAATTGAATCGACAAGAATTGATTACACGCCGGCAAGCTCCGCTAATCCGAAAAATTTGTTCAAAAAATCGTACGAGAACGAACTGAAATATTTCATCAGCGTGATTCAAGGTAGCAGCAATATACTGTCTTCGAGTGCCGAAGCTTTAACGAGAATGAAATTGCTTGAAGCTTTGTACGAATCGGCACAAAAACATTCCGAAGTTATTATCGGATAACTTTTCTTAAAATGCGAGCCGAATTTAAAATTGACATAAATCTAATATTTTCATAACTTTAAGGCTCGAAATTAAAAGAGTAGGAGAAATTTATGTTTGCCGTTGTTGATATAGCAGGCTCACAATTCAAAGTTGAAGAAAACGGAAAATATTACGTTCCGAAATTGAACGTAGAAACAGATAAAACGGTTACATTTGAAGATGTTTTACTATTTTCCGACGGAAAGCAAACGTTGGTAGGTGCCCCGGTTGTTAAAGGAATAAAAGTGAAAGCAAAGGTGCTGGAACATTTAAAAGATGACAAAATAATTGTTTTCAAAAAGAAAAGAAGAAAATCGTACAAAGTGAAAAAGGGTCATCGTCAACAACTTACTCGAATAGAAGTTGTTTCGATTAGTAAAGCTAAATCTTCGAAACCCAAGGAAAAAGCAGAAGAGGAGGGTAAATAATGGCTCATAAGAAAGGTCAAGGATCATCGAGAAACGGACGCGACAGTAATCCGAAATATCTTGGAATCAAAAGGTATGGTGGAGAAAAAGTAAAAGCGGGTACAATTTTGGTAAGACAAAGGGGAACTAAATTTCATCCCGGTAAAAATGTTATGCGAGGCGGAGACGATACATTGTTTGCCGTAGCCGATGGCTTTGTTAAGTTCGAACGAAAAAGAAATAACAGAAGATTCGTAAGCGTTTACGAAAGTTTAGCATAAACATTATATTTTACATAGATCAAAAAAAATAGCCCGGTTTAACCGGGCTTTTTCGTTTATCATTACAATGTTTCTTATTCTTAATATCCCAATCTTTTCATATCTTCAACCAAACCTTCCACGGCTTTAATCGATTTATCGAGAGCCGCTCTTTCTTCTTCATTTAAAGAAAGCTCTACAACTCTTTCAACACCGTTTTCACCAAGTACAACCGGCACGCCGACGTAATAACCGTTAACGCCGAATTCGCCTTGTAAATAAGCGCTTGCGGGCATTAATCTTTTTTGATCTTTCAAAATCGAAGTTGCCATTGCAACCGCTGCAGCCGCGGGGGAATAAAATGCGGAACCTGTTTTTAATAATTTTACAACTTCTCCGCCTGCCATTTTTGTTCTTTGAACCATTGCGTCCATAACTTCTTTGGCTTTAGCTGCGTCGCCGTATTTTCTCTCCAACATTTCCATAACGGGAATACCGTTAACGTTTGCATAACGTGTAAGCGGTACCATCGTATCGCCGTGCCCGCCGAGAACCATAGCGTTAACATCTTGTACGGATACGTCCAGTTCCCAAGCAATAAAAGTAGCGAAACGGGAGGAATCAAGCACTCCGGCTTGACCCATTACGCGGTGATGGGGGAATCCGGTTACCTTTTGAAAAAGTGTTACCATTGCATCCAAAGGATTGGAGATAATTATTACGATTGAATTGGGAGCGTGTTCTTTAACGCCTTCGGCAACGGATTTCATAATTTTTGCGTTTGTATCAAGCAAATCGTCTCGGCTCATGCCGGGCTTTCTCGGAACTCCGGCGGTAATAATAACCAAATCGGCTCCGTCGATGTCCTTATACTCGTTGGTACCTTTCAAAACAACATCCGTTCTGTCTATTCTCGAAGCTTCGGCGATATCGAGAGTTTTACCTTGCGGTAAATCCTCTACAATATCGAACATTACAACATCCGCCAGTTCTTTTTGAGCGATTAATTGGGCTAAAACTCCACCTATTTGACCTCCGCCGATCAATGCAATTTTTTTCCTTGCCATAGCTCACTCCTCATGATTTTATTTTTTAAAATATTTTAGGATTCCAATGTATTAATATATGAAGATTTCGAAGAATTATCATTTTTTAGTCTAAAATAATTTGAAAAATTTTAGATGAGGATGTCCGGAAGGCTGAAAAGGTTAGACACGTAACTATTTTTTATTAAAGTTCATTGTTAAAACAACCTCGGTGCCGGAAGGAGTAAAATTAAATTCAACTTTATCCAAAAATGTTTTCATAATGTAAATTCCCCTACCGCTGTCTTTTAGCAAATTTTCCGGTAAAGTGGGATCGGGAACATCTTTCAAAACAAATCCCGTACCTTCGTCTTTAATCGAAATGACGATTTTATCGGTATAAATTTTTACAGTGACTTTTACCTTTTTGTTAATATCGGATTTGTTGCCGTGCTTAATTGCGTTTGAAGCGGCTTCGGCAATGGATAAAGATAAGTCGTTAATTTTCTTTTTGTCAAGTTTGGCTTCCGCTGTATGCGATATAACGAAATTTTCTATGTCGGGCAAAAGCTCCGGATCGCTCGGAAAACTTTTTGTATATGTTGCGGTTTCTTTATTGCTCATAAAATTAATGCCGTATGAAATAATAACGTTTTTGTGCCTTCACAAATTAATTTATAATAGAACGTAAATCAACCGATATTTTTTACATGAATTTCCAATCGATTTTCATACTGAGATTCGCCGTTTCTTTTTTATCAGAAGATTCGGTAGTAATAAATTCGTACCAACCGTATATTGCTATGTTCAGATTATCGAGTATTTTATATCCTAATTGAGTAACGGGTCCAATGCTGAAATAGTTACTACTTTTATATTTAATGTTGTTATCGTTGTATCTGAAAGTTGTTAAGGAAAACAACCTTAATCCGGCGCCGAACTCAAGTTCGTTTTTCTTAACCGTTACCTTCGGAAGCGCAAAATATTCCGCCAAAAACCTTTCCGGTTTGCTTGAAAAACTCGTCCATCTGAAATTTCCTTGTTCCGATAATTTTACATAACCTTCGAATTCTAAAGCGGCATCGGGAAGAAAATTTATTTGTGTGGAATCGCGAAAAGCAAATTGACGAAACACGAAACTTTTCACGTTCGGAATAATATCTTCAAAATCGTACACAGTGTAATTTGCCGATACTTCAAAAACATTTTCCGAAGAAACGGTTTTGTTATTAAAATTTCCTCCCGAAGAAAGTTTGAGTACTCTGCGAATATTATTATTCGAACTTCTTTCGGCAAAAATGTAAACAATGTGATTAATGCTTCCTTCAAGATTAACAAACCAAGAGAAAACAGGATTTAATTTCCGCATGTATTTTAATCTGAAAATAGTTAAAAGTTCGTCACGGTCATCGAAGTTTGCCTCGCTTGGAGTATCGTAAATTAATTTCCGGTGTAACAAACTAAGATTGATTTTATCTTTTGCGGAGAGATTGTAAATCCATGATGTTGCGAGAACCGTAAGTTGCGATTTGTTATTTTTACCGGTTTCCAATTCCTGCCGTTTTTCGAAAAAAATATTGTTGGCGTTGTTAATATTTTTAGCTTTGTGTTTTTTTTCCCGTTCGGAATATTCGATTTTCAGCATTCCGTTAATTTTTTTACTTCTGTAAATTAAATTGCCGTTGAAGTTCAATTTGAACTCTTCAATTTTAGAATCGAATGTTGAAGGGGAAATATTCGAAAGAAGAAAATATCTTGTGTCCCGGTCAATCTCTCTCCAAAACACTTTGCCGTTTAAATTAAACGAAACATTCCGGGAAACCGGTGCAAGGAAAATTCTATCGGTTAACAAATAGCTTTTTTCCGTTCTGCTTTGAATATTATGATTAATATTATAAGTGGAAAGCAAAAGGGAATCGCTATCGAAATAAAAGTCTTTGCGCACTTCGGAGTACTTTGCCGTAACGAGATTTGAAAAATTATTTCCTACACTATTGTTCAGCGAAACATTAACGAACCGTAATGTATTTTTTCGGGGTGAAATATCTTCGTTTTGGAATTTGAGATTTGCATCCAACTGGAAATCGTCTTCCGGAATATAGTTAAACAAAGCCTCCGTGCCGTAAATGGAACCTCGATCGTCCTCGCCAACCTGCTTGTTAATCGAAAATCCACCGAAGGGAATAATGCGAAGATTTTCAAACAGATAGAATTTGGCATATAACGAGGAATTGAGCAAAGACGCTTCGTTAATTCCGATTTTTCTATCGTCGGAGTAAATATTGTTGTTCGTAAGTAATCCGATTTTTAATAAAGGCAAAAGTGAATATTCTCCGAACAATGAAAAATTTTGTTCGTCTCTAATGTTTTTCGAACGCAATTTAATTACGGTCGATTTATATTGTTCACTTATGCCGACGAAGAAATTGTCGGTAGAATAATTATATCTCAGCAACGAATTAAGATTTGTAGTATTTAATTGTTTCTCTAAATTTGTTGCAAGAACTTTGTTTGTATAGTTCGACGTCAAAAAGCTGAGACTATCGCCGCTAACCTGAGCGTACAGGAAACCGGGCATTAGTAAAAATAATAATATTTTAATCTTTGTGTAAATCATAAATCCGGAATTATTGTAAAACTTACTTGTCGACTAATGCTGTTCGGTTCTTCCGATGTTTTTGTAAATGTGTGAATTTGCCAATAATATGTTTTATAAATTTCGAATGTGAACGAACCGACCGGAACGGAAAGTGTATCGGAAATCAAATCGGAATGTACATTAATTTCGTGCAGAATTTCTCCTACCGGACTTGAAGCGATAACGATTTTATAATTTGCGGGATATGCCGAAGTTATAAGTTTGAAATCAGTAAAATATGTTGTGTTTGAACTATCCGGAGGGAACACCGGCTCCGGTTTGTCAAGAATTATATCCGAATCGGTATTGCCGGGTTTGCTTTTTAATCCGCCTTTGTCAACCGCTATTATTCTGTAATAATACCTTTTCAAAATTTCCACGTTAACGGAATCCGTGAATGTAAAACCAGAAACGGTTGCAGCGAGAGTTGAACCTTGCGGAGTAAATCCTTGAATTTCCGAACGATGAATTTCGTAGTATGCGATATCGGTTTCTCTGTTCGGAATCCAACGCAAAAGTATTTCCGGCGAATCCGTCCAATTGTGAGCATTAACTTTAAGCGACCAAATACGTAGCGGATTGAAACGGTTTACGGGTTTTGCAGAAACCGTATCGGACGGTTGGCTTTCGCGATCGAATATGTCGACAGCAGTTATTTTGTAAATATAAAGTGAATCGTAATACAAATAATCGTCCGTGTAAAATATGTCCTTAGTAAAATCAATTTTAGAAAACTTTGCCGGATTATTCACAGCACGGTAAATATTATATCCGGCAATACCTTCTTCCCGGTTGGCTTGCCATTGTAAATCTATTTCGCCGTCGAACGCATATACGATTTTTAATCCCACCGGTTGTTTGGGCGGAATTCCGTCATCGATAATCTCTGTTATTTTTTCCCGTTCGCATCCCCAAATCAAAAAAATACTAAAGAGAAAAAGCATCACCTTTTTCGGGAATCGTAACGTTTTTAAATCCGTTTTCATGTAATCTGGACTTGAATATTTCTTGTTGGTCGTAATCGCCGTGTACCAGAAAGATATTTTGCATTCTGCTCTTATCGAACTGGTTTACATAATCGATTAACTCGTCGGAATCCGCATGGGCACTGAACGAATCGAGCACAATAACTTCGGCTCTAAGTTCGTATTCTTCACCGAATATTTTTACGTAAGGGCTCTTTTCCATTATTCTTCTGCCGAGTGTATGTTGAGCGGAGTATCCAACCATCAATATTATGTTGTTCGGATTTTCGATGTTGTTTTTCAAGTGGTGTAGAATTCTTCCAGATTCGCACATACCCGAGCTGGAAATAATAATATGCGGTCCTTTTAGCGAGTTCAATTTTTTCGATTCTTCAACATCGCGAATGTAAGTCAATTTGTTGAAACCGAAAGGATCTTCGTTCCGAACCAGAAAATCCGCTGTTTCGTCGTCAAAACATTCGGGATGCAACCGGAATACCTCCGTTGCGTTAACCGAAAGGGGACTATCGACATAAACTGGAATTCTCGGTGCTTCACCTTCTTCGAAAATTTTATGTAATGCATAAACCAATTCTTGTGTTCGTCCTACGCTGAATGCCGGGATGATTATTTTTGCATTCCTTTTATAAGCCCGCTTAACAACACGGGCTAATTGATGTTCGGAGTTTTTAGGGTTGTCATGTTTTCTTCCGCCGTACGTACTTTCGCAGATAAAATAATCTACATCCGGAATTTTTTCCGGGTCGCGTAAAATAGGTAAGTTCGGTCTGCCAATATCACCTGAAAATCCAACGGTAGTAATCTTTCCGTTCTCGTTAATTGTTAAATGAGTTATGGCCGAACCGAGAATGTGGCCGGCATCGGCAAACAATAGTTTTATTCCGTCGCCAATTACAAATTCGTGATGGTAATTCAATCCAACAAACAAATCGATTGTTTTACGTGCGTCGGCTTGTGTGTATAAAGGTTCAAACGGCTTTTTACCTTTTTTCAATCTTTTTTTGTTTACGTATTCAACGTCTTTTTCTTGAATGTGTGCACTGTCGCGCAACATAATACTTGCCAAATCGCGTGTTGCGAATGTTGAGAATATATGTCCGGAAAATCCATTTTTTACCAATGTCGGCAAATTACCGGAATGATCGATATGTGCGTGAGTTAAAATTACGAAATCGATTTCCGCCGGATCAAAAAAATCGAAGTTTCTGTTTAGTTCAAATGCTTCTTTTCTTTTCCCTTGATATAAACCGCAGTCTACTAAAAATTTTAGACCGTTAACTTGAACATAATGCATTGAGCCCGTTACCGTTCTCGCCGCACCGATAAATTGAATATCCATACTGAACCCGTAATTAGTTGAGAAAAGTAATAAAACTTAAGTTTTAATAATTTTATATTGTTTGAAAGCGAAATAAATTTCGCGTGCAGCCGTTTTTATTACAGTGGCCGTCGGAACGGCTAAAAGCATTCCTAATACTCCGAGTAACTGTCCGCCCATTAAAATCAATATTATGATAAGCAAGGGATGAAAATCCGTTGACATTGAAAAAACTTTCGGTTGAACATATCCGTTATCGAACGAATAAATAATCAAAAACAAAATTGCAATACTAGGGAACCGTGAAAAATCGCCGAATTGGATTAACGAAATTGTTATTGCAGGTATTCCGCCGATAAGAGGACCGAAATACGGAATTAAATGCCCGATACCGGCGATTAATCCGATTGTAATCGAATTTTTAATTCCCAATATCGTTAATCCCACCGCAACCGCCGAACCTACGATAAACGCATCCAAAATCCAGCCGCTAACGTATCTGCCCAATTGCGTTGCCACTTTTCTGATTACCCAATATGACATTTCAAAATATTTGTTGGGCACCAAATTAATTATACCTTTGATAATTCGAGTTTTGTCTTTTAATAAGAAGAAGGTCATGAAAGGTACGATAATGGAAATTGCAATTATCGAAAATATACTTGTAAGTATCGAACTCAGATTATTGATTGAACCCAAGACGAACGAAGAAATAACGTCGTTTACCTTGTCGATTATGTTTCGTGTATCCAAAAAAGGAATGTAGTTGCTTAAATCGTTTTGGATTTCTCTGAAAAATTGATTTATATCTTCCCTGTTCAAACTTGCCGATATTGCGTTCATCTGCGATACCACTTTCGGAATAAGTACTGATAAAGCGGTTAGTATTATAAACGTTGTACCAAATAATACCAGTAGTACGGCTAATAATCGGGGCATTCCTCTCTTTTCGAAAAAGGAAACCACCGGATTGAAAATTAATGCAATGAGAAGCGAAATGGTAAGCATTACGAGCAAATCGAAGAACAAGTATAATACATACAAGGTTAAGGCAATTAAAACAATTGCGGTAAACAGCCGGAAACTTTTTCTTAAAGGGAAATCGGATAAATTCATATTCGGTTATCTATTTAATTTTTATTCTAAATATAATGGAAAACTTAAGAAAATTCCTAAGTTGAAATATTTTGATTAAATTTACGACAATCAAATCCGAAATTGTGAAAAAATTCCGAGGTATGAAATGGCGGGCAATAATTTAATCGAACAAATCAAAAGTAAAGCCGCGAGCATAAAAAAAACAATCGTATTACCTGAAGCGAATGACGAACGTGTGCTGAAAGCTGCGGATATTATTACAAAAGAAGGCATCGCAAAAGTTATTGTTTTGGGAAACGAAGACGAAATACGCAACAAAGCCCAAGAGTTAAATTTAAGTTTACAAGGCGTACGCGTAATTGATCCGAAAAAATCGGATATGAGTTCCGATTTTGCCAATGTGTTTTTCAATTTAAGAAAGAGCAAGGGTATAACAATCGAAGAAGCGCGGGAAACCGTGAAAGATAATTTGTATTTCGGTGCAATGCTTGTACGCGAAGGGATGGCCGACGGATCCGTTGCCGGTTCGGCTTCGCCAACGGCAAATGTTTTACGTGCCGCTATTCAATGTGTTGGGATGCCCGAAGGAATTTCAATCGTTTCGAGTCTGTTTCTCATGATTTTTCCGGACCGGGTTTTTAGTTTTGCCGATTGCGCTGTTGTACCGAATCCCGATGCAAATCAGCTAGCCGATATTGCCGTTTCGACCGCCGACAATCATAAAAAACTTACCGGCGAAGAACCCTATGTCGCTATGCTGTCATTTTCGACCAAAGGAAGTGCGAAACATGAATTAATCGACAAGGTTGTTGAAGCAACCCGATTAGCAAAAGAGAAACGTCCCGATTTGAATATCGACGGTGAATTGCAATTCGATGCGGCAATAGTCGATTCCGTCGGAAGGAAAAAAGCGCCGGACAGTCCGGTTGCCGGAAGAGCGAATGTTTTAATATTTCCCGATCTTCAAGCCGGAAATATCGGTTATAAAATCGCGCAACGTTTGGGCGGTGCCGAAGCGATCGGACCGATTGTACAAGGATTGAAAAAGCCCTTGTTCGATTTGAGTCGCGGATGCAGTGTAAACGACATTGTAAACACGGCGGCCATTGCCGTTTTGATGGCTTAAACACCCTTGTATTTTTAACGTTTAGTATAAATTGCTATATTTGACTTCAAAAATTTAGGTGGAATTTAAGTGGAAAAAGAAAAAGTATTAGTTACTTCGGCTTTGCCTTATGCGAACGGACCAATTCATTTGGGGCATTTGAGCGGTGCGTATTTACCCGCCGATATTTATGTTCGCTACAAAAGATTAAAAGGCGATGATATAATTTACATTTGCGGTTCGGATGAACACGGCGTACCGATTACCATTACCGCCGATAAGGAAAAAGTATCGCCCAAGGTTATAATCGATCGCTACCATGAAATGAACAAAAAAGCGTTCGATATGTTCGGAATGGATTTCGATATTTATTCCAGAACCAGCTTGCCCGTTCATCACGAAACGGCTCAAACTTTTTTCAAAAGTTTTTATGAGCAGGGAATTTTAAAAGAGAAAAAAACATTACAATTTTACGATGAAAAAGCGAAAATGTTTTTGCCCGACCGTTACGTCGAAGGTACTTGTCCGCGATGCGGTTATGAAGAGGCAAGAAGCGACGAATGTGAAAAGTGTAGTGCTCATTATGAACCGACCGAATTGATAAACCCCAAAAGTAAAATTACCGGTGAAACACCCGTATTACGGGAAACTTCTCATTGGTTTTTCCCGCTCGGAAAATATCAAGAATGGTTGGAAAATTATATAGAAGAAATGGATAAAAAATACGGTTGGAAAGATAACGTTTTACAGCAATGCCGGAGCTGGTTCAAAGACGGATTAAAAGACAGGGCGGTAACCCGAGATTTGGATTGGGGAGTAAAAGTTCCGTTAGAGAACAGCGAAGGAAAAGTATTGTATGTTTGGTTCGAAGCGGTGCTCGGTTATATTTCGGCAACCAAAGAACTAAGTAAGCTGAAAAACAATCCGGAACTTTGGAGAAATTATTGGCAAGATCCTGAAACGAAATATATCGCATTCATCGGTAAAGACAATATAGTTTTTCATGCCATTATGTTTCCCGCTATGCTTAAAGCTTGGAACGACGGGAACGAAGATAAATATATTTACCCGCAGAATGTTCCCGCAAATGAATTTTTGAATTTCGAAGGTAAAAAATTTTCGAAATCGAGAGGTTGGGGAATTGACGTAATTGAATTTCTGGAAATGTTTCCGGCCGATCCTTTACGCTATACGCTTGCGGCAAATTTACCCGAAAACAAAGATACGGATTTTTATTGGAAGGAATTTCAAGCGCGGAACAATAACGAACTTGCCGATATTTTAGGCAACTTTGTGAACCGTACGTTTACTTTTGCACACAAACATTTCGAAGGAAAAGTTCCTGCGCGCGACGAATTGTTGCAAATCGATAAAGAAATGTTAAATGCAATAAAAGAGTATCCGGAAAAAATTGCCGCACTTTTGGAAAAATTTAAAATTAAAGACGCCGTTCTGGAAATGATGAATTTGGCGCGTGCTGCAAACAAATATTTCAACGATACGGAACCGTGGAAAACCGTTAAAGCCGATAAAAAGAGATGCGGAACAACAATTAACATAAGCTTACAAACGGTTTACACTCTTGCCGAAGTGTTTTATCCCGTTATTCCGTTTGCTGCGTCTAAAATGTTCAAAATGTTAAACGCAGAAAAAACAGGATGGTTTGAAGCTGGCAAAGAAAATTTACCGGAAGGGCATCAGTTAAATAAAGCCGAAATACTTTTCAAAAAAATTGAAGATAAGGTAATTGACGGACAAATTGCAAAATTACCTAAAGCGGAGGAAGAAAATCTTAAACCCAAAGAAATATCGTACGAAAATTTCTCGGAAATAGATTTGAGAGTTGCGAAAATTATCGAAGCGGAAAAAATTCCCAAAGCGGATAAACTGCTCAAACTTCAAGTTGATACCGGAAGCGGGAAAAGACAAATAATAGCCGGAGTGGCGAAATTTTACAAACCCGAAGATTTAATCGGTAAGAAAGTTGTTGTGGTTGCTAATCTGAAACCCGCCAAATTATTCGGATTGCAATCGGAAGGAATGTTGCTTGCCTCGGAAAATTCCGACGGACAATTGAAAATAGTCGAGATTGACGACTCGGTTGAAATTGGTGCAAAAGTTAAGTAAAATATAAGACCTTAAAATTTTTACTTTATGAAGAAAAAATCACCGAGAAATCAAACAATCGAACTTACCGAGTCCGAACTCGCTTTTTATTCGGATAAGCTTATTACGGTAAACAAAAACGTTTCTGTTGAAGAAATTCTGAATAAGACGATTAACCAGGATTTGTTAAAGGTAATTAACTTTTTACCCGAGTCGTTTGTCGATTTGCTGATAATAGATCCGCCTTACAATCTTACTAAAACGTTCAATAATAATTTATTCAGTAGGAAAACAATTGAAGAATACGCCGAATGGGTTGATGAATTTCTTTCCAAACTGAAAAAAATATTGAAACCAACCGCATCGGTTTATTTTTGCAGCGATTGGCATTCATCAACATCGGTTCATCTTATTTTAAGTAAGTATTTTATTGTACGAAATCGTATTACGTGGGAAAGGGAAAAAGGAAGAGGCGCAAAAACCAATTGGAAAAACAGTTCGGAAGACATTTGGTTTTGTACCGTTTCCGACAATTATTCTTTTTACCCCGAACGCGTGAAACTTAAACGTAAAGTTTTAGCTCCGTACAAGCATGAAGGTCAACCTAAAGATTGGATTGTAGAAAACGGAAAGAGTTACAGACTGACTTACCCTTCGAATATTTGGACTGATATTTCCGTCCCGTTTTGGTCGATGCCGGAAAATACAGAACACCCGACCCAAAAACCCGAAAAGCTAATTGCTAAAATAGTTTTGGCAAGCTCGGATGAAGGTGATGTTGTTTTCGATCCTTTCCTCGGCTCCGGCACAACTTCGGTTGTGGCGAAAAAATTAAAGAGAAATTTTGTGGGTATCGAAAGAGAAAAAATTTATGCTTGCTTGGCGGAAAAAAGATTGAAGATGGCTGAAAAAAATCCGTCCATTCAAGGTTTCCACGACGGAGTTTTTTGGGAAAGAAATTCCGTTTATTTGAAGAATCTTGCCAAAGATTAGGAAACATAAACGCCTCGGCATTGTTAAAATATTTTATTTATAATAAAATACTTACCTTGATTTTGAAGTAACCTATAAGTAAACTTTGAACTTAAGTTTTAATGAATAAGGAGGAATTCTGATGATTAATCGCAAGTTGCTGATTTCACTTTCTTTAACAGTTCTTTTCGGTATGTTTGCCTGCACACCCGAACATTCCAAAATTATAGTTGCGGAATACGACGACGAAGAAATTACCATGGGCGAATTTGAAAATGCCTACGTAAAAAACGTGGGAAGTTGGGAAAAAGCCCAAAAAGATTCTTTGGAAGATTATAAAAATTTTCTCGATTTGTTCGTCAATTATAAAATGAAATTGAAAGACGCTTATGCAAGGGGATTGGATAAAAACCCCGATTTACAAAACGAAATGGCGCAATATAGAAAAAATATTGCCGTTACTTGGTTCCTCGATAAGGAACTGGTTGAAAAAGGAATTAAAAAATTATACGAACAAAGAAAAAACGAATTACGGGTAAGTCACATAATGATAAGAACCGATACTCTTTCGGACGAAGAAGCTAAAAAAAGAGCCGAAGAAGTATTGGCGAAATTAAAGAAGGGCGAAAAGTTCGAAGATTTAGTCAAAAAATACTCCGATGATAAATATTCCGTTAACAAAGGCGGGGATGTTTATTATTTTGTTGCTGGTGAAATTCTCGCGGATTTTGAAGATGCAGCTTATGAAACTCCCGTCGATTCGGTTTATCCCGAACCGCTTAAAACCAGATTCGGCTATCATATAATTAAAGTTACGGAACGCAGACCTTATCGACCCGAAATAAGAGCCAGCCACATTTTGGTTGCCTTTAACGATAAGGACGGAAATCCCAAAAACAAAGAAGCTTTGCTTGCAAGAATTAAAGCAATTCATACTCGAGCCTTGAAAGGCGAAAATTTTGCTGAGCTTGCGAAAGAATATTCCGACGATACAATTAGCAAAAAACGCGGAGGCGATTTAGGATTTTTCACCAGACGTAGAATGGTGAAACCCTTCGATGAAGCAGCATTCAATTTGAAAAAAGGAGAAATTTCAGATATCGTTGAAACGAAATTCGGATATCATATAATTAAATTGACCGACGAAAAACCGTATCCTTCCTTTGAAAAGTCGCAATCGCTATTGAAAAAGATTTATGAAAAAACTAGATACAAACGCGACCTTGACAAACTCGTGAAGAAACTTGCGAAAGAATATAACCTCCAAACGGTTGAACCGACCGTAAATTATATCCTGAGCATGGCCGACACGATTAAATTCCCCGATTATTTCGATAGCGAAATGAGAGAAAAAGTAAAAGACAAAGTTCTGTTTACATTTGCGGGAAATAATGTTATTTGCGATACGGTTTTCTTCCGTTTGAAAAAAGATAAGTCGTACAACAATTGGAAGATTAATAAAAAGTTTCTCGATTCGGCAATTAAAAAAGTTAGTCAAGAACTGATGCTCGAAGAAAGAGTAAAAAATCTGGAGCAAGAAGATCCGGAATTTGCAAAATTAATGGATGAATACCGTAACGGTTTATACATTTTCGAGCTGCAGAAAAAAGAGGTTTGGGACAAATTAAAAATTGACAGCACCGATATTTACAATTATTACCTGGCACATAAAGATAAATACTTTACTACCGACAAAGTTGATTTCAGTGAAATATTTTCCAGAAACGATTCGTTGATTAACTTGTATTACGATAAACTCAAGGCGGGCGCCGATTTCGATTCACTTGCCGAAAAAGTAACCGAGCGCGTCGGATACAAAAGAAAAAAAGGGCATTTCGGCAGTATCGAAGTAATGAAAAACGAACTGGCAATGAAAGCAGCAACGTTGGAAAAACCCGGAGAGTTTACGCGTCCGTTCAAATACGGTAACGGCTGGTCGATTGTTAAATTAAATAAACGTGAAAGAGCCCGACAAAAAACTTTCGAAGAAGCTAAAGCTCAAGCCGCAAGCGATTTGCAAGACGAAGAAAGTAAACGATTGGAAAACGAATACATTGATAGATTGAAAGCAATCTATCATCCGGTTTATTATTATGACAAACTTAAAAATGCATTTAAAACCGATACGAAATAGTGTTTTATTTTTCATCGGAATTTTCTTACTTCTTTCTTGCGGTGAGAAGAAAAAACCGGAGAAAATTATTGCTCGGGTTGGAGATGCGGTGTTAACGCAATCCCAACTCGAGAAAGCTCTGGATTCCGAAAGATATAAACGCAAATTTAAAGAAGAGTTCGTTAGGCAATGGATAGAAACCGAGTTACTTTACAAAAAGGCATTGGATGAAAAAATAATTTCGGATTCGTTGTTTAATGAAATTTTAACGGAATCGAAAAAAGAACTTGCCGCCGCGTTCCTTATCTCTAAAATTCTGGACGATAAGAAAATTGAATTGAGTAACAACGAAATTCGTGATTTTTATAAAAACAATTTATCCGAATTTCTTGCTCCTTTCGACGGTTATGTTGTGAATATTGCGAAATTCAATTCCCAGAACGATGCTATTCTCTTTCGGAAAGAAGTACTTGCAAATAAATGGGAAGAAGCGGAAAAAAAATTTAAAAATAAAGTTTCACTTGTCGGACTTGAAAATAATTCTCTGCTTTATAAATATCAAATTCAACCCGCCAGGTTGTTGCGTGTTGTAGAAAAATTATTGCCCGGGGTTGTCAGCATAATAATTCAAACCGAACCAGGTATTTATTCTGTTGTACAAATGATTGATACGATTAAAAAAAATAAACCTATCCCTTCCGAATATATTTTGGATGAAATTAGAGAACGGTTGAGAATTTACAAAACCAAACAAATTTACAATAGATTCATTAAAGATTTATACGAAGAATATAGTGTACAATTAAAAAGAGATTCATTATGAAAAAAATAATATTGTTTTTTTTGATATTTACTTCATCGTTGTTTGCACAAGAGGTAATCGATAAAATTGTTGCGGTTGTAGACGACGAGGTCATTCTTAAATCGGAATTGGATTTTCAAACGCTTATTTTCGCTTCGCAAAGGAGATTGGATCCCTCAAATCCCAAACTGAGAAAGCAAATCTTAAATAAAATGATTGAAGATAAATTGGTTTACGCCGAAGCCATATTGGATTCGATTGAAGTTTCTGACGAGGAAGTTCAAGCACAAATAGACAGATTGATTAATTTTTACATCCAGCAATACGGCTCAAAAGAAAAACTAGAAGAAGCATACGGAATGAGCTTGGAAAAAATTAAACGCGAAATGAGAGAAGATACGCGTAAAAACCTAATGGCCGAAACGTTGAAAAACAAAAAGTTCGCATCCGTCGATGTTTCACGAAGGGAAGTGGAAAAATTTTTCGAAACGTATAAGGATTCATTAGGACAAATTCCGGAGAAATTTAAAATTGCCCACATTTTTATAAATCCGAAAGCGGGCGAAAGATTAAAGAAAAAAGCAAAAGAGTTTGCCGAATCGTTGCTCGATTCGTTAAAGAACGGTGCGGACTTTGCCGAATTGGCTAAAAAATATTCGGACGACCCGGGAAGCGCGGTTGCCGGCGGCGATTTGGGTTTTGTAAAACGCGGTGTGTTTTATCCCGAATTCGAGTCGGTTGCATTCGCTCTGAAAAAAAATGAAATTTCCAACGTGATTGAATCCCCGGTAGGTTTTCACATTATTCAACTTCTCGATAGGCGCGGCGAAACAATTCATACTCGTCACATTCTTATCAAACCTAAAAGCGACGCGGAAGCCGATATCAAGGCAATTGAATTACTCACGGAAATCCGGGATAGTATTCTTAACGGTGTTCATTCTTTCTGTTATTATGCGAAAAAATACAGCGATGACAAACAGACCGCAGCAAATTGCGGGGTACTCGGTACGTTCGAAGTCGGACAGCTAGATAAACCTTTGCTCGATCAAATTTATAAATTGAAAGAAGGTGAAATCGGCTATCCGAAAAGGTTGAACTTGGGTCCCGGAGAATACGGCTTTCACATTGTAAAGTTAATTAAACATATTCCCGCGCATTCACCCGATATAAATCAAGATTACGACGAATTGAAAAAGTTAACCGAATTCAAAAAAAGGGAAGAGTTGTTCAAAAAATGGATTGAGGAATTAAAAGAAAAAATTTATTGGGAAATTAGAGTTTAAGGATTATCCGTGGAAAATTTACAGAGTAATAAAAACGATGTTTTTCTCGTAGAGCAATTAAGCGGGAAAGTAAAAGAACTAAAAAAGGAAATTGCCAAGGTAATTGTTGGACAAGAGGAAATTATCGACAATCTGCTGGTGAGTCTTTTGGCGCGTGGCCACTGCTTGCTTGTTGGAGTGCCGGGATTAGCTAAAACTTTATTAATTAAAACTTTAGCGGAAGTTCTTGACTTATCGTTCAGCAGAATTCAATTTACACCCGATTTAATGCCGAGCGATATTACCGGTACGGAAATCATTGAAGAAGACCAGGCAACTAAAAGAAGGTCGTTCCGGTTTGTAAAGGGACCCGTTTTCGCTAACATAATTTTAGCCGATGAAATAAACCGTACGCCGCCGAAAACCCAAGCGGCTTTGCTCGAAGCAATGCAAGAACACAAAGTTACCGCTGCGGGTGTTACTTATTCGTTGCCCGAACCGTTTTTCGTGCTTGCTACACAAAACCCGATCGAGCAAGAAGGAACTTACCCGCTGCCCGAAGCGCAACTCGATAGATTTATGTTTAATTTATGGCTCGATTATCCTTCGTTCGAAGAGGAAATGGAAATAATCCGTACAACTACCGCCGAAAATAAATTTACATTGAATAAAGTAATTTCGGGTGAGGAAATCGGACAATTTCAAGATTTGGTCAGACGTGTTCCGGTTGCCGATAATGTAATCGAATTTGCCGTCAAAGTTGTAAATTCAACCCGACCGTCAAACAACGGGTTGAAGTTTATTAACGAATGGGTAAGTTGGGGTGCGGGGCCACGGGCATCGCAGTATCTTATTCTTGCAGCAAAAACCAAAGCGATTGTTGAAGGCAGATTTACGCCGAATATCGAAGACGTTAAAACGGTTCTTGTACCCGTATTGCGTCACAGAATTATTCCGAGTTTCAATGCCGAAGCCGACGGACTGACAAGCATCGACATTATTGAAAAAATAGTTGAAGAATTTTCCTAACTTGTAATCGGATTTATAGTACAGTGATTAAATTTTTTATTAATCTTTTTTTATTATTTCTTTTCGCTTTCTTTTTTTATTCATGTTCGTCCGATGTTCACGAAACCTCTCCGCCACCAGCCGCAGTTGTTGAAAACCATTTCGATGATTACGGCATCGACACGTCGAAATATTCGATTACGACGGAAAAAGTAAAACGGAACGAAACCTTGGCGGATATTTTACTGAAATACGATATTCCGTATGCCAAAATTTCGGAAATTGCGGAAACCTCTAAGCCGGTGTTTAACGTAAGAAAAATCAAAGCTGGTAACACTTACCGGGCATATATGTCCGGCGATTCGGTAAAAAGTTTGAAGTATTTCATTTACGATAAGGACAAAATCAATTATGTGAAATATTTTTTGGAAGACACGGTTGTAGTTTCGAACGGGAAAAAAAATGTAGATATAAAAATCAATCACGCAAGCGGAATAATCAATTCTTCGCTTTACGAAACTTTGCAAAACGAAGGTTTAAGTCCGTTGCTTGCGGTTGAACTTGCGGACGTTTTTGCATGGCAAATCGATTTTTATATTGTTCAACGCGGCGATAAGTTCAAGGTTATATACGAAGAAAAATACATAGGCGATAAATTTATCGGTATCGGTGATATTTTGGCCGCGGAGTTCGAGCACATGGGAAACAAATTTTTAGCCTTTCGGTTCGAACAAGACGGAAAGACTGAATATTTCGACGAAGATGGAAAAAGTTTACAGAAACAATTTCTGAAAGCTCCGCTGAAGTATAGACGAATCAGTTCCCGTTTTTCGCGAAGAAGACTTCACCCGATTTTAAGAATTTACCGGCCGCATTTGGGAATCGATTATGCGGCGGCAATCGGAACACCGGTGCAAGCCGTTGGCGACGGAGTTGTTATTGAAGCACGGTACAAAGGACAAGCCGGAAGGTTCGTTAAAATTAGGCATAATAGTGTTTACACTTCGGGGTATCTTCATTTATCGAGATACGGAAAAGGAATTAAACGCGGCGTAAAAGTAAAACAAGGACAAGTTATCGGTTATGTTGGAAGTTCCGGTTTGTCAACGGGCCCGCATCTCGATTTCCGTTTTTGGAAGAACGGCAGACTTGTAAATTATATGACGCAAAAATTTCCTTCTTCGCAGTCCGTTAAAAAAGAAAACATGGGTGCATTTATTAAGGTAAGAGACGAATACATTGCAAAGCTTAAAGAAATAAAATATAATTCTCCCGAAGAAATAACCGTAGGTACGCAATAACTAATCCGGTACGTGCACAAGAAAATATTCCTTTGCGGTATTCCCGATTTCGCTCGCCTGTTCTACCGTCATATGCAAATCCGTTGAACTTTCGTCTTCGGCTCCGGCTTCAATAATTGCCAAGTCGGAACCCTTTGCCATTTTAACCAACGTTTCCGTATATGCCGTATCTCCGCCGTAGCAAATCGATTTGCCGTTATACGTAAACTTGAAACCGAGTGAAGGAACGGCTACCGGATTACCTTCTTCGTCTATTTCCTTATGATTAACCTTAAAAGGTTTAATTTTAATAGATTTGCGGGTGAAACTTCGACTGTTGTTTATCGGATGCAATTTTATTTGGTAAGTCAGTTCATGCGAATAAACTTGAAGAAAAGCGTTGTAAATACTTTCGATTTCAACGCACCCTTCGGGATAAAAGATATTCAACGGAGTTTTTTTCTTCATAACGGAAAGATAAGTGAGTAAAGACCAAACACCGCCTACATGATCGTGATGGCCGTGCGATATAAAAATATCGGAAATGCTCAGAATCTCCGCAGCGGATTTATCCCGGTTCAAATCCCTTAAAATTCCGTCTCCCGGATCAATTACGAATATCGAATTGTTGGTCGTCAAAATTATTCCCGTAGCAATATTGGGAATGGAACAATATATTTTAATGAAGAAATCGTCTTTTTGCCAAACTAGCGGATATTTCGGTTTGTATTTTTTTTTCATTCAACTATACTTTCTCTATTTATTCTTAACCTTGTTATGCTTGTAATGTTTGCAATTATCGGGGTCTTTGCACTTACCGAAAATGTTAAAAGAGTAACCGGCTTCATCGTAGCCGAGCGTTTCGCAAATTTCGTCTACTATCTCTTGTATTTTCGGACTGGTAAACTCTTTTATCTCTCCGCAATTAATGCAAATTAGGTGGTCGTGATTTTTTCTGTTGAAACTCGATTCGTATCTGGTTTTGCCGTCGCCGAAATTTCTTTTGGCAAGCAAATTACATTGAACAAGCAACTCCAACGTGCTGTAGACTGTTGCACGCGAAATGTTCGATTTTTTATTCTTCATTTCGATGTAAAGATCATCGGCACCGAAATGTCCTTTGTAATCGAGCGCGTAATCCAAAACTTCGAATCTTTCGGTTGTAATACGGTGTTTATTTTTTTTGAGAAATTCCTTTAATTTCTCATGTGCTTTTTCTTTATTCACTTTTCCAACTTATTTTTTTTCTAAAACTAACTACAAAATTTAGAATTGTCAACTATTTGCAGTATTGTCGGCAAGCCAACATTTTACTTTCGAAAAGATTTGTTAAATTTGTAAATGAAATTAATTCAGGAGGAACCAATGAGCAAAAGTTACGAAATTATCAGCAGAGTAGGGATTTCCACCGTAAGTCTTTCCGATGCAATTCAATCGGTTGTAATGGAAGCTAACAAAGAAAAAAGAGTTTCGTGGTTCGAAGTTGTTGAACAGAGAGGAAGAATTACATCCGACGATAAAATCGAATATCAAGTAACTGTAAAAATCGGAAGAAGAGTTGCCGAATAATCGATTAATTAAACAGAAAGGAAAAACATTTTGATAGAGGAAAATAAAAAGGCACCCGCGTTTACCTTGCCGGATCAAAACGGGAAGAAAGTCTCATTGAAAGATTTTCTGGGCAAGAAAGTCGTTTTGTATTTTTACCCGAAAGATAACACACCGGGTTGCACAAAAGAGGCGTGCGACTTCAGAGATGCGATAGAGGATTTTAAGAAAATTAAAGCCGTTGTTTTGGGTATTAGTCCCGATTCGGTGGAGTCGCATAAAAAGTTTGCCGATAAATACAATCTACCGTTTCCGTTGTTAAGCGATCCGGAGAAAAAAGTATTGCAAAAGTACGGTGTTTGGAAAGAAAAAAGTATGTACGGTAGAAAATATATGGGCGTTGAAAGAACAACAGTGATAATTAACGAGAAAGGGAAAATAATCAAAATCTTTCCCAAGGTTAAAGTTAAGGGTCACGTTGACGAAGTAAAAAAAGTGTTGAAAGAGAATGAGTGACAAGAAAGTTTACGTAACAAGGCGCGAAGTCTTTAGTGCATCCCACCGTTTGTACAACAATAAATGGACGGAAGAAAGGAATACCGAAGTTTTCGGCAAGTGCAGTAATGTTTACGGACACGGCCACAATTACATTTTGGAAGTTACCGTTGTGGGAACCGTGAATCCCGATACCGGTTACGTAATAGATACTAAAGAACTAAAAAAAATCATTAGGGAAAATGTTGTTAATAAACTCGATCATAAAAATCTTAATATGGATGTGGATTTTATGAAAGATGTAATTCCCACTGCGGAAAACATTGCAATTAAAATTTGGGAACAGTTGGAAAATAAAATTGTAAGCGGAACGCTTTATTCCGTAAAAATATACGAAACCGAAAATAATTATTTTGAATTTAAAGGATAAAAAATGGATTTAAAGAAGGTTGAAAAAAATATAGAATCGATTTTAATTGAAATAGGGGAAGACCCGAAAAGACAAGGATTACTTAAAACCCCGGAAAGAGTGGCAAAAGCGTATGAATTTCTTATGCAAGGTTATAATCAGGATATCGACGAGGTGTTAAACGGGGCAATCTTCGACGAAAAATATGACGAAATGGTGATTGTAAAAGACATCGATTTTTACAGCATGTGCGAACACCACATGATTCCGTTTTACGGAAAAGTGCACGTTGCGTATATTCCCAACGGCAAAATAGTCGGCTTAAGCAAAATTCCCAGGATTGTTGATGTTTTTGCAAGGCGGTTGCAAGTGCAGGAAAGAATGACCCAGCAAATTGCCGATACCCTTCAAAAATACTTAAATCCCCTCGGAGTTGCGGTGGTTGTGGAGGGTTACCACATGTGTATGATGATGCGTGGCGTTGAAAAGCAAAATTCTTATTCGATAACCAGTGCCGTACACGGAGATTTCAGAGAAGATACGAGTACCCGTGCCGAGTTTTTGGAATTAATTTCACATAAAAGAATTTAAACTTTAATGAAAAGAAAAATCGATGCGGTATTTGTTTCCGGAGCTTCATCGGGCATCGGAAAGGAAATCGTAAAAGTATTTGTAAGCAACCGAATTCACGTAGTTGCCGGTTCCCGGAAATTTTACAAACTAAAAAAAGTTGTTCCGGCTTCCGATAAAAATTCAGAATATTTTCATCCTTACAAACTTGATGTCGGAAATATATCCGAAACAAATAAAACTTTATCGGGTGTCTTAAAAAAATATAACGTAACTGCGTTAATTAATAATGCCGGAATTACGTCTTTCAAACCGGCTGTTCGTCATACCGGAAGGGAAACGGAAAACATTATACGCGTTAATTTACTTGGTGCGATAAATCTGACGAAAAGGATATTGCCCGGTATGCTTGAGAGGAATAACGGAATCGTTTTAAACGTTTTGTCGGTTGCTGCGAAAGATATTTTTGCAAACAGCAGTGTTTATTCCGCTTCGAAAGCCGGATTGCTGGCTTATATGAACGTATTGCGCGAGGAATTAAAGGATACTGATATTAGAGTGATTAATCTATTACCCGGTGCAACGGCCACACCCATTTGGCCCGAGAAAGCTCTAAACAATTTTTCTGAGAAAATGATGACAGCCGAAGACGTTGCCGACTTTATTTATAAAATCTTTAACCTTAATTCCACGGTTGTACCGGAAGAAATTATAATCAGACCCGTTCACGGGGATTTGTAATCAGTTTCGCTTATCGAAAAAATATTTGATTTAGAATTAAAATTTTTTATATTAATTTTGTTACAATAATTTCATACGAAAAATATTTAATTGGAACATAAAGAGGAACCTATGAGAAAAAGCATACTTTTAATTTTTTTAGCATTTTTAATTTCGCCCGTATCGTTTTTTGCTCAAGAAGACGAAGCGAACAAAGTGGATTATACATTCACTCTCAATTCCGATTGTCTCGATCAACCCGTTGTTATAGCATCCGGATCGTTTATGGAAGGCGAAACGTTTACATTACCGCCTTTTGAATTTCCCGAGTACATTCCTAATTGGCAACAGTTGTATAATGCATTGGTTGGTACCACGTTCGGATTAGAATCCGGCGCTATAAACGAAAACATTCACCTCGATATCCAACTTCAACAACTCGATTGCGGTGGCGGTGGATTTATAGATCCGACCGGGGAAGGAAACCCGTTTTTCATCTTTCTCGGCATTAAAGTTACTGGTGAGCAAAGCGGCGAAACGGCGTTGGAAGATTTTTACTATTTTAACGAAGGGAAATTCGCTACAATTTGTTTCCCTATGACAGAAGAATTTTTAGCTTTCCTCGAATCGATGGGCATTGATCCGAACGATATCAGTTTTGCTTATTTTCTTGGCGGCGAATACTTTACGGAAGGTATGACATGGGAGGTTGTGGAAGGAAATCCCGATAAATTGTGTTTGTACTTAAGTCACTTCTCGCAAATCGTTGGCGGTAGCGGTAAAATTGTCGGTTTAAATAACCAAAATGGCTCTGTTCCGAAAGAATATTTCTTACAACAAAACTATCCGAATCCTTTTAATCCGTCAACGGTAATTAAATTCGGATTGCCGGAAGCCGGAAATGTTAAGTTGGAAGTTTTCAATTTGCTGGGACAAAATGTAGCCGAGATTCTTAACGCCGAACTTTCGGCGGGAATTCACGAAGTTTCGTTTGATGCTTCCAATTTACCCTCGGGAATTTATTTGTATAAAATTACTACGGATAAATTTTCCGAAATCAAAAAAATGATGTTGATGAAATAAAATCTCGGCATTACCGTATTTACGAATTTCAGGGCTCGCAAGAGCCCTTTTTTATTAGCCGGAAATGAAAAGAAGCATGTTCGCCGTATTTTTACCGGTACGGGCATAGGCGCGATCCTCGAAATGTTGAATGTAATACCGCGGTTTCCCAATTCGCAAACGGATTCGGAAATTCCCACAAAAAGGTTGTAATTGAAAATTTGTTCTATTTTTTTAGATACTAAATTTTCTTTTCGCTTTTCTACTAAACAATCGGCAAACTAAACCGATAATGAAAATGGAAAAGTTTGCTCGTTTCCGGTTATGCATCGAAAATATATTTTAGCGGTTGTAATGAATATATACGAATTAAATTATCATAAAATAAAATTTTCACTCGATTTATTACCTTCTCCCGAAGAAAAAATAAGCTATTTGTACCAGATAAAAATCGAAATTAACAGAGTTATTCAATGTTTTACGAAAAAGAAATTATTACCTTTAAGAAAATATGCACTCGATAACGTTTTTCTGGAAGACGGTTGCCCCGAGCTGAATAAATTTATGAAAGAACTATTGGCGTTTTACGATTCGAGACCGAACGAGCAAAGATATCCGAACGAAGATATTTTATTGAGGCATGTTAAAAAGGAAATCAAAAAATACGAACGATTGGGTGAAATTATTGATGCGGAAATTCAGTTTTTTGCAAAAAGAAGAGACCAAAAGATAAATATTTCCGTAAATCAATCGAATATAAAATCAGAAAAAAATAAACCGGTAAAAGTTTTACACAAAACGGAAACGAAAATGATGGAAGAACTGGAAAACAAACGCGAACTAAAAACGGAAAGACAAACCGTTACCAAACCGCATACTACGATTAGAGAACTTAAAGAACAACAGAAAAAAATTGTTTGGCAAGGTTCCCAAACGGATTTAATTTACTTTTTCGATCAATTGTACGATATGGATTTTATGTCGATTAAAAGTTACGATGAAATTTTCGCAATAATTTCCAAGTTTTTTGTCGATAAAGACGGACAACCGTTCAGAACCGATAAAGCGGCGGAATTGAAACTGCAACAGCGTAAAAACGATTTGCCGAAAGGTTACGCGCGTTATATGAAAGTTATAGATAAGTTGAAAGCAAAAGGCGGCGGTCAATAAATTTAAGTGGGGCTGCAAGTTTGCAACCCCGTTTGATAAATCAGAATCCGCGGAAACCGCTTCTTCCGGCTCTTCCCACCGGCGGTGCGAATTTGGGATGATGTTTCATTCCCCAAAAATGCCTAAAGTGTGAAGTCCAAATCTCTTTCTGGTCATTATTTAGAATTTTATACACATTCAACCAAAATTCAATTTTCAGCTGTTTTAGTTTTCTTTCGAGTTGTGATACTTTTTCCGTTAAATTAATTAATTGTTCCTCGTTAATATCGTTTTCGGCCATCATTTTCCCGATATTTAAACGGACTTTTTGAATACCGGATTTCAAATCTATTGCCTTTTGTTGATGCGAAAAGAAAAAATCGTAAAACCGGCTTTTCTGCTCGTCGGTTAATTTAAGAAGATCCACAATTCTTCCTTTGTCAAATCCGAAATCTTTCGGCGGTTTGGGGCGGGGTTGAGCCGTAACTGTTAATGTTATCGTCAAAATTAAAATCGTTGTTGCAAGTAAACTTATTTTTGCTTTCATTTTTCCTCCTTTAATCGGTTGTATTTTTGTGGTATTTTTGTTTTTTAGACAACGTAAAGTGGCAACCGGTTTAATTTAAACCTTCAATGCGGTTTTGTTGTCAAATGTTTTGATAAGGTCGGTGATTATGGCGGAAGAAAAAGACGAAATTTTAATCGAAAGATTTTTGGAAGGTGATGAACGTGCATTTAATGAAATTGTTATCCGTTACAGAAAAAAAATCTATTGGCACGCAAGAAGAATGCTTGGCAATCATCTCGATGCCGACGATGTTACGCAAGAAGTTTTGGTACAAGTTTACAATAAACTGAAAACATTTAAGTTTAATTCGTCGTTGTACACGTGGATTTTCAAAATTACGTCGAGGAAATGCTTGAACAAAATAAAAAAGAATAATATCAAAAGGTTTTTTTCGTTGGATGACGAACATACGGAATTTTTACGCAACAATGTCGATATCGTTAAATCTTTTGAGGACAAGGAGAAGTTAAATAGATTAAACGATGTTCTAAACGGAATTTCCGCAAGACAAAAAGAGGTTTTTTTACTTAAGCGGTTTGAAGGTATGAGTTATAAAGAAATTTCCGAAATAACGGGTAAAAGCATTGGCGCCTTAAAGGCAAGCTATCATTTTGCGTTGAAAAAAATTTTAGAGAAGATGGAAAATGAAGAATAAAGAAAAAATATTGCGCTACCTTTCCGGTGAGATGAACAAAAGAGAAATAGAACAATTCGAAAAAGAGAAAACTCGCTCGGGCGAATTGAAAAAAGATTTTGATAAGACGGTTGATCTTATTTCGCAAGTACAAAGTCTTTCGGATGTTGAAGTGAATGATGCGTACTTTACCGGTATTATTCCCAAAATAAAAAATCGAATTGAAAAATCCGGAAGAAAGAAAAAAGTTTACCGTTATTCGTATGCAACCGCTTTGTTGCTTATCGTTCTTGCCGGTATTTATATTTCGATTAATAAAAATAACGGAGAAATACTAACCGAAACGCAAATGGAGAAAATTATTAACGGTGAAATTCCTAATGAATTAATTACGGATGTATTATCGACAGAAACGATTGATTTGAAAGATGCGGAAATTAAAATGGACGATTTTAATTTCACAGAAGATTATTTTAAATGTTTTACGGAAAGTGATTTTATTCTATTTTTCAATTCGTTACCGGACGAAGAACTGAACGAACTTTCCGATTATTTAAAGAAAACCAAAAAGCTATAAGGTGAAACAATGAAAAAAATTATCATTTTAGTTTTTCTTTTTCTTTCGGTTTCGAATTACGGACAAGTAAGACGCAAACCGCCGCATCATTTGTGGAAGGGTTGGGCTAAAATTGAGCAATTGGAAAAAATTAAATTGCTAGAAATTTTGGATCTTGACGAAGAAACCTCAATCCGTTTTTTTGCAAGAAAAAACAAACACCATAAACTCCAAAGAAAATTAATTGAAAAAAAAGACAGTCTGGTAAACGTGCTGAACGATATTCTTGAAAACGGAAAAAACGGGGAAAAGCAACGGATACTGGCGATTATTAACGAAATTAATGAATTCGAGATAGAATTGGCGAAAAATAAAAAACAATTCATCGGGTCGCTTACGGATTTGTTAACGCCCGAACAAATCGCCAAAATGGTGATTTTCGAATCGAAGTTCAAACGGGAAATTGCCGATTTTATAATCAAAAAAAGGCGAAAAAAAACCGATTAAACTGATATTTCGCTTCTTTAGTGTGTAAAACAATTGAACGTCATTCCACCGTAACCTTACAAAACATGGGAACTTATAACGTAAATTTCTGTTAAAGAAATGATTGAGGCACTAAACTATCGGGTGGCGAAATAAAGTATTGATTTTTTTATTCCGATGATTTATCTTTCAAGTTCGATTATGCGGAAGTGGTGAAATTGGTATACACGCTACTTTGAGGGGGTAGTGCCCGCAAGGGCGTACGGGTTCAAGTCCCGTCTTCCGCACTAGTCATAAATCAATTAAAAAGGGGAAAGTATGAAGAAAGTTGTTTTTCTAATCTTAAGTTTCGTTTTGTTATCGGTAAGTTTTGTATCCGCACAAAAAGCCGAAATGGATCCGGAAGCCGCTAAATTATATAATTCCGGTAACAAATTATTAAAATCCGGTAACTACGAAGGCGCAATTGAAGATTACAGTAAAGCGCTTGAAATTTCCAAAGATTATAGAATTTTTTACCAACAAGGAATTGCATATAAAAAACTGCGCAAATTCGATAAGGCTCTCGAGTCGTTCCACGCTTGTTTGGAAGCCAATCCCGATTTCAATATTGTTTACAACAGTTTGGGAACCACATATTACGCTCAAGGCGATTATCTGAAAGCCATTGAATATTTCAAAAAGTTCGAGGAATCGGTTAAAAAACCCAAACTGAAAAAACGTGCGAAGAAATATATCAGTTTGGCTTATACCAAATTGGGCGATAAGGAATTAAAAGATAAAAATTACAAAAAAGCGATTGAATATCTTGAAGAAGCGGTGAAATTCTATAACTACGATGCAGCTTATCTCAAACTTGCCGACGCTTACATCGAAATGGGAGAATATCAAAAAGCATTGCAAGCCGCCGATAATGCTATTAAATATAGAAGTAAAAAATCCAAAGTTCCAAAAGGAGCTCCTTATTTTTACAAAGGTTTGGCTTACAAAGGCTTGAAAGATAAAGCGAATGCAAAAGAAAATTTTGTAATTGCATCGAAAGATAAATTGTACAGAGATCGAAGTAAACACGAACTTAAGTACATGAATTAATTTGAAGATAAAACATTTTTTCGAAACCCTCGTTTTGCGAGGGTTTTTTATTTTAAATCGACTCTCTATTTAGTTACCGACCGGAAAGTTTTAATTTGCAAAAATCTTTTTCTTTCGTCAAGTTTTTGAAAGCCTTAACTTATTAAAATACAACATGTTAACGTGGTTGATGTAGAAAATATTTTAACTTATTCATATATTTTTATATATTATAAGAAAATATAAAAATGTTTTCCGAAATTTTGAATCTGACTATATCGTTTATTTTAGCGTTCTTTGTTTCTTGGGTTGCGTTTGAAAAGGGATTTCTTTCTAAAAGCGGTTCGATTGCAACGTTTTTTCTTGCAATGGTGATATTTTATTTCGGCGGAATAAAGTGGAGTGTTCCGGTTTTAACGTTTTTTATTCCGTCAAGTTTACTGAGTAAACTTAACCATTCGGTTAAACGGACTTTGCAGGGAATTTTTGAGAAATCGAGCGAAAGGGATTTTTGGCAAGTGGCTGCCAACGGTGCCGTAGGCGGAGTTTTAGTATTGATCGACAATTTTTTCCCGGATGAAAGATGGTTTTTACTGTATGTTTCTTACTTCGCTATTATGTCTGCCGATACATGGGCAACCGAACTCGGAACACTTAGAAGAAGGAAAACGTATAACGTTTTAACGTTCGAACCGGTGAAGCAAGGAATTTCCGGCGGTGTTTCATTCTTCGGATTAGGCGCTTCGATTCTTGGTGCCGCGGTTGTTTCTTTCAGCGCTTTGCCTTGGCTGAACGGAAATTTCGGAATTGCTCTGCTTTTAACCGTTACCGGTTTGTTGGGTAGTTTAATCGATAGCATACTGGGAGCAACAATTCAAGTTCAATACCGGTGTGTAAATTGTTCGGTGGTAACCGAAAGAAATTTACATTGCAATACCAAGACAAAAAAAATTAAAGGAGTTGCTTGGTTTAACAACGATTGGGTTAATTTTACGGCGGGTGTTATAGGAATTTTAATTTTTTATTTAATCGAAACATTAATTGCTTAGTGAATAAAAATATTTTTCATATCGGCCTGATTTTTTTTGTTTCCTTCATTTTGTTGCGGGGACAATCTTCGATTGATATTTATAATTCGGCTATTACGGCTTACCAGAAAAAAGATTATGCAAAATCGTACGAATTATTTACCGCTTTTCTTCAACGGAAAAATATAGATAAAGATTTGTTTGCTTCCGCAAAATATTATTCCGCCGAAAGTTTGATAGCTTTGGGAGAGTTCGAAGGAGCGATACAAGAACTTAATTCGCTGGTGCTCGATAATAATTTTGTTGTAATAAGACCCAAAGCATTGTACGGTTTGGGAAAATTATTTTTCGACTTGGGCGAATATGAAAATGCCAGAAAAAAATTAGAGCAATATTTGGACGAATACCCGTACGGTTCGTTTACCGGTTCGGTTTATTATTTAATCGGTGAAAGTTATGTTAAAGAAAACCGTTATGCCGAAGCGATAGAATTTCTGAAAAATGCAATCGAAGTAAAACGGAAAAATGAATTTGCAGACCATACCGTTTTTTCATTAGCGAATATTTATGAGAAAAAAGG
>CAZKKI010000047.1:0-42748 GCA_964553325.1 uncultured Melioribacteraceae bacterium | reverse complement strand
GAGAACATTAAGCGTATTCGATTATAACTATCTTTTTCCGATTAAAGATTTTCTCTCTCCCCCATTTTAGAGGGTTTTGTTGTATATGTTTTCTTATTCTGTATAGTTCTTTTCCATCTCGTATTATCCTATCATAAAACGAGCGCTGCCATTTGAAATCGGGCGACAATTTTTCGTTGTTAACTTTAATTGTTACCGAATGTTTGAATTGTTGTATCAATTTCGATAATTCCATTTTTGTTCTATCCGCAGTGGATGCAAAATTTGCATCCCCGACTACACCATACTTTTAATTAAAATAATTCCATGAATATGATTCGGCATTATACATAAAAATCTAATTCTACATTTTCATGCAAACTTCCAATTTTCCGCCAACAATCATCGGCAATTTTACCTATTTCATTTAATACAATGCTATTGTTTACGATATTACTAAAACGAGAAATGTAATTTTGTGTAGACTACGTTACAAAAACCATCCCGCAGACGAATAATTATATTGCTTCAACCGATTAGGTTTTCTTACGTTTCTTTTCCTTTTCATAAAACAGATGCTAATAATGTAGCGGGACCCCATTTGACAAAGAATTTACGATTAATACTATTTAATCATCAAATATCACTTGCTGCATTTATCGACAAGATAAACAATGGATTTGTATTCTATTCCGCTATGTAACGAAAGACCGATTTCGCATGTTTTACTTGTTGAATATCCCGCGGAACAAGATTCGGGTATTGCCGATTTAAGTTTTCTCAATGCGGAAGCGTTCAGCTCCGGATAAGTAAAACCACGGTCTCCCGCAAATCCGCAACATGTAATTTCATCCGGAACCACAACATTTGTAACGCAAGCACCGGCTATACGTTTTAATATTTCAACATCTTCCATTTTGGTTGTACTGCATGTAGGGTGTATCGTAATTGTTTCATCCAATTTTGTAATGTTCAACCTTTCCAAAAGGAAATCGTGTATAAACTCGATTGAATCATAAATATTTAAATTCGTAGTATTTTTTACAAGTTCGAACTCTCTCATCGTTTTAACGCAAGGCGACGTATCGAACACAACCGGATATTTTCCGTTTTCACTTGCAGTAATCAAATACGAGGTTAACTCGGTTGCCTTTTGATTTGCTTGTTTAACCAATCCTTTCGAGGAATACGGCATTCCGCAACACAAATTTTTCAAATTGTCGGGATAAATCACATCGTATCCTGCTTTTCTCAACAAACGATGGAAAACCGTTGCTTGCGAATCTTTCTCCGAACTGTTTTTCGGTAAACCTAACGTACGACTTATACAACTCGGGAAATAAACCACTTTCTCGTTGCTGCCGTCCGCTCTGGAACTAATAATTAAATCTGCACCTTTCGGTAAATATTTGTTCCACTTTGGGATCCGGTTATTCGATATCTTTCTTAACCCGTTGGAAATTGTTTCCATCAAATCCGAACCGAGAATCGAATGCACAACATGCAAAAAGTTCAACGCTATTCGCATGCTCTCGGTAACGAATTTGAAATTGTTTGCGGTAAACGAAGCAATTTTATTCTCCGTATCCGTCACTTTCTCTTTGCGCAATTTTTTAATCAACGAACCCGTGTCGATATCCACCGGACAACTTAACTCGCACAAACCGTCCGTTGCGCAAGTATAATCACCGTGATAATCGAACATTTTTTCCAACTCCCTTTTCCGGGGAAAATCGCTCTTTTCTTTGTTTAATCTTGTTATTTCCCGAAAAACCGTTATTCTTTGGCGTGGAGTAAGAGTTAAATTTTTCGAAGGACATACACTTTCGCAGAAGCCGCATTCTATACATTGATCGATTATCGGATCGGCAACCGGTAAAGGTTTTAAATTTTTAATATGTATTTTTTCGTCGTCGTTTATTAATACACCCGGACTCAATATGTTTTGCGGGTCGAATAATTTTTTAATCTTTCTCATTACATCGTAGGCTTCCGAACCCCACTCATATTCGACGAACGGTGCCATGTTTCTGCCCGTACCGTGTTCGGCTTTTAACGAACCGTCATATTTATCTATTACCAAATGTGTCAGTTCGCGCATGAACGTTTCATATCTCTTAACTTCACTGGGTCGACTGAAATCGTGAAAGAACACAAAATGAATATTACCGGACAGTGCATGCCCCCAAATAATAGTGTCTTTGTAACTATGCTTTTCAAAAAGATTTTGTAAATCCGTAACCGCTTCCGCCAACCGGGAAGTTTCAAAATTAATATCTTCAATAATTACTGTAGTGCCAGCTTCCCTTGTTTTGCAAACGCTTGTAAACAAACCTTTCCGGACATTCCATAATTTCAAATATTCGGTTTTCTCGGTAGTAAATTCAACCGGCAGTACTGTGTCGGCATTTTCCAATGATTTTGTAATATTTAATATGTTATCATTTAACCTTTCGGGATTATCCGCAGATGTTTCAATTAACAAAGCCGTCGCATTTTCATCGAGTGATTTCAAGTATTCAGGCATACCCGGTTTGTTTTCGACGGAACGCAGTGCGGTTCTATCCATTATTTCCGCCGCATCAACGGGTAGGTTTTTCAATATCGGAATTGCATCGCATGCGGCTTTTATTCCGTTAAATATAATTAAAGCCGAGCCTTTATAAGGCAAATCGGGTACGGTGTTAAACGTAACTTCGGATATAAATCCGAGAGTTCCTTCGGAACCGATTAATAAATGTTTGATGATTTCAAACGGATCCTCGTAATCTATTAATGAATTTATACTGTAACCGGTTGTGTTTTTAATTCTATACTTTTTCTCGATACGAGCCGAAAGAGAAGTATCCGATTTTACTTGTCGGCTCAATTCCATAAGCTGTTTAATAAAATCCGCATGTGTTTTTTTGAAACTTTCCTTGTCGGACTCTTTCGAAGTATCCAGAACGGTACCGTCGGCAAAAACAATTCGCATCGATTCAATTGTATTGTAACTGTTCCGCTCAATTCCGCTAGTCATTCCGCTTGCATTGTTTGCTACAATACCGGAAATTGTAGCGGAGTTAATGGAAGCCGGATCGGGTCCGATTTTTTTATTGTATTTAGAAAGGTAAGCATTTGCAAAACCGCCTAAAATTGCCGGTTGAAGTTTTATCCGGTTCCCGTTATCCAGAATTTCGTGCTTATTCCATGAATTATCGATTTTAATCAAAACGGAATCGGTAATTGCTTGACCCGATAAACTTGTACCCGATCCTCTAAATGTAACCGGAACATTGAAACGTGAACAGGTTTTTAAAACTTCTACCACTTCACTTTCGTTTTTTACCTTAACAACCAAACTGGGAATTAAACGGTAAAAACTTGCGTCGGTACCGTAAGCCAATGTTCTTAGAGCGTCGAAGAACATTTGACCGGCCGGAAGTTTTGATTTCAGAATAGTGTAAAGATCAAGATATTTGCCGGTAAGCATTTGTACTTCCTACAAAATTATTTTCCGCAAACGAGTTCTACTTCTTCTATTGTTTTAGGAATCGGTTTTCCCAAAACACGACATCCGTCTTTTTCAACAAGAATATCATCTTCTATCCTGATTCCACCGAAGTTTCGGTATTCTTCCACCTTATCGTAATCTATAAAATCGGAATGTTTGTTCTCGGCTTTCCACTGATCGATTAACGCCGGAATAAAATAAACTCCGGGTTCAACCGTTACAACGTAACCGCTTTTTAATTCTTTTCCCAAACGCAAATATGCCAACCCGAATTGATTACTGCGCTTGACTTTGTCATCGTAACCCACATAATCTTCGCCGAAGCTTTCCATATCGTGAACATCGAGTCCCATCATATGTCCTAATCCGTGTGGAAAAAAAAGTGCGTGAGCGCCGTTAGCAACGGCTTCTTCCGTGTTACCTTTCATCAAGCCAAGTTCTTTTAATCCGTCTGCAATAACCGTACTGGCTTTAATGTGGACGTCTTTGAATTTCACCCCTTCTTTAATCATTTCAATTGCTTTTAGTTGCGAATCCAAAACAACATTGTAAATTTCTTTCTGCTTCTCGGTAAATTTACCGCTGACAGGAATTACGCGCGTAATATCGCTGGCATAGTGCATATCCGTTTCCGCTCCGGAATCAAGTAACGCAATATCGCCTTCTTTCATCAAGTTACCATAATATTCGTTATGCAGAATTTCTCCGCGCACGGAAAATATTGTTCCGAATGACGTACCCGCTCCTTTCAAACTTGCGATTCCCTCAATCGACCTTGCAATATCCTTTTCGAAAATTCCGGGTTTGGTTAATCTCATTGCAAGAAAGTACATTTCGAAACTAATCTCCAAAGCTTTTTCGATTTCTTCGATTTCTTCATTTATTTTTACCGACCTTTGCGAGACCACCGATTTTATTAGCTTTTCCGAAACATATTTATTTAAAAACTTCGCTTTTATTCCCGTAAGATCGCTCAGAAAAATCAAATTATCGGAACGGTATTGAGGTAAAAAGTGAACCGTCCGGTGTTCGCTTACGGCTTTTGAAATAACGGAATTCAAATCGGCTAACGGCTGTGTTTTTGTTACTCCGGCTCCGGCGGCTTTATCCGCCAAAGGTGTATCGGGTCCCATCCAAACAATATCATCTACCGATCTATCGTTTCCGAAAATAATTTCTTCATCGTTATCAACATCAATTACCGCCGCCAGATCGGGGAAATCCAAACCCCAATAATATAAAAAGCTACTATCTTGCCTGAACGGATAAGGCATGCTGGAAAAATTTCGGGGGGAATTTTTATTACCGAGAAAAAGAATAATTCCCGAACCGACCAACTTTTTTAATTCCGCACGTCTGGACGAATAAATTCCGGCTTCAAACATTGTATTTCCTCTAAGTTTTTAAGTGGTTCTTTTTGTAGAACTAAAGTTAAGAAATTGGAATGTGTATAAAAAGAGAATATTGATGAGAAAAACGATTTGGTGTTATCGCTTGTGTTCATTAAATTATGTGCCAACGGGCTTAAACCGTATTGAAATATTTATAAAATATCCGATAATAAAATTATTTACCAAAGATTTCGGAAGGTTAATTATGAAAATCTTAAAACAACATACAAGAATGGTAACGTTTTTGTTAACCGTACTATTTACCTCTGTATTTCTTACAGAAACCGGGTTTTACGAAAAAACCGAAGTTAGGATTAAAGAGAAAATCTTTTCAACTTCATCCCCAAAAGCCCCGTTCGAACTTAAAAAAGCAAGAATCGAATATTATTTCAACATGTTAAGGGACCCCAAAACGAACCAAATTCCACCAAACATACGCGCAAAAGAACTTGCTTTTGCCAAAACACTACCTGCGAAAAAAGGACTCAATAAAATTGCCGGCGCAAATTTCATATGGAACGAAGCGGGACCGAACGACGTGGGAGGCCGAACCCGTGCTTTGGATATAGATATCAGCAATCCGAACATTATTATTGCCGGTGGGGCTTCCGGAGGAATTTGGAAGTCGACGGACAACGGTGCTACTTGGGAAATGAAAACCCTTCCCACTCAAATTTACAGCATCACATCTATTGCACAAGATAAAAGAGCGGGACATACCAATACTTGGTACGCCGTAAGCGGTGAATATAATGGAGCAACAGCATCCGACAGAGGTTACAGAGCATTTTACAGCGGGAACGGAATTTATAAATCGACCGATAACGGTGAAACATGGAATTTAATTGCCGGAACTTCAAGCAATCCAACTAAGTGGGACAGTTATTTCGATTGGGTTTCGAAAGTTGTGGTTTCACCTACAACGGGAACGGTGTTTATCGCTTGCAACGGAATCGGAATTATGAAATCAACCAATGGTGGTAGCTCTTTCGGTATCGCAATCGGCGGTGTTAACGATCATTATTATTCGGATGTTACCGTACTTCCGGACGGAACCGTAATTGCCGTACTTTCGCAAAGCGGATACAACGCTTCGCCGGCAAATCAACCGGGGGTATATAAATCGACAAACGACGGCTTAACTTGGACAAATATCACTCCAAATACTTTTCCCGCCACACACGAACGGAGTGTTTTAGGAGCGGCGAATAATATTCTTTATGTTTTAACCAATACGGGAAACACCACGGGAAGCGGCGACGAAGACATAAGATTACATAAAATTGATTTATCCGATAACTCTTCGGTAGAATTGACTTCCAACCTTCCGGCTTTTGCGGGCACGGGAGGTAAAATGGATTCGCAATCAAATTACAATTTGGTGGTTGCCGTGAAACCGGACGATCCCAATTTTGTTTTGATCGGCGGAACAAGTTTGTTCAGATCTACGGACGGATTTTCAACCCAATTGAACGATGCAAAAACGGATTGGATCGGCGGATATCACGCTTCGGAATTTTTCTATCCGAATCATCATCCCGATCAGCATGTTTTGGTATTCGATCCGAGCGACCCGAATAAACTATGGAGCGGGCACGACGGCGGTCTGAATTACACAACCGATATTACAACAACAGCTTATTCGGATTACTTTCCGTGGATAAGCAAAAACAACGGTTACAACGTTACCCAGTTTTATACCGTTGCATTAGCAAAATACGCAAACGACGAAAGAATTATGGGCGGTACGCAAGATAACGGAACACCGTTTTTCACTTTTTACAACGGACAAACTAGTTCTTCAGGTGATTTGAGTTCTGGCGACGGTTCTTATGCTTACTTTGGTGCCGATTATGCTTACGTCTCAAGTCAAAACGGAAAAGTAATGCGGTTAACTTACAAATCAAGCGGCGAACCGTACAATCCCTACACCGAAGGAATCGGTTGGTCGGAGATTACGCCGAATAATGCAAGCGGACAACTATTTATTAACCCGTTCGTAATTGATCCGAACGACGAAAACAAAATGTTATATCCTTCGGGAACAAGTTTGTGGCGAAACAACGACTTATCAAGTATTCCGAATTTTCAAAACGGTACAAATACAGGTTGGACTCAATTAACGAATATTTCTATTCCGGCAGGTTATAACATAACCGCAATTGCAATATCCCAAAGTAATCCGCAGCATCTTTTATATTTCGGAGCAAGCAGCAGTAGCGGCGCCCCCAAAATTTACAAATTACAAAACGCGAATACATCGACATCGAGTGCAACCGATATTTCAATAAGCGGTTCGGCCGACGGAGCTTATGTTCATAACATTGCGATAAATCCGGAAAACGGGAATGAAATACTTGTTGTATATTCCAACTATAATATCACCGGACTTTATCACTCCACCGACGGTGGAAGCAGTTACACAGCAGTTGAAGGAAACTTGCTCGGGAATGCATCCAATCCGGGACCTTCGCTTAGATCGGCAACAATTCTTCCCGTGGGAAGTGAGACCGTCTATATTGTCGGGACAAGTACCGGTTTATACTCTACAACATTCTTAAACGGTGCAAGTACGGTTTGGGTTCGCGAAAACGAAAACGGAATAGGCACAGCGGTCGTTGAATATGTAACATCCCGAACATCCGATTATAAAGTAGCGGCCGGTACGCATGGACGAGGCGTTTTTACCGGCGATTTGGACGGCACCGTGGGTATCAACAACTTAAACTATATAAGTAACTTTATTTTACATCAAAATTACCCGAACCCGTTTAACCCCGCTACAACAATAAAATACACTATCCCCGAAAATGACGGCGGTGCACCGCTTGACGTAAAATTAGCCGTTTACGATGTTTTAGGTCGGGAAATCACAACACTTATAAACGAAAAACAAAGAGCAGGCAGTTACGAAGCAACTTTCAACGCGGGTTCCCGGGATGGTTTGCCGAGCGGAATTTATTTTTACAAATTAACCGCCGGAAATTTCTCTCAAACAAAGAAAATGATTTTGATGAAGTAAAAAATAATCCCGTTTTTCAGACAAAAGCCCGGCGTAATAGTGTCGGGCTTTTTTATTTTCGAATTCGTGTCTGCTACAAAATTTAAATTATTTTCTTTCGTAAACTATTTTTCCTCCAATAATTGTGTACAAAACTTTAGTATTCGGAATTTCATTTTCCGGAACACTTAAGATATTTTTAGAAAGCACAACAATATCGGCAAGTTTACCGGGCGTTAACGTTCCTTTAATTTTTTCTTCAAACGTAGCATACGCGCTGTTAATCGTATAAGATTTCAGCGCTTCCTCGCGAGTCATCTTTTGCTCTGGATAAAATGCCCAACCTTCTTTTGTTTTTCTTGTTACGCTTGCATAAAAATTTGGAATGGGATCAACGTTTTCAACCGGAGCGTCGGTACCGTTACAAATTACCGTTCCCAAATCCATCAAAGACCTCCATGCATATGATTCCTTTTGTGCTCTCCAATTTCCCAATCTCTTTTTTACAAAAACCGCATCCGATGTACAATGTATTCCTTGCATTGCGGCAATTACTCCCAGTTCGGCAAATCTCGGCTGGTCTTTCGGTGAAACATGCTGTGCGTGCTCAACCCGCCACCGTAAATCTTTTTTTCCGGGATGTTTTTTAAATTCCGCTTCATAAATATTTAATATTTGCCGGTTTGCTTTGTCGCCGATTGCATGTGTACAAAGTTGGAACCCGTTTTCAATGGCTATTCTTGCCGTTTTTCTGATATCACTTAAAGGAGTAACGTTTAATCCCGAGGTCGAAGGAACATCGGAATAAGGGCTTAACATCCAAGCGCCGCGCGAACCGAGAGCGCCGTCCATATATTTTTTTATAGCCCGGACGGTCAAATGGTTGTTAGCGTAACCCAAAATTTTATAGTCTTTAATCCGTTTCTCCAGTTTAGTGTTGCTTTCACCAATCATAACACTTAACCGAATATTTATTTTACCTTCGTCAACTAATTTCTTCATCAAATCGATTTCTTCGAAGGTTGATCCTGCATCCTCCAGCGAAGTAATTCCTTTTTCAATGCACTCGCGATTTGCCAGTTCATAAGCTTTAATTTTTTCTTCGATTATTTTTTCTTTTGGCCGTTCACTCAAATATCTTTCGTATGCTCTTTGGATTAAATCCATTGCATCTTCCTTGAAAACACCGGTTATTTTGCCTAGACTATCGCGAACTATTTCACCTCCGCGCGGACTTTTGGTTTCTTCGGTAATTCCAGCCAATTGCATCGCTTTGGCATTTGCAAAAAGAGCATGACCACTTGCATGTTTTAGTAAAACCGGATTATATGGCGTGGCTCTACTCAAAACATCGTGGTACGGATAACCGTTAACGTTCGGTTCAGGCGCAGGATCCCATTTTTCTTGATGCCAACCGCGACCAATAATCCAATCGCCCGGCTTAGCCTTTTCCGCAGCACTCGCCACGAGGTAAATTACTTCGTCCCAATTTTCTGCTTCGCGTAAATCAAGATTTATTTTTGCCATTCCAATTCCGAGAAAATGAGCATGACTGTCAAAAAATCCGGGCATAACAAAATTTCCCTTTACATCTAATATTTCCGTTGAATCTCCAACGAATTTTTCCGCTTCTTTGTTCGAACCGACAAACAAAATTCTATCGTTTTTAATTGCCACCGCTTCGTAGAAAATCCCGAATGTATCTACGGTTGCCACCACACCGTTCTTTAATAACAAATCGGCTTTTTCACCGGCAGCGTCGGTTCCGCAAGACGAGTTAAGGAAAGTAAGTCCCGCAACAAATAAAATTTTTACTAAAAGTTTTTTCATGTTCATCCCGTCAGGTTTTATCAATTGTAAAATTAATTACCGCTAATTTAAGAATATATCGGTATTATTTTCTATTTTTCGGATTAAAATAAATTTCGCATATCAATTACTTCTTAAATATGATAAAAAATCTCGATCTGTTTTTTTACCCCGCTTCGGTTTGCCTTGTAGGCGCTTCCACTAAACCGAAAAGTATAGGTTACGAGATTTTAAATTCTATTAAGACGTATGGTTACAAAGGTAAAATATTCCCAGTAAATCCTACTGCGGAAGAGGTTTTGGGATATAAATGCTACGGATCAATCGATGAAATCGGCGAACCCATCGACTTGGCGGTTATTGTAGTTCCCAAAAAATTCGTAAACGATTCCGTTGAACTGCTTCTTAACAAAAACGTTAAAGCGATTATTTTAGTTACTGCGGGATTCAAAGAAACAGGTGAGGAAGGCAAAAAACTTGAAGAATCAATTACCAATAAAATCAAATCGCACGGTGCACATTTAGTTGGTCCAAATTGCATGGGAATTATCAATACCTTGCCCGAAGTAAAACTAAATGCAACATTTGTAGCTGAACAACCAACTACCGGCAAGAGCGCTTTTTTATCGCAAAGCGGAGCATTGGGCGCTGCGGTATTAAATTCACTTCGTTTAACCGGTATCGATTTCGCTCACTTTATCAGCGTCGGAAATAAAGCCGATATTAATGAAAACAACGTTTTGGAATTTTGGCAAAACGATTCGAACATCGATACGATTTCAATGTATCTTGAAAGTTTTGACGACGGTTTGAATTTAATTAAACCGTTCATGTCGGGTAAGTATTCCAAACCGGTAACGATTTTGAAAGCCGGAAAAACCGAGAGCGGTATGCGCGCGGCATCTTCACATACCGGTGCGTTAAGCAGTGAAGATAAAGTCGTCTCATCGATTTTAAATCAATTCGGTTTGATTAGAGCAACAAACTTGAACGAGTTATTCAATACTGTAAAGGGATTCGAACATTTTCATATTCCGGCGGGAAACAAAATTGCAGTTGTTACCAATGCCGGCGGGCCTGCTATTCTTGCCGTCGATAAATTGGATGAAGAAAATTTAATATTAACCGAATTGAGCGAAACGACTAAAAACAAATTACGAGAAATCGTGTTTCCCGAAGCGAGTGTTAATAATCCGGTTGATTTGCTTCCCGGTGCAACGGCCGATATGTATAAAAAAGTAATAGAAATTGTTTTGGAGGACGTTAATGTAGATGCGGTTGTTTCGATCTTCGTTGAACCCGTGATGGTAAAAGCGTTTCCCGTAATCGAAGCTGTAAACGGCATCCGGTCGAACAAACCCGTTTTTCAAGTTTGTATGCCCTTACCCGAATTTTGGGAAGAGTATAAGAAAAACTCCCAATACCCTAAGCCCGTTTTCAAAACCCCGGAAGAACCGGCGGAAGTTATTGCCAATATGTTGTTTTGGGCTGTAAAGCAAAAACATTTAAAAAAGAATATTGAAAAGTATTCGAAACTTTTAAAATCAACCAATTCAAAACCCAACCGTTTCGAAAGCGGTTATTTAAATCAAAATGAAATTGAAAACTTATTACACGAATATGAAATTCCGTATGTGCAAAGTTTAATAATTTCTCCGGACGAAGATATTTCCGATAAAAACATAGAATTCCCTGTTGTTTTGAAAGCTACCGGGAAAACTATAGTTCACAAATCCGAGCTGAACGCCGTTATTCTCAACCTTAAAAGCAAAGAGGATTTGTTGCTAAAAATAAATGAAATGAAAAGAAATTTCGAAGCGAAAGGGATTTCATACGACGGTTTTATCGTTCAGCAATATATTAAACCTAAGCTTGAATTACTGATCGGTGGGTATCGCGATACATCATTCGGACCGGTAATCGTTTTCGGTTCTGGCGGAAAATATGTAGAAGTATTCGAAGATACTTTAATAAAATCGGCATTTGCAAGCGATTCGGATCTCGATGAATTGATTTACGGTACAAAAGTGGGTAAAATATTAAAAGGTGTACGCGGAGAAACCGAAACTGATATTACAACTTTGAAAAAAATAATTTCCGGAGTTGCCGGAATGCTTATCGAAAACGGTCAAATAAAAGAAATCGATTTGAATCCTGTAATCGTTACGGAAGAAAAACAATTCATAACGGTTGACGCCAGAATAAATATTTTTTAAAACCCGGGGAATAAATGAAAGTAGCATTTGTATCAAGCGAAGTTTTCCCTTACGCAAAAGCGGGCGGATTGGCGGACGTGGCCGGAGCCCTTCCGAAGGAATTGGCAAAACTCGGTCACGAAGTAAAAGTTTTCATGCCGAAATATTATCAAGTGAACGAATACGAATACGATTTACACTACGACCAATACATCGGCGAAATGCCGATACGCGTCGGAGGAAATATACAAAACACACATGTTTTTCACGGATACTTGCCCGGCTCGAACGTCGATATTTATTTTATTCATAATCCGCATTATTTTCACAGAGAACAAATTTATACAAACGATTGGGACGAAGACGAACGGTTTATCCTTTTTCAGAAAGGTGTGATAGAAGCTTTGCAAAGAATGGCTTGGGCGCCGGATATAATTCATTGCAACGATTGGCAAACGGCGTTAATTCCACTTTTTATTAAAGATAATTATAGTTGGGATAAATTATTTGAAAATACCGCAACGCTTTTAACAATCCACAACATTGGATATCAAGGAAGATTTTCGCCGGAAACTTTGGGTCGTGCGGAAATTGACGGAAGATATTTTTATCCGGGCGGACCCGTAGAAACCGATGGTAGTGTGAACTTCCTTAAAGCCGGTATCTTTTTCGCAGATATGCTTAATACCGTTAGTCCCACTTACGCCAAAGAATTATTAACACCCGAATTCGGCGCAGGGCTCGAAAATTACTTGAGGCAAAGGCAAAACGATTTCGTCGGGATTTTAAACGGCGTCGATTATTCCATTTGGAATCCGGAAACCGACAAACATATTCCATTTCATTATTCGATAAAAGATACGTCGAACAAAATAAAGAATAAAGAATTTCTCTTAAAACAGTTCAATATTAAATTCGTAAAAGATATCCCGTTGATTGGTATTGTATCCCGGCTTGTCGCACAAAAAGGTTTCGATATAATTGCAGATGCAATTAACGATTTAATGTCGATTAAAGCCCAATGGATTATATTAGGAAGCGGCGAAAGAAAATATGAAGACCTATTTATTACGATGGCAAAATATTTTCCGGATAAAGTAGGAGTTTACATCGGTTATAATAACGAGCTTGCACACCTCATAGAAGCGGGCGCCGATATTTTCCTTATGCCTTCACATTACGAACCTTGTGGATTGAACCAAATATATTCCCTCAAATACGGAACCGTACCGGTCGTTCGTAAAACAGGCGGACTGGCAGACACGGTGCAGGATTGGAACGAATATAACGCTTACGGACTTGATATCGGGAACGGGTTTTCATTTTTCGAATATTCGGGAAGTGCTTTGTTGCATTCGGTCTTACGTGCAATTAACGATTTTCATAACAAACCGGTGTGGAAAAAAATCCAATATAACGGAATGATTAAAGACTATTCATGGCACCACTCGGCAGAAGAATACAACGCTCTTTACATGCGCACTTACCGGAAATAATCGTTTTCTTCTGGCAATTTTCTTTGTATGCAAACATCGGTTGACAATAAAACAAAAAATATTTACATTTTTTTTGAAAAATAATTTCGTCAAAGAATAAGGAGCGGTTACAATGAAAGTAATCGTATCCTGTAAGTTTTTGACGGTGTTGCTCATCTTATTATTCCTACCGGTTAAAAATTCGCTCGTAGCACAAACGGATACTTTATATTATCTCGATTCCATACGTGTAGATGCTCCGTACGTTTTCGCGGCGGAGATGGAGGGTAAACTGCTTAATCTGTCCGATGATACATTAACCTTTGATTATTTCGGTAAAATATTTACTATCCCAACAAATAAAATAACAAACTTGGAAGTTGTCGTAGGAATTTCGGGCAACACTTGGAACGGTGCCCTATACGGCGCTCTTGCCGGCGGCATTACATTAGGAACAATAGCCGCAATTTCAAACTCCGGTGAAGAAAAAGGATGGGTTTATTTTCCACCTACGGTGGCATTTTTGGGCGGGTTTATTACAGGCGGATTAGTCGGTTCGATTTTCGGTATGGTCGTCGGCAGTCAAACAAAATCCCCCGATTGGCAAAAAGTGGATTTACAAAATATTGAATTCGTAAAAATTCCACGATTTTCGTATTCAAACCAAAGTGATAAACCGGAACCCCCGCCCGGAAAATCCCCTGAAAACAAAAATCGAATAAAGAACAAGCCCCACAAAAAAGAAAATACAATTATCCCGCAAAATCAAAAATCCGATAATAACGATAAATGGCACCTTTCGGTTTCGTTCGGGACAAATTCTTCTGGACCCGCTTCGAATATTGAAACAGCCGTCAGAAATAACGGATGGGGAGATCCCAAACCGATTATCGGATTATTTCACATAGAAGGGTACGAACAAAGACCGGAAACCAAAACAGGTTTCGGCGAGATAGGAATACCGTGGAGTTTGGAATTAACTTACAAAGTGAGCAAAATTTTCGATGCTGGTTTACTAACAAGCAACAATCCTATCGGTCTTACAAAAGGTTACCGGTCCGAAACTAAAAGCGAACTAAATATCGAGTATTCGTCGTGGGTTTTTTCGGCTTTTCTTCAAATTAAACCAGCGGATAATGTTAAAATCGGTTTAGGTCCGTTACTTTGTTCAAACAAAATACACGAATCGGTTTTATCGAACAGCATAAAGACTCAATTCGGCGCCCTTATTTTATTCAGATTCGTTTACCCTGCTTCTGCACCTCTTTATGCTAAATTCGATTTTCAATACAGATTATTACCGGCAACTTCATTTGGTCCCATAAATTTAAGCAGCGGAAGCGAGATTGCACTGCAAAAGTTCGAAGCCGATTTTTCCCACGCGTTCATCGGTTTGGGAATCGGTGTTGGTTTTTAATTCTTTACTTCGAACAATGTCTTCCAAAGTGTTTTTGCTAATTGCAAGAATTGTTAATTCACTTTATATCTTGAACTTATTAAAAAGTTCTTTTCTAACAGGGCAAGTACAAATTACTTCATCGGCAAAATATAAAAAATAAGGACAGTATGATGTTTGGGTTGAAATGAAGTGAATTTCACAATTTACACAATCGCTAACCGAACACAACGGCGGAGTTTTTTCATTCAAACAAGCATAATTTCTTTTACATTTGTTCGCTTTTGCAATTATCTCACCCGATAATTCAAACATTCTTAAACCTTATACTTAATCTTGATAAAAGTATTAAGAAAATTATTTAAATTCAATATTCCGATTACTTGTAAAAACCAGCAAATGTAATTTAGAAGTGCGATAAAACACACATTGTTATTTTTCGCTTGACAAGCGGATTATATTTTTGTATTTTTACTTTGAAAATTAAAGTACTTTGCAAACGGAGGTGTAAAAATGGACGAGAAACAAGCTCTGCAAGAGTTGAACTACATTAAAGAGATAATGCACGATAGCCGCAAGGCTTTCGTCGAAAACGGAATAGGCTATATCGTTTGGGGGATTCTGATTGTTCTCGGCTTAATCTCTTCTTACATTATTGTTGTTTATAATATCAAAAACATTTACGGATTAAACTGGATTATTCTTGTGGCTGTCGGCTGGTTATTTTCCATAATCGGTTCTAAAAAAGAACGGCGGAAAAGAAAAGCCACCACTTTCGCCGAAAAAATACTCGGCGCCGTATGGTTTTCTTCCGGAGTGGCAATGACCATAATAGGTTTCATTAGCTTTACATCCGGTGCTATAAGCGGCGTTTTTATAAGTCCGACAATTTCGGTTATCCTCGGAATTGCATTTTTCGTTAGCGGAATGGTTTACGGTGCAAAGTGGATAACATTACTATCCATCGGTTGGTGGGCTGGAGCCATATTAATGTTTTATTGGCCCGGTATGCAAGTTTTTTGGATTATGTCTTTTATGATGATATTTTTACAAATTGTACCGGGAATCATTCTTTATAAACAAGCGAAAACGGAGTTGGCAAAATAATGAAGGACTTCGATTATCATCAGCTTAACGATATTATTCATTCGAGGATAAGACTTGCAATTATGTCGGTGCTGGTTGCCGTCGATGAAGCCGAATTTAATTTCTTGAAAGATAAAGTAAAAACAACCGACGGCAATTTAAGCGTTCACCTTAGAAAACTTGAGGACGCCGGGTATGTGTCCGTTACCAAATCTTTCGTCGGTCGGAAACCCGTTTCCACTTATAAAATAACGTCAAAAGGAAGAAAAGCTTTCGAAGCTTACGTTGAAAATTTGGAAAAATTAATCAAAGGAAAATAAAATTTTTTATCAATATACTTTATTTTTCAAAGTACTTTGCAACAAATAAAAGGAGTAACCAAAATGAAAAAACAAACTAGTATGCTCGCAATTATATTTTTTCTTTCAACTTTAGTATTATCCGCTCAATCGCCTGCGGATTCCCTTGCCGATAATTCGCAATTATCCACACTTCAAAACCAAACGGCAAAATTAACCGTGGTAATAACCGATTTAGACAGCGACAAAGGTGAAATCCGGATTGGCCTATGCAATTCCAAAGAAAATTACGAAAGCGACTCGCCGTACAAAAAAGCTCTCACGAAAATAAAGAACAACACCGCAACATACACTTTTGAAAATATTCCATACGGAATTTACGCCGTAAAATTTTATCACGATGAAAATATGAACGGAAAACTCGATCGGAACTTCTTCGGAATGCCCAAAGAAAGTTACGGTTTTTCCAACAACGCAACCGGTAATTTCGGTCCGCCCGATTTTGAGGATGCGAAATTTACGATAAACAAATCCGAGTTAACAATCGAGATTTCGGCGCAATAAAACAAGGATATAAAATGCACGGGTTATTCAAATATTTAATATTATTAATTTTAATTACAAATTTTGTGTCCGGTCAAAATAAATTAAAAATAAAAGGTAAAGTAACGGATGAAAAAGGGAATCCGCTTCCATACGTTAACGTCTATTTGCCAAAAACATTAAACGGAGCAATGACGAACGAGCTTGGCGAATTCTTTTTTGAAACCGCAACGGAAAAAGATTTTGTACTTGTTGCAAGTATGGTTGGCTATAAAAAATATGAAACCGAAATAAACGTTTCGGGGAAAAAGGAAATTAATTTATTAATCACATTGAAAACTTCATCCGTGCAACTTTCAGAAGCTGTGGTAATGGGCAGTTCTTTCGCATCGGAAAAAGGAAAGGGGGTTGTTCTAAAATCGATTGATGTTCTAACAACCCCCGGCGGAGCGGCCGATATTTATCAATCTCTTAAAACAATGCCCGGCTTAACACAAGTATCGGAAAGCGCACAATTATACGTTCGCGGCGGCGATCCGACGGAAACCGTTACGTTAATCGATCAAGCGCCAATTTATCATCCTTACACTCTGGAATCAGCTTACGGCGGGCTATTTTCGAACCTAAATACAGCTTCTGTAAAAAATTTATTTTTTTCCAGCGGAGGATTTTCAGTTAAATACGGAAATGTTTTATCGGGCGTTCTCGATATCGAAACTAAAGATTTGCCGGAATCGTATAACTTCAACATCGGAATTTCTATGGCTTCGGCGGAAATAAATGCGGAATTGCCCCTTTCCGTAAATAAGCTCGGGTTAAGACTTTACGCTCAACAAAGTTTTACAAAACCGATAATGTGGCTTAACGGTTCGTTAGATGAATTTACCACAACACCGACTTCAACAACCATTAACGCTTCTTTAAATTTAAAGTATTCTGATACCGGGAAACTGAAATTGTTCGGGATGTTTGCCGACGACAAACAAGGGGTAAACGTTCAGCGAGCCGAACTGAATTCAATCTTCAATGGAAACAGTGAGAACATGCTTATTAATCTGCAACAAACCGATGTTATTCTTTCCGATATCGTTATAAAAAACAGCGTTTCGTTCAATTCGTTTACCAACAAATGTCTCTTGGGAATTCTGGACTTAACCAAAAAAGATAACGTTTTCCAAATTCGCAGCGACTTGGAAAAAATTGTTTCATCCGAAGTTAAAATTCTTGCCGGTGCGGTTTTTCAAAACCGAACGGAAAGTTTCGAGGGCATAATTCCTTTGAACGATTACGATATCAGAAAAGAAGGAACCGGAAAACAATTGAACGAAAGAATCATTTCGACGCGTGTTGGCGTTTACACTGAATTCAGTAAATTAAATTTATTCGGAGAAAAAAGACTATACGGTATTGCCGGTTTTCGTACCGATTACTTTCATAAATTTAATTCGGCCGGCATCGATCCGAGAATGGCGCTCGGTTATAAAATCAACGAAAACTCCGTAATCAAAATCGGTTGGGGAATTTTTCATCAATTACCCGGTTCCAGATTATTGGCTGAAAAAGACGGAAATCCCAACTTAAAATTAATGCGGGCAACTCATTATGTCGTTTCGTACGAGCATAATTTCGACAATTCGAATATGTTACGCCTTGAAGCTTACCATAAAAACTACAAAAACCTACCGCTCGAAGACGCCGAGTTAAATTACACAAGCAACGGTTACGGTTTCGCAGAAGGTATCGATTTGATAATTAAAGGTGAACTGCCGTACGGTATAAACGGATGGATTTCTTACGGATTCATTAACACCAAACGGTATTGGCTCGATTATGAAAAACTGAGCAGAAGCGCATTCGATATTACTCACAACCTTGCGGTCGTTGTAAAATATAATCTTTCCGCGTTGTGGCAAATCGGTTTAAACTTCAAATTTGCAACGGGCAAACCTTTTACACCGGTTATTTCTTCCGAATATTTGCCGATACAAAATATTTTCAAACCCGTTTACGGCGAAATAAACTCCGTTCGCTATCCGGATTACAAACGGCTCGATTTCAGAATAACTCATTTTAATAAATTATCCGGAAAATATTTTGCGGTTTTCTACGCCGAAATAATCAATTTACTTGATTTCAAAAATCTTTTCGGTTATACGTACAACTTCGATTACTCCGAAAGAAAAATAATTAACAGTTACTTCGGAAGAAGAACGGTTGTTTTCGGAACCAGTATTAATTTTTAAAGGCTGGCGTATTACAACAAAACGTTTCAAAATTTATTAATTTTAATTCGAAAGTAAATTAATTTACCTAAACTGCACAGATGCGAAATTTCTTTTTTTTAATACTCGTTATTCTTACCGGATGTAAACAATACGACATTTCACAAAAATCGGAAACCGGTAGCAAACTTGAAACAAAAAGTGCATTGGTTTCTCCTTCCGGAATTACCGGAGAAAATATCGGGAATATTAAAGAAACGGTTGATTCCAACGGTATAAAAATAGTTAGGAAGTGGGAGTTCGATCATTTCGAACCCGAAAGCAACAGAGTAATTGGACTTTGGCCGGAATGCTGCGGAAACAAAAAGTTTGCCGGTATAAAAGAATATAAAGACAAATGGGGATTTAACGCCGTTATTGTTGCCGGCATGGAAAATTCGTTTCAAATGGCAATCCGTAACGGTTACGAACCGCAAAATATATTTGCGGTTGTTCACCAATTCAAAACGGCCGATAAAATTATTAATGTAATCGATAATCTGGACGCAAAGATTTATTACATCGACGAGCCGCTGGAAAGAGGCGATTTTTCTCCCGAAGAGTTAATTAGAATCGCAAAACACTTGGAAGTTGTTAAACCCGGCGCAAAACTTATTCTGGGAAGTTACCAACTTACATGGTGGTTTTATAAATTTTTCCCGCCCGTTACATACGGTTCGGCATACGGAGAAATACTCGACAGTACAAATAACGTATTGTTAATGTGCGATTTATATACGGGTGATCAAACATCGGATTGGAAGAGTTTTTATGACACTTACGGTGCGGAAAATATTTACGGGCATTTCATACATTCGAAAATTGATTCCAACGAATATGTAAAATTATTAGACACGACGAATTTCCGGTCGGATATAAAAAGAATATTTTACTTCCACGGTTCAAACGGCGCTCCGGGAAAAACACAAGAATTTTGCGAAACCGCATGGCGAAAAGGTTGGATGAAAAAGTTCGAAAGGGAATTTATTTATTACTTAAAATGCACCGATAAAAAAAACAACAAGCCCTGTTCGAAATTCAGAAAAATCAAAACAGTAAGAACTAATAACATTAGAATTGCAAAGATAAAAATCCGGTAACAGAATGAATTTATGCTTTTAACGCATTCTATGTATTTCGAACGCAAATAGGAAGAAACCCGTTACACCGGTGTTATCCGTGTTCATTCTTTAATCCATAAGGCAGAAATTATTTCACAAAGCTTCACAAAGAAAACTCACAGAGTTGCACAAAGTTTAATATTAAACCTTTGTAATTAAAATAAAATTCGAAATACTTGGTGTAACTTTAAGATGAAGCAACATCCGTGATAATCCCATTTATCCGCGTTTTCCGTGTTCCATCCCTAATTCAAATCAGCAAGAATCTTCTTCAATTTGGTCAACTGTCCTTCCCAGTTTTCTCTTTTGTTTCTTTCCTTTTCAACAACTTCTTCAGGTGCGTTATTTACGAATTTCTCGTTCGAAAGTTTTTTCTCAACACCTTTCAGAGCATTTGCCAAGCGGTTAATCTCCTTTTCGATTCTGGCGCGTTCAACATCCAAATCGATAACGCCCTTCAACGGAACGAAAACATCGCAACCTTTAACAACGGCGGAAGCACTTTGCGGCGGTTTTTGTAAATCTTCGCCGACCGACAACTCGTTAACTTTTGCAAGCGATTTAATATAAACTTTATGTGATTCTTTTACCTTTCCCGTTTTCAGCAATACATCTATTTTTTTTGAAGGCGGGATGGAAAGCTCGCCGCGAATATTTCTGATTGCGGTTATAATGTTCTGTACAAATTCCATTTCCTCTTCGGCTTCTTGCGAAATTTTCGTTGGGTCGAATACAGGAAATTCGGCAATCGAAATACTCTCGCCTTCTCTACGTTCCGAAATCAACTGCCATAACTCTTCGGTAATAAAAGGCATAAACGGATGGGCGAGTTTCAACAAATCTTCGAACAAATTAAGCGCTCGCGTTAAAGCGGCGGATTTCACTTCTTCGTTGTCGGAGTAAAATTTAACTTTGCTCAACTCAATATACCAATCGCAGAAGTCGTTCCAGATATACGAATAAATAATCCGGGCGGCAGCGGTAATATCAAAACGTTCCAATGCGTCTTCGAATTGCTTTACGGCGTTTTGAAAACGCGATGTTATCCATTCGTCAATAAAATCAATATGTTTATCGACCAACGCATCGTCGGTTTCAATCTGTTGAGCATTCATCAATAGAAATCTTCCGGCATTCCAAATTTTATTTGCAAAATTTCTTCCCAATTCCGTTTTGTCGGTACTGAAAAGTACATCTTGGCCAAGCGGAGCGATATAATTAATTGTAAACCGCAAAGCATCGGCACCGTAATTGTTAATTACGTCAAGCGGATCGGGGGAATTACCGAGCGATTTACTCATTTTCCTACCTTGCACATCGCGGATAATACTTGTAAAGTAAACATCCTTAAACGGAATCTCGTGCATAAATTCCATTCCCGCCATTATCATGCGAGCCACCCAGAAGAAAATTATATCGGGACCCGTAACAAGCAAATCTGTCGGATAATAATATTCTTGATCTTCCTTTGTGGTAAAAACATCTTGAGCCCACAACCAACTCGATGCCCAAGTATCCAACACGTCTTCGTCTTGCCGCCAATTTTCAATATCTTCGGGCGGTTCCACGTCGCAATAAATTTCGTTTGTTTCCTTGTGATACCAAACCGGAATTCTGTGTCCCCACCAAAGCTGACGGGAAATGCACCAATCTTTTATGTTAGTCATCCAATGTTCGTAAGTTTTAATCCAATGCTCCGGATGAAATTTTATTTTACCTTGGCGAACAACTTCCAATGCGGGCTTTGCCAGACTTTCCATTTTCATGAACCACTGTTCCGATAAATACGGTTCTATTGGCACACCACCGCGTTCGGAATATCCGACGTTTGTAGTGTAATCTTCAATTTTTTCGAGTAAACCGAGTTCCTCGAATTTTTTAACAACGAGTTTTCTCACTTCGTATCTGTCCAAGCCCCGTAGATCTTCGGGAACGTTATCGTTAGTAGTTGCATCGGGATTGAATATGTTGATGATTTCCAAATTATGACGTTGCCCCATTTCATAATCGTTCACATCGTGCGCCGGCGTAACTTTCACCGCGCCGGTACCGAATTCCATATCGACGTATTCATCTGCAAAAATCGGTATTTCACGGTTCACAATCGGCAGAATAACTTTTTTACCTAATAAATGTTTATACCGTTCGTCATGTGGATTTACCGCCACGCCGGTATCGCCAAGCATTGTTTCGGGTCGGGTTGTGGCAACAACCAAATATTCGTTACTGTCCTTTACCGGATAACGGAAATACCATAATTTTCCTTGAATTGTTTTATAAATTACTTCTTCGTCGGAAATCGCCGATTTCGAAGCCGGGTCCCAATTCACCATTCTGTAACCGCGATAGATCAACCCTTTTTTGTAAAGTTTAACAAAAGCCTCAATAACTTTTCTGTAGTAATGATCATCCATCGTAAAGCGTTCGCGTTTCCAATCGCAACTTACGCCGAGTTTTCTTAATTGTTTTGTAATAATATTTCCGTATTTCTCCTTCCATTCCCAACAATATTTTAGAAACTCTTCTCTGCCGATTTCATATTTATCTATTCCCTTTTCTTTCAAAAATTTAACGACTTTAGTCTCCGTAGCAATCGAAGCATGATCGGTTCCAGGCACCCAAAGCGCATTAAATCCTTTCATTCGCTTATAGCGTATGTATAAATCTTGTATCGAATTGTTCAAGATATGACCCATCGTTAACATTCCCGTTATGTTTGGCGGCGGAATCACAATGGTGTAAGGAATTTTGGATTCGTCCGGTTCGGAGTGATAGAGTTCGTGTTCTTCCCAGTATTTATACCATTTGTCTTCAACCGCGGTGGGGTCGTATGCTTTGGGAATATCGCTCAGCTTTTTAACTTTCATTTTCCGCTCTAAATTTTTACAATGAATTTGCAAATATAAAAAATTCAGAAGTTGTATGTTGTATTTTGAAATGTTTATGAGCGCGCCGGCTACAAATTAATAGCTTGCCCATTCTTTCCGGAACCTAAATGTTGATACAAGATTCCTCCGATAATAAAAACGAGACCGATAACAGAAGAGGGTAATATCGTTTCGTGAAGAATTAAAGAAATGAACACCAATGAAAGAAAAGGGGAAAAATATGCCAACGCGGAAGTTTTCGCTTTGTTTTTACTTAGCTGCAAACCTTTCATCCACAAGAAAAATGTTATACCCATTTCGAAAAGTCCGATGTAAACCGTACCGAGAAGGTAAACAGTCCCTTTAATTTCAAAAGAATTGAAAAGTAAAAGATACAATCCGCTTAAAACCGAACCCGTTAAAAATGCCGCAAACAATTTTACGGCGCTTTCGCGTGTGTCTTTCAAATTCAAAATCCAAAAAGTCGCCCAAATAATGGAACTACCCGTGGCAAGAACAACACCCAATGTATTATGTAACTCCAGCGAAAATATTTCCCCGCGTGTTGAAATTATTATAACACCGACAAACGAAATAATTAAACCGATTAATGTTTTAAGTGTTAGTTTATGCTTAAGAAATACGGAAGCGAATACGGCAATCGCAATCGGCCAAGTATAATTCAACGCTTGAGCTTCTTGTGCCGGCAAAAGCGAATATGCTTTAAAGAGCACCATGTAATAAAGAAACGGATTTATAAAACCGAGCAATAAATTTTTTCTCAAATCTTTTCCTTTAAATATCCGGATTACTTCCGGTTTGGAATTTTTCAATGCCGCAAACAATAAAACCAACGAGCTTGTAAGAGATGCATAAAACAAAAGCTGTACGTAGTTCATTCCTTGCAAAGTAAGCTTAAACGCTGTTGCCACAGTCGACCAAAGCAAAACCGCAGCAATCGCATAAATATTTGATTTTATATTAACGTTCATTGAAAAATATAATATTTAATGATATCCGGAATTACATATAAAATAAAGCTGTTTGTTAAAATTAGTTTTTATTATTATTTATTGCTCAATAATTTATTCCGTTAAGGGTTATTATGGATTTCATTGATCCGAAAGAATTATTGAAACCGCAAAATATGCTGCGATTGTATTCGCTCGGCGCATTTCCTATGGCCGATGACGACGGGAAAATCAATTGGTACTTGCCCGAAATAAGAACCGTAATTCCGCTTGACGATTACAACATTCCCCGCTCGTTAAGAAAATTTATGGAAAAATCCGATTTCGAGTATGAGTTTGATAAAAATATTCTCGGAGTCATAAAAGAATGTGCCAACAGAGAACAAACATGGATTTCCGAAGAGTTAATAGAAGCATACAAAGGATTAATCAAACTTAACCATGTGCACTCGGTTGAAGTCTATCGCGGAAAGAGATTGGTCGGCGGACTTTACGGCGTAACATATAAAGGCGCTTTCTTCGGCGAGTCGATGTTTTCAAAAGTATCGCAAGCGTCCAAATCGGCGCTGGTTAAATTGCTGGAACATCTGAATAGCAAAGGGTTCGTTTTGCTCGATGTTCAATTTCAAACCGAACACTTAAAAATGTTCGGGGCAAAGGAAATTAGTTTCGGTGAGTACGAAAATCTTTTGGTAAAGGCTTACAAAAAGGAGATTGAGTTTTAGTTTTTTACACTATTAAACTAACATGTTTACGCCCGGTTCCTTTATTTTCTAATATCAAAATGAATTCCCTCTCCGGTCAATTCCTCGGTCTTAATTTACAACTAAAATTTAATTATGTTATTGCGAAATAAATTAACAACAATCGTATCAACCGACAAAATCAATAAAGTTTTCTTTGTTCACGATCTCGAAATGTGTATTCTTATATGTCTCCATCCATATTTTGGGAGCTTTTACCGATTTATTCGACCATTTAAATTCATATCCGTGAAGTTCACCGTTATATTCTTCTATAAAATCAATTTCTTGCCTATCGTAGGTTCTCCAAAAATAATAATTGGCAAAGTGTTTTCTGTATGAATTTCTTTTTAATCGTTCGATTAATGCAAAATTTTCCCATAACATTCCCGTATCGTTTCTGTTTTCCAGATAATTAAAATTATTAATTATTGCATTACGCAAACCGTTATCCCAAAAATAGTAACGGTTCGATTTTGTAATTTCCTTTCTCAAATTTCTCGAAAATCCACCAATCTTTTTGATGATAAATACCTTTTCCAATAAATCAAGATAGCGAAAAACCGTTTGCTTAGACAAATCGAGCGAGTTGCTTAATTCATTTAGCGACACTTCCTTCCCGATCTGAAAAGCAATTAACCTTAACAAATCGATTAGTTTGTTTGCGTTCCGCAAATTTTCGAGGATAAGTAAATCTTTCAGTAAATATGAATTTCGCAGTGAATGTAAATACTCAATTCTATCGTTCGGACTTTGCATTTGCAGTACTTCGGGAAAAGAGCCGAAGATTAAAAGATCGTTAAGGTTTTTTCGTATTTCCAACGAACCGAATTGTTTTTTTAACTCCATAACCGCAATCGGATAAAGCTGTATAACTTTTTGCCTTCCCGTTAGCGGTTCCCCGAGTTTATTGGAAAGATCGAAAGACGATGAACCGGTCGCAATAATTTTAATATGCGGATTATGATCAACCAGTATTTTTAATCCCAATCCCACATTAAATATATATTGCGCCTCATCAATTACCACCAAATCATATTCACCGAATGCAGAAGTAATTCGTTGAACATTTTGCGATTCCAATATTTCTTTAAGGAATAAATCTTCGCCCGTTCCGAAAAAATACTTTCCCTTGTATGAATTCAAAAATTTCTTGATTAGCGAAGTTTTTCCCGTTCTTCTCATTCCATGAACGACAAGAACCTTGCCGGGGTTTAACAGTTTTTCAAAATTTTCCTCGTAAAACCTTTCTATCCACATAAAAACAATCTCGTTTGTTAATATGGCAATTAAACTTAACAAATTTACGTAAATATGGCAACCAATGTGTCAAAATTTAGAAAAATTGGTATTCCTTGATTCGTTTTTTCAAACCGAACACTTAAAAATGTTCGGGGCAAAGGAATTTGGTTTCGGTGAGTACGAAAATTTACTTTCCGAAGCATACGGAACAGAAGCGGAATTTTGAACTTACAGACTTATAAAACTAAAAGAATAAAAATGTATAAATTAAAAACGGATGGAAGAAATTAACATTCCAACCACCCGTTTACCAATTGATTTTTACACTTTAATAATTTTAGAAATTGCTTTTCAACATCCAAATTGCTTTTTCGAGCCATTGTACAAAATCATCGGCCATATTTACCGTAGTGTTGTCTTTTTCTATCCCGGCCAAATCCGATGTATGTCTAAGTTGATTTGCCAAATACTCGAAATCTTTAATCAATCCGTTAACTACATCTTCCGTAGTAAACGTATTTTTTTCTTCTTCTTTTATTTGTGCATTTTCCAAGTATTGTTTCATCGTATTAAAGGGTTTTCCGCCCAATTGCAAAATTCTTTCCGCAATATCATCGTATTGAAGTGCAAAAAAGTTGTAATATTCTTCGGTAACCCTGTGAATTTCAAAGAATTGAGGACCTTGAATGTTCCAGTGATAATTATGAAGTTTCACGTAAAGCACTTGCACATCCGCAAGATTATTATTTAGCTGAGTTATTAATTTGTTTTCACTCATTTTCATCTCCTTTTTAATATAAGTTATTATTTTTTATTTCTTATTAAGTAATAATTATTATCCGTTTATTTCAAAAAAATCCCGATTTCAAAAATCGGGAGGGGCCGTTCACATGGAACGACCCGAATTAGTTATTAAAGACTCTTTTTGCTGAAATACCAATCTACGTATTCATAACCTTCGCTTGCTCTTTTCTCCGCTTCTTCTTGCGTAGCGGGAGGAGGCACAATTACTTTATCACCCGGATGCCAGTTTTCCGGTGTGGCAACGCCGTATTTTTCACTTGTTTGAAGCGCTTCCACAATTCTTAGAACTTCGTCGATGCTTCTACCGTTGGTTAACGGATAATAAATCATCGCACGCAAAATACCCTTGTCGTCAATTACAAATACGGCTCGTACAGCGGAAGTATCCGCAGCACCGGGATGAATCATTCCGTACAATTTTGCAACATTCATATCCAAATCGGCAATAACCGGGAACGGAATTTCAACATCGAACTTTTCTTTAATGTTTCTTACCCAAGCCAAATGCGAATAAACACTGTCGATACTCAAACCGATTACTTGCGTGTTTAATTTTTTAAAGTCCTCAAATCTTTTCGCAAAAGCGATAAATTCGGTTGTGCAAACGGGCGTAAAATCCGCAGGATGCGAAAACAATACAACCCATTGACCTTTGTAATCCGATAATTTGATTTCACCATGAGTCGTTTTAGCCGTAAAATCCGGCGCCGGTTCATTTAATCTTGGCAAAGATACAACTTGAGCTTGTTCTTCCATATTTTTAACTCTCCTTTTTTTGTTTTGTTTTTGGTTATTTAGTCAATTTATATATGAAACTAATTCGTTTCCTTCAATCTGCATTCCGAACAAATTACGTTAAAATGAATGCTATATCCCAAAAGCTCGTTCCCTTGTAAAATATGTTCGGGAACTTTAATCGAATTTAACGAAGGATCCATAACGTCAATAATTTTATTACACTTTACACAAACCACATGATGGTGCGGTTCGGTAATCGGATCGTACCGAACGGTATTATGCAAATGTGTTACTACGGAAACTATTCCGTGCTTTTCGAAAGTTTCGAGTGTTTTGTAAATTGTAGCAAGAGAAATTGTAGGATGTTCCGGTTTAATTTTTTTATATATATCTTCCGGCCGGGGATGCGAACGGTCGTCTATCAACGCTTTAAATATAGAAAGCCGTTGCGGCGTAACGCTTAATCCCAACGTCCGGCATTTTTGTACGAAATTTTCTATTGCTGATTGAGTTGTCATTTTACAACCATTATTAATTAATAATTATTATCCAATAATAATGATAATTGAAGAAAAAGTCAAGTTTTAAAGCAACTTTGTTTGATCTAAATCATCTTTATTTATAAAGAACGGTAAAATTTGGATAGCAATTCGGAAAAAATAGTTCGTTTTACTATAATTTATAACAAATATAAGCGAAAAGTATACAACTATACTTTAAGGATGGTTTCCGATAAAAATTTATGCGAAGATATAGTGCAAGATGTTTTTCTGAAGCTTTTCGAAAATTTGGATACAATACGAAATAAAAACGGAATAAGCAGCTGGTTATTTACAACAACACGAAACGAAATTTACGGTTTCTTCCGATCAAAAAAAGTCAAAATCGATCAACATAACAGTGAAAACTTGGAAAATATCGACTCGGTTTCAAAAACCGATGTGTTTTCTAATTACGAAATGAAGGAACTGAAAAACATAATTTTGAACGAACTGGAAAACTTACCGATCGAGCAAAAAGAGGTTTATTTACTTAAAGAATACGGCGGCTTTTCTTATAAAGAAATTGCCGCTGTGTTGGAAATCGATGCCAATTTGGTAAAAAGCCGACTTTTCAAAGTCAGGCAAAAACTCATTAAAAGAATCGGCGAACTTATTCTATAAAATTTTTTAATTAAATATCCCGGTGATAAAATGAAAACCGAAGAAATTAAAGAAATAATCGACCGTTATTTCGATGACGAATTAACCAAACAAGAAGAAGTGTTTTTATTTACACGACTTTCGCAGAACGAAACAGCCCGCGAATATTTTAAAAAGCAAAATATTTTAAAAACGGCGATTCAATCAACCATGGAAGAATTTCCGGAACATTTGGAAGAACGGATTTTCAATTCCTTACCGAAACAAAAAAAGGGTGCGGAGAAATTTCATTATTTCCATTACATTCCGGCTGCCGTTTCCGCTATTATTGCAATAATCCTTTTGGCAATTACGTTTAATTTATACAACAAGACCGAAAATTATAAGGAGCAACTCGAAATCACAATACGTCGGGTAAACCGCCAGCAACAAACAATTCAGTTACTGTTTAACAGTTTGCCCGCAACGGAAATTAAAGGATATTTGAAAAACCAAATTACCGTAACGCCCAAAATGTGAGGTGTAACATGAAGAAAATTCTACTGATAGCAATTTCGTTTATTTTTTTAGTATCGTGCGCAAAAAACGACAAAACCGTTAAAATAATAAAACCCGTGAAAGGTGAATACACTTTCCGCGATTTCTGGGTTGTATTTGAGAAAGGACAAAACGACTTAATCGATTCATTATCGACGGATATTAAAAATTTCTTGAAAAAAATTAATCTTCGTGCACAAAAATCGCTTCTGTTTGACTACGAACTTTACATTAACCCCGAAGGAAAGCTCGACAAAATATTAGTATTGCAAAGTCTCTATCCGGAAGTTGACGAATACGTTGCCGAACACGCGGCAAAATGGGAATTTAAAAAATCGATGGGAAATCAACCGGCTCCGACAAGAACAAATCTGAAATTACAATTTTTTATCCACGGAAATGAAATCACGGGTTCAATAGAAAAAGGAAACCGTTTTGTTATGTTTACGAAAAAAGAATCGACCGATACATATTTTATTGCGGTTGAAGAAATGCCCGAACCAATCGGCGGAATTAAAGCGATACAAGAAAAAATAGTTTACCCCGAACTCGCCCAAAAATCGGGTATTGAAGGTCGCGTTTTTGTAAAAGCGTATATCGATGAAACCGGAAACGTTGTGGATGCGGAAATTATCAAAGGTATAGGCGGCGGTTGCGACGAAGCGGCAATTAAAGCCGTGAAGGCAACCAAATTCAATCCCGGGAAGCAAAGAGGCAAGCCGGTAAAAGTTCAAGTATCGGTTCCAATTTTGTTCCGGCTTAATCCAAACGGGAATTCCAAATAATTATTTTCTCAATCGGCTCCGGCTTCCGCTATTTTCAATCTGCAGCGGTTTTAATTCCTACATACCGAATTACGCAAGCTTTACCGCTGTGGTGCTTATTTTCGTCCAATTCGATTATTTCTTTACTGAATTTTTCGATTTCCAAATTTTGAAAATCCGTGTAAACATCTTCCAACGAATAAAGCAAATCGATATTTTGCGGTCCGCCCGTACCGTAATTCAATTGCTCTTTTTCAAAAACTTGAAAAATAATTTTGCCTCCGGCTTTTAAGGAATTGATGGCTTTTCGATGCACCTCACTCCTCAACTCTTCCGGTAAATGCAAAAATATTATTACAACCAAATCGTACGAATTCTCCGAAGGTGTGAAATCTTTTAAATCCGCCAAGATGTAATTTATTTCCGTGTTTTTCCGTTTCGAAAGTGCAAGAGCTTTTTCCCGGGCAACCCGACTGTAATCGACCGCATCAACTTTCCAACCGAGTGTTGCAGCATAAACGGAATTTCTGCCCTCCCCTTCGCCTAAAAACAACGCTTTACCCGGTTCAAGTTTATCTATCTCGGTCTTAAAAAATTCATTCGGTTCCGTACCGTAAAAATAATCGCGTCCGGAGAAGCGCTCGTCCCAAAAATTTTTCATATCGGTTTGATTTAGGTTTGTAAAAAGATAAATTCAAGATATGGAAAGAATCAAAACAAAACAAAGGAAAATTTAGTAACCGAATTCCTCACCGATTATTTCCTCTTCATTAAAATCGCTTAGCAAATCTTCCCGCATTAAATTGTTGTTTTCGATTATTTCCAACGCCAGTTGTTTATAAGCCAACGATACTTTCGCATTGGGATACTTTAATATTACCGGCATTTTGAAAAACGTGGAATCTTCGGTCGAAGTGTTTTTGGGTATTGCCGTCGTTAACATATATCTCGGAAACAATTTATAAAGTTCTTTTTTCACTTTTAACGCAGCGCGTGTGTTAAATTCGTGCATCGTTAATAAAATTCCTTCCACTTTTAATTTCTTGTTCGATGTTTCCGAAATTTTCGTAACGTGCTCAATCATCTTACTTACGGCATCAACCGAATACAAGCTCGACTTTACGGGAATCAAAACTGAATCCGCAAGATTAAGAACATTTGCCGTTAATCCGATTAAATTCGGCGCACAATCAATTATTACAAAATCATATTCCGGAAATGAGGAAGGCAATAAATTCCGTAATAAAAATTGATCGAAACTTATATCCGCTAAAAACAATTCGTCTTCAAACGAAATTTTTTTGAAAGGAATAATGTGTAAATTCGGAATTTCCGTAGTATTTATCGCTTCTTCGAATTTTACGATGTAATTTAAAACATCGTACATAGTTCCGACATCATCATATTCGGTTATCCCGCACGATAAAGCAACTTGGTTCGATGTGTCGGTATCGATAAGAAGAGTTTTTTTGTTATTTTGTGCAAGAGCAAAAGCCAAATTAACAGCGGTAGTGGTTTTTCCTACACCTCCTTTCGGTGAAGAAACAGCAATAATTTTTCCCATTCAATAAACACCTATTTGAACAAAATTCCGAAAATCAAACCGAAATTTACTAAAAAAAGATGAAATATCCGTTCATAATTATTTGTTTTTTAGGGAACGGAAATTCAATTACGTTAGTAAAACCGTTGCACGAATATTCATATTTTTATTAAATCTTCAGTATTTTTAAAATGATTTTTTTCATTTGCAATGTATTTCAATATGATTGATACATCGAAAATAGTTGTTATAGGCGACCGAGTTCTGATAAAGCCGGAAGAAGACCTGGAGAAAACAAATAGCGGTTTATATTTACCGCCCGGCGTTAAGGAAAGGGAAAAAGTTCAAGGCGGTTATGTTTTGAAAGTGGGACCCGGTTACCCGATTGCAAATCCCGTTGAAGACGACGAGCCGTGGAAGGAAAACACTTCGCATAAATTTATTCCGCTTCAAGTTCAGGAAGGCGACTTTGCTCTTTACCTCAAACGCGAAGCCGTGGAAATAGAGCTCGAAAACAAAAGACTTGTGATTGTTCCTCAATCCGCAATTCTCATGGTACTTCGCGACGAAGATTTGTTGAACTTCTAATCTTTTCAATTCTATAATTTTTAAATAAATTATTTTTATATTTGCCTCAATAATTTTTAATAATGGGAGATGATGGAAGAAAAATTCGAGCAATTCTTGCGCAAAATTACCGAAACGATTATTCCTCTTACGAGAGAAGCACATTTAGCATATTTCGACGCATCGATAAGCGGCAAAACTGAAGACTACAACAAAGCATCGGAACTTGAGCTTAAACTTAGTAAAGTGTATTCCGATAAAGAAACCTTCAAAGAATTAAAACAATTCAAAGAAAAAAACGAAATAAACGACCTCTTTTTGAACAGACAACTCGATTTGCTTTACAATACATTTCTTTCGCACCAAATGGATGAAGAACTACTTGAGCAAATAATCAAACTCTCAACTAAAGTCGAAGAAAAGTTTGCCACATACCGAGCATCGTTAAACGGCGATAAATTAACCGAAAACGAGATCGACGAAATTTTGGAAAACTCGACGGACACAAAAAAATTGGAAGATACATGGAAAGCAAGTAAGCAAATCGGCGAAGAGATTGTGGATGACGTTTTAACTTTGGTGAAATTACGCAACCAAGGTGCACGCGAATTGGGCTTCCCGAACTATTTCGAGATGAGTCTCGAATTGAACGAACAAACTTCCAACGACATATTAAAAATTTTCGACGAACTAGATTCAAAAATTTCCGGCGAGTTCGACAAAATCAAAACCGAAATAGATGAACATTTATCCAAGCGCTTTAATTTACCGACAGACGAATTAATGCCTTGGCATTATCAAGATAAATTTTTTCAATTAGGACCTAAAATTCATAATGTCGATTTGGATAAATTTTTCGAAGATCAAGATATCGTTAAACTTTCGCAACAATATTTTAACGGTTTGGACTTAAACATAGACGATATTCTTAAAAACAGCGATCTGTACGAAAAAGAGGGCAAATACCAGCATGCTTATTGTACCGATATCGACCGTAACGGCGACGTCAGAATTTTATGCAACATCAAACCGAATTACAAATGGATGGGCACAATGCTTCACGAATTAGGCCATGCTGTGTACGATAAATACATCAATCCGGATTTACCGTGGCTGCTTCGTACACATTCGCACATTTTTACAACCGAAGCAATCGCAATGTTGTTCGGCAGATTTGCATCGAATCCGGAATGGCTAAAAGATATGTCGATAGTTTCCGAAAGCGAAATAGCGCCCGTGGCAGAAGATTGCCTCGAATCGCTAAGAACGGAACAAATTATTTTTTCCCGCTGGGTTCAAGTTGTCTTCAGGTTCGAACGCGCGATGTACGAAAATCCGGACCAAGACCTAAACAATTTGTGGTGGGAGCTGGTAAGCAAATATCAAAAATTGAAAAAGCCCGAAGGACGGAACAAACCGGATTGGGCTGCGAAAATTCACATTTCGCTCTACCCGGCATATTATCATAATTATATGCTTGGTGAATTGCTCGCTTCGCAACTTTATTATTACATTAAAGACAAAGTATTAAACCGCAAAGACAAAAAAACCGTCAGCTTCGTCGGTGAAAAAGATGTAGGAAATTACCTTAAGAATTTATTTTTTAATTACGGTGCGGTTTATCCGTGGAACGAACTGATAAAAAAATCGACCGGCGAAGGATTAAATCCGAATTATTACGCTGCACAGTTTGTCGAAAACGGTCATGGATAATTAAATCTACAAAATGAAAGAGTTACGAAAAGCCGTTTTTCCCGGAATGGCGAGATATTTTCCATATAAGATTTTTTAATTCTTCTTCGGCTTATATAAATGTGTTGTATGTCCGAAAAACAATTCGGCCGCTTCCATCACCGTTTCGGATAAAGTGGGATGCGGATGAATTGTAAGTGAAACGTCTCTTGCCAAAGCCGCCATTTCAACCGCTAAAGTTCCTTCGGCTATTAACTCTCCCGCACCCGGACCAACAATTCCCATTCCCAAAACCCGTTCGGTTTCTGCATCAAATATAAGTTTGGTTAAACCGTCGTATCTGTCTAATGTAGTTGCCCTGCCGCTGGCTGCCCACGGGAATTTGGTCACTTCATATTTGATTCCGCGCTCTTGGGCTTCGTTTTCGGTTATTCCCGTCCACGCAAGTTCCGGGTCGGTAAAAACAACCGCCGGAATTGCAGCGGGTTCAAAAGCCGCTTTTTTACCTAAGATTACTTCAACCGCAACTTTCCCTTCGGCCGAAGCTTTGTGTGCCAGCATTGCTCCGCCCACAATATCACCGATAGCAAATATATTCGGTTCATGAGTTTGTTGTTTTTCATCAACAATAACAAATCCACGCTGATCAATTTGAATCTTCGTATTCTCCAATCCCAATCCCGCGGTAACCGGTTTTCTGCCAACCGCAATTAAAACTTTATCGAATTCCTGTTCTGGTTCTTTTATATTTTCACCTTCGAAATTTACCTTTACTCCGTTTTCCGTTTCTGTTAAACTCACAACTTTAGTGTTAAGCAAAATCGATTTAAATTTTTTACGAAGCGATTTTGTCATAACATCAACTAAATCCGAATCGGCTCCGGGAAGCAATTGCGGCATCATTTCTACAACGGTTATTTCACTTCCCAATGCGGAATAAACCGACCCCATTTCCAATCCGATATATCCGCCTCCGAGAATCAGCAGTTTATCGGGAATGTTTTCCAATTCCAATGCTTCGCGCGAAGTCATAATTTTATTTGAATTTTCCGGGAATCCGGGAATGGTAGAAGGGACGGAACCGGTTGCAAGGATGGCTTTTTCAAATTCAAGTTCTTCCGTTCCGCCCGAAATAAGCTCGACGGATAAAATATTTCCGCTTAAAAAAGAAGCCCTTCCTTGAACGTAATTTATGTTACGTTGCTTAACAAGCTGACCTAATCCGCCTGTAAGTTTAGTTATAACTTTTTTCTTAAATCTTCTCAATTTGTCCAGATTAATTTCCGGTTTACCGAAATCCACTCCCCATTTTTTAGCTTCTCGGGTTTCGTAAATTAATTTGGAAACATGTAACAAAGCCTTCGACGGAATGCATCCGCGATAAAGACAAACTCCGCCTGGATTTTTTTCCATATCGATTAATGTAACATCCAAACCCAAATCCGCCGCATGAAACGCCGCGGCGTATCCCCCGGGTCCGCCTCCGATAACAACTAATTGAACTTTCTTCATTTACTCTCCATTAAAATTTTTTATGCTCCAAGCCCATCGTCCGGTTTATGAAGTTTATTCCAAAACCAATAATAACGGTTGTTCCAAAGCTTGAGCAACCCAACGTAAAAACCGGGCGGCATCGGCGCCGTCTATAATTCTATGATCATAAGATAAAGAAATCGGTAACATAAGTCGGGGAACAAATTCGCCGTTTTCGAAAACCGGTTCCGTTTGCCCGCGCGACACACCCAAAATAGCTACTTCGGGAGAGTTAACAATCGGGGTAAAACCTGTTCCGCCTATTCCACCGAGGTTGCTAATCGTAAAGTTGCCGCCTTGCATATCTTCAATTGTAACTTTTTTATCCCTCGCCTTTGCCGAAATTTCACTTAATTCAACGGAAAGATCAATCACACTTTTTTTGTCGACATCTTTAATTACCGGCACGATAAGTCCTCTGTCGGTATCCACAGCCACACCGATATTAAAATATTTTTTGTAAATAATTTCATTCTTTTGCATATCGATACTGGCATTGAATTGAGGGAACTTTTTCAATGCGGTGGCAATTACCTTCAATAAGATCGCAGTAATTGTGAGCTTTCCGCCTTTGGCTTCGGCAATTTTTGAGTATTTCTTTCTCAATTTTTCCAGTTCGGTTATATCGGCTTTATCGAATTGAGTTACGTGCGGAATTGTTGCCCACGCATAAGAAAGATGTTCGGCGGTTTTCTTACGTATGTTACTCATCGGCTGAATCTCGATCTCACCCCATTTTGCAAAATCAGGTAACGGTTCGTGTTTTACACCTATTGCCGTTCCACCGCTTTGGGATAAACTTTGATTAAGTCTTTTTGCAAATTTCTTTACATCTTCCACGGAAATTCTTCCACCCGGACCGCTTCCGCTAACTTGATTAATATCTATACCGATTTCGCGCGCAAACCTTCTTACCGAAGGTGCAGCGGGAGCAATTTTCTCGGGCATCCCTATTCTTTTGGGAACGGAAGAAACGGACGGTCTTTTTTCTTTCTCAACCGGCGGTACAACTTGCGTCTGTTGCGAAACAACCGTTTCCTTTTCGGGCTTTACGTTTTCAACCGTTGCTTCTGCCGTTTGGGATTCGGGTTCCGAAGCTTCGCCCGTTTCTATCAACATTACAACTTCGCCTATTTTAACGGTATCGCCGTCTTTTACCTTAATTTCTTTTACAATACCGGAAACTTCGGAAGGGACTTCAATGGTTGCTTTATCGGTTTCAAGCTCAAATAGCACTTGTCCGTTCTCAATTTTATCGCCGACTTTCACCAAAAACTTAACTATTTGAGCAGCCTCGATATTTTCGCCGAGATCGGGAAGTTTGAACTCGATTGTTCCTTTTCGCCCCGCCGGTTTAATTTCCGGCTCCGGTTCGGTTGCTTGAGTTTCCTCAACGGTCTGCGAATTTTCCGTTACTTGTTTAGGTTCGGGTTCGCTTTTTAGTTCGTCTTTGATACCAGATTCTTCGAGCGTGAAAATAACTTGACCGACTTTTGCCGTTTCACCGTCCTTTACAAACACTTCTTTCACAACACCGGAATATTCGGACGGAACCTCAATGGTTGCTTTATCGGTTTCTATTTCAAGAACAATTTGATCAACTTCAACTTTATCTCCTGGTGAAACCATGATTTTCACAATTTCAGCAGTTTCTATATTTTCTCCCAATTCGGGAAGTTTAAATTCTTTTATCATAATTGCAATAATTCCTCTTTTTACGAATTAATAGGATTCGGTTTTCCGGGATTTATTTCAAGTTCTTTTATTGCCTTTTTCAATATATCGGATTTTAATTTATTCTCTTTAACCAAAGAATATAAAGCCGCATAAGCAATATGTTTGGCATCGACTTCGAAGAAATCGCGCAAGGCTTCCCTACTTTCGCTTCTTCCGAAACCGAGTGTGCCGAGCGTGTGTAAAGGTCCGGGCAACCATTTGGAAATTGCGTCGCCTAAAATCTGCACATAATCGAGAGCTGCTACGTAAACACCGTTTTCGCCTTTGGTTGCTTCCGCAATGTATGGTGTTTTGGGCTTCTTATCGGGATTCAACATATTCCAGCGTTCGGTATCAACGGCATCGTAGTGCAGTGATTTGTAACTTGTTACGCTCCAAACATCCGCCGGAACGTTAAATTTGCTTTCCAAAATTTCAGCGGCTTTTAACGCTTCGTTTAAAATAGCACCGCTGCCGAAAAGGTGTACTTTGTTTTTTGTCGTTTTTTTCTTCGATTTTTTGAATTTATAGATTCCTTTTAAAATTCCTTCTTTAACTCCTTTCGGCATTTGAGGCATCGGATAGTTTTCGTTCATCACGGTTATATAGTAGAAAACGTCTTCCTGTTTTTCGTACATTCTGTAAATTCCTTCGCGAACTATTACCGCCAGTTCGTAAGCAAAAGCCGGATCGTAAGCTTTCAAGGTAGGAATTGCATAAGCGTAAAGGTGACTTTGACCGTCTTGATGTTGCAATCCTTCTCCGGCAAGTGTGGTTCTTCCGGCGGTAGCACCAATCAAAAAGCCTTTAACCCGCATATCGGCAGCCGCCCAAGCAAGATCGCCTATTCGTTGAAATCCGAACATCGAGTAAAACGTAAAGAACGGAATTGTATTTATTCCTCTTGTTGCATAAGCGGTACCGGCTGCAATAAATGAAGACATCGAGCCGGCTTCTGTAATTCCTTCTTCCAAAATTTGTCCGTCTTTTGCCTCTCGGTAATAAAGTAAGCTGTCTCTGTCAACCGGTTCGTAAAGTTGACCGCGGCTGGAGTAGATTCCCACTTGTCTGAATAACGCTTCCATTCCAAAGGTTCTGGCTTCATCTGGAACAATCGGTACAATCAATTTTCCTACGTCTCTGTCTTTGAGCAGTTTGGTTAACATTCTAACGTAAACCATTGTGGTTGAGACGGCTCTATCGCCCGTGCCTTCGTAAAATTCTTTAAATAGATCTTCCGACGGTGTATGAATCGGTTGAGCTGTAACATGCCGTTTAGGGAGATAGCCGCCGAGGGCTTTTCTACGTTTTTTCAAGTAAATTATTTCCGGACTATCTTCGTCCGGACGATAAAACGGAGCTTCGGCAATTTCATCGTCGGAAATCGGGATACCGAAACGGGTACGGAATTCCCGAAGTTCTTCTTCGTTTAATTTTTTCTGCGAATGAGTTATGTTTTTTCCTTCACCGGCTTCGCCGAGACCATACCCTTTGACCGTTTTCGCAATAATTACAGTCGGTTTTCCTTTTGTTTCCACTGCGGCTTTGAATGCGGCATAAACTTTTTCGGGATCGTGACCGCCGCGTTTCATTTTTTCAAGCGTCTCATCACTATAATTTTCCACTAGTTTGAGTAGCTCGGGATACTTTCCAAAAAAATGCTTTCTAATGTATGCTCCGTCTTCCACAATATATTTTTGAGATTCACCGTCAACAATTTCGTTCATTCGTTTAACAAGCAAACCGGTTTTGTCTTGTTCCAAAAGCGGATCCCAATCGCTTCCCCAAACAACTTTAATTACGTTCCATCCGGCACCACGGAAAACGGCTTCCAGCTCTTGAATTATCTTTCCGTTACCTCTAACGGGACCGTCCAAACGTTGTAAATTAGCATTAATCACAAAAATTAAATTATCCAAATTTTCTCTTGCCGCAAGTGAAATTGCGCCTAGTGTTTCGGGCTCGTCGGTTTCCCCGTCGCCCAGAAAAGCCCACACTTTTGCATCGCTAGGTTTTTTCAATCCCCGATTTTCCAAATATCTGTTAAACCTTGCTTGATAAATCGCCATAATCGGTCCCAATCCCATCGAAACAGTGGGGAACTCCCAAAAATTAGGCATTAACCACGGATGCGGATACGAAGAAAGTCCGCCGCCTTTTCTCAGCTCTCTTCTGAAATTTTTAAGTTGTTCGGCGGTAATTCTACCTTCAAGAAATGCGCGGGCATAAATACCCGGTGCTGCATGCCCTTGAAAATAAACTATATCGCCTTCATTATTGTGATCTTTTCCTCTGAAAAAATGGTTAAACCCGATTTCGTATAACGTTGCGGCAGATGCAAAAGTTGAAATATGTCCGCCAATACCCGGCTCTTCTTTATTGGCGCGGACGACCATTGCCATGGCGTTCCACCTAACCAAACTTTTAATTCTCCGCTCAATTTCGCGCCCGCCTGGAAATTTCGGTTGTTTTTCTTTCGGAATAGTATTGATGTACGGCGTGTTGGCTGTAAACGGTAGTTCCACGCCCGCTTCGTATGCGTATGTATCGAGTTCGCGCAACAGTTCTTTTACTCTCTCCGGTCCTTCGGTTCTCAGAACATATTCGAGTGACTCGAGCCACTCCCGGGTTTCTTGTTCTTTAATATCTTCAAATTCGTTTTTTTGTATATCGCTCATAAAAATTTATTCCCTTATTATGTTTTAATAGGACATAAAGTGCTTTTTAATTCGAACAGCAAAGTTACGAAAATTAGTTCAAAAAAGTTCAACTACGGAGTTAACAACTTACAAAATACTAAAACATACTCGTAGAGTTTATCACTTACTTTACAGTGCGCCGAGTTCTTCGAGCAGGTTTTGTGCTCCGCTTACTTTTTGTGTAACCCAAAGAATGTAGCGAATATCGACTCCAATCGACCGGCTGTAATCGTCGTTCCATGCGAAATCGTTAATTGTCGCTTCGAACGCCCTGTCGAAGTTCAAACCGATTAGTTCACCGTAAGCATTCATAATCGGACTACCGGAATTTCCACCTGTTGTATCCGTATTATACAAAATGTTTACGGGAACACCCTTTATATCTTTGTTATAAAATTTTCCGAAATCTTTGGAATCGAATAATTCACGTATTTTCTGTGGGATTGTATATTCACCGCCCAAATAACTTTTCTCGATTACTCCTTTCAGTGTGGTAACGGGTGAATAATAAACTGCATCGGCGGGGGAATAACCTTTAATTCTTCCGTATGTTAAACGAAGCGTTCCGTTTGCGTCGGGTATAAAACTTTTCTTTTTCCAAAGCCGCTTAATTTCAATGAGTTTTGCAGATAGAGAAGTAAGCGCTCCGTTTGTTCTTTCCCTTTCTTCATTGATTTCTTCGCTTTGAATCTTTAACTCCTCGAAAAACGTGAACGGTTGTGTATTAAAATCTATTTCAGCCGGTTTTTCGATTAATTTCAAATAATTGTTTTTATCGAAAATTCCGGATTTCATTATCACGTTATCCACAAATTCAGGAATAACGGAAATATTTTTTCCATCGTCAGTCAGTTTTTCCACGGCGGAAATTTTTGAAGTGGATTTAAAACTCATCGCATCGGTAAACATTTTTATAAGAAACCGCCTTTCGAATTCCTTGTTCAATTCGTTAAACATACCGTCGATTTTTTTCATCAGTTTGTGCTTGTTTTTTTCCTTATAAGTCTCTTTTCTTTCTTCTTCCGGTTTCAATATTTCCGTTGAATATTCGAAAAGGGTATTAATCAAATTTCTCGTTACTGAAAACCGATTAAATACACGGAACCATAAATCCGCTTGCGCAATTTGAAATATTTTTTTGTACACAATGTCGATATCGTAAAGGAGGTTGCCATATTTCTTTTTTAGTTCCGCATTGGAATTAATGAATTTTTGCAAATCGTTTTCTTCATTTTTTTTCTGCTGGATAATCGGTATTCTTTTAAGTCCCAATAATTTTCCTTTGTAATTTTTCATCGTGTTGGCAAGTCGTTTTATAGGTGTGGCAAATTTCAACTCAAGCTCTTTATTTCCGGCACTTATCTCTTCTAACTGTTTAATCATCCATTCGAATGTTTGGGATATGTAAGGCAATTGATAATTGTTTTGATATTCAAGAAATTGTGAAGGACGGTTTCTGTAAGTTCTGCCGGGATAACCGAGAATAAAAACAAAATCCCCTTCTTTTACGCCGTTGGGATTAATCTTTAAAAATCGTTTCGGTTTGTAGGGAACATTATCCGGTGAATACTCGGCCGCGCTACCGTCGGGCGCTACATACGCTCGCATAAAAGTAAAATCGCCGCTATGACGTGGCCAAATCCAATTATCCGTTTCTCCTCCGAATTCCCCGATGGTTCTCGGAGGAGCAAAAACCAAGCGTACATCTTTTATCACACGATACTTAAATAAAACATAGGTTTTACCTTTGAACATTTCGGAAACTTGACCGATTATCGACTCGTCTTCCGAAGAAGCCGCTTTACCGATTTCTTCCATTTTTTCGGAGATTATTTTGGAACGTTCGGCTAAATCTTCCACGCCTTCTATTGCAGAAAGAATTTGCTCCGAAACATCTTCGTACGACTCCGTTATTCTGCAAGTATAACCTTCGGCGGGAATTTCCTTTCCTTTCTCATCCGCAAGAAAACCGTTTTCCAAATAATTGTTTTCCGGAGTGCTGGCTTTGTTCAAGGCACGAAATGCACAATGATGATTTGTTAAAATCAATCCGTCATCCGAAACAAACGAGCCGGTGCAACCGCCAACTTTAACAAGGGCATCTATTAAACTTATTCCGTTGGGATTATAAATTTCGCTTTGAGGTATTTTCAATCCCGCTTCTTTTAAATTCAATCTATGAATTTCACTCAACGGATACATTCCCTCTTCCGGTGCGGAAGGGAACATTCCGAGTAACAATACAAAAGCAAAAAACGAAAATATTAAAACATATAACTTTTTATTAAACGGCATTTTAATCTCCTGAAAAATTAAATATTAAGCTTGACTTTCCGACAATTTCCTATTGATTTGTAAAAATCAAATATACAAAATGATGTACAAGTAGTAAACTAAACCGAAATATTACTAAATTTGTATAGTCGGCATAATTTTAATCTTAAAGATTACCGGAGATTTAATGAAAACAAAAAATAATAACGTCGAATCGGTTAACAAATTAATTAAAGAGTATTCCACCGGATTCGACTACAAAGTAAAAGAAACCGCGATAATTTTAGCCGCCGGTCACGGGAAACGGATTAAATCCCAAACCTCAAAAATGCTACATAAAATTTGGGAAATTCCGACAGTGGAACGGGTTGTGAATGCTTGCAGTAAAGGGTTGAAAAAATTAAACACAATCATCGTTGTCGGAATTAAAGCGGAAGATGTAATTCAAGTTGTAGGGAAAAGAAAAAACACAACGTTTGCTTATCAACAAGTGCAAAACGGAACGGGTCATGCCGTTCAAGTGGCTTTGAAAAACATAAAGAAACAATACGACGGTAACGTTTACATACTTCCCGGAGATATGGGTTTAATTAACGATAAAACTATGAGAATGTTCAAAACGAAATTTGTAAAATCGAATGCCGATTTAATGGTTCTTACCGGTTTGTACGAAGGCGATCCGAAAAATAATTATTATGGAAGAATAGTCAGGGTTAAAAAAACCGATATCAACGGTAAACCGGCGGGAAAAGATTTCGGGAAAGTAATTGAAATTAAAGAGTATAAAGACATTCTATCGTTAAAAGACAACGAACAATATGTAGTTAGCTTTAACGGAAAAAAATACGGATTTACAAAAGAAGAATT
>CAZKKI010000046.1:0-3392 GCA_964553325.1 uncultured Melioribacteraceae bacterium | reverse complement strand
TCAACAGGTAAATCAAAAGGTACGATGATTCAGCACGAAAGTATTGTTAATGCTTATCTCGCTTGGGAAATGGATTACAATTTGTTAACGGATGCAAGAAATCATTTGCAAATGGCAAGTTTTTCGTTTGATGTATTTACTGGTGATTGGACACGTGCTCTTTGTTCAGGCGGAAAATTGGTTTTGGTTCCCAGAAGTATGTTGTTAGATGCTGAATCGTTGTATAACTTGATGTTAAAGGAAAAAATAAACATTGCCGAGTTTGTTCCGGCAGTGTTAAGAAATTTGGTACAGTATGTTGAAGAGAAAAAATTAAAACTCGACTTTTTCAACGCGCTGATTGCCGGCTCCGATATTTGGTATGTAAATGAATATAAGAAAATCAAATCCTTCTGTGGTGAAAATACTCGTTTAATTAATTCGTTCGGATTGACAGAAGCAACAATTGACAGTACGTTTTTCGAAGCTGAAGAATTGAACGTAGCCGATGAAAAGCTGGTTCCGATTGGAAAACCTTTTGCAAATATGCCCATTTATATTTTGGACGATTATCTTAAACCCGTACCGATTGGTGTGCGTGGCGAATTATTTGTTGGCGGAGTTGGGGTCGCACGCGGGTATTTTAACCGACCGGAATTAACAGCTGAAAAATTCATCCCCAATCCATTTGCTTCAAATCCGGGAGAAAGGATGTACAGGACGGGAGACGTTGCAAGGTTTTTACCTGACGGTAATATTGAATTTCTCGGAAGGAAAGATCATCAAATAAAATTACGTGGATACAGGATTGAACTGGGCGAAATTGAAACCGCAATCGGTAAATACTCAAATATAAAAGACTCGGTAGTTGTTGCCCGCGAAGATAAACCGGGCGATAAAAAATTAGTCGCTTATATCGTACCGGAAAACAAAGCGGAAATTGATATCAACGATTTGCGTGAGTTTTTATTAACACAATTGCCCGACTATATGGTACCGTCCGCAATTATGATTCTTGATGAACTGCCCTTAACTCCTAATGGAAAAGTAGATAGAAAAGCTTTACCCGTACCGGGCGAGGATTTATTCAAAGAAGCTGTTGCGGTCGATTATGTTGCGCCGAGAAATCAAGTTGAAGAAGTGATAGCGAAAATTTGGAGTGACGTCTTAAATATCGAAGTAATCGGAATTTATAATAATTTCTTCTTGCTCGGTGGTCATTCGTTGCTTGCTACACAAGTTATATCACGTATAAAAAAACACTTGGAAGTGGATGTGCCGCTGCGGAGTATTTTCGAAAATCCGACGATTGCAGGTTTGGCAAAAGCGGTCGAAAAAGAAAAGCTCGCACAAAGGGGAATCGAGTTGCCGAAAATCCGGAGGATTTCAAGAGAAGGAAAATTACCTTTATCGTTTGCACAACAACGTTTGTGGTTCCTCGAGCAATTGGAACCCGGAACTCCTTTCTATAACATTCCCGAAACTTACAGAATTAGCGGCGATTTAGATATAAATGCTTTGGAAAAAGCTATAAATAAAGTAATTGAAAGACATGAAACTTTAAGAACATCTTTCCGTTCCGAAAACGGAATACCATATGCGGTAATTGAACATGAATTAAATTTCAAATTGAACGTTGTTGAGCTCACCGGTTTAAATGAGGATAAAAAAGAAGTTAGAATTAAAGAAATAATTAAAGAAGAGAATTCAAAACCGATACCGCTTGAAAAACCTCCGTTGTTTAGAGCAAAATTGTTGAAATTGGGCGATGCGGAATTTGTTATTGTGCTTGTAATTCATCACATAATTTCAGATGATTGGTCAACCAAAGTATTGATGCAAGAAATTTCAATAATTTATGAATCAATAGTTAAAGATGTTCAATATCCGCTGCCGGAATTAAAAATTCAATATGTGGATTATGCGGCTTGGCAAAAAGAATGGTTGTCCGGGAAAGTATTGGAAGAACAAATTAATTATTGGAAGAATACCCTGCGGGATATTCCTCCGATTTTAAATTTACCTACCGACCGACCTCGACCGGCAGTTCAAACTTTTAACGGAAGTTACTTGAGCTTTGAGTTACCGGAAAAAATCGGGGAACTTATATCTAAGATATCTAAAGAGGAAGGTGTAACGGCATTTATGATTCTTCTTGCGGCGTTCGATACATTACTTTCCAAATACAGCGGACAAGAAGATATAGTTGTAGGAACACCCGTTGCAAACAGAACTCAAGACGAAGTTGAAAATTTGATAGGTTTCTTTGTAAATACACTTGTGTTGCGAACCGATCTATCCGCCAATCCGACTTTTAGAGATTTGCTAAAACGGGTTCGGGAAACTTCACTTGGAGCTTATGCCCATCAAGATTTACCGTTCGAGCAGGTTGTGGATATCGTTCAACCTGAAAGAAGTCTTAGCCATTCCCCAATTTTCCAAGTGATGTTTACATTACAAAACACACCGAGAAGGGAAAGAAACTTGTCGTCCGGAATTACCATTAGTTCCGTCGAAGCGCATAGCGGTACTTCAAAATTCGATTTAACAATGTTTATGGTAGGCGAAGATAAACATTACGGCGGCGCGCTGGAATTTAATACCGATTTGTTTGATGAAACTACGATTGCGCGAATGATAAATCATTTCCAGAAAATACTTTTTGATATGCTATCGGATCCGGATAGAAGAATCGGTGACATTTCATTAATGAATGAAGATGAAAATCAAAAATTAATTGCAGCGCTAAACAAAACCGATAAAATCAAGCAATTGCAACATACGTTTATCGATGAATTTTATAAAATAGCTTCGGAAGCATCAAAAGAAGTAGCGGTAATTTTTAACGGGAATGAATATTCTTATGAGCGGTTAAACGCGGATTCGAATAAACTTGCCGGATACTTACGTTCGAAGGGAATTAATCAAGATTCGATTGTTGGTGTTTACCTTAACCGATCATATGAAATGATTGTTTCGCTTATCGGGATTATGAAAGCGGGAGGTGCGTATTTACCGCTTGAACCGGCATATCCTTACGAAAGAATTAAATATATGATTGAAGATTCCGGTTGCGGTTTGGTGTTAAGCGATTCGCAATTAGCCGGAAATCTGAAAGATATCAATGCCGAAATTATCGACATAAAATCCGGCTTCGAAGCAATTCGCAAGTTTGATAATAAAAACTTAAAAGTTAAAATATTGCCTGATAATTTAGTTTACGTTATTTATACATCCGGGTCGACAGGCAAACCGAAAGGTACACTTTTAATGCACGGGGGACTGGCAAATTATTTAAGCTGGTGCTTGCATGCATATCCGCTTGATAAAGGGAAAGGCTCGGTCGTTCATTCAACGTTCGCCTTCGACGCAACGGTAACGGCGCTTTTCCCCGCACTATTAAAAGGGAAAAC
>CAZKKI010000045.1:0-19988 GCA_964553325.1 uncultured Melioribacteraceae bacterium | reverse complement strand
GTAATGTTAAACTATCATTGGCCGGGAAACGTAAGAGAACTTAAAAATTCGATTGAGCGGATTTGCATTTTACAAAAAAACCCGATAATAGAAGCAAAAGATTTACCCGAAGAGTGGTTTGATACGTCTTCCGGCTCAATTTCAAATTTGCTGATAGACAAAATTGATTTTCAAAATTACTCGTACAACGAAATATTACACAACATAGAAAAACAATTGCTCGAAAAAGCTTTTAACATGTGCGGAAAAAATACAAGTCAAACTGCACGAACATTAAAACTTCCACGAGAAACCCTCCGCGATAAATTGGCAAAATATAACATAGGAAACGGCGAAAAATAGCCGTCGATGGTGAAATTCCGCCAACTATTCCGGCAAATAAAAAAGGACAAAATCTCTTTGAATTGTTTTTTCCCCGAAATTCAAAGAAAAAAAGTCCCTTTGTTTTTAGTAAACACTGGCATAAGCTTTGCCTAATTCAAGCAACCACTTATTACAGCCTCAAACGTGGGAGTTTTATTTAATAATTATTTTGGAGGAGAGTTATGAAAAGATTTTCATTCTTTTTATCAGCTATTCTTATTCTCGCTTTTCTTTCAACTACAATAACGGCTCAAAACAATTTCGAACCGAAAGTAAAAGTTAACGGTACGGTTCAAGCTTGGGCAAGTATGGCACAAACAAACACCGATACAAATCAAATCGGTTTCGGATTGAGAAGAGTAAGAGCCAGACTGAAAGCCAGTTTGAGCAAAAACATCAAAGCTTTTGTACAAGCCGAATTGACAAGTCCGAAATTACTCGACGCACGAATCGAGTATCATCTATCAAAAAATGCACAGATCAGAGTCGGTCGTTTTATCGGCGCCGGAGTAAGAGCCGGAGGTTTAACTTCCCATACAAAAATTGATATCGTAGAACGTCCGGTTTCAGCTCAAAAATGGGGCAAAGCAACAATCGGTGGAGACTACAGAGATTACGGTTTGGCATTTTTGGGCAAAGTAAACGGATTCGGTTTCAACTTGACGTTACATAACGGTAGCGGTGCGGCAAACATTAAACCTTCGCATAAAAGCACTGCATCTCTGCAACTTCAAGGAATCGCAATCAGCGGTATGGTAAATTACAAACCGAAACAATTGAAAGGCTTGGAAGTTGGCGGTTATTACGGAATGGGCAATACTTATGTAAACGACTATGCATCGTTCAACGGTTATATTTATTACGAACCGAAACCGCTACGAGTAAAATTGGAATATATCGGTTGGACGGATAAAAACGGTCCGACGGATATAACCTCGGCAGGTTACTATGCATTTTTAGGATACAGAATTACAAAATGCATGGAATTGGTTGCACGATACGAACAATTCGATTCAAATACCGATGTTGACGATAACGAAGAAACATTTATTACTTTCGGTTTAACTCATTCGTTCTTCCCGGATCATTGGAACAACGCAAAAATTACAGCTGCTTATGTAATTCATAACGAAGCATGGGATAATTCCCCCGACAACAATGTATTTTATATTATGGCACAGTTTGTATTTTAATATTGAATAACTAACGTTATTCATAAAATTTTGGAGGAGAAATGAAACTAACAAAATTATTAGTTTCACTACTAGTCATTGCAGGACTTGCAGTGGGATTAAGCAGTTGCGGTAAGTCCGAGTCCGGTCCCATTAAAATAGGAGTTCTTCTTCCGTTAACGGGACCACAAGCAAACTTTGGCGAAATGGAAAAAAATTCTTTTGAATTGGCAAAAGAAGAAATTAACGCCAAAGGTGGAATAGACGGACGACCGATTGAATTTGTTTACGAAGACGATACCGGCAAACCCGATGTAGGAAGAGCCGGAGCGGAAAAATTAATTGTACAAGACAAAGTACCGATGTTAGCGGGCGGTTACAGTTCTTCGGTTACTTTTGCAGCTGCTGCCGTTGCCCAACAACATCGAATTCCTTTCTTGGTAAATACCGGATCGGTGGATAAAATTACCGAACCGGAAGCTTTCGATTTGACTACAAACGACGGCGACAAATTCTATATTTACAGATTGAATCCTCCCGTATCCGAATATGCTTCGGGGTTGGAAGGACTGTTAAAGGAAGTTGTTAAACCAGCTTCCGCATTCATTATTCACGAAAATTCGGCATTCGGTACGAAGGGTGCAAAATCTTTCGCAAAAACTTGCGATAAATTGGGAATTAAAGTATTGGGTAACGAATCGTATTCGAGTGGAACGGTGGATTTCAAACCTTTGTTGATGAATGCCAGAAAAACCAATCCCGATATGGTTTATATGATTTCTTACGTAATGGATGCGGCTTTGTTGATGAAACAAAGCAGAGAATTGGGATTTACCGCCCCGAAATTGTTCGTTGGCGCCGGAGCCGGTTTTACAATGCCGGCATTTAAAGAAAATGCGGGCGAAGCTTCCGAAGGTGTTATTTCCGCAACTCTATGGCATCAAACACTGCCGATTAAAGGTGCTAAAGAATATTACGACAAATACATTAAAAAATACGGCGGCGACGGTCCCGATTACCATGGTGCCGAAGCTTACTCGGCAGCTTACGTAATTGCCGATGTTCTTACCAGATGCAAAGGCGATTACACCCCCGAAACAATCAAAAAAGCGCTGGACGAAACAAATATGATGACGGTTTTCGGTCCGGTTAAATTCACTTCTTACGGCAAAAAAATTCACCAAAACAAAATGGATACTTACGTGGTTCAATGGATTAACGGTGAATTGAAATTAATCTGGCCGAAAAACCTTGCTAATGCGAAATTTATGTATCCGATTGATTGGAAAACCGTTTGGGGTCTGTAATAGAGTTCTTACCAATTCTGGTTCAAGAGTGACGGGAACTTGATGTTTCCGTCGCTCTCAAATATCAACTAAAAATTGAGGATTTCGATGGATGTATTTTTGCAATCTCTGATATCCGGATTGCTAATCGGTGGTCTCTATGCAATCATTGGAATAGGAATGACTTTAATTATGGGTGTGCTTAAAATTATCAACCTTGCACACGGTCAAATTCTGATGGTTGCGATGTATGTAACCTGGGTTTTATGGAAATTTTTCGGAATAGATCCTTACTTTTCCATTTTCATCACCATTCCCTTCATCTTTGTTTTTGCCGAAGGCTTAAGTAAATATTTGTTGCATCCGCTAATCGAAAAAGAATCGATTTTACCAGAAAACCAAGTGCTTATGACGGTCGGAATAGGAATGGTTTTGGTTGAACTTGCACGTTCAATTTTCACCAGCAATTATAAATCGATTCAAACCAGCTATACCGATAAAGCTTGGCATGTAGCCGGAATCTCGTTGCATGTTCCTTTGGTAATCGCGTTTATCATTGCAATTTTTCTTACTATCGGATTATACATTTTGCTGAGCAAAACCGATCTCGGGCGTTCCATACGAGCAACGGCGCAAGATAAAGTTGCGGCAACTTTAATGGGAATAAGTTCCGCAAAAATTACAATTCTTACTTACGGTTTAGGTAGCGCATTGGATGCAGCAGCAGGTTCCTTGCTTTTACCGGTTTATTATTTGTACCCCGACGTCGGTCCCCTTTTCACCGTAAAAGCATTCGTAATTACAATTTTGGGTGGACTCGGTTCAACGGTAGGGGCAATTGCCGGTGGCTTGGTGCTCGGCGTTGCCGAAACATTCGGTGCAACTTATATTTCTTCAGGTTACAGAGACGCAGTCGGATTAGTAATCTTTCTTATAGTATTGGTCTTCTTCCCCGGAGGACTGAAACGACTTACAAAAGTATAGGTATTCGATATGGAAAAAGAAAAAACGAAATTACTCGAATTAAATAAAACAGAATATCTTGTTTTTCTCGGTGCGGCTATTCTTCCGTTTGTGTTTTTCGATTCGTTTTATATTCAAGGTCTGCTTATTTTCATTTTGATGTGGGTTATGCTCGGTAATTCATGGAACTTACTTGCCGGTTATACGGGACAAGTTTCATTCGGTCACGCTGCATATTTCGGCATTGGCGCTTATGCAGCGGCAATCCCGTACTTTCATTATAAGATTTCTCCTTGGTGGGGATTGCTTTACGGTGGTTTGGTTGCCGTAATTTTAGGATATTTACTCGGAATTCTGGTATTCAGGCTCAGAGGTCCGTATTTCGCTCTTGGCACTTTGGCAACCGGTGAAATATTAAGATTGGTTTTCGGCGAGGAAGAATGGTTAACTAACGGTCACAACGGGATTTTATATACAACTACTTGGGTTTCAAAATATCCGTACTATTTTATTGCTTTGGTTCTGGCAATACTTTCCATTCTCTCCGTCAAAATGGTAATGAAAAGTAAAGCGGGTTTTTATTTTCTCTCCATACGCGAAGACGAAGACGCCGCCGCCGCACTTGGGATAAACACCAAAAAATATAAAAATATTTCGATGGCAATTTCTACATTTTGGGCAGGTACGGCGGGAGCTTTTTACATGATTTATATGGGATTTATCGACCCCGAAGTGGTGTTCGCCTTACATAATATTTCAATTATTACAATTCTAATCGGAATTATTGGTGGAGTGGGAACAATTTGGGGTCCGGCAATCGGTGCATTGGTTATGGTTTTTGTCCAAGAGCTTTTCCGGTCGGCTATTTTCGGATTGGCACCGCATTGGGTTTCGGGTTTACACGCATTGATATTCGGAGTTTTGGTAATAGTTGTTATTTTATATTTGCCGGGCGGAATCTTGGGAGATTGGGATTTGCTTTCAAATAAATTTAAGTTTTCAAAAAGGATGAGGAGTTCCTCATGAGCATTCTTACGCTTGAAAATTTGACGAAAAACTTCGGTGGATTAATGGCGGTCGATCACGTTTCCTTTTCGGTAAAAGAAGGAGAAATTTTCGGATTAATCGGGCCGAACGGAAGCGGAAAAACGACAATCTTTAATCTGATTAACCAATACTACACTGTTACCGAAGGAAAAATATATTTCCAAGGAATAGACATTACACACAAGAAAACTCACGAAATTGCACAGTTAGGTATCGGGAGGACTTTTCAAAAAGTTAAACCGTTAAAAAGATTAACGGTAGAAGACAATGTAATGGCTGGTGCATTTGCAAGAGAATCGACATTTGCCGGTGCGCGTGCCGTAGCCCGCGATGTTCTGAAATTTTGCCATCTCGACGACGTAAAAAACATGAAAGCCGGTAGTCTGCCGATCGGCGGTAGAAAAAGGTTGGAAATAGCCAAAGCTTTGGCAACCCGTCCCAAACTTATCTTGCTCGATGAAACCGCTGCGGGACTAAATCCCGGTGAACTCGACGAAGCAATCGACATCATAAAAAAAATAAGGGACGAACTCGGCATAACCGTTTTAATAGTGGAACATATTATGAAAGTAATAATGACGTTAAGCGACCGAATTCATGCCATTGCACACGGTGCAACAATTGCCGAAGGCACGCCGGAAGAAGTTGCTAAAAATCCTTTGGTTATTGAATCGTATCTTGGTTCCGATTACAATGTGGAGAATTACCTAAATGCTTAAAGTAGAAAACATAAACATGAGCTACGGAGATTTACAAGTTTTGTGGGACGTATCCTTCGAAGTTAAAGAAGGTGAAATAGTTGTTCTTGTTGGAGCCAACGGCGCGGGTAAATCTTCCGTATTAAAAACAATTTCCGGAATTCAAAAAATCAGTTCGGGCGATATTACACTGAACGGAGAATCGATAGCGAATATCGAACCGAGCGAAATAATAAAAAAAGGAATAGTTCACGTTCCCGAAGCTCGAAGACTTTTCAATGAAATGACGGTCGAAGAAAATTTGATAATGGGATCGCTACACGGCGAGGCAAAAGAAAAACGATATGAAACGATGGAAAAATGTTTTGAACTTTTCCCGCGTATAAAAGAAAGAAGAAAACAATTGGCGGGTACATTAAGCGGCGGAGAGCAACAAATGGTGGCAATTGCCCGCGGTTTAATGTCGTTACCCAAAATTCTGATGTTAGACGAACCGAGTTTGGGTTTGGCACCCGTACTGGTGCAAGACATTTTCGATATAATTAAAGGAATACGGCATCAAGGTGTTACCGTTTTACTTGTCGAACAAAACGTACAAACAACTTTAACGTTTTGCGACAGAGCTTATGTTCTCGAAAACGGCAGAATTACGCTTGAGGGAACGGGAAAAGAATTGTTAAATAACGATCATGTAAGAGAAGCATATTTGGGAATCTAAAATCTAAATTAATATTAATAAAGAGGTGTAAAATGTTTGTCCGCAAATGGATGAGTACCGACGTTGTTACAATCGACGAAAACGCAACTCTTTCCGAAGCAATCCATACTTTAAAACGTAATAATATCAGACGATTACCCGTAATGAGCGGTGAAAAACTCGTGGGAATAGTTTCGGATAGGGATTTGAAAGAAGCCTCCCCTTCAAAAGTTACCTCTCTCGATATTTGGGAAGTGCATTACTTAATGTCCAAAATTAAAATTAAAGATATAATGAAAAAAGATCCGATAACGATTTCGCCGGACGATACGATTGAAAAGGCGGCAATACTTATGTTCGATAATAAAATAGGCGGGCTCCCCGTACTTGAAAACGGAAAGTTGGTTGGCATTTTAACCGAACAGGATGTGTTTAACGCATTGATTAATATAACCGGCGCAAGAATTCCCTCTTTCAGAATTACGCTTACAATCCCCGATGAGCCCGGTTCGATTAAAGAGGTCTGCGATAAAATGAGGGAATATGAATTTAAGTGCATAAGCATTTTAACCACCAAACAAGGAGTTGAAGAAGGCAAACGCGAAGTTATAATACGTTTCCATGCCGAAGGCGACGAACTGGATAAAATTAAAGATATGCTGGCAAAAGATTATCCGGATGTTGTAATTACCGAGAACGGATAAATAAAGATATTTTCGGATGCCGGATGTATTTTTATTTACCGAAACTGTCGGCGGGGTTTGAATCATGTGGGAAATAAAAGCAAGCGGATGTTGAGCTGACAGATTGTAAGTTAGGTAGTATCTTTTTAACGTATAACTATTTCACAAAGTAACTCAAAGAAAACCAAGTCACGCGAAGATAGAATAAATTTTCAGATTATTAGTATTCGGAATAAACTGTCAAAATATCTGCGAATCGCATATTTTAATTTTTCACAGTTATGTAATTTGTAAGATTAAAATGCAATATCCCCAACCGGCCAGCGTGGTCGGAGTTTCAGAGTGTCGGGATAGTAATTAAATCTTTCGGAGGGAACAAACGGATAAACTTTTCCGTAATTGTAAGTTCTACTCGAATCGGAATCCACGAAATACCATAAAAAGTATTTGCCCGGATAAACATTTTCAAATTCGAATTCACCGTTCTTCGTTTGAACGCTGTAAGTTTTACCACCTTTTTCAGCGGGAAAAAGGTTCACTATTATCAGAGAATCTTTTCCCCCGGCGGCTTTTATAATTTTGCCCGAAACACCGGAGTAATCAAGTTTATTCATGCATCCGAATTTAAATACGTAAACGGAATCGAGTTTGTTTCCGGCGATGTCTACAAGATTATTCATGTTAATCCGCAACGAATACTTTTTTCTGAAATTCAATTTTTGCTTTAACCGGATTTCCAATTCCGCATCGTTAATAAAAACCGTTTCCGTTTTCAACTTCCTTTTTTGGTCGTCTGTAACGCTAATACCGCTTGTGGCTTTTCCCCGGTTAATCCCGTCGGTAAGTTCAACCGTTAAAACGGGATTAAAAAAATCGACCAAATTATCCGGGTAGTCGGTTTTAATCTTTAATATATCCGCATAATTGGTATCGGGTTTGGGATTATATAAAAATTCGATGCCTTGCGGTTCGCATACATTTCCGCGTTTGTCGGGAATGCCCGTAATATTCAAAAACAATTCGTCCGATTTTTTCAAATTCGAATCGATTGCAACAACGTATTTGTATTTTTGTGTTTTTCCCTTAAAAAAATATTTTACCGGATATTTTAATGAATTGGAGGAATCGAAAATAAAAAAATTCTCCGCCGAAACCGAAGCACTGTCGATAAATTCGTTAAACTCTACAACAATGTGATTACGGTCGGTCATAATTGCACTTAACAAATACGGCTTCAGCGTATCTTCCCTTGTAAGCTTAAAATTTAAATCTTTGAAATTATTTTCTCCGGATAAATTTATATCCGTAAAAGGTACGGCGTATTCATCGTCGCCGATGTTATACAATAAATCTTTGAATTTGTCTTTTATCGCAAAAACTCTGTACGAAGTTTCTGCGAGTCCCGTTAACCTGAACTTTCCGTTATCGGCAACTTGAGAAATATACTCCGGTTTGTTTTTCAAGGGATTTATCTCTTTACCGGCATCCAAGCGGTAAGCGAAAATCATAGTTCCTTCAATATTATTTCCATAAACCGTACCGCTTATTTTTCCCGAATCGATTTTAGCACCCGTTGAGAACGAAAAATTAAGCGGTTCAATCATTTTATTGTTGTTGTGTATGTCCCTAACTTCCGTACCGATAGTAACGTTATAAGTTGTATTCGTTTTTAACGAATCCGGGAAAATTATTTCCACTTCCCTACCGCTCCAATCGAATTCGGGTTGCCCTTCGATATAAGGCGAAATAAAAAACGCATCTTGCACGCTTCTCTTGTCTACATATTCCGAAAATTCCAGAACGATATAATTATCGTGGTAATTAACCGTACCGTTTGCCGGGGAATAATCAATTATTTCCGGCGGAGTTTTATCAACTTCTCCGCCTTGCGGTGGCAATTGGTTAGCACATTTGGCAAAAAACAATACTAAACCGAATATTAAAACTTTAACGGCATTTTTTTTCATCTCGAATTTCTCCAAGCTCTGTATCTTCTTACGTTACGTAGATGTTGCGAATGCGTACGTGAAAAAACGTGTCCGCCGTTTCCGTCGGCTACAAAATAATAATAATCGTGTTCTTCCGGATAAAGTGCCGCACGGATTGCATCTTTACCCGGATTGTTAATCGGCGCCGGCGGCAATCCGGGATATTTGTAAGTGTTAAACGGAGAATCGATTTCCAAATCTTTGTAATAAATTTTGTTCACCTTTTTCCTTCTATGCCTAACAATATACTGAATTGTCGGATCCGCTTGAAGCAACATTCCCCTTTTCAATCTGTTATAATAAACCCCGGCAATTCTGCGGAACTCCGACACAACGTTAGATTCCCCGTCGATTATCGATGCCATCGTTAATATTTGATGCCGATTCATTTTCAATTCTTTCATCCGTTCAACATATTCCGGTTTGGAAAGGAACTTTTGCATTTCGTCGCTCAACCGTTTTATTATTTCCTCTTCCGTGCTGCCAAGATAAAAATAATATGTTTCGGGCAAAAGATAACCTTCGAGGAAATTGACATTTAATCCCAAAGTTTTAATAAATTTTTTATCCCTGCTTAATTTCATAAACCGTTCGGCACTTATGCCTATTTGTTCTTCGAGCAGCGAGGCGAGTTTTTCTTGCCAAATTCCCTCTTGAATCGTTACGAGTTTTTGCGGCAGAGGTTGCCCTTTCGTTAAAATATCGAGAAGTTTCAAATAACTTATTCCGTTCGGAATTTCATAAGTTCCGGCTTTCACGTTTTTTTCCGAACCGCTTATCATTGCGGCAATTTTCATGTTCGTTTTACTCGGAATAATTCCACGCGCATAGAGTTCGTCTATCACTTCATTAAGTGTGGAACCTTGTTTTATTTCGAACCGTACCGGTTCTTTTCCCTCGTAATAATTGGGAAAGTAAAAAGTAAAGATTAAAATTCCCATAAAAAAACCGAAAGCTCCGGCAAGAATGTACAAATCTCTTTTTGTCAGTAAAGGAAAATTCATAACTTCCGCACTTTATGAAAATTAATATGAAATATAAAAAATAAAACCGTTAAAAAAGAAAAACCCCCGCTTGGCGGAGGTTTGAAAAAAGCGTAAGGCTTAAATTATTTTGCGTAAGCTATTTTACGCACTTCCCGGATAACCGTAACTTTTATTTGTCCGGGATATTCCATTTCGTCTTGAATTTTTTGAGCGATATCGTATGCAAGTTTATCCGAAAAAGTATCGTCCACCTTATCCGGTTCAACCACAACACGGATTTCCCTTCCGGCTTGAATAGCATAGGTTTTAGCTACACCCTCGAAAGTATTGGCTATGTTTTCCAGATTCTCGAGCCTTTTCACATAACCTTCCAAAGGTTCACGTCTTGCTCCGGGTCGCGCACCGCTGATTGCATCGGCGGCTTGAACCAAAGCGGCAATCGGATGTTCCATTTCAATATCTTCGTGATGGGAACCGATTGCGTTAACAACGATGGGATGTTCCTTGTATTTTTTCGCCAAATCGTAACCGAGCAATGCATGCGGACCTTCAACGCTTTTATCGATTGTTTTTCCGATATCGTGCATCAAGCCGGCTTTTTTTGCCAGATTAACGTCGAACCCGAGCTCGGCGGCCATAATTCCAGTTAAGTATGCAACTTCAATACTGTGTTGCAACAGATTCTGACCGTAACTCGAGCGGTATTTCATTTTACCGATATGCTTAACAAGTTCGGGATGAATACCGTGAAGACCGAGTTGCACAAGAACGTTTTCACCTTCGTGAATAATTTCTTCTTCCAGTTCGGCTTCAACTTTCTTAACCACTTCTTCTATTCTGGCCGGATGAATTCTGCCGTCGGCAATTAATCTTTCGAGTGCAATTCTGGCAATTTCGCGCCTGTACTGATCGAATGCCGAAAGAATTACGGCTTCGGGCGTATCGTCCACAATTACGTCGACACCCGTAACGGCTTCGAATGAACGGATATTCCGTCCTTCACGACCGATAATCCTTCCTTTCATTTCATCGTTTTGAATTTGGACAACAGAAACCGTTGTTTCAACGGAATGATCGACCGCAGTGCGTTGAATTGCTTGAACAACAATTTTTTGCGCTTCACGTTTGGCTTCGAGTTTTGCTCTATCGCGTATTTCTTTTATGTATTGGGCTGCATCCGATTTGGCTTTCTCGATCATGTTTTCCATCAGCATCTTCTTAGCCTCTTCGGCAGAAAGCGAAGCTATTTTTTCCAACCTCACATTTTGTTCGCGAATCAGATTCTCCAACTCATTGCTTTTCCTTTCGAGCAATTCTTTCTGATTCAATAATTTCCGTTCCAGCTCTTTATTCGCTTTTTCTTTCTGAATTACGAGTTCGTATTTTTTCTCTATTCCTTCCTCGCGAATATCGAGATTTTTTTCGTAATTCTGCAGTTTTTGTCTGCGTGTGTTAACTTCGTTATCGAACTCTTGCTTTTTTCTCAGCCATTCGTCTTTTACTTCTAAGAGCTTTTCCCTTTTAAGGTTTTTCGCTTCTTTTTTTGCATCTTCAATAATTTCGTTTGCTTTTTCTTTTGCACGGTTAATAGCCGATTTACCTATTTTGGAGTTAATTGCCCATCCCAAAAAGAACATTACAACCGATAGAACAACTCCTATTCCAACCAAGTATATTGGGTTCATCCAATCCATAATTCCTCCGTAAATGCCAAAAAATTATACCGCCGCTGCCAATTCTTAAATGGAAGAACTCCTTCCATTCAATGTGGGAAACCGCCGGACGCTTTTTACTTCCACCGTCCCGCATCCGCGGGAACCCTTAACGGGTTGAGGCCTGTAATACACGCCCTGAGTCGATAACCCTTGTTATTAGTGTTAGTTCTTCATATAACAGAATTGACAGCGCGGTTAAAACTATGATGGAGTGGACAATTCAGACTCGCTTAAAAGAAGCTTCATTTTCTTTACTTTATCGATAGCTTGAATACTAAATTCCCTGAATTTATTCTTTTCCATAGAAAGATCGTATGCTATATTCAATGCAGCTATAATAGCTATAGTTTCCGTCGGTTGATCTTTCAAATCTTCTTGGGTTTCATTCATTACCTTATCAACGTACGCAACCAAGTCCTCAGCTATTTCTTCATTTTCAACCAAGAGTGAAAATTCTTTATCGAAAATTTTTACTTTGAGCTTCTTTTTTTCAGTCATTTTTTGTCAATTCCATCATACAAACAATATGTAAACAGTTTCAACTTTGTTGAAACTTAAGAACGAATATGGTAATCGATTTTTTCAATCAGTTCGTCTATCTGACTGATCAACGTTTCCCTGTCAACGTCGCTTATATTATTACTATCGATTAATTCGTTTTTCTTTTTTACTACTTCCTCAACTTTGTGTTCCAATTCTTCTATCTTTAATTTAAGAACTTCATTTTCATTTTCCAACTGTTTTACTTTTTTTTCCAGAGCCGATTTCATTTCTTTGAGATCGTTATGTTTCTGAACAAACGCATGAAGCATTTTTTCCAGCCCGTTCAGCTCGTTCAAAAATAAATCGTATTTGGAAGTTTCCGACACGCTGTTTAACCTCTTAGTTCGCCGTTGAGTTTCTTTTTAATATGTTCTATTGTTTTCCAGAATTCTTTTTCTATTTCGTCTTCGGTCAAAGTACGGTTTTCATCGTAATATTCCAATTGAAATGCCATACTTTTTTTGTCCCGACCTAAACTTTCACTTTCAAAGATATCAAATAACTTTATCTTTTTCAACAACTTAGAACTACTTTTATAAATTTCTTTTATAACCGTTTCGTAAAGAATATCCTTGTCGAATACGAAAGCAAAATCCCTAACGACTTTTGGAAACTTAAGTAATTCGTTGAATTTTTTCAGTTCCACTTTTATGGAACGAAGGACATCGAGATTAATATCGAACAAATATACGTTTTGATTTATGTCGAATTTCTTGAGTAACCCGTTTTTAACTTTGCCTCCGGTTGCAACCGTTCGTCCTTTATATTTTTTTACCAACCGAAAATCGAAAACGTCATCCGGTTCAAGGAAGAATTCGTCGGTCAGTTTCGAGTCGACCCCCGTTTTTCTGAACAGTTCGTCCGCGGTTCCTACAACATCGTAAAAATCGAATTCCGTATCTTTCGAATACCAAACATCAACTTCCCTTTTGCCCGTAACCGCAAAAGTTAATTTATCCGGTTCTTCTATATCGTCGAAACTTTCTATTTCCTTTTCCGTTTTCTTTTCGAACGTATGACCTATTTCAAAAAGTTTAAGATTTTTTTCCTTTACGCGGATGTTCCGTTCGATTGTCGAGAGAATTCCCGGTATCAACGAAGTCCGTGCATGCGTCATTTCGATGCTTTGCGGATTTAGCACCGGAATAGCATTTCCGAAATATTTTGCCGTCTCTTCGTTCAATAACGAATTGGTAACAATTTCGTAATAACCCAAGGCGGTCATATAATTCCGGATTTTTCCGTTGAATGCGGTTTGGTCTACTTTCTTTTCGAGCGCGACTTGAATTTTATCGATCAACGGAATTTTCTCGAACCCGTAAATTCTTGCCACTTCCTCAATCAAATCAATTTCGCGTTCCAAATCGTGGCGGAAAAGCGGAATTTCGACCGTAATTTTTTCATCCGTGAATTCGGAAACTTCAAATTCCAGTAATTCGAAAATTCTTTTTACCTTTGCGGGTTCGACGTCGAAACCCAAAATTTTATTTAGTCTGGAAAACCTTAACGAAATTACGGGGCGTTCTATTTTTACCGGGTAAACGTCTATTGTACCTTTGGCGATTTCACCGCCGCCGATTTCACGAATAAGCGCCGCAACGCGTTCCGCGGCAAAAACGGTGATTTCCGGGTTGCAACCCCGTTCGAATCTGTAAGAGGCATCGGTCGATAATCCCAACCGTTTAGCGGTTTTACGGATTGCCGAAGGGTTGAAGTATGCACTTTCAATCAGAATATTTTTGGTATCGTCGCTTACCTCTGAATTTTCGCCGCCCATCACACCGGCGATAGCAACGGGTTTTTCCGCATCGCAAATCATTAAATCGCTCGCTTTCAGTTCCCTTTCTTTCGAATCGAGCGTGGTAAATTTATATCCGTCTTCAACATTTTTCACGATTATTTTTCCGCCGGAAAGTTTATCCAAATCGAATGCGTGCAACGGTTGCCCCAACTCGTATAAAACGAAATTTGTGGCATCCACAACGTTATTAATCGGTCGCAACCCAACCGCGGTTAATTTCCGTTTCAACCACTCCGGCGATTCTTTAATCGTAACGCCCGTTACAACTTTAGCAACGTAGCGCGGGCAATCGGTTGCGTTTTCAATTTCAACTTTTGCCAAATCGTTAACGTCGGTTTCGCTTTCCGTTAACTTAACTTCGGGCATTTTAAGTTTTTTATCGAATAAAGCGGCAATATCCCTTGCAATTCCCGTATGACTCAAAGCATCGGCGCGGTTAGGCGTGATGGCGATATCGAGAATGACATCGTTTTTTTTCAATACATCCGAAAGCGCCGCACCGGTCGGTGCATCGTCGTTCAGAACCATAATACCTTCGTGATCGTCGCCGATACCCAATTCATCTTCCGCGCAAAGCATACCGTACGATTCTACGCCTCGTATTTTCGCTTTTTTCAGAGTAATATTCATTCCCGGCAGGCGTGCTCCCACTTTTGCAAACGCCGTTTTTTGTCCCGGAGCAACATTCGGAGCGCCGCAAATGACTTGGTAATCTTGCTCCCCGTCGGTAACCGTACAAACCGAAAGCCTATCGGCGTTGGGATGTTTGTTTACTTCTTTTACCAGACCAACAACAATATTTTCGAAATTTTCAGCCTCATCGATAACTTCTTCCACCTCCAAACCCGAAGTAGTAAGTTTATCCACGATTTCATCAACGGAAAGCTCATCGATATCAACGTAATCACTTAGCCAGTTCAGTGAAACTTTCAATTATTTTTCTCCTGTTTACAAATTAGAATTGAGCAAGAAATCTAAAATCGTTATCAAAGAAAACCCTTATATCGTTTATACCGTATTTCAGCATTGCCATTCTTTCCACGCCCATACCGAACGCGTAACCGGTATATTTTTCCGAATCGATTCCCACGTTATCGAGCACGTTCGGGTCTACCATACCGCATCCCAAAATTTCGAGCCATCTACCTTCTTTCCCTTTCGGTTGCCACCAAATATCCACTTCGGCACTCGGTTCGGTAAACGGGAAGAAACTCGAGCGGAAACGGTACTTAACATCGTTACCGAAAAGCATTTTGGCGAAATAAACCAAAGTGCCTTTCAACTCGGAAAAAGTTACATCCGTATCGACGTAAAGTCCTTCTATTTGATGAAACAAGCAATAACTTTTAGCACTTATTGCTTCGTTTCTGTAAACTTTACCCGGCATAATCGCCCTAATCGGCGGTTGTTTTTCTTTCATCAAACGGATTTGCACCGGCGAAGTGTGTGTACGAAGAAGAAAATTTTCGTTTACGAAAAACGTATCTTGCATATCCCTTGCCGGATGATCATCGGGGAAATTCAACGCTTCGAAGTTGTTTGCGTCCGATTCCAATTCGGGTCCGACATAAATCGAAAATCCCAATCCCTTGAAAATACCGGAAATTTCCTCTATCGTTTGGGTTAAAATATGTTTGCTGCCGATTACATGAGTTCTTCCCGGAAGCGACAAATCGATAAATTTTTCGAATTTTTGCGCTTGCCGGGAAAGTTTCCCTTTTAACTCGTCAAATTTTTGCTGGGAGTTTTTCTTAACCGTGTTAAGCAGTTGGCCGTATTTGGGTTTTTCTTCTTTCGGTAGTTTTTTGAAATCGTCGAACAGTTTGGCAAAAAGGCCGTTCCGACTGAAATATTTAATTCTGATTTCTTCTAAATGTTTGAGGTCTTTTACTTCTTTTAAATCTTGCTCGAATTGATTTACAACATTATTAATTTGATTTTCCATGATAGCAACAGAATTAATGAATGAAATCCCCCCGGAACAGTTTAGTTCCGGGAAGAATTAATCTTATGCAGAAACGAATTTAACAATTTCGGCAAAGGCTTGGGGATTTTCCACAGCCAAATTAGCAAGAACTTTTCTGTTGATATCAACGCCTTTTTTGTGAAGCCCGCTCATCAGTTTCGAATAAGTTGTTCCATTTAAACGGGCGGCGGCGTTAATTCTAACAATCCATAATCTTCTGAAAGTTCTTTTTTTAGCTTTTCTATCTCTGTACGCATATTGAAGCCCTTTTTCTACGGAATGTTTTGCAACGGTGTACACTTTTCCGCGCGCGCCCCAATAGCCTTTCGCCATTTTCATTATTTTTTTACGTCTTCTCCTGGAAGCCGGAGCATTGTTAGTACGTGGCATTTCTTTTTTCTCCCTTATTGAATCATAATTTTAACACGCTTCAAATCAGCGTCGGAAACCAAAGTGGCTTTCCTCAAATTTCTTTTTCTTTTCGTGCTTTTCTTTGTAAGAATATGCGATTTATATGCTTTGTATCGCTTAACTTTGCCGCTTGCGGTTTTTTTGAAAGTTTTAGCGGCGCCTCTGTTACTTTTCATTTTTGGCATTTTTCCACCTTATTTTTTCTTTTTAGATTTTAACGGCGCAAGTATCGTATGCATCGTTCTGCCTTCGAACTTAATCTCGTTTTCTACTTTGGCAACGTCTTGCAATCTTTCAATAAACTTTTCGAGTAATTTTTTACCTTGATCGGTATAAGCCAATTCCCTTCCTTTGAAAATAACCGATACTTTTACTTTATTGCCCTCTTGAATAAATTTTTCGGCATGCCGGGCTTTAAAATCGAAATCGTGCGTATCCGTGTTCGGATGAAGTCTGATTTCTTTTAAGACCGTAACATGCTGTTTTTTCTTCTGTAATTTTTCCTTCTTTTGCTGTTCGTATTGATATTTACCAAAGTCGATTATTTTGCAAACCGGCGGTTGAGCTTGCGGAGCAATTTCAACCAAGTCCAATCCCTTTTCATCAGCAAGTTCAATGGCGCTTTTCGTTACCATTATTCCGATTTGCTGTCCGTCGGGTCCAATTACTCTTACTTGCGGAGCAGTAATTTCATCGTTAACCCTTACTTTTTTGCGCGCGATAAATTTACCTCTTAAATTAGTTTATTGTTTTGTTGTTTATTTCGTCCAAAATTAAATTTTCGAACTCTTCAATTTTCATCGAACCTTTATCGCCAATTTTATGCCTTCTGACCGAAACGGTTCCTTCTTCCATTTCCCTTTCGCCAATGATTAACATGAAAGGCACCTTTTGTGTTTCCCAATGCCTGATTTTATAACCGATCTTTTCGTTTCTTCTATCGAGTTCCACTCTTATATTTTTATCTTTCAATTTTTCAACAATCGATTCGCCGTATTCCAAAAAGCTTTTGGAAACGGGAATAACAACGGCTTGAACCGGCGCCAACCAAGTAGGAAACGCCCCGCCGAAATGTTCGATTATAACGCCCATAAATCTTTCTATAGAACCGAGCAAAGCCCTGTGCACCATAAACGGCCGGTGTTCTTCGCCGTCTTCCCCGATGTATTTCATATCGAAACGTTCGGGCAAATTAAAATCGAACTGAATCGTGCTCATTTGCCATTCGCGGTTCAAAGCGTCTTTAACTTTAATATCTATTTTAGGACCGTAAAACGCTCCGCCGCCTTCATCGATAATATACTCCAAGCCTTCTTTTTTAAGCGCGTTGATTAACGAAGCGGTAGCTTTTTCCCACAGTTCGTCGTCTCCAACCGCTTTTTCGGGCTTTGTGGAAATATAAAATTTCAGATTTTCAAAACCAAACGATTTCCAAATAAAAAGTGAAAACCGAATTACTTTTATAATTTCGTCTTCCACTTGCTCGTGCGTACAAAATATATGCGCATCGTCTTGAGTAAACCCTCTTACTCTTAACAATCCGTGCAACACTCCGCTTTTTTCGTAGCGGTAAACAGTCCCTAACTCAGCCCATCTGAAAGGTAAATCCCTGTACGACCGCAAACTCGATTTATAAATCATAATGTGGAACGGACAGTTCATAGGTTTGATATAATAATCTTGTTCATCTATGCTCATCGGTGCAAACATATTTTCCTTGAAATGCGAAAGGTGTCCGCTGGTTTCCCAAAGCCAACTTTTTCCGATGTGCGGAGTATAAATCATTTCGTAGCCGTTTTTGAAATGGGCTTCTTTCCAAAAATCTTCAATTACGGTTCTAATTCTTGCACCTTTCGGATGCCAATAAATCAAGCCCGGACCCGCTTCATCGACGGTGCTGAACAAATCCAACAGTTTCCCGAGTTTTCTATGGTCGCGTTTCTTCGCTTCTTCGAGAAGTTGGAGGTGTTCTTCCAACATTTTCTTTTTCGGGAAAGAAACGCCGTAAATTCTTTGCAAGCGTTTATTGTGCTCGTCGCCCCGCCAATACGAACCGGAAACATTGAGAAGTTTGACGTATTTGATTTTTCCGGCCGAAGGAATATGCGGACCGGTACAGAGATCGGTAAAATCACCTTCGGAGTAAATGCTTATCGTGTCTTTTTGATCGTCGAGGTCTTCAAGAATTTCGAGTTTGAAGTTATCGCCGACTTTTTTAAAATAATCGACCGCTTCTTGCTTCGAAAGTTCCTTGCGCCGGAAGGGTTGATCTTCCTTGGCGAGTTCAAGCATTTTTTGTTCGATTTTCTTCAAATCTTCGTCGGTCAGCTGTGTATTTATATCGAAATCGTAATAAAACCCGCCTTCGATTGCCGGTCCTACGCCGAACTTGGCTTCGGGGAAAAGCGATTGAATGGCATGCGCCATAAGATGCGAAGTTGAATGCCAGTAAGTATGTTTTCCTTCTTCGTCTTTGAAGGTAAAAATTTGGACCTCGGCATCTTCGTTAATCTTATAATTTAAATCGCGCAACACTCCGTTAACTTTGGCTACCAAAGCTTCATCCGCCAATCTTTTTGAAATCGATTCGGCAATTTGCAAAGGTGTTACGCCTTTATCGAATTCGGTAACGGATCCGTCCGGCAATGTAATTTTAATTTTTTCCATAAACAGCTAACCAAATAAAAAAAAACGGAGCAAACTCCGGTTATCCGTGGGTTCTAGAGGATTCGAACCTCTGGCCTTCTGCACGTCAAGCAGACGCTCTAACCAACTGAGCTAAGAACCCAACTATGTACCGAGGGTCGGACTCGAACCGACACGGGAGAAAACTCCCACAGGATTTTAAGTCCTGTGCGTCTACCAATTCCGCCACCCCGGCACTCAATTTATTATTCAAACTTATCGCTAATAAACAAGTTCAACAAACGAACTGTAAATATAACGTTTTCCTAAATTTATCGCAAAAGGAAATAATTTGCAGCTGACAAATTTCCGCTCGGTTTAATTTATTACCGTTTGCCGGAAATTTTACCGGCAAAAATATAACAATTAACGCGGGATTTCTAAAGGAATTTTGCCGTTGACGTGTTTTTTAATATAAAACCGGTGCGCAATGGCTTTGCGATTAAAAAATCACCTGCACTGTGAAGCGCCAGCGGAACAGCGGTAAGGTGGACATAATTGTTATGTGTTACTTTATTCTATTATAGTTTTAATTTTACTTTTAAAATCTAAAACTACTTGAGATTTAATATAATATCCTAAGTTAATCATTTGCGGAGTGATACTGCTGAGTTTTTGTTGTGTTGGGATGTCTTCAATAATTATTTCACCTTTTGAGTTATAAATTGGTCCACTAAACAAAATACCAATAAATATTATTCTGCTATCCATCGCAAAAGCATATTTCTTTTTATCTATGTAATTTCCTTCATATATAATAAAAATCGGGCTTCCAGAAGAACCTGGGAAACAAGCCATATCGACAACGCCTATTTTTTGGCCGTTGAAATCAATTGCTGGATGTGAAGCGGTTATGCCATTTCTAATAAGTGGTAAAACATTTTTTTGATCATAAAGCCCAATAGGATATCCAAACATCAATACATTTTCTACGGAAGACAAATTTTCTAGTTTAGCATTATTCCAAATTAATTTTTCCGTTAT
>CAZKKI010000044.1:0-2631 GCA_964553325.1 uncultured Melioribacteraceae bacterium | reverse complement strand
TTATGTTAAGTACAATGAAGCCGTAAAAGTAGGTTTTAATCGAACTATTGTAGAATTGAAACTTTTTAATTATTTCGTGCTTGTTTCTACTGCCGTGTGGTTTTAATCGAACTATTGTAGAATTGAAACTCGTGAGCTTTCGGGCCGGTGTTCTTTACTTAAGTCCAATCCAATAAAACAAAAATTATTAAATTTGCTTGGTAACCATATTTTTTAATAGCATTAAGTCTTTGTAACCCGTCGGGTTTCTTAAAGCGTCGGGATAATAATAATTAACCGTTCCTAAAAATATGGTTATAACGGGACTTTCACCATTTCCGATAAAATCACCTGAGAGCGGAAAAAAAATTCTTTTTATTTTTTCTGTTCCAAATGCGGGAGAAGATATTTCAATTTCTTTTTCAAAGATTATTTCCAATGCGGTTTCCGTTTGCTTCAGTTGTTCGATTCTTTCTTCGCTCACGTATATTCGTAATTTATCCGTAGTGTTTTCGCTAAGCCGTTTAATTTTTTTGTAAATGCCGGCTAAGTCAAGATTTGACGTATTTATATTTATCGCTTCTCCATTTTGGTAAAATATAATTTTCATTTTATGGGCACTCTCATTGCATGAAATAAAAATTAAAATTATTAGTATAAACTTAAATCTTTTCATTGTACCATTATCTTATTATGGAAATCAGCCGACAAAAAGTTGTCGGCTGATATGTAAATTTCCCCTAAAAATTATTTTATTGAAATATCATCCAACAAAATAGCGGTATCAAAAATACTGTCTCCCACATCGCCTGCCATTAAATATAATGTAATTACTTTTCCTTGGTATGCGCTTATATCGAACGAAGAAGTTTGCCAGTCGGTCATGTAAACATCGCCGCGGTCGAAAACTATACCGGGTGAAACACCCACAAGGTTACCCGGTTGGGGAACTTCACCTTCGGCGCCGGTAAATTTTTGAGCGCCGAATTCCGCTGCTATTTCATCGATGTTTTTAGCTAAAAGAATATTTTCGCCCCCGTCTTTGGTCTTTACTTTTACAATAAAGAAATCTTGAAACTGGGAATTAATATATTCTAGAAATTCCTCGGATAGAAAATTCCATTTAATTGTTAAGGTCGTTTGGTTTTCTTCAACTCTAAATGATTGAAAAATTGTTCCGGTTGAGGTTGTAAATCCCAGTCCCGTTGAAATAATGCCCATAAAATTTCCACCGGTCGGATTAAGAAAACTTAATTTGCTTATAACCCGTCCGTCCCCTTCTTTTGTCCAACCGTCAATTTTACCGAATTCAAAATCTCCGTTTATTAAACTGTCGGGATAGTGGACATCGTTTGCTCCTTTATATTCAAAGTGTGCATAGGGAGAATTAGGATCCGTTTGGTCGAGGTATGCATCGCCGGTGGTCTTTAAATCTTGTGCCAATCTTTTTACAAGGCTATCGGCCATTTTAACGCAGAAACTGCTGTTTACTACTTTACTGTATCCGAAATAAGTTTTAGCCCCTTTCCCCGTAAAGGCATTAGCAAGATCCGAATTCATCGTGCTTTCGCACGAATTGTTCAATATTACGCTATTCGGAAATTTTCCGGAAAGCGAGGAAATATAAGAGGAACGGATGGCGTAGATATCCGCTTTCTTTTTAACGGAACCGCTTTTTGAAATGGTTACATTTTTCCATACTGAAAGCTTACCCGCTTTTCTTAATGCACTGTAAGTTTTATAATTTGTGGCGTTTGTATCAACGATTTCGCCGGTAGCAAATTCTTTTCCCAATGAACCGTGTGTAGCCAAAATTACAAGCCCGTAACTTGTAAGGTTATCTAATGAGGCAATGGTTGCTTGTTGGTTTACATATGAAGTAACCGAAAATTCATAGTCGGAGTTTTTTAAAATTTGTTCAACCGAAGCACGTTCGTTATAAGGTGCAAAAGCAGCTTCGTAAGGAGCGTAAATAAAAACGTTTCTGTTGCCTATTATTTTCGGATCCAAGCTTCCAAAAATATCGGCGTGTTTGGATAACAACGGTATGGCATCTTTGTCGAGTGTTCCTACTGTTTGCGATCTTAACGGTACTCTTCTGGCTTTTTTTCTTTCATCCAAATAACCACCCCTTGTTAAAACCGTTCCATTTTCATCTTCAACCGCAAAAACAACACCGCCGTATAAACCGGATTTATATTTTATTAATATACTTGTTTGTCCGTCGTTTTCAACGCTTTCCACCCCGGCTTGGTTATTTAACCATTGTACCGTTTGCGAAATGGCATCATTAATATTCGAAATGTTGCCATTTAAAACTTCTTCGAATTTTGTAACGGCATTTTCTTGTGTTGTTATAATTTCTTTATGCTCTTTTGAAGTAAGTTCGGCAAAAATTGTTATTGTAGCCTCTTCCGATTTTCCGGTAATTGTTTTGTTGTTGGATTTAACTTTTACTGTGGCTACCAGTTTAATTGTTTTTGGTGATGTCTCTAATATTTTTAATATTCCTGAGTATATATTGTCACCAAGTATGTCATCCCCGTTGTCGAGATTTCCGTTATCGAATAATGTAATTAGTTTAATTAAATTTTCACCTTCAACTTTCATTAATTGAATTACGGTATCGGCTAATTCGAGATTTGACGGGAT
>CAZKKI010000043.1:0-17949 GCA_964553325.1 uncultured Melioribacteraceae bacterium | reverse complement strand
CGAATGGCTTTGGGTTATTTCAGTTTGTTTATTTTGATTATTTCTTTTTCCCCGACGCCGTTCGTTATTATGTTTTAATCGATATTTCATATTGAAATGTGCAATTTACCCGATCCGAAAATGTTCAACTTTCCATTCGCCGAATTCGCTATCTGGCGATTAAATGTTTCTTTTTAATATTATATAATTCTTCGAACGCCAATGTATTAATACTAAAATAATTTCCTTGACAAAAGACAAATCATTACATATTTTGCAACAAAAATTAAAAGCGGGTTTATTTATTGGTAATTTGCTACGTTTTTCTAAATTAAAATTATGTTATTCGGAATCTCTTAAGTGGAGTTGCAAAATACCAATAAGTAAATAATCGTTTTACTTCTGAAAGAAGTCACTCCATTCGATTCCATCTGTTAAATTATGCTGAAAAACAATTTATTTTATTTATCCGTATTTTTTGTCATCATGCTGTTTCTAACGGCTTGCGAAGAATCTTCCACCGAAGTGATTGAACAACCGCTTGTTCAGTTTGTGGTTACCGGTATTTCGGCACCTGATAAATTTATTTTATCCGAAAGCGATTCATCTTTCGTTGCCTCCGTAACAATAGAAAATCCCCAAAATCTTTCCGACGTATGGTTTAATGTTTCTACTGCCGACGGACTTACGAGAATAGAAACAAACGTGAAAATGGCCGATAACGGAAATGAAATAAACGGAGACGAAACCGAAGGAGACGGGATATTTTCGGGAAAAACATTTCTCGGCAAAGATACTAAAAGCGGGAAATACCAAGTTGAATTTTACATCGCGGACAAAATTAATCCGCAACCCGATAACATTCATAAAATCGGAATAAAATATTTTGAAGTGGAAGGTGGAAAACAAAATTCACCTCCGCAAATTGTAAATCTTGCAATCCCCGATACTGTTTCGAGGAATCAAAAATTCACGTTTTCCGCCGAAGTGAAAGACTCAAACGGCCTTCAAGATATTCGCGAAGTATATTACGAATTATTTAATCCTAACGGTGAAAAGGTGGTTAACAGCAAAGGTATTTCGCAGTTTCCGTTATTTGACGACGGAGATGTTAATGCAAACGGAGACGAAACGGCAGGCGACGGAATTTACACCGTGTTTTTAACAATTCCCACTAACCAACCGACAGGTTTTTGGGAATTTAAATTCACGGCAGTAGATAAATCGGATGCAAAAAGCAATCAAGTTTCACGTTCGGTGTACGTAAAATGAGAAAAATTTTGAAAATATTGATTTTGTTCTCGGTAATTCCTTTGTTCGCTCAACAAATTCCGAATACTTTTAATCTTAATAAATTTAAATTAAATAAACTTTCCGACAGCACACCGAAAAGCAACACCATTGAATACATTGAAATAAATAAAGATACGATTTGGGTCGGAACTGGAGGAGGTTTAAGCAAGTCAACCGATTTCGGTGAGACATGGCAAACGTTTGAATTCGGCGACGAAGGAATTTCGGCTTTGGCGATTAACAACGATACCGTTTGGGTTGCCACATGGCATCCTTTTGAAGATGAATTCGGTTCGATAATTCCGGTTGGCAGCGGATTGCACTATTCGACCGACGGCGGGCAAAACTGGAACGATATTCCTCAACCGGTAGATGCTCCGGACGACTCGTCCGTTGTCTACGGAATAAATCAATTGCGCGCTTTACCCATAGTTGCGGTCGAAAATAATTTCACAAGAGACATTGCTTTTACGAAAAACACAATCTGGATTACTTCATTTGCCGGCGGTACGAGGAAAAGTACCGATAACGGAAAAACCTGGCAAAGAGTTGTAGTACCGCCCGATTACTTGGATGAGATCAAACCGACGGATACGTTGAACTTTACACTTTCGCCAACTACCGGTGCGCTTGGGTTTGAGGAAAATCTAAATTACAGAGCTTTTTCCGTTGAAGCGGTAAACGATTCGGTTTTGTATGTCGGTACCGCAAACGGAATTAATAAATCGGTCGACGGCGGGGTGAGTTGGAAGAAATTTAACAACCAAAACCAAGAAAACGGCATAAGCGGTAATTTCATAGTTTCAATGAATTACGATTCATCGAGAAACACTCTGTGGGCGGCTACGTGGAAAGCACTTGGTGAAACGGAATATTACGCTTTAAGTTCAACAGCCGACGGCGGCGAATCATGGAATATTTTCTTGGTGGATGAAAGAGTTCACACAATCGGTTTTGTTTACGACGTTAGCGGGAACGGAGTTTTATCTTCGAGCGTTTTTGCCGGAACGGAAAACGGAATATTCAGAACACTTGATTTCGGCGATACTTGGATAGCCGCTCCGCCGATGGTTGACGAAACAACAAGAAATTCAATCACAACAAAAGAGTTTCGTGCTTTTAACAGTCAACTGTTAAACGATAACACGCACTATTTATGGTTCGGAACAACACAAGGTTTAGCGCGGTTTCACGAAACAACCGGAATTTGGCAAGGTGAGTGGAAAGTATACATTGCATCTTCCGGCGAACTTAAACAAGAGGAAACATTTGCTTTCCCCAACCCGTTTTCGCCGGACGACGAAGTATGTAAAATAAAATATTCGTTGGGAGGAACCGACGCAAACGTGACAATTAGAATTTTTGATTTTGATATGAATCCGGTGAGAACACTAATTCAAAACGTTTCGCGCAGCAGTCAAGCGGAACAAATTGAATACTGGGACGGACGGGATGATAACGGCGATATTGTTCCGAACGGCGTTTATTTCTATAGAATTGAGCTCGACTCATCCAAACCGATTTACGGAAAAATTATGGTAATGATGTGATGAAATTTCCGTTTAAACTTTTTATATCGCTTTTGGTAATTAACTTTTCATTGGCGGCTCAAACTGCCGGTGAATCCGGTGTGTTGCCCGGCGCTTTCAGCAGAATCGGTTTTGGCGCGCGCGGTACCGGAATGGGGAATGCGATTTCCGCGGTAACGACGGGTGAACTAGTTTCGTATTATAATCCCGCTCTTTCGGTTTTTCAAAAAGGGAATTCTATTCAAGTCGGTTATTCTTTTTTATCTTTGGATAGATCGCTTAATTTTCTCAACTATACAAGAAGATTTAATCTTAAAAGAAAAGACGACGAAAACGATACTTTGCGGTATGCCGGATTGAGCGTTGGAGTAATTAACGCCGGAGTTTCGAATATTGACGGACGCGACGGTTCCGGAAACAAAATAGGAGATTTCTCCACTTCCGAAAACCAATTTTTTATCGGATTGGCAAATCGTTTTTCCGAAAAACTCTCCATTGGCGTCAGCGTTAAATTTTATTATTACAAACTTTTTGAACAAGTAACCGCAAACGGTTTCGGACTTGATTTGGGGATTTTGTATTTATTCGACAAAAATTTGTCTTTCTCTCTTGTTATTTCGGATATTAACGCAAAATATAAATGGAATACAACTTCCGTTTACGGCGAGCAAGGTAACACGACTACCGATAAATTTCCATTGTCAAAAAAAATCGGGGTGTCTTATAAATTCGAAAATCCGAAGTTGCTTGCCACACTTGAATTTGAAAGCCTGACAAGCGATTTAAACTTTTTGAAATTCGGGGTGGAATATAATTTGTTCGAGAATCTCTTTTTGAGAGGCGGATTTGATAAATTGAATATCGGAAATTTCGACTTTCCTTTCCGTCCTTCACTCGGATTTTCTTATTTTTACACAACCAAAAGTTGGTTGGTGGGATTTAATTATGCGTTTGTGGTTGAACCGTACTCACCATACGATAAACATATAATCGGATTAAACTTTAACTTTTAATAACTATGAAAAATAAAATTTTAATTATTATCGTTTTACTTGCGATTCGGATAAATGCTCAAGAAGCCGGAAGTAGCGGACTTTCTTTCCTCAAAATGGGTTTCGGGGCAAGAAATATAGCAATGGGAGATCTCGGAGTGGCGTCGGCATACGATATTACTTCGTTGAATTACAATCCGGCATTAATTGCCAAAATAAAAGGAAACCAGATTTTTATTTCGCATAACCAATGGATACAAGATGTTACAAGCGAAATGTTGGGAGTAAATTTCGGTTTGTTCGGCTTACCTTTTGCATTCTCCGTCAACACAACGAACATATCCGGATTTGAAGTTAGAACAAACCCGACAATTGACCCCGAAGCCAAATTCGATATTCATTACTTTTATTCGAGTATTTCCACCGGTTTTAGTCTTGTGGAAAATTTAACATTCGGAACCACATTGAAATTTTTATACGAAAATATTTTATCCGACGAGGCAACCGGTTTAGGTTTCGATTTCGGTTTGTTTTATGAAACAAACGTCGAAGGATTATCGGCCGGGTTGTCGTTGAAAAATATCGGTTCGATGAACGAATTACGAAATGAAGCAACTAAACTCCCGACCGACCTGAGATTCGGTATCGGTTATGCATTCTATTTGGATCAAATTAAATCGGATGTAACGGTTACAACCGGAATTCAGAAATATCTTGATCTGACGGATAATCATCTTCTTGTGGGTGCGGAAATTTTGTATGACGAAATTTTTGCGATTCGGATGGGTTATATGAGCGGATACGAATCGCGCGGAATAACTTTGGGTGCCGGATTGTTTTGGAATAAATTGAATTTCGATTATGCATTTGCACCGTTTTCATTTAATCTTGGAAACGCCCATTCCATCTCATTAATTTATACATTCTAAATGGCATTAACCGAATTCCTAATTGCGGAGCTTGTGTCTGAACAAAACTTATCCGTTAACTTTTTTCTTTATTTGGGAAATAAAAACTAAATTTGCTGTATGGAAATTATTAATTATACCGAAGAATGGAAAGAGAAGTGGGATGAGTTCGTACTGAACTCAAGTAACGGCACAATGTTTCACATGCAGAAGTTTTTTGATTATCACGAACCCGGGAAATTTGAGTTCAACCATCTGATATTTCTGGAAAAGGGGAACATTGTTGCCTTGCTACCGGGAAGTATTGTTGAAAACGGTACGGTTTTCGAATCGCCTATCGGTGCAAGTTACGGTTCGATAGTAGTGAAGGATATTAAATTTAGAAAAGCGTTGGAAATTGTTTCCGCTTTATTGGAATGGGGAAAACAAAACGGAATAAAGGAGTTTGTTTTAACTTCCGCACCAATGATTTACGAAACTTACCCGAATCAAAATCTCGACTTTGCAATGTTGTGGAAAGGGTTTAAGTATCAACTTCATTACATTTCGAGCGCAATAAAATTGGAAAAAGACCGTGATATAATTTCCCGTTTCTCGCCGACAATAAGAAGAAACATCAGAAAAACATTTAGAAATCCCGATATTAGGGTTGAAGTCAATGAAAGATACGATCATTTTTACCCGATTCTTTTGAAAAACAAAGCTAAACATAACGTTAAACCTACACACTCTTACGAGGATTTATTAAAACTTAAACAATTGCTTCCCGATAGACTAAAATTATTTATGGTTTACTTTAAAGATAAACCGATCGGAGGATCTTTAATGTTTTATCCGAATAAAAACGTTGCGCTTTGTTTTTACAACATGTTGCTTTACGAATACGCACAATATAAACCGATTCAACGCGTGATGTACGAAGTTGTAAAAGATTCCACTGAAAGGGGATTCGCTTATGTCGATATAGGTGTTTCGCAAGATACGTCCGCCGAAAATCCGATGACCCCGAGTATAAGTTTAATCGACTTCAAAGAAAAATTCGATGCTAAATCGATTATGCGAAATACATTGCATTATAAATATTAATTTACCGATGAGTATATGTCTGATTTGAAAACCGCGTGTATTACGTTTCTCGGAAATCCATACTTAGATTCTCGAATTGTTAATCTAATCGATTCACTAAAAGCAAATAATGTAAAAGTAAAAGTTATTGCATTCGATTGGCAAACACCGGATTTTGCTACGGTTAAAGGCGATGTAACAATTTATAAATTGACAAAACAAAGATTTTCCGCATTCTTTTACCTTAAATTCATATTGTTGTTATTTAAAGCACTTAAAAAAATCAAAGCCGATTATTACTTTGCCGAAGATATTTACGTTTTACCCACAACATCTTTTTTTGCAAAAAGAAGAAAAGCAAAACTTTATTATAACAGCAGAGAATTGTATTCGCATATCGGCGGATTGAAGGACAAGAGATCTGTTCAAATGTTAATCAGTCTTGTTGAAAAATTTTATATAAACAAACCGGATTATGTTCTCGTAACGGGAGAACTTGACGCCGAGTATTTAACACACATCTACGGAATTACAAATACTTTACTTTTGCGAAATCTTCCTTCCTTCAATAAGCCCGAAGAAAAAATCGATTTCCGTTCGCAATTTAATATTCCTAAGGAAAACTTGATTTTATTGTATCAAGGCGTATTATTGAAAGGTAGAGGAATATCTTTAGTGTTGAAAGCACTTCAAAAATTACAAGATGTTGTTTTTATCATAATCGGCGAAGGTGTTTACCGGCGTGATTTTGAGAGTGAAGCGAAAGAGTTGGGTGTTGACGACCGCGTGTTTTTCCTTGGCGCAATTGAACACGGGCGACTTCTACAATATACAGCCGGCGCCGATGTTGGTGTGGCATTAATAGAAAATATCAGTTTAAGTTATTTTTATGCTTTGCCTAATAAATTATTTGAATACATAATGGCGGAAGTTCCGGTGCTTGTTACAAACTTACCGCAAATGAAATCGATTGTTGAAGATTACGGTGTGGGTGAATTCATTACAGCAGAGGAACCGGAAATGATTGTAAATATTATCCGAAAGTGGCAAAAATCGCCAGAAATACTTAAATCGTATAAGGAAAATTGTATTGTTGCATCCACCGAACTCAACTGGCAAGTTGAATTCGATAAAATCAAAGAATTACTATTAACCTAAAAAATATAAAATTGAAGCAAAAAAGAATTCTTATCGTAAGACCGGATAGAATAGGTGACGTTGTCCTTTCAACACCTCTGCCACGCGAGATTAAAAGGAGTTATCCTGATAGTTTTATAGCCGTGATGGTACGAAAATACACAAAAGATATTTATGAGAATAATCCTTACGTAGATAAAATAATTTTGATTGACGATATCGAGCTGGAAAGTAAAAATTATTTTTGGGATAAAACAAAGGAAATAAAATCTTTCAAATTTACTCATGCATTAATGCTTTTGCCGAACGAAAAAATTAACTACATGTTGTTTTTTGCCGGGATTAGAAAAAGGTACGGAGTCGGTTACAAGTTTTATCAAGCGATAACTTTTGTAAAAGGAATCAGTCGCCATAAATATATTCCGCTCCGTCACGAAGCCGACTATTCGATGGATTTGGCAAGAGCGATTGGCGTGAAACCGGAAAGTTTGGAAACGGAAATTCATTTAACACACACCGAACTTGAAAGAGCGAAAAAATTACGTATAGAATTCCTTGAAGATAAAAAATTTTTAATCGGTGTTCATTCGACAAGTGGAAACTCCGCGGCTAATTGGTCTCCGGCAACATATAGAAAGCTGATAACGGAATTACAAGGCAATCCGGAAATCAAATTGTTAATCACGGATGTAAACATTCCTGAAGAATTAGCAAACTTGCAAAATGTGATTTATCCGGATCCGGAGAGTAAGAAAACCTTACGTGAGTGGTTCGGTATATTAAAATCCCTCGACCTATTGATATCATCAAGCACCGGTCCGATGCATGTTTGCGCCGCATTAAAAGTTAAAACGGTTTCAATATTTTGCCCGTTACCAGCAGCGTCGCCACAGCTTTGGGGCCCTATGGGAAATGAAAGCAAAATTGTTCTGCCAGAGAAATCGTATTGCGATTCTAATTGTCCGGGAGATCCCAAAGTATGTAATTTCGGTGGCGAAAGAGGTTTGTCCGTAGCAAAAGTGGTTGAAGCCGTAAATTCCGTGTTATATAAAAATGATTGATAGGATTAGCAAAAATATTTATATATTTGTGTCCTTATAAAAAGTTTGCCGGGGCTAATTGACAAATCGGCGCCCAACCCCGTCAGGTCCGGAAGGAAGCAGCGGTAAGCGACCGGTTTGGGTAGTTAGTTCCCGGCTTTTTTATCCCTCAAAAATTATCAACCTTTTAACTTAAATTTTTATATTTTTGGTAAAAATTAACGTTAGATTAAACCGGGTTGATTTGATAAAAAAAATAATCTTCATATTATTCGTTTCATATCTCACAAACCTTACCGCTCAGGAAATTCGAATTCGGGAATTCTCTCTCAACGGTATTAAAACCGAAATTAGCATTACCGGTATCCCCGATTCGGTCGATCATATTTTTGTAACGTTAATTAAAGATACGAAAACAGTTAACTATAAATTCCAACCGAAAAATTCACGCGTGGATACGACGGTTGTATTTCCCGAAGCGGGAATTTATAAAGTACGACTTAATATTTTAGGTGAAAAGCATAAGCTAATAAGAATACTTCCGGGTTGGTTCAGTATAATTCCGCCTCTTATAGCAATTCTTCTTGCATTGGTTATCCGGCAAGTATTGGTTTCCTTGTTTATCGGAATATACATCGGTGCGATATTAATCTACAATTTCGATCCCGTCGAAGCATTGCTCCGTATGTCCGATACTTTAATTTTAAATGTTTTGGTGGATGCCGACCACATGTACGTTATTGTTTTTACATTGCTTATAGGTGGTGTGGTAGGTGTTATTTCCAAAAACGGAGGTACGGAAGGATTGGCAAAGCAAATAACTAAGCTGGCAAAAACCGCCAAAAGCGGAATGGTTGCAAGCTGGTTAATGGGCTTGGTAATATTTTTCGATGATTATGCAAATTCATTAATTATCGGGAATATGATGCGCCCGATTACGGATAAATTGAGGATTTCCCGTGAAAAATTAGCTTATATTGTCGATTCCACTGCGGCGCCGGTTGCAAGTTTGGTGATTATAAGTACGTGGATTGGTTACGAATTAGGCTTAATTGCAGAAGGTTTGAAAACAATCGGTTCGACGGAAAACGCTTACGATGTGTTCTTAAAAACGATTCCGTACAGGTTTTATCCGATTGCGGCAATATTCTTTGTTTTTCTCACTTCGTTTTTGCAGAGGGATTTCGGTCCGATGCTTAAAGCGGAGTTGCGCGCAAGAAAGGAAGGAAAGTTAACCGGAGACGATTCGGAAATAAAAGCGCTCGAATTGGAGAAGAACCAATTTGCCAACCACAGAAAAGTAAATTGGATAAACGGTGCGGTACCGATTTTGGTTATTTTATTTGGTACGGTAATCGGATTGATTTATACCGGTATGTTGAATTTGGAAGCCGCCGGTTCAACAAACTTTTCTTTGCAAAATATCATAAGTCATTCCGATTCTTACAAAGCATTATTATGGTCGAGTTTATTAGCGGGAATAGTTGCTGTTATAATGTCGGTTTCTCAACGGTTGTTAAATTTGAACGATTCGATGAATGCATGGCACAAAGGCGTACAAACAATGTTGTTCGCAGTTATTATTTTGGTTTTCGCATGGGGAATCAGCAAAATTACGGTTGATTTGCAAACCGCGGATTATTTGATTTCTTTATTAAGTGATTCGCTCAACCCCCGTTTGCTCCCCATTTTGGTTTTTATTATTTGCGGTGCAATTAGTTTTGCAACAGGCACAAGTTGGGGAACAATGGCAATCGTTATGCCCATAGTAATTCCATTGGCAAACGAAGTGTCCTCGATATCTGGTTTATCGAATGCGGACACCGTTATTATTATACACGGAGTAATCAGTTCGGTGCTTGCCGGTTCGGTATGGGGAGATCATTGTTCGCCGATTGCCGATACTACAATTTTGAGTTCGATGGCTTCCCAATGTAATCACATCGATCACGTCAGAACCCAATTACCATATGCTCTGTCGGTCGGAATAGTAAGCATGTTGATAGGTGATTTGCTAACCGCTTACGGTTTAAATCCGTTTGTTGCCATTGTTTTGATTTTTGCATTGCTGTATGTGATTTTAATGTTTTTCGGTAGGAAGGTTGACGCGCTGGGATGATATTCCAACCTGCAAATTACTTATTTGATTTTCGTTTGTAGAATTCTATTACGGACTTGGCTTTTGATTTCCCGATTACTTTTGCAAGTTCACCCTCGCCGGCGGATTTAATTTCTTTTATGCTGTTAAAATTCTTAAGTAATTTTTCCGCAATTTTTTCTCCGATACCGTTTATTTCCAATAGTTCGGATGTTAAAGTTCTCTTCGAACGCCGTTGCCTGTGGAAAGTAATTGCAAAGCGATGAGCTTCGTCTCTAATCTGTTGTAAAAGTTTTAAGCTCGAGGAGGTTTTCGGGATTGTTTGCGGTTCGGGAGTGTTGGGCAAATAAATCTCTTCCAACCGCTTGGCTAAACCGATAATTTCAAAATTTTTAAATCCTAACTTTTTCAAAACGGAAACCGCACTCGATAATTGTCCTTTCCCTCCGTCGACCATAATCAAATCCGGTAAAGGTTCGTCGGTTTCTTTCAACTTGGAATATCGGCGTTCAATTACTTCCCGCATGCTTGCAAAGTCGTCGGGTCCCACAACACTTTTAATAATAAACTTTCTGTATTTGCTTTTTTTTGGTTTTGCATTTTCGAACACTACCATGCTTGCAACCGCGTCGGAACCTTGGATGTTCGAAATATCGAAACATTCTATTTTTTTCGGAATATTCTTAAGAAACAAATCGCGCTTCAACGAAGTTAATACATGCGGCAACGTACCTTCACGCTTCATCCGTTGTAATTGTATATCTTTTAATTGAAGTAAAGCATTTTGCTTGCACATTTTTAGAAGGGACAACGCATTACTGCTCCTTTTGGGAATAACGAATTTCGTTTTACGTTCCGATTTTTTATTGAGCCATTGTAAAAGCGCACCGGAATCTTCCGGTTCCGTTTCAAGCAGTATTTCTTTTGGAATTTCCGCAAACTCACCGTAATAAAATTTGAGAACCGCATTATATATTTTCTCCAAGCTATCGTCGAGAGCTGATGAAAGTTTTAGTTGACGTTTACCGACCAATTTCCCTTCGCGAATGTTAAGGATGGTTGCTGCCACGTCTTTATCTTCAACCGCAATGCTTATTACGTCTCTGTCTTCGAAATCGTTGCTGACAACTTTTTGTTTGGCGGAATAAATTTCCAACCGCTTAAGTTTATCCCTAATTTCCGACGCTTTCTCGAAATTTAATTTTTTTGCTTCCTCTTCCATTTGTTTTCTTAATTCGGCAATCAACGACGATGTTTTACCCCGTAAAACCTTTATTACTTCTTGAACCATTTTATTGTATTCTTTTTCCGAAACCAAACCCTCGCACGGTCCGTCGCATTTTTTTATATGATAATCGAGACAAACTTTTATTTTTCCTTTTTTTATTACTTCGTCGTCTATGTAATATTTGCAGCTTCTTATTTTAAATGTTTGGTTTATCATTCGAAGCGAAGCTTTCATTTTTTTTACATCGGTGTAAGGACCGAAATAAAGCGAGCCATCCCTAACAATTTGTCTTGTTGAAAATATTTGCGGATACGGTTCTTTGGTAACGCGGATATACGGATAAGATTTATCGTCTTTCAGGTTAACGTTATAACGCGGTTTGAATTTCTTGATTAAATTATTTTCCAAAACGAGAGCTTCAATTTCGTTATCGGTAATTATTGTTTCGATATCGGAGATTTTTGAAACCAAAGCTTTGGTTTTGGGTGAATCCAAATTACTTTGGAAGTATGAGCGAATACGGTTGCGCAAATCTTTTGCTTTGCCCACGTAAATAACTTTCCCTTTGGAATCGAGAAACTGGTAAACACCCGGCAAAGCTGGAACGGCTTCCAATTTTTCTTTTAAGTTAGGTTTCATAACTCAAATTATAAAGTATTATCGGATTGTTATCAAGTTGAATTGTAAATGGAAGTTTTGTTAATAGATTGAATAAAATAAGACTTGAATTCACTTGAACACATAATTTTTGGGGACCACCACTATTCCCGAATCCGTAACTTTGAATAGTTTTTTATCTTCATCGGGATCAAACCCGATTTCCATTCCTTCGGGAACAACAACGTTTTTATCGATTATCGCTCTTCTTATACGAGTGTGTCTTCCGATATTGCAATTATCCATAATTATCGAATCGGTTATGTAAGTGTATGAATTAACGCGGACATTGGGTCCGAGTATCGAACGTTCCACTAGTCCTCCTGAAATTATTGTCCCGTCTGTAATAAGTGAATTTATTGCTCTACCTATTCTCTCTCCTTCGTGCGAAAGGGTTTTTGCCGGTGGCGATTGGAGTTGCCGTGTACGCAACGGCCAATCCACGTCGTATAAATTGAATTCCGGATTGACGCTTATTAAATCCATGTTAGCCGCATAGTAGCTATCGAGTGTACCGACATCCACCCAGTAAGGTTGGTCTTTTTTGTTTTCATCTTCAAATCTGAAGCCGTAAATATCGTAACCTTCTTTAATCATAAACGGTATAACGTCTTTTCCAAAATCCACGTAAGGAACGCCTTGTTCATTCATTCTTTCGAAAACGGAAATTAATACATCGATTGAAAAGACATAAATTCCCATATTGATTAACGAATAGCCCGGTCTCGAAGGAATAACCGGCGGCTTTTCAGGTTTTTCAATAAAAGATAAAACTTTATAATCTTTATCTATTTCGATTACACCGAATCTGGAAGCCTTTTCCTGTTCGGTAACAATGCAGGAAATCGACAGGTCGGCTTTTTTTTCGGTGTGATATTGAATCATTTTCAAATAGTCCATTTTGTAAATATGATCGCCTGAAAGTACAAGAACCCATTTGTTAAATTCAGGCTCCATCAGATTTAAATTTTGGTAGATTGCATCGGCCGTACCTTTATACCAATAACTACCGAGCTTTTGCTGGGGCGGGATTGTATAAATAAATTCTCGTAGTTCGGGATGGAAAATATTCCATGCTTCGTAAATATGTTTATTTAACGAATCGGATTTGTATTGAGTTAAAACGTAAATTTTTCTAAGTCCCGAATTTAAACAATTAGAAAGAGCAAAATCGATTATTCGGTATTTCCCGCCGAATGGAACGGAGGGTTTCGTTCTGTAAGCGGTAAGCGGAAGAAGTCTTTCTCCCATTCCGCCGGCAAGTATCATTGTAACGGTATCGCGAACTATTGACGAGCCGATGAATGCCATTGTTCTACCCTAATTTTTAGTATGGTGCTGAATTATTGGATTTCTATTAAATTCACTAAATTAAAGAGCAAAATACTTTTTCTATATTTAATTATATAAGATATGAAAGTCAAGAAAAATAAAACATTGTACGTATTAATTTTTTTGTTAATACTACTTTTTGTCTTTTTTCTTGCGTACCGCCCGGAATTGGAATTGGCTCTCGAAGCTATTCATAGAGTTGATCCCGATAGTGAAGATATAAGTTTGTTCCTTAAAAACATAAACGCTTTTGATGATTACTTTTTACCGGCTCAAAAAAACACGGATGTTAAACACTATACTTTGCATGTGGAGTTGTTTCCGAAAGAAAAACGAATAACCGGCAAAGCCGAAATAAATATAACGTTAAACGGGAATGAAAAAATAGTTTTGAATTTTTATGAAACTTTAAAAATCGATAGTTTAACTCTTAATGAAATGAATGCCGGTTACACGCGGGACGAAAAACATATTTTTATAAATGCCGGGAATGTCAACGGAGATTCGATTGATATTGTTATTTATTATTCCGGAACACCCGAAAAAATGGGTTTCGGTTCTTTTGTTTTCGGTGAATACAATAATTCGCCCGTAATTTATACACTTAGCGAACCGATTTTTGCATCAACATGGTTCCCGTGTAACGATCTGCCGTACGATAAAGCTCTTGCGGATATTTTCATTACTAACGATTCCGATTTCGTTTCAGTCTCAAACGGGAAGTTGGTGGGAATAAAGAAAAAAGGGGACAGAAAAACTTATCACTGGCAAACCGTTTATCCAATTTCAACGTACTTAATTGCATTATATTCAGCCAAGTATAATCATTTTGCCGAATGGTATGTTTCTTCCGGCGGCGATTCGATGAAAGTGGAATATTTTGTTTTCCCCGACCACATCGATGAAGCGCAAGAAGATTTTGAAATAAATAAAGAAGCCTTGAAAGTTTTTTCGGAATTGTTCGGGACTTATCCGTTTATAAAGGAAAAATACGGAGTTGCCGAATTTTTGTGGCAATTAGGAGCTATTGAACATCAAACAATTACCGGCGTTGGTTCCAATTTTTTAAGCGGAAGGAAATTTTTTGACGACGTTTATGTTCATGAGTTGGCTCATCAATGGTGGGGTAATGCGGTTACCGTTAAAACGTGGAAAGATGTGTGGCTGAGTGAAGGTTTTTCAACCTACTCGGAAGCTCTGTTTTACGAGAAAAAATTCGGTCGCGACGCCTTAATTTCAACATTAATGAATAAATATGGAAAATTCGAAGGCAAACGTTTATACGATCCGGGTAAAAATTTATTCGACAAGGTCGTTTATAATAAGGGCGCTTGGGTTTTGCACATGTTGAGAAATCATGTCGGCGATAAACTTTTTTTCAGAATTTTACGGAACTATTACGAAAAGTTTAAGTATAAAAATGCATCGACGGAAGATTTTCAGGAAATTTGCGAAACTGTTTCCGGAAAGGAATTGGATTTCTTTTTTGACCAATGGGTTTATGAAGGTAAAGGAATACCGCTTATAAATTATGAATTTTCCGTGGATTCTTCGGGGGGCAATATATTTCTGGCAAAAGTAAAACTCGAACAAGTTCAAAAAGGTTACGGTGCTTATACGTTGCCAATCGATATGAAAATTAGGGGAACCGAGGGGGAGATTAAAGACACGACCTTTGTGTTATTTAATATGGTTAAAAAAATTGAAATGCCGCTGGACTTTAAACCGATGGATGTAATTTTTGATCCGGAAAGTAAACTCCTTGCACAGTTTGAAAAACGAGATAATTGAAAACGTACGGAAAGAACACCTTGAAATCCCGAAAGTTTCGATAAAAATTCTTAGATTTACAAGTTATTTATAATCAATTTTAAGTATAATATTGAACAAGACCGTTTTTTTCGTATCGGATTTACATCTCGGACTCGAATCGAAAGAGAAAGAAAGAGTAAAAGAGAATAAATTCGTTGGATTTCTTGAATATGCCAAAGATAATTGCGACGAATTATTCATTGTTGGCGATTTATTCGATTATTGGTTCGAATATAGAAAAGTTATCCAGAAAGGATATCATAAAACTTTTACCGCATTGGAAAATTTAACCGCAGCGGGTATTCCTGTGCATTATGTAATCGGTAATCACGATTTTATGCATCGTGATTTTTTCGAATCGGAGCTGGGACTGAAAATTTATTATTCGACATTAAAAACGGAACTTAACGGGAAAAAATTTTTTATAGATCATGGCGATGATTTTGTCGCAAACGATTTGGGGTATAAAATTCTTAAAAAAATATTACGAAGCAAAATAGCACAAGGGTTATATTCTTTTATTCACCCCGATTTCGGAATTTGGCTAGCAAGTTCCACAAGTAAAACAAGCAGGGAATATACCGGTTCGAAGAACTACAGTGAAGAAGACGGCTTGTTTTCGAAAGCCAAAGAATTGATTGATAACGGTTATGATTACGTTGTTTTCGGTCATACGCACCGGATTAAATATATTGCATATAAAAACGGATTCTATGTTAATTTGGGTGCTTGGCTTTTCGAACCGGTTTACGGGAAATTTTCCGGTGAAGTATTCGAGATAATTAAATGGGAATAATATGCCTTCGGAAGGAAAAGAAAAAAATAATTCGAAAAAGAAAATAAAACTAAACGGTAAACATATATTTTGGTCGTTTTTAGGTTTTGTGTTTATCGCATTTATAGTCGGCGGGTATCTTTTCTATCAGCATATAATAAGCGGATTGCCATCGTTGGAACAATTGGAGAACCCGAAGCAAAGTTTAGCAACAAACGTTTACAGTTCCGATGGTGTGAAAATCGGGCAGTTTTTCCGGCAAAACAGAATTGAAGTCCATATCGATAGTCTTCCCCCTTACGTAATCGAAGCGCTTATTGCAACGGAAGATAGAAAATTTTACGACCATTGGGGTGTGGACATCGAAAGGTTTATTAAAGCGATGCTCAAAAACGTATTTCTTTTCAAACGCGAAGGTGCCAGCACAATTACCCAGCAGCTAGCCAAAAACTTATACAAACTTAAAACCACAAAGGAAACTTTATTTGAAACCATAGTGCGGAAAATCCGTGAATGGATAACAGCCGTTCAAATTGAACAGACGTATACCAAAAAAGAAATTCTGGAGATGTATTTCAATACGTCGTATTTCGGTAATCGTGCTTACGGTATTGAAATGGCGTCTCAAATATATTTTAACAAACCGGCAAAAGAACTTACACTTCCCGAAGCCGCTTTGTTTGTTGCGTTGCTTAAGTCGTCTGTGTATTATAACCCGATTAAACATTACGACAACGCATTACGAAGGCGTAATCTTGTAATGTACAATATGGTTACAACCGGATATTTAACAAAAGAAGAATATGATTCTCTTAAACAACAACCCATAAAACTGGAAAAGAATAAATTTGCCGGAGGCGTACAAAGCGTAATTGCTCCGCACTTTGTCGAATATGTGAGAAGACAACTCGACCGGATGTCCGAAAAATACGGATACGATTTATACGAAGACGGATTAAGTATAACAACGACTTTAGATACTCGAATGCAAAGGATTGCCGCGCGGGTGGTCAAGGAACATCTCGATGAATTTCAAAAAACCTTCGATAAACATTGGGATTGGCGCAAACATAGAGATATTTTGAATGATTTGTTAGATAAAGCAATAAAAGCGAGAAAAGACTATAAGAAAGCGAAAGGTGAAAAGAAAAAGGAAATTTACGAATCGTTGAAGAAAAACGTGGCTTTTGTCGATTCGGTGCAAAAAGCCGCGCAACAAATCGAAGTCGGGTTTGTTGTTCTCGATGTAGCTACCGGCGAAATCAAGGCGATGGTCGGAGGAAGGAATCAAGAATTTAGTTACGGATTAAATCACGTTACTCAAATAAAACGGCAACCCGGCTCATCGTTCAAACCGATTATTTACACCGTTGCTTTGGATAACGGCTTGTACCCGGCTTATCCGATTCTCAATCAAGAATTTGAATACGGACAAGATAACTGGAATCCCAAAAACTTCGATAAATCCACCGGCGGATTTTTAACATTGCGGGAAGCGTTAAAAAATTCCGTAAACTTGGTAAGCGCGCGTCTGATTATTGAAGGATATGTACCGCTATGGCAAGTTGCCGATTATGCAAGAAGAATGGGAATTACAACCAAATTGAATCTTGTTCCGTCCATCGCGCTAGGTACTTCCGAAGTTATTCCGCTCGATTTGGTAAGCGTTTACGCTACAATTGCAAACAACGGAATTTATAACAAACCGCTTTCCATTTTACAAATCGAAGATAAGAACGGTATTTTAATCGATAATTTTTTCTCACAAACCAAGGAAGCGATTTCGGAAGAGACGGCATTTTTAATTACCGATATGTTGAGAACAGTTATTGATGAAGGAACCGGAATCCGTACCAGAGTGATTCATCATTTTTACAGACCCGCCGCCGGCAAAACGGGCACAACACAAGATTATGGCGATGCTTGGTTTATGGGATTTACTCCCCAACTTGCCGCCGGTGTTTGGGTAGGTTTTGACGATAGAAGAATTACCTTTACCGGTTCGTACGGGCAAGGTTCTAAAGCTGCAAACCCGATTTGGTCCAATTTCATGCGCGAAGTTTACGATTCGCTCGCTTTGCCGGAACAAGATTTCGAATTACCC
>CAZKKI010000042.1:0-31485 GCA_964553325.1 uncultured Melioribacteraceae bacterium | reverse complement strand
ACCGACCGTTACTTCATCGCTCGTTATTATATCGTTTCCCGCATTCGATGCAAACGCAAGCGTGTGACTTCCGTCGTCGTTCGTGTTAACAAGAAAATGCGCAGGCTCGTTATTCAGTTCGCTGCTTCCTTCTATATAGCTAAACGTTATACCGGAAAAATTATTGTCCGATAACGTAAACAAAAACGAACATTGATACGATGTCAGCTCGAATTGTTCGCTTTCGCTTTTTATACTTATTTCGAATTCGAACGTCGTCGTATTAACCATCACGCCGTTCTTTGCATACATCCTATAATTTGTTTGTCCGGAAACCGTTGTGGAAATCGAAAAGACTATTGATAAAAAGAGTAAAAATTTTCTGTACAACATAAGCGCACCGTAGATGAATATTGAGATTTTTTATTCCCATTAATTCATCTTTGGTGCCAGAAATTCCGGAATTGTGCTTTACATCACAATTTTTGCTTTTTTGAAATGTTTTGCAACAATTTAATGTTTAAATTTTAATTATTAATGTTGGTGGTTGTTCGGTCGAAGGGTGAAAAAAAAGTTGACAAATAATTGCAAAGTAACCGTAACGTCAATAAATATAATGCATTGCAAGAACTGAAAACTTTTTAACCGAGCAAATTTTTTTGCACCGGTTTTCTCGACAAATATTAACGGATTATTGTGAAGTTTTCAATGAGAGAATATAATCGGCAATCTTTCCCAGATTTTTTGTATCAACCTCTTCGAAAGACGGCATAAACTCTTTGTATTTCTTTTTGTAAACTTCAAACCTTTCCGCCGAAGCGTAGGATGTAGGATTACGAAAATAATTTATCAGTTTGTCTCTCGACCAGTATTTTTGAATTCCGTAAAGCGAGGGTCCCTTTTCGGTGCCGCGCAAATTATCGCCGTGACATTGAAAACATTTTTGTGCTTGCATAATCGAAACAACATCTTCTTCATAAAACTCGTAATTTGTTCCCGTCGAAACTTCTTCTTTACGGGTTATTTTGGAAAGTACAAACAACAAAATAAACGCCAGAAGAAACAACGCAACCCACTTTTGAGCATTTGTCATACAAACTCCGCAAAAATTATTTGCTAAAGATAAACAATTAACCTAAATCTTTCTTAACGGATTTTTCGTAATATTTTTTGTACTTCAAAACGGCTTTAAAAATTGCTTCGGCTATTTCTTGCTGACCTTTACCGCTTGAAAGATATTTTTCATCGATTTTGTTTGAGAGAAAACCGGTTTCAATTAAAACTCCCGGCATAGATGCGCCCACCAAAACATAGAATCCCGCTTGTTTTATTCCTCTGGTTGGAATATCCACTTCCCTTTTCCATTCGTTATTTAGGTAATCGGCAAACGTCTCGGAAAATCTCATGAAAGACGATCGTGCCATTGTAATTAAGATAAAGTTTTCATCGGTCAATTTTTTATATCGTTCCGGATTCTCTTCGTACTTTATAACACTGTTTTCAAATTCAGCTATTTCTATTGCTTCTTTTGTCCTTCCGGGTCTTAGCAAATAAACCTCAAAACCTCTGGTTTTACTTGGTTTTTTTCGCAATGAATTCGCATGAATTGAAATGAACAATTTACCGTTGTTTTCGTTGGCAATTTTACCTCGTTTATAAAGTTCGACAAAGCGATCGTCTTGCCGGGTATAAACAACTTTTACATCCTTCAAGTTTTTACTAATTAAACCGCCCAGTTTTTTTGCGATTGCAAGGTTTATGTCTTTCTCCCTTTTGCCGGTTACACCAATCGATCCCGGATCTTTACCGCCGTGTCCGGGGTCGATTACCACAACGTCGAATTTCCATTTTTCGGCCGCTTTATTTTCAAATTGCGGATTGCGAAAAATTTTATTGTGAATAGAAACAAGAATATCTTTGCTATCCACATCCGTTGAAATATCGAACGACGAATAACCCGGACGAAGTGAAATTTCGAATTGGGGATTACCTTTAACGCTTTTGTATTTTATCGATTTGACAAGATCCGATTTAATGTTCTTAAAGTCAATTGCGGGATTTACAGAATATTTTGCAAAGAATAAATAAAGCTTATCGTTATTAAGTGAACCGCGCGGTTTTAAAATTTGCTTGGAAGTTTTGAATCGAATTAAAGTTCCGTTTACTTTTTCCTCTACATCCAATCCGTAAATATCGTAAGCGTAATTAATTGCCGAAGATTCTTTATCGTATTTCAGTTTGGTAAAACTATCGATTTTGTTGTCCGTGAACTTTATTTGTTTATCTAATCTGTCATAAACAATTTTTCTTTCGGCCGCAAGCGATAAATATTCGGTGGAATATTCAACCGGAATGAAGATTTTGTTTTTTATTAACAAAGTCGATACCGGAAGTTGATAAATGTAATTGACATTGTTTTGTTTGGAATGCAGAATAACGAAATTATTTTTGGCAGTAAACTTTAAATTGTAATATTTAAACTTTATTTCCATTTTTTTCGTTCGATCGTTACGGTAATAATTCAATCCTGCATTTTTACAAAAATCGTCTACGGAAATATAGGTTAACCCTTTTTTCTTTAAGGAAGGCACATAAAAAGTTTTACCGTCTTTAACCACCGAAACATTGAGTAATCGCTGTGCGGAAAGTAAAGAAGGCAAGAGTAAAAAAAATATGGTTAGTATAAATATTCGTCGTGTCATACTCAGCCGATAAACGGAATCATAAACCCTGTTTTCTTTTTGTAAGTTTTAAATTCATCACCGAAGTGCTTTTCAAGCAGTTTATCTTCGTATAAAGCCCTCAAAACAAAAAGCGGAACTTCAATCAATACAACAACCGGCAATGCCACATAACTCAGCAACGCAACGGCGGCGCCTAAGTCGCTTAAAATTTGACTTAAATATTGAGGATGTCTGATAAACTTATACAAGCCTCCTTTGTACAACTCATGATTCTTAAAAATTACAATATCTTGTGAGTAGTTTTCGCCCAGTGATTTAAATGCATAAACTTGCACCCAAGAAAAAATCAGAAAAACAACCAATCCTATTACTCTCACATTAAAAAATTGTTCCTCGTATTCGGACGATAACGTAAATATTTTAAACACGCCGAGAATCAACAAAACGAGCACAAGCGCAGCTACGTTAGGCGGAATTTTCTGCAAATAAGTAATCGGCTTTTCTTTTGCACCGGTGAACTTAGTCCGCAACCCCTTTTTTGCGGCGGTAAGATTAGCGCTCATCGAAACAAATAAGTTCAATCCAACCAAAAGATTAATCGGATCCATGTAATTCCCCTTTGAAAATAATCAGGCAAATATAATAACTTTATAAATTCTTTTGATTATTTTTATTTCGTAAAGCGAAACAATTAGCTTGGTTAAAATGACTAAACTTTATATTGCCGGGCATACGGGAATGGTCGGTTCGGCTGTGAAAAGCAAATTTGAAGCGGATGAGGAATTTTCACTTTTACTTCGTAAACGCAAAGAGTTGAATTTATTGAATCAAACGGATGTTTACGATTTTTTTCGGAACGAAAAACCGGACGTTGTAATTGTTGCCGCGGCAAAAGTAGGCGGAATTCTTGCCAACAACACGTATCGAGCCGATTTTATTTACGAAAATCTGGTTATAGAAACCAACGTGATTCACTCGGCTTTTAAAACCGGCGTGAGAAAATTAATATTCCTCGGCAGTTCTTGCATCTACCCGAAATTTGCACCTCAACCGATAAAAGAAGAATACCTTCTCGAAGGAAAATTGGAATATACCAACGAACCTTACGCAATAGCCAAAATAGCAGGAATCAAACTTTGCGAAAATTATTACCTTCAACACGGATGTAATTTTTATTCGCTGATGCCGACCAATTTATACGGACCCCGGGATAACTTCGATTTAAAAACCTCTCATGTGTTACCTGCACTAATTAGAAAATTTCACGAGGCAAAACTAAATAATTCCGTAGTAGAAATTTGGGGTTCGGGGAAACCGAAACGTGAATTTTTATATGTTGAAGACTTAGCCGACGCAATTTATTTCTTCACAAAAAATATCGATGCAAAAGATATTTACGACTTGGGAATTTCACACATAAACGTTGGTACCGGCGAAGATATTGCCATCGGCGAATTAGCACAATTGATTGCCGAAATCATTGGATTCGAAGGTGAGATTAAATATGATTCGACCAAACCGGACGGAACACCGAGAAAGCTTTTAGATGTTTCAAGACTTCACAACTTCGGTTGGAAGCACAAAACTTCTTTGAAGGAAGGGCTTAACAAAACTTACGACTGGTTTCTTAAAAACTATGAACGGTTAAAAAAATGAACGGGGAACAAAAAATCAAAAAAGCTCTGATTACAGGAATTACAGGGCAAGACGGAAGTTATTTAACCGAGTTGCTTTTGGAAAAAGGTTACGAAGTTCACGGTGTAATACGCAAGAGCAGTTCGTTCAATACCGGCAGAATCGATCATCTTTACAACAACCCGGAAATTCTTAACAAAAAAATGTTTCTTCATTACGGCGATTTGGTTGATGCAAGCAACCTGAACAGATTGCTGGAAAAAATTCAACCCGACGAAATTTACAATTTGGCTGCGCAAAGTCACGTTAAAGTATCGTTCGAGCTCCCCGATTATACCGCGCAAGTTGATGCGCTGGGAACACTTCGATTGTTGGACGCAATAAGGGAAACGGGTGTTAAAACAAAATACTATCAAGCTTCCACAAGCGAATTATTCGGCGGTGCAAAACAAGTTCCGCAAAATGAAGAAACCCCCTTTTATCCGCGCTCTCCTTACGGAGTTGCAAAACTTTACGCATACTGGATTACAGTTAATTACAGAGAAGCCTACAATCTGTTTGCGAGCAACGGAATTCTATTTAACCACGAATCCCCGAGAAGAAGCGAAACTTTCGTTTCCAAAAAAATTACCAGTGCCGCGGTAAGAATTCTTTTGGGAAGACAAGAAAAATTACTACTTGGAAATTTGGACGCAAAAAGAGATTGGGGTTATGCAAAAGAATACGTCGAAGGAATGTGGAAAATTTTACAACATAATTCACCAGACGATTTTGTGCTTGCAACCGGCAAAGCCCACTCGGTAAAAGAATTTGTGGAAACGGCTTTTAACGAACTCGGTATTAGAATCGGTTGGAAAGGAAAAGTCGAAAACACAACAGGTTTCGTAGAGAAGATTGATTTTTCCAACAAGTTGCTTGAAAAATTGGACAGAAAAAAAATTAAATTGAAACCCGGACAAGTAGTCGTTCAGGTTTCACCGAAATATTATCGTCCTACAGAAGTAAATTTATTGGTGGGCAATTCAGAAAAAGCTGAAAAATTACTTGATTGGAAAGCGGAAACGGATTTTTACAAGTTGGTGAAATTGATGGTCGAAAGTGATTTGGCTCATACGTTAAATTCGAGATCATAAAATTTTGTGTTTACCATCAAAATTATACTGCCATTCGTGATTCATTTTGATACATTTTAATAATTCATTTTACAATTTTACCAGCAAAATTTACCTCCCAACATTAAAAATATCTAAAGAAATGAGCAAAATAAACGATTATTGCAATGGCACTATAATTGTTTTTAAATATTCAAAAAATTAAAAATGAGAAAACGATATGAACACAAGCCAAATGCTAATAACGCTTGGAGCGCTAATACTCCTCAGTTTGGTTATTTTAAGGGTAAACCGAAGCTTCCTAACAACAGATACCGTTTTGTTGGACAGCAAAATAGGCGTATTGGCGGTCTCGGTAGCAACTTCATTATTAGAGGAAGCGAACGGCAAAGCATTTGATGAAAAGACAGATACAATCAGCGTAAACAACGTAAATAAATTAAGTACAACACTCGGACCGGAAGCAGGTGAAGTTTATCCAAATTTTGACGATTTCGACGACTATAACGGATTAACAAAAATAGATTCCACTAATCCTATTGCTAAATTTATCGTTACTTGCAAAGTAGATTATGTTTTGCCTTCAAATCTCGACGTAAAAGCAACGAACAGAACTTGGCATAAAAGAATGACCGTCTATGTAACAAGTCCTTCCATGTTGGGTCACGATGACAAACAAGACACACTAAAAATGTCTTCGGTTTACAGTTATTGGTATTTCAGATAAGGAGATTAAAAAATGGGATTTAGTACGATAATAGATATTCTCGGTTCAACATTAATAGGCGGAATGCTTTTGCTGATTTTACTAAGACTTAACGATGCCGGGGTGGAAAACACTTACACTTACGGAGGTGAGTTAATCGTTCAGCAAAATTTGGTCGATTTGGTTACAATCTTGGAACATGATTTCAGAAAAATTGGATTTTGTGCCGATTGGGAAAAATTATCGGATCCCTTAAAATACATTGTGCAAGCGGATTCTAGCAGCATAACTTTTTTAACTGATGTAGACTCAGACGGAAATGTTGATACGATGAAATATTATACTGGACCTACGAGTGAACTTTCGAACACTCCCAATCCGCGTGACAGGCTACTTTACAGGATAGTTAACAACGAAACACCAAAGGGTTCAAACTTGGGCGTAACGGAATTTAAACTTGTGTATTATGACGCTTTGGGTAATAAAATTCCCACTCCGGTAACTAACCCTTCGCTTATAAACACTATGGAAATAAATATCCGAGTTGAAGACGTTTACGGTTACGATACTTCAAATCCAAATAAAAATTCATCCGATATGTATGCATCGGCATTCTGGCGACAAATACGATTAGTTGCAAGAAATTTGAAAAACAGATAGGAGAAATATAAAATGGGTGGAAAAGCAGCAATGTTGCTTGTACTTGGCTTCAGCCTAATCTTCCTGGTGTTCGGTAATAATTTTAACAGTTTAACTACAAGAGCCGTTATTAATCAATCGGATTACTACACAGAAACGATGGCACACAACATCGCAGTAGCAGGAGCTAATCTTGCAGCCAATGCCGTTTTTATGAACAAATCGTGGGATGCGGGTTATAATAAACTCCCTTATCAAGGTGGAATTATCAACGTTTATGTAACCAATCCGACCGGTTCCAGTAGTAAAGTAAAAGTTTGCCATAAACCAGGTACTCCTGCCGAACATACAATAAGCATCCCTTCGTCAGCTGTATCGGCACATATTGCACACGGCGACTATTTGGGTGATTGCGGTGGCGGTAGCAGCACTAGTAACACGGTTGTTATTTACTCCGAAGGAATTTTTCCTGATCCCGATAATTGTCCACCTAACATTGAACCGGATACTTTTTCCGTTTACGTTGAACTACAACCAAGTAACTTTGCAAAATACGGCAATTTTTACGATAGGATGAGCGCTATACCTGCAACCGGCGATACTTTCCACGGACCATTTCATGTCAACAGTACCATGAAAACTTGGGGAAGCCCTGTCTTCTTCGGTAAAGTTACAAGCAAGGGCGGACTTGTAATGTATAATACCAAAAATCCTGAATTTCACGGTGGTTATGAATCCGGTATTAATCAAGAACGTCCGTGGGATACAACAAACTTCAGAACCGTTGCACTGAGTGGTGGCGCAATTATTCGCGATACAACCGGTTCGGGTAAAAGAGTTGACGTCCAAATGGAATTTTTAAGTAACGGGAAGGTAAAATACAGATACAGAATTTTTGACGGTTCGGCAACATGGACTCCTTACAAGGTAGAAAATCTAACTTCATTCGCTCCAAACGGACTTATTTATGTAGAAAAAGGCAATGTATTTATCAAAGGCACGCTCAAAGGCAAAGCCACTGTCGTAGCAACAAAGCATGGTGTAAGTCATTGCGGTAATATTTATCAAACGGATGACCTTAAATATAAAACCGATCCGAGGGTTGATCCAAGCTCAGAAGATATGCTGGGGCTTATTGCGGAGCAGAATATTAGACTGAAATACAACAACAATACAAAACATGACGATATTATCACTCAAGCATCCATGTATGCCATGAAAGGAAGCGTGGGACCGGACAACAGACTGGTACGCAACGACGGTTACTTAGCCTCCTGGAAAATTTTAGGCGGTATAATTGCACATGACGTTAGAGTTACGGCACATTATAATTGGTCGGGTCCTTACGAAGGTTATAAATTCGTACATGATTACGATGAACGATTCTTGAACAAAGTACCTCCGTATTTCCCGCACACCAAAAATTACGAAGTCGTTTCTTGGTTTGAATAAGTTCATATCTATCTTCCGTTAGTTAATTGTAGCATCGTGGAATTTTCCGCGATGCTTTTTTTATTTTAACAAATCTCTCAACGCATCTTCCAGCGTTTCGAAATCAAATTTAAAACCCGAAGCCAAAGTTTTTACCGGAATAACTTTTGAACCGTGTAACAAATATTCGGCACCTTCCCCAATCATAACTTTTAATATCAACCCTGGTACACGGAAAAAGGAAGGGCGGTGAAGGACTTTTCCTAAAGTTGCAGCAAATTCTCCCATTCTAACCGGGTTAGGCGAAGTTAAATTATAGGAACCTTTAATGCGTTCATTTTCTAAAGCAAACAAAATGAATTTCACCAAATCATCTATATGAATCCACGAAAACCATTGCTTTCCGGTTCCAAGCGGACCACCGAGGAAAAATCTAAACGGCATTAACATTTTTGCCAGCGCTCCCCCGGTTTTATCCAACACAATTCCTATTCTCAAACTGACTCTTCTCACACCAACATACTCAGCGTCTATGGCTTCACGCTCCCATTTTTGTGTTAATATTGCCAGAAAGTCTGTTCCGGGTTTTGATTCTTCGGTAATTAATTCCTCGCCTGTTAAACCGTAATAGCCGATTGCCGAAGCGGATATAAAAACAGACGGTTTATTCCGTACATGATACATTGCATTAACAAGTGCACGAGTGGTAATCATCCGGCTTTGGAAAATATTTTTCTTATGCTGCTCGTTCCATCTCTTGCTCATAATGTTTTCGCCGGCAAGATTAATAATCGCATCTTTGCCGTCAAGTTGATCAATCCACGCGGAAATGTTCATCGGATTCCATTCCACAAATTCGGTGGCATCCAGTTTTTCTTTTGCTTTATTTACAGACCGGGTAAATACCGTTACTTCGTTACCGTTTTCCAACAATTTTCCCGTTAACTTTCGCCCGATTAAACCCGTAGCGCCCGTTACAATTATTTTCATTTAATTGCCCGAATAAATTCGATACTTTTAACTAATCTAAAATAATTTATTAATTTTACAATCAAATTGTGTGAATAAAAACATTATGAAATTCCTACTTTATTTTATCCTTTCAACCTCCCTTTTTGCACAACAATTTTTCGTAAAGGGAATTGTTAAAAACTCCACCACACAAAAGGGATTGAGTTTTGCTAATATCAGAATCCTCGGAACCACAAAGGGAACCGCGGCAAATGTTAACGGTGAATACGAATTAATTTTAGAGAAGGGGGAATATACGCTTGTTGCTTCGTATATTGGTTTTAAATCCGATACAGCAAATATAAATCTGGTTAACAACGAAACCGTTAATTTTACTCTTAGACCGATTAGTCTGAAATTACCGACCGTAACGGTTATCCCGAAAGAAAATCCCGCCATCAGAATTATCCGCAATGCAATTAAAGCAAAACGAAAAAGAAAAGAGTATATACACTCATATATTTTTAAAGCATATACAAAAGGCATAGCAAAAACCGATAAGGATTTTACCGCTTCCGATAATTCCGTTAATGTTTCCGTTGGGAAAAACGACTCGACCGACGAACTAAAAATTATGGGAATCATCGAAAACGAAAGTATAGGTTATTTTAAGAAACCCGACTTTTATAAAGATATAATCGTGGCTCGCAAACAAACTCAAAATACCCCTTCAACAATCAATGTAATTACCGGCGGAAGGTTGATACAGAATTTTTACGAAGACGAATTGCACTATTTTAACCATCCCGTTCCAAGTCCCATATCCGATGACGCAGTTGATTATTACTACTATTATCTTGAAGACAGTTTAGCACAAGACGAAAACAAGGTTTACAAAATTTACTTCGCACCGAAAGACGCATCCGATCCGGGTTTTTACGGAAAGATTTTTATAGCCGACTCTTCTTTCGCTTTGTTGAAAGTTGACGTTGCTTTAAATGACGCCGCAAATCCGGGAAAAATTTTCTCCAAAATTCACATATTTCAACAATTCATGCCCTTCGGGGAAAACAATATTTATATGCCTATAGATTACAGAATGTTCGTAGTCGGCAGTTATTTGGGTTTGGTGAAATTTGGGTTTGAGCTTAATTCGATTATGTACGATTACAAAATCAATCCGGAAATAAAAGACGACTTTTTCGATATGGCTGTTGTTACCGTTCTCCCCGATGCCGACACTAAAGATTCGACTTACTGGAACAACATACAAAAAATACCGAATACCCTGGAAGAAATAGAAGCATATAGAAAAATCGACAGTTTGCAGTCGATTGAAAAAACACTTTGGGATAAATTCTCTTTTGTTTCCCAAAGAATCGAATGGAACGAAAATTTAAGTTCGAGTGGAACGCTTGACATTTATTCTTTCAATAAAGTGGAAGGACACAAACTCCATTTCGGAATTTACGGATACGATTATTTTAACCACAGGTTCGATTTCGATTTGGAGGGCGGATATGGCTTTGCCGATAAAAAAATAAAATATTTATTCAATTCGGAACTGCTTTTGGGTAAATATAGAACGACATCGATCAAATTGAAAATTTTCAAAGATCTCTACAAACTTTTTGGGAAATCCGACCAATACCGTACATTTACGTCAACCGTTTTAAGTCTCTTCACACATTATGATTTCCGGGATTATTTTTATTCCGAAGGATATGAAATCGGAGTTAAGTCCGAAATACTACCATTTTTATCTCTCGGCATCGGATATTTGAACCGTACGGACAATTCCGCAATAAACAATTCCGAGTTTTCGTTTTTCAAAAAAGACCGCAAATACAAACCCAACAAACAAATTTACGATACCGAAATTAACGAAGTAAACATTGGATTTAAATTGGACTTTCGGCGGTATATCGAAAACGGATTGTTTCGAAGCCGATTGAAGAGCAACAATTATATAATTTTTGAAGGAAGTTTCGGAAAAGAGTTAAACTTATTAAAATATGAAAAGTATAATTTTGAATCATACGGTTCTTTAAGAACATTTAAATCGGCAAGTCTTAGATTTTATGTCGACACATATTTTTCCAACGGACCCGTTCCGTTTCAAATGTTGGAGGCTTTACCCGGAAATATTAACGGCGTAGGAAAAATTCGTACGTTCCGCACTCTCGGAATCGGCGAGATATACGGAGACAAAGTTACAACCGTTTTTCTCGAACATGATTTTAAAGATGAATTATTTAAATTGTTGGGAATACCTTACGTAAAAGATTGGCAACTTTCCTTAAGCACGCATTTGAATATAGCTATATCCAAGCTATCCGGAAAAAGTAAAGATATAATTCCGGCAAATTTTATCGAGTTCGACAAACCTTTTGTAGAATTGGGGTTCGGAGTAGGTCAGATTTTATTTCCGTTCAAGCTTGAATTTACTTGGAGATTAAACCATTTCGGAAACAGAGACTTTGTAATCGGGTTAAACGCTATAATGCTTTAAACACTGCAATTATCATTTAAAATATTTTCCCTCTATTTCCTTAAGACTTTTAGGATCGCCTAAAATTGTTATTCTGTCGCCTTCCCTCAAAACGGTTTCGCCTTTGGGAATAATTAATTTATTGTTGCGGTTAATCATTGCTATTAAACAATTATCGGGAATTTTGATTTCTTTCAACGGTTTACCTATCATATCACCGGTTTTTGCTTTTCCGTTTACGGTAACCGAAAGAAACCTTTCATCGTGCAACAAAGCTTCTTTCAATTCTTGTTCGTTTCTCGCCGATTTCCATAATTGCATGAAATCTTCATCTTCAACCCTTCCGGCAATTTGTGCCAAAATTCTGAGATGTTGCGAAGGATTATCTTCCGGACTTACCAAAAAGAAAAGTGCATGTACAATTTGTTCTTCCTCTTCCTCGTGAGTAAGCGGATCGATTAAAGTAATGCGTACACCCGGAAGGGAGCGCACTAAAACCAAATCGGTTTGCAGCACTTTATCCAATCTGAAATGCGGAAGAGCAATTCCGCGCATTACAGGAGTAGCACCAACGCGGGTTCCTTCCAAAAACTGTCCTTTTATCTCTTCGGGTGTAAGTGGAATTAATGTTGATAACCATTCAGAAACGGGATCGAGCACTTCTTCGAAGTTCATTTCTTTTTTCAAGTCGAATACTTTTGCTCGCGTTACAATCTGATCGAACGGATCGTCTTTCCGCAAACCCTTTTCTTTTAATATTCCGCGCAACTCCGAATCGAGTCCTTCGTACCTTTGGCGCCCCAACCTTTCAAAAACATGATAAATAGCACCGGTTCTAATCACCCTTTTCCTCGCATAAAACCAATACCACACAATGCTTATTACAATTAGCCCCAGTGAAAAAACAATCGGTAAAAAACCCATTTCAATTATTAAATAAACCGCGGTGCCAATTCCGAATAGGTGAAGCCAAGGATAAAGCGGGGATTTGTATCCCGGATCGTACGAATCGAGTTTGCTTTCGCGCATAATTATTACCGCCAAACATACCAGCGCGAACATAAAGAGTTGAAACGCGCTCGCCAATTTCGCTATGCCGGTCGGATCAAACAACAACAAGATAATTACAATTGTCAATACGGTCACCAATATTGCATAAATCGGTGTTCCCCTTTTGGAAAGTTTTCTGAAAAAATTTTGGATTATGTGATCCCTGCTCATGGCAAGCGGGTAACGCGAGGCGCTTAAGGTTCCGGCATTTGCAACCGAAATAAAAGCCAATAACGCTGCAACCGATAAAAGTATCTCTCCCCATTTCCCGAAAATTTTTAAGGCAGCTGTTGCAACGGGCGTTAAATCGCCTTTTAATACATTCATCGGAACTACGCCCACAATAACATACATTCCCAAACCATAAATTACGATCGCCGTTCCAAGCGCCAGAAAAATACCGAGCGGTAAATTTCTTTCCGGATCTTTTACTTCTTCGGCAAGACTCGCAATTTTTGTTACTCCAACGTAACTTATGTAAACCAATCCTGCCGTTGATATAATTCCCTCGAATCCCGCAGACCAAAAACCGTTGAAATGCGAGGAATCTATCGACTTAAAACCACCGAAAATGAACACGGCTAGCAAACTTAACAATCCGATAACCAGCAGGATTTGCAGATTGCCGCTTTTTTTGGCACCGAATAAGTTAAGGATTCCAAGTACTATTGCAATTGCAATCGCCGTGGGCACAATTGGAACGGAAGGAAAAAATATTGCTATGTAAGCTCCCATCCCGATTAAGGCAAAAGTAACTTTTAATACCAACGCCAACCACGTTCCAATACCACCGATTGTTCCGAAAAAAGGACCGAGCGACCGATCGAGAAAATAATATACGCCTCCGGCACGTGGCATTGCGGTTGCAAGTTCAACGATACTAAACATTGCGGGAATTAACGGTACTGCAGCTAAAAGATATGAAATTATTATTGCGGGACCTGCATAAACAGCGGCCAAACCGGGCAAAAGGAAAAATCCGGCACTTAAAGTGGTGCCGGTTGCAATGGCGTAAACGTCTATTAATCCCAGTTCTTTCTTTAGCCGTTTACTCTTTTTCAAATACATAATTTTTCAACTTTCCGCAAATAGAAATGTGAGTTACACCGGTCGGTTATTAAAAAAAGTTACGTTCGTTAAAATCGACACGTAAATATAACAATTCTAATTAAGATTAAAAGAAAAACCAAACGGGAAATTAAACCGTTAATCCGGCTCCTATTTTACTCCGATGCTTTTCCGTAAAAATCAGGACGACAAATATCTTACTAATTTTCTTTTTGCAACAGGCAAAATGGTTTCGATAAACGGAAATTCCAAATCCGTTTCAATGCTGTAAACAGCTGGAGTGGGAAGTTCGGGGAATCTTTCTATCAACTCCAATTTTACATCTTCCAAAGATTTATTTTTCAAATCTTCTTTATTTATAACGTCAATCAATGTTGTTTTTAAAGTGCGCAACGGTGAAGAAGATGTAGAAAAAAGAGTCATATCAAAATGATACACGTGTACCACATTAGAAATGTTATCGGGAATGAAGTAATAACCTTCGTTTCGGTAGAGAGGAATAACACCAACTTCTTTAATTTTGATATTTTCCGTAACAAAATCGTAAATTGCAATTCCTTCGTCTATTGCTTCATCTATAGCGGGCATAGCCCAATTTATGAATTTAAATACCACATCCAAATCGTTACGGTTAAATAAATCTTTTCCAAATTCGATGGATTCCAAATTTTCATCGAATTCTTCCATATTCATTACGTAATTTTCATCGAAAAACGATAATTGGTCCAACAAAAAATGTAATTCGTTCCCTAATTCGATTAAATCCGCAAATGCAGGATATAATTTATTTTTGTGGAGTTCATCCGTATATTTTTTTAAGAATGCTAAAACACGGTACTGACTTAATTCAGGATCGTCAGCTGCGCGAATAAAAGTATCGATATTTAAGCCGTCCATAGTAAATTCCACTTATTTTATTGGTATTATCGAACAAATATCAGACCAATTTATACCTCACGTACCAAATAATTTTATTTTTATTTATATAACGCGGTTTTACAATGAACCGGTAAAAACAAGTGTCTTGATTTGGAATCGTATAACGAGTGTTATATTTTTACTCGAACAATCGGCTAAAATTGGGGAGGAATAATGAATTTATCGGAATTTAGAATTTCATCCGGAAAGAATTTTAAACTTTCGGAATACCGGACCGACTATACCGCGGATTTTGATAAAAAAACCGCCAAAAAACAACTGAAAAAGAACAAGAAAAAAATGTTCGAACTGCAGAATTTGTTATATGCTCACGATCGTTACAGCGTTTTGATTATTTTTCAAGCGATGGATGCCGCAGGTAAAGACAGTGCCATTAAACACGTTATGAGCGGACTGAATCCCCAAGGCACACAAGTTTTCAGTTTCAAACAACCTTCAAAGGAGGAATTGGATCACGATTATCTATGGCGAACAAATAAAGCTCTTCCGGAACGCGGACGAATCGGTATTTTCAACCGTTCGTATTACGAAGAAGTATTGGTTGTTAAACTTCATAATCTTATTAAATATCAAAAAATCCCCGGAGAATTTATTACCGCTGATATTTGGGAAAGAAGATATAAACATATTCGCGATTTCGAAAAGTATGCCTACGAAAACGGAATAGTCATAATAAAATTTTTTCTGCATCTCTCAAAAGAAACTCAAAAGAAAAGATTTCTGGAAAGATTAAACAATCCGGCTAAAAACTGGAAATTTTCTTCGGCCGATTTGAAAGAACGTAAATATTGGGACGATTATCAAAAATGTTATGAAGACGCAATTAAAAACACAAGTGCAAAACATGCACCGTGGTATGTGGTTCCGGCCGATAAAAAATGGTTTACCCGACTCGTAATTTCCGAAGTGATAGTGGATACGATGAGCAAGTTAAAAATGGAATATCCCCAATTAAGTAAGGAAGAACTTCAAAAAATAGATTTGTACAAAAAGCAATTGGAGAACGATTAAGAAAAGAAGGAAATACATTCTACTTAATTCTTTCGTTAAACGGACTACGACCATTCGGCCACGTAGCTCACAAATAAACGACGGATAAAAACCGAACAAATTGTTAAATTCGATACATCTACAGACAGCTTGTTTTTTTGTCCGGGCTATCCCTTCCCATTTTATTTGCTTAGCAACTTTATCGGCATGCTAAAAAATTTCTTAAATAATTTGCGGAAATCCTTAAATTACGGGGTGCACAAATTAATCAATTGAAAAACGTTATTTGAACGAACTGTTAAGAAAAATTAAAAATTCATTCCGCCTCACCAAGCTTGGCACTTTCGGCGGTGTGTTCGTACCCGATGTTCTTACAATCCTCGGCGTAATAATGTATTTACGCTTGGGCTGGGTTGTAGGGAACGCCGGTTTGCTCGGAGCAATAATAATCATTTCTCTTGCCAAGATAATAACTTTGAGTACGGGTCTTTCCATGGCGTCGATAACCACAAACATAAAAATCGGCGCAGGCGGTGCTTATTCGATCATTTCAAAATCGTTGGGCTTGGAAGCCGGCGGTAGCGTCGGACTGCCGTTCTACATTTCGCAAACACTTTCTGCTTCATTATACATAATCGGTTTTACGGAAGGTTGGATTAGAATTTTTCCGCATCATCCTTATTTTGCCGTTGCCATAACGGCTTGGGTGGTTCTTCTTGTAATTTCATACGTCAGTACGGTTTTTGCGATCCGTATTCAATATTTAATTCTGGCAATAATCGGTTTGTCCATTATTTCATTTTTACTTACTCCCAATCAACCGCGCAGTGAAGTAATACTTTTCGGCAACTTCGAAGACGCAACTTTCTGGGGAGTATTTGCGGTATTCTTTCCTGCGGTTACTGGAATAATGGCCGGGGCTAATCTTTCGGGTGATTTGAAGGATCCCCGAAAATCGATTCCGCTCGGCACACTTACCGCAATCGGCGTTACTTATGTAATTTATATCGGACTTGCAATTGCCGCTGCATATTATATTTCTCCCGAAGAATTACGAACCAACGAAATGGCTTTGGTCGATAACGCACTTTTCGGCTCGCTTGTTTTAGCCGGAATTCTTGCGGCAACTTTCTCATCCGCATTGGGAACAATGATTGGTGCACCAAGAATTTTACAGGCTTTGGCCGAACAGCGTACCATTCCGTTCCACAAATTTTTTGCGCAGAAAACAATCCACAACGAACCCCGTAACGCCATAATCGTAACCGGTGCGATTATCATTACCGCATTACTTCTTGGCAACTTGAATGCATTGGCTTCATTAATTACCATGTTTTTCTTGATTACTTACGGAATGTTGAACCTTGTCGTGTTTATTCAACAAAGTATGAAAATAATCAGCTTCCGCCCGACATTTAAAATCCCCCGAATCGTTCCCTTTATCGGTGCATTCGGAAGTTTTGCAATCATGTTTTTAATCGATCCTGTATTCAGTATCTTTGCCATAATCATTGTTGTTGCAATTTACGTTTGGCTAACGAAGAAAGGACTTTCCGCCGAATGGGGCGATTTACGCGGCGGTATGTTTTTGCTTTTAGCGGAACAAGCTTCCAGGATTGCAGCAAAATTTCCACGGCATAATGTTGCATGGAAACCGGATTTGTTAATACCGATCGAAAATCCGAAATTATGGGCGGGTTCGCTTTTGTTTATCAGAGATATTACTTATCCGGCCGGAAGCATTTACGCATTCACCGTAAAAGATCACGATGTGGATGAAACAAAAGAAGAATTGGAAGAGGTAATTAAACCGCTGAAAGACGAAAAATTATTGGTAAACGGTACCGTTATCGAGGATAACGATTTTCTCCACGGGGCTAAACTCGTAATCCAAACTTTACAGGGAATGGTTTTCAGACCGAACGCACTTTTCCTTACACTAGGAAGTAATTCCGCTAAAGATCAAATGATTCAAAATCTGGTAACCCACGCGCAGCAAAACAATCTTGGTGTTCTTATCTTAAAACATCATCCGCGTATGGCTTTCGGATTACAGAAAGATATAAATCTCTGGTTGCGCGATAAAAGTCCCAATTGGCACCTTGCAATTCTTATCACACTCCAACTTCAATTAAATTGGGAAGGAAAAATAAATTTGGTAACCGTAGCCGAGGATCAAAAATCGGTAAAAAAAATGTTTAACTTCCTTCAAAATTTAAGCGAACAGACACGTTTGCCGTCATTAACGGAATTTAATGTTATAACGGGCGATTTCAGAGAATCGATAGCCAAAGCTCCCCGGGCGGATATTAACATATTCGGATTGGGAGAACAACTGCCATTTGATTTTATGCGGGAATCGATTGAACTTACAAAATCGACTTGCTTGTTTGTGCGGGATTCCGGTTTTGAAAGCGCAATAGTTTAATAATTAAAACTTATAAAAAGAATCCAAAACATCTTGCCAAAAAGAAGGATCCAGATTGTGCCGGAAATTCACAGGATTATAATATTCGCTTCTCGATTTTAGAAGAATCGAGTAAAAATAATTTTCGAATTGTACAGGATGAATTTCTTCGGAGCGAATCAATCCCGTTGAGTGTATCTTTACCGGAAATCCGTTCACAAATAAACGGTTATTATTTTCATTGTTTAGCGCTTCAAAACCAAATTCTTTTTTTTCCATTTTTCTTTCCCGTCGGTTTTATATTAAATTTACTGAACCGATTCTCGGGAATTGTGATTTACATCATCAAACCGGATTTTTCAAAAGATAGGAGAAAAAGTCATCAAACTTTTAATGATTTACGCGGACGTTTTCGGGTACAAAACAAGTAAAAAAGGTTTGGAGAACGTTGAAGAAATCAACGAAGAAAAAACATACGAAAATGTTTTGGCGGCTTTTATTCAAGTGGAAGAAAAAGATACGGAAAAACCGGGTTACGTTGAAACCAAACTGGTAAAGAACTTGAAGTGGGCCGCACGAAAAAACGAAACGGATAAAATTTTATTGCATTCGTTTAACCATCTTTCCGAAAGCAAAGCCGATCCCGGCTTTTCGAAAGAATTGTTCGATAAAGTTGAAGAACGATTAAAAAATGCAGGTTATGAAACCGCACAAACGCCTTTCGGGTATTTTTTGGATTTAACGTTAAAAGCCCCGGGTTATCCGTTGGCAAGATTGTTTAAGGACATCTGATGTATCCGGAAATTAAATCGGCTGCGGATTTAATTAAAAATTCGAAAAAGACCGTTGCCTTTACCGGTGCAGGTATTTCGGTGGAAAGCGGAATTCCGCCGTTCAGAGGCAAAGAAGGTTTGTGGAGTAAATACGACCCGATTGTACTCGATATAAATTACTTTCACGCAAAACCCTTGGAATCGTGGAAAGTAATAAAAGAAATATTTTACGACTTTTTAGGCAAAGCAAAACCTAACACGGCTCATTTCGTTTTAAGCGAAATGGAAAAACAAAACATGCTCGATGCGGTTATAACACAAAATATCGATAATTTACATTATGAAGCGGGAAGCAAGGTCGTTTACGAGTTTCACGGCAATTCGCGCGATTTGATTTGTACTGGATGCGGGGAAAAATACGGCGCCTCCGAAATAAGTCTGGAAACTTTACCTCCCAAATGCGCGAAGTGCGAAAGCGTATTAAAACCCGATTTTATTTTTTTCGGCGAAGCGATTCCCGAACCGGCAAGAACACGTTCGTTCGAAGAAGCGGAAAAAGCGGACGTGCTGCTTGTGATTGGAACAACCGGTGAAATTATGCCCGCTTCTTTAATTCCTTTTCACGCCAAAGAACACGGTGCAAAAATTATCGAGGTTAATCCGGATAGCTCCGCATACACGCACAAAATTACCGATGTTTATATAAATGCCAAAGCAACCGAAGCATTCGAACTTTTGGCTGATGCATTAAACTTAAAATATTGAGATTACAGCTATCCGAAATTATATGCATATTTATCCTTTGAATTTGATAAATTATCGATTGCATTCAAAAAAATCTCGGCAAAATTGATGAAAAATTTTTACGGAAAATCCCCTTCGGTGCTCATACCGTTTTTATTAGCGATTATTCTGCTCGGCAATTCCGTAAAAGCTCAAAGTAATTTCCGGTTCGATCATTTAACTATCGACGACGGACTTTCCCACGCCGTAATTCACGATATTTTTCAAGACAGTAACGGATTTTTATGGTTCGGAACTCAAGACGGATTGAATAAATACGACGGATACGAATTCTTTATTTACAAAAATAACCCGCACGATTCAACATCAATTAAAGACAATTGGATTCAAGTTATCGAAGAAGACAGCGCAGGTAGATTATGGATAGGAACTTCAAGAAGCGGTGTGTTTATTCTCGATACCGATGCGGAAGTTTTCACCAATCTAAAAAACGAACCGAAAAATCCCAACTCTTTACTTAGCAACAGAATTTGGTCGATTTTTATTGAAGACTCAAACACCGTCTGGATAGGCACATCGAAAGGTTTGGATAAATACGACATCAAAACAAAAGAATTTACGCATTATGTTAATGTTGAAAACGATTCGCTTACAATTTCACGCGGCGGCGTAAACGAAATTTGCAAAGATTTGAAAGGTGATTTGTGGATTGGAATATGGAACGGGGGGTTGAATAAGTTCGATAAAATCACTAAGGAATTCAAAAGATTTTACATCTCTTCCGGCAGTCCGGAAACCATCAGAAAAAACAAAGTTAAAGTAGTCAAAAATTTAAGTGATAATTATTTGCTGGTCGGAACTAACCAAGGTCTATTAAAATTTAACAAGGAAAAAGAAAAGTTTGAAGAGTTCACCGATACCACGATGCAAATACTGAATTCGATTGCCGTACAGTCGATATTGATTGACGATAACGGAAAAGTTTGGGTGGGAACTCATCACAGCGGATTATTTCACATAAATTTAATCGAAAACTCTCTTACACAAATTTTGTATAATCCGACTAACCCTGACGGTATTTCCGATAATTGGATTCATGCCATATTAAAAGACAGAACCGGCAACATTTGGGTGGGTTCGGGCAAAGGAATAAACAAATTTTCTCCTTTCAAACAAAATTTCATAAACCTTAAACACGATCCGTATAATTCAGAAAACAGCCTCTCCGCCGGCGAAGTTTTATCCGTATGTGAAGATTCCAACGGCATTTTGTGGATAGGAACATGGAACGGAGGATTAAACAAATACGACCGAAAGACAAACTCCTTTGTTCATTACGTAAACGTTCCCGGAGAAAGCGGCACTCTACCGAACGATATCGTTTGGAGCATTCTTATTGACACCAACAACGATCTTTGGGTTGGAACATACGACGGTTTAGCCAAATTCGACAGGGAAAAAGAAACATTCGAAGTTTTCAAACACGACTATAACGATCCTTCGACCATAAGCTACAATAACATCTCGTGCATTTACGAAGACAGCAAAAACAACTTGTGGATAGGTACTTGGGGCGGCGGACTGAATCTACTCGACAGAGACAGCATGAAGTTTACGCGTTATCTTCATAAAGCCGGCGACACAACAACCGTAAGCGAAAATATAATTTCGGTTATTTATGAAGACAGTCGGAAAAATCTGTGGATAGGAACAAACAGCGGCGGGTTAAATTTATACGATCCTGCAAAAAACGAATTTTTGCATTTCCGCCACGAAAAAAACAACAAGTACTCGCTTAGCAACAATGCGGTTAAAACAATTTTGGAAGATAAATTCGGTAACTTGTGGATAGGAACAATCGGCGGCGGGTTAAACAAATATGTTTATGAGGAAAATAAATTTTATTCTTTTACGGAAGAAGAAGGGCTAGCAAACAATTCGGTTCAGAAAATCACACCCGATAACTATAACCACTTATGGATTAGTACAAACAAAGGATTGACCAGACTTGAATTGAACGATTTGGAATTTAACAATTACTTCGAAAGCGACGGTTTGGTTACCGATCAACTTAATTCCGCCGGAGCAAAATTAAAAGACGGTTCAATCGTAATCGGTGGTTTGGAAGGGCTCACAATTTTCGACCCGGAAAAAATAACAATCAACAAACTTAAACCGCAAGTCGTGATTACTTCGGTTAGGAGATTCAACGAGGATATCAAATTCAAGGAAGAAATTAAAAAATTCGGAAAAATTAAACTTAATTACGACGAAAATACTTTCGCCATTGAGTTTGCGGCGCTCGATTATTCGAATCCCCTTAAAAATCAATATGCCTATAAACTTGAAGGATTTAACGACGAATGGGTCTATAACGGGAACAACCGTGTCGCTTATTATACGAATATCGATCCCGGAGTTTATGTTTTCCGCGTAAAAGCATCGAACAACGACGGGGTTTGGAATGAAAGCGGGACGTCCATCGTTATTGAAATTATTCCACCTTTCTGGTTAACATGGTGGTTCCGGATTTCGGTAATACTTTTGGCGGCCGGATTGATTTTCTGGATATTCCGTATCAGAATCAAAACGATTGAACGACAAAACATAAAACTGGAGAAACTTGTAAAGCGTAGAACCATCGAATTGGAAAACGAAATAAACGCGCGCAAAAAAACCGAGGCGGCATTGCGTAAATCGGAAAAAGAATTAAGAATTTCCAACAAAAACAAAGATAAATTTTTCTCAATCATTGCTCACGACTTAAAAAGTCCGTTTTCTTCACTGCTTGGTTATTCCGAATGGTTGCAGAACGAACTGAAAAATCTTTCGAAAGAAGAAATACAAAACGCTTTTGAAAATATGAATCGCTCCATCCGCAAGGTTTACGAGCTGATTCAAAATCTGTTGGAGTGGGCACGTATTCAAAACGGTAAAATCGAATTTAATCCCTCCAGTTTCGATATCAAAAAGCTAATAGATAATACGATTGGTTTTATTGAATTCAAAGCGATGAACAAAGACATCAAAATCGAAAACCTTGTAAGGGAAAACCTGTTCGTTTATGCGGATCAAAATATGCTGACTTCCGTACTGCAAAACCTGCTTACAAACTCTTTGAAATTTAATTATCCGGGCGGTAAGGTTACAATATCGGCAAGAATATCAAACGGTTTCGTTGAAATCAGCATTCACGATACCGGAGTGGGCATAGAAAAGCACAATCTAAACAAATTATTCAGGATAGACGTTCATCATTCAACAATAGGAACAAGCGAAGAACGGGGAACGGGTTTGGGGCTAATTTTGTGTAAAGAGTTAATTGAAAGAAATCACGGCAAAATTTGGTGCGAAAGCAAAAAAGGAGAAGGCTCAACATTCACTTTTACGGTTCCGTTAACTTCCGCAATTTACAAAATTAAAAAGAACGATTAATTTCACCGGCATAAAACAATGAACAATTTCAACTCGGATAGCGCTTTGCTTGTTGATTTGTACGAATTAACCATGGCTGCCGGTTATTTCCACCACAACTACAATCCTTACGTTACCTTTGAATTGTTCTCACGCTACCTTCCCGAAAACAGAAACTATTTGATTGCCGCAGGCGTTGAAGATGCAATTGAATTTGTTATCAATCTTAAATTCGAAAAAGACGAAATAGAATATCTCCGCTCGCTCAATCAATTTAAAAACGTCGGCGACGATTTTTTCAAATATTTGGAGAATTTTAAGTTTTCCGGAAATATTTACGCCGTCAGAGAAGGAGAATTAATTTTCGCAAACGAACCGATTTTACAAATCGAAGCGCCGTTAATCGAAGCGCAAATTTTGGAAACATATTTGCTCACGGCAATAAATTTTCAAACATCTGTAGCATCGAAAGCCTCGAGAATAGTTCAAGCGGCACAAAGCGACGGTAAGTTCAGAGGCATTATGGAATTCGGCAGTAGACGAGCACACGGACCCGAGGCGGGAGTTTTAGCCGCCCGCGCTTCCTACATTGCCGGTTGTATCGGCACTTCGAACGTTTTGGCCGGATATAAATTCGGAATTCCCGTTTACGGCACGGCGGCACATTCGTGGACGCTGGCATTCGAAAGCGAACTCGAGGCCTTTAGAAAATATTCCGAGGTTTTTCCCGAAAGCTCGATTTATTTAATCGATACTTACAATACAATCGAAGGTGCAAAAAACGCAACGCGAACCGGTTATAAATTCATCGGCGTAAGAATCGACAGCGGCGATTTGGAAAAAACAAGCAAAACGGTCCGGCAAATTTTAAACGATAACGGATTTGCAGACGCAAAAATTATCGTCAGTGGAGATTTGAACGAATATAAAATCGAAAAGCTCGTTAAAGCAAAAGCTCCAATAGATTCGTTCGGCGTCGGCACTCAACTTTCCACTTCCGCCGATGCACCTTACATTCCGGTTGTTTATAAATTGGTGGAAGTTGCGGGAAACGAAGGTAGAATTTTCAAAGCTAAATTCAGTCCGGATAAACAAACTTATCCCGGGAAAAAACAAATTTACAGAATAGAAAAAAACGAATATTTCGAGAAAGACATCATCGATTTGGTTAACTCCGGAACGCAACCGGCCGGAAACAAACTTCTGCATCAATGGGTTAAAAACGGTGTGCGGATTAAAGAATTTCCGGGCTTGGAAAAAACTAAAAAATACGCGTTAGAAAATTTAAAAAAACTGCCGGAAAACTTTTTCAATCTTTATAATAAAGCGGATTTCAAAATCGAATTTTCCGCTCATTTGGAAAAAATATTAAGCGAGATTCGGAAAAAATATTTTACACAAAACAACGGGGGAAAGTAAGATGAAGAAAAACGATTTGTTGTTTTTCGATATCGATACGCAATACGATTTTATAATGCCCGCCGGGAAACTTTATGTGAACGGCGCGGAAGAAATCATTCCGAATTTAGAACTTTTAACCAAATTTGCAATCGAAAACAATATTCCGGTATTTGCCTCAGCGGATTCGCATCCCGAAGATGATCCCGAGTTCGAACAATTTCCTCCACATTGTTTAAGCGGTTCGGCGGGAAACAGAAAAATTAAAGAAACTTATTTGCCGAACGCCGTTGTTTTAAGTTACTCGGGAGAAAAACGGAAAATCAACTTGGAAGATTTAAACGGAATAATTTTCACCAAAAACACTTTTGACGTTTTTTCAAACCCGTTTGTAGACGACTTGCTGAAAGAAGTAAACCCGAAAGAAATAGTTTTATACGGCGTGGCAACGGATTACTGCGTAAAAGCGGCTGCCGAAAGTTTGTTGAACAGAGGTTATAAACTTTCGATAGTGAAAGATGCAATAAAAGCGGTTGATCCGGAAGACGGAATCAGAACACTTAAGAAATTAGAAGAACGCGGCGTTAAATTGATTAAAACTTCGGAGGTTTTAGAAAAAAGAATGGAAAGCCTTGGAGCATAAAAAAGTTTTATCTAAAATTTATATGAAATACTTAACCAAGGAATAAAGGGAAACCCGTGCGACGAATGATTAGAGCTCCATGGATAAAAAAATCCGAACTCTCCAGCTAAATTTTCTCCGAATACCCTGAAGCCGAGCATGTAAATAAATTCGTCCGCAAACACAAAATAAAAGTTATCCGATATAATTTTGGTGCGGCGCGAAATTTTCGCTTCGCCTCCAAGTGTAATTATTGAAGAATAAAATATTTCTGTTTCAAATATTGATGTTCCATAACCAAACGTTGCCGAGTAATCTTCATTACCGTAGGAAGCGGAACCATAAAGTATTGTTCCGAAAGATTCGCCGAAAGCGCCTATAAAAACAGCACCGATTGATCCGTAAAAGTTTTTGCGATTTATAAACGTAAACTTCGGGGAAAGATAAACCAATTGATTTTTAGCTCCGGGTATTAAGGAAACACCCCCCGAAACCGAAAAGAAATCAGTAATTCCAACGCCAACGACCGGCAAAAACAATTCATAAACGGCAAAGTAAACGGTACCTTTCTTTAAGTTTTTGCCGGTTGAGGATATTAACAACCTGTGCTCATTAAAATCGCTTGTTTCATTCGGTTGATCTTTTGTTTTGTTATTTAAGATTCTACGCGATTTGATTTTGTCTTTGGAAAATTTAATCTCCAAGTCTTTTTCCGTTTTTACAACAAGTGTTTCTTCGGTTTCCTCTAAAATAACACCCGTAATTTTTGAACCGTCTTTCAACTCGATGAGAACCGGTTTCACTTTTGTCGTATCTTGTTGGGCGAATAGAATAGATGGAAGAAAAATCAAAACAAAAAGTAAAAACGAATAAATTGTAATAAACTTAATCATAGCAAAACATTTTTTATTATGAATTTAAGTATTTTAATCACAAACTATGATCGGGATATTAAAAAAACAATTTCCGCTTTATTATCATTGCTTTGTTGTTCGGGGTATTGGACTTTTGCCGAAATCAAGCTCAACGGGAGTTGTTGTTATTTCATTAAAACCATTTTTTTAACCGCGCCAAAAGTTCCGGCTGTTAATTTATAGAAATATATTCCGCTCGGTAATCCAACTCCAACCGAATTCGCATCGAAAATTATTTCATAGTTGCCGGAAGTTTGTTTTTCGTTTACGAGCGTTATAATTTCCCGGCCTAAAACATCGTAAACGGTTAATTTTACATTAATCCTTTCGCCGTTAACATTGGAAGGAATACCGTATTTTATTTTAGTAGCGGGATTAAACGGGTTCGGGTAATTTTGTTTTAGAACAAAAGTTTCCGGAATCGTTAATTTCTTCTCGTTGACCGAAGTAAACACGGAATTTTGTGAACCTGGTGTTCCGTGCTCGGTTAACGAAGCATGCCAATTTTCGGGCACTGAATTATCGCGGTTGGGATTAAAAAGTTCAAGTGTTTTCCCTTCGCCGTCGGCTTCTTCTGGCCAAGGTGTTTTGTCGTCGTATGTCAAAGAATCAATAATATTCATAGCATCGTCATAAAGTCGTATTTTTTCGCCCCCGCCGCTCAATCCGAAAACAAAAGGACCGACAAAATTTTCCACTTCCGGAAAACTTTGTTTGAAAAGAATAGTGTCCTTTGCCAGAACCAAATATTCTCCGCTTTTCAAAACGGTGTTTTCCGGAATTTCAAACGAGTGGGTTTCTTTTTCGTCTTTAAAAATCCAACCGGAAACATCAATATCGTCCGGAGAATTGTTATAAAGCTCCACCCAGTCTTCCGGATCGAAATCGGAAGCCGAATTATAATTTATTTCGTTTATTACAATCCTGTTTGTCGATGAACCCGGTGCAAATACCGCCGTTACGTTTAGAGGTTGTTCCGGTGTTATTACAACCGTATTTGCTCCGAAACTTATATCTCCGCTCCACTCAACAAATTCGAATCCGGGTTTCGGAATAGCTTTCAGTTTAACGGGTATGCTTTTAAAATAATTACCCGACCACGGATATTCATCCGGTATAACCGTGTTTATTTTTACCGAACCGAAAGCGGGAAATTCGTTGTTTACCGTTATTGTAATTAGATCGTCGAGATTCAGTGTTTGACGAAAGTGCTCGGTAAGATAACTTAACCGTTGTACGGCGAAATTTTTCATTATGTTTATTTCGCGCTCCCAGCTTTCTCTATCGAACGCATCCCATCTTTCAATATGCCTGTCGATTTCAGGTTCCAATTTTTGCTTAAACATATCGATCATCGGTAAAATGTTATCGGATTTGAAAATCGTGTTGGCGTAATCGGAATAGCGGGCGACAAACTCATTTTTGAATTCTTGATTACGAATTAATTTTCTTAACAAAAGCGTCGACCACGGCGGGTTCGGCCAATCCGGACCGTCTTCTTCCATTGCAAAAGCAAGTGTGTTATCGGAGTAATCGTCGGGATTGACAAATCCGTAACTGTAATCGGTATCGAATAAAATCCATCTCCAACCGGTTTTGTGCTCGTAATCCCGCCAATATTTAACGTTGTTTCCCGGCCAATCGGTATTGTTAAAATATATTTCCGAAAGTTGGTAATCGATAAAATTACTTATATCCATCTTTAACTTTACAAACTCATAATTCGCATCGACGGAAAGATCGTTGTTCGAAACAAAATCGAGTAACTCGAGATAATCGTCATTACTACCTTCCAGTACAAGAGAATTGTTTTCGAGCAAATCCACTTTTTTAGAATCGACGCCGAAATGTTCCTCCAGATAGTCTTCATTAATTTTTTCCCGAATATTTTGAATCCCCCAATATTCACCGTTTAGAAAAACAATTGCCGGTCTGTAACTTTGAGTTTCGATATCGAGATTTTCGACAATAGTTTGGAGTAGTGCATCGTGAAACATAGTTGCCGGCCAATCGTCTCCGCTGTTTCTGAGAATAAACGATTTGAAATTGTATATCGGCTTGTCCGGAAACAGTTGATATGATATTTTCTTTTTACCGTATTCTTTTCTGAAAAAAACCGCCAACGATTTTTGCGGATGTGCCCGGCTCCATCCTCCGAAAATTTTTATACCGCAATTTTCGGAAAATGCTATATTCCCATCCGGTTCGAACATTTCGATGAATGCCGGTTTTTCCCAATCCTGCCAATAATTTGCTCCGAAGTGCGGATATTCCGGTTCGGCATTTGGTCCTTCAACATAAATACCGGAATCCGGGTCCCACAAATTGGACGGATCCGTGGAAATGGAAAAAACGGGAAATGTAAAATTTTCATCTATAAAATATGTTTTCGTTACTATTTCGCTCGGCTGTAAACCCTCCGCGTATACTACAGCTTTTATTACGCCCGTTCGATTAATTTGTATTTCCGATGTGAACAATGCGGATTTATCATTCGGAACGGAACCGTCGAAGGTGTAATAAATTCTCGAACCCTCTTCTTGTGAGCTTATACTTAATGTAACGGGGGAATTATAAAATCCGCTCTCCAACGAAAAAACCGGTTCGGAGGCTTTTTCCGTTTGAGCGTAGGAAATAACATTTAATAACAATAAGAATAAAAAAACTTTTGGCGGGAATAAATCTTTTTTAAACATGATAGTTGACTTAACCGGCTATGGGTGAAAAATCGTCTATTACAAAAGTACTAAAAATTAAAATACGGAAACTAATCTTGTTGGACAAGTAAACCACAAAACAAAATTTTTCAATGTTAAACATCTTGCTTGGGTTTTGGGGGAGGGAGGGCAGAAACGTGTTACCGATAAGCCATGTTTACCTACCGCCACTAATGATTTGATAAACACTGCGGCTTAATTCTATGCTATTAGGTTAATCCATAAATTCACTATCTAAACTTAACGGTTTTGCGCGCCAACAACGGCGGCGGTTTGAACAGCAGTTTATGCTGCGCCAAATAAAACTTTTATTTCTTTTTTCGATAAAACGATAATTACGGAAACAAAAAACAACGAGATTATAACAGAAAACCATAACGCATTTAATATCAAATGAGGCGAAACAAACAATTCTATTATCAATGCTGCCAAACTATAAATTAGTATTTTTCTCCACGCTTCATCGAACTTCAATACAAACGCTGCAGATACAAATACGGCAATGCTTAGAATCATCTCTAAAGTTACAGAAACCAAGAAATATGTAAAATTATATTCGAATGGCGGATTAAAATTTCTTGTAATTTGATATTTATTGAAAACACCTAAATATGCATCAAGCATAAAAAGGGGTTTTAATAAAAATAAAACCGACCCGACTATTAAAACCCAACATAATGTTTTTACAATTTTTGAATTATATGACGGTAATTTCGATTTGTCCATATTTCCTCCCTATTCGTTTTACCAAAAGGGCGATTACCCAAATTCAATAAAACGGGAACGCCAAAGTATAAACGTTCCCCTTAAATAAATTAATGTTCTTTATAACTCGCGACCGCATTTGTCAGGTCGCTGAAAATGTTAAACACTTTATCCATTCTTGTTATGTAAAACATTGACGATTCGGTTTGATCGTCCCAAACCAGTTTGAGGTCTCCGCCTCTCGATTTTGCTTTTTTGAGCGCATTTACCAAAACTCCCAGCATTGTAGAATCCACGAATTCGCAACGGGTTAAGTCCACTACGAATTTATGGTTTCCCTCTTCTATGAGATTTTGCATATATTCTTTGAATTCCAACGCTTTATCCATTGTTGCCCGAGGAAGATTAACCGTTACAATACAAACTTCGTCTATACATTTGCTCACAAATTCTTCTTCACGACCCGCTTCATAATCGATTTTATCAACATTGTCGTTATGTTCCGGTTCTTCGTATTCTTCTTCCGGAATCAGCGGCTCTCCGTGAAATTCCGGAGCTTCGAATTGTTCTTCCTGAGCTGGTGGTTCGTCGTATATCTCGGCATTATTTTCTTCGTCCAACATTTTGTCTATATCATCAATCGAAACCGGCGGTTCGGCAAACTCTTCCGGTTCTTCGAAACCGCTGTTTTCTTCGGGAATTTGAGCGGATTGTTGATCGTTGAGCATTGCTTCAAGTTCCGCTATTTTTTGAACTTGCCGTTCAATCATTTCTTCTTTTTGTCTTAATTCGGTTTCATCAATCGAAATTTTTTCACGCAAGTCTTCGATTTGTTTTTTCAAATATTCGGTATCTTCATCTTTTTCTCTTTTCAATTTTTCAAATTTTTCTTCCAAACCTCGCAGTTCGGCTATTTTCTGACTTTGATTTTCAATAATTTGCTCTCTTTGAGCGTCGAGCATTTCAAATTCTGTTTTTTCCAACTTTAATTTAGCGAGTTGTTCGCTTTGGTTGTTTATTATTTCTTTTTGTTCTTCTATCTTTTTACTCAACTCTTCTATTTTCGCGGTTAATTCATCGTATCCGCTTTGCTGACTGGATGAAACCTCCAACTCTTTTATATAACTTTCCAAACTCTTTATCAGTTCGTTCTTGGCTTCTATTTCAACCGCGTTTTTCTTGTTGATATTTTGATATTCGTTCAATTTCTCACGTAAAGCTTCCAATTGTTTTTTCTGACTTTCGATCTGCAGCATTTTTTCGTGTTCTGCTTGTGAAAGTTCTTCTTTTGCTTTCTCAAGCTCTGAAATTCTTGCTTCAAATTCACGAACACGTTCTCCATTTTCACTTTCGGAAGCGGATACGTTCGCCAGTTTTTCGTTCAGTCGATTAATCTGGTTTTGCAGTTCTTCTATTATTCCGCGGTTATGAACCAGTTCGGCTTCTTTCTCTTTAAGCTTTTTGTCATATTCCTCAAGTCGCTGTTGCAGTTCGTTACTGTTGGAAGAATAATTATGAAGCCGGTCTTCAAGTTCCCCGATTTCTTTTTTCAGCTTGGCGATTTCCTCTTCGCGGATTTTTACTTCTTCATCTTGAGCGTTAAATAATTGTTCGTATTCTTCGGCTTTTTCTTTGAAGGCATTCAGTTCATTTTGCAGAGCTTCGAATTTTTCGTTGTATTCCGAAAGTTTCGCTTCGGCATCCGCCAGCGCTTCTTCTTTTTGTTTGAGTTGTTCTAACCTTTCTTTTAATTCTCCGTTGGCTTGTTCGTTTTCGGAAAGTTTGTTTTTATAATTTTCGAACTCGGCATAAAGTCCGCTCAATTCGTTGCTCTGTTTCGAAATTATTTCATTTTGTTCTTCAACTTTAGATTTATATTCCTCCACGGAAGAACCAAGTTTAGAAAGTTCTTCGTTCAGCTCTTCAATTGTTTTTTCGTATTGAGCTTTATCTTCGAGCAAACTCTGCTCGGCTTTTTCGAGAAGCGAAATATTTTGTTGAAGTTTATTTATCAATTCATCTTTTTCCTGGGTGGAGAGACTGCAATTCTCCATTCTTTTTTCATATTCATTCAACCTTTGTTCTATTTCTTCGGCAAATTTTGTTTTTTCATTTA
>CAZKKI010000041.1:0-20139 GCA_964553325.1 uncultured Melioribacteraceae bacterium | reverse complement strand
CCGTTTACGGTATAGGAAACGCTGCGCAAAAGGCGATCGGACTGATTACGCTTCCGCTCTATTCGATGAAATTGGCATCCGTTGCCGAATTCGGAATTTTCGGAATTATCGATATCACGATAAATATTCTCGTTATTGTTCTTACTTTCGGTCAACCCAACTCGATTCTTATGTTCAACAATTCACCTGAATTCAAACAAAAAAGAAAACAAGCTTTTTTTACAATCGTTGCAAGCGTGCTGCTTGTTAACATCGTTCTTTTATCCGTGTTGTATTTTTCCCAAGATTATATTTTCAAATCATTGTTCATTCCCCAAAACTATTCCGTTTATTATAAACTCGGATTGATTGTTGTACTGGTGAGAGTATTAACCACAATTTTGATGGCGAAACTTCGCGCCGACGAAAGATCGGTCTTTTTTACCGTTGTAACATTAATTAAAATTTCGGCAGTACTTCTATTGATTATTTATTTCGTCGGTTTTGCCGGTTACGGAATCGAAGGAATTTTATATGCTTACATTTTGAGCGAGCTGATAATTTTAACGATTCTTCTACCTTCAACATTGAAAGAAATGAAATTAAGTTTTGATAATCAAATATTTAAAGAATCCGTCTCGTTCGGATTGCCGTTAATATTTAGTGCAATCGGAATTATGTTGTTGAATTTGAGCGACCGTTACATAATTCAATATCTGAAAGACTCAACGCAAGTGGGGTTATACGACTTCGGATATAGAATTGCCGGTGCACTCAATATGTTTTTAATTATGCCGTTTAATACTGCGCTGTTGCCTTCTGCTTATAAAGTTTACGGTGAGCCTGGCGATAAAAGGTATTACAGTAAATTGTTGACTTACATGACGTTCGTCGGTGTTTGGGCCGGATTGGCGCTATCGCTTTTCGCCGAAGAAATTGTAAAAGTACTTGCTTTGAAGAGCGATTATTATTCGGCGTACGTCGTTGTTCCGTTAATTGTATTTGCTTATGTGTTTAGCGGAATGAGAAACATTACTTCACTCGGGATGATGCTGACGAAAAAAACCGGCTATATCGGACTTCTTACTTTGTTCTTTGCCGTTTTTAACATCGTTCTGAATTTTTTACTTATTCCGCATTACGGAATAATGGCGGCGGCTTTTACAACGTTGCTTTCGTTTGTTCTATTTTATTTATCGGCTCAAATTATTTCGAATAAATTTTATCCCGTTCCGTTTGAAAACGTGAAAATAATCAAGTTGATATTGAGCGGGGTTGTTTTATATTTCGTAACGCTATCGATTAAAGATTTTAATTTTATTGTTTATTTCGTTATAAGGTTTGCCGTTATTTTAATTTTTCCTTTTGTTCTTTTTTATATCGGGTTTTATGAAAATATTGAATTGGACACGATAAAAAGGATTCGCGGTAAGCTGGGTTCGCCGAAAGATATAATCAAAGAAATAACTTCTTTTTTCTTTAATTCCGGAAAATAATGATGAAAATTTCTGTGATTATTTGTACATACAATCGAGAGAAGTTTTTGAAGTTGGCGTTGGATTCTTACAAAAATCAAACGCTTTCGCCTGAAGAATTTGAGATTGTTGTGGTTGACAATAATTCTACAGATAATACTAAAAATATTGTTGAAAAATTTATTGAAGAAAATCCCGGACTCGATGTTCGTTACGTGTTCGAAGAAAAACAAGGGTTGTCGTTTGCAAGAAACAGAGGCATACAAGAAGCCAAATACGAAATAATTACGTTTGTGGATGATGATGCGGAAGTGGAAAATGATTTTCTGAAAAATATAAAAGGTTATTTTGAAAGCAACCCGGGCGTTGTTTCAATAGGTGGAAAAGTGGAACCAGTTTTCGGCGGAGGAAGCGAACCGGCTTGGCTTTCTCCGTATCTATGGGGCTTGGTAACAAAAATAGATTACGGTGATAAAATAAAACCGTTTCCGAAAAATAAATATCCAGTAGGTTGCAATATGTCGTTTCGCAAAACGGTATTCGATAAGTTCGGTATGTTCGATACGGAGCTCGGAAGAAAAGGTCGTGTCGGTTTGGCAAGCGAAGAAAAAGATGTTTTCGAAAGACTCAAAGCAAACGGAGCTGGAATTGTTTATTTACCTAATATAACGGTTCATCACCACATTGACGATTACAGATTGGAAAAATCGTACATCAAAAAACTTAGCTATGGAATCGGCATTAGCGAAAAAATAAGAACGATGAAAATCGGTTTAACCGCATTTCTGTTAAAATTTGCCGAATTTGTGTTTAAATTTTTTGCGTCTCTTTTGATTGCCGGCGGTTATGTGCTGAAAGGTGAATTTGAAAAAGCAAAATATGTTGTTTTATTTAGATATTATATTTTGAAGGGATTTTTCAAAAAGGAATATGAATAACAATTTGCAAAATAAAATCGAGCAAGGATTTCAATCGTTAATGTCTATTGCGAAGGTAATTTTGCTTTCCCGAATCAAGACGAAACTTCCACGCGGAAAAACTAACGAATGTATAATTTTAGCTAACGGACCTTCGCTTAGAAAAACCCTTAACGAAAAACTCGATTTTATTGTTCGCGGCGACAAAGAAATTTTTGCCGTTAACTATTTTATTAATTCGCCTTTTTACGAAAAGGTGAAACCTGCTTATTATATATTGAACGCACCGGAATTTTGGATTGACACAACGACAGATATGCATAAACAAAATCGGAAAAAACTTTTTACAGATTTGATTGCTAAAACAACTTGGGATATGAAAATTTTTGTTCCCTTCGAAGCCGGTAAAACAGAATTGTGGAAAAACTTATTTGATGAAAATAGACATTTGAGCGTTGTGTATTACAATAAAACTCCGGTTGAAGGTTTGCAATCGGTTAGCAATTTCTTATTCAAATTGAATTTGGGAATGCCGCGTCCGTATAACGTTTTGGTGCCGGCAATATTTCTGGCGTTAAATATGGGATTCAAAACAATTTATTTATTCGGTGCCGATCATTCGTGGCACGAGGAAATTAAGGTGGACGAAAATAATAATGTGCTGGTAAATCATGAACACTTTTATGACAATTCGAAGCAAGTAAAACCTATGTATCATTTGGACGGTAAAGAATATTATATCCACGATATTTTCAGAAAATTACACTTGGCTTTCAAAGGTTATTTTGTGCTTAAAGAATATGCAAAAACTCTGGATGCAAAAATTTTAAATGCGAGCGAAAAAAGTTATATTGATGCGTTCGAAAAAATCAAAATATAATTAGTTCTAAAAATTAATTCGGTTGATAATTATGCTTAACGACAAAACTATACTGGTTACGGGAGGTACGGGATCGTTCGGTAAAAAATTTATTTCTACGGTGCTTAAACGTTACACCCCGAAGAAAATTATTATTTACAGTAGGGATGAATTGAAACAGTTTGAAATGCAACAATCCGGTAAGTTCGAAAAAGACGGTGTGTTGATGCGCTATTTTATCGGTGATGTGCGCGATCTGGAAAGGTTAAAGATGGCGATGGCCGGCGTCGATATTGTAATTCATGCCGCCGCATTAAAACAAGTACCGGCAGCGGAGTATAATCCGTTCGAGGCTGTTAAGACCAATATTATCGGCGGTCAGAACGTTATTTCTGCATCGATGGATGCAAACGTAAAAAAAGTTATTGCGTTAAGCACCGATAAAGCCGCAGCGCCCATTAATCTTTACGGTGCAACAAAATTGGCTTCCGACAAGTTGTTTATTGCCGCAAACAATTACAAAGGTAAAAGGGATATAAAATTTTCCGTTGTGCGTTACGGTAACGTTATGGGCAGCAGAGGTTCCGTTATTCCCTTTTTTATGAAGAAGAAAAATGAAGGAGTTATTCCGATTACTGACGAGAGAATGACAAGGTTTAATATTACGTTGCAAGAAGGTGTTGACTTTGTTTTAAAATGCCTTGATAAAATGTGGGGCGGGGAACTTTTCGTTCCGAAAATTCCTTCATACAGGATTGTCGATGTAGCTAAAGCCGTTGCACCCGAATGTAAAATTGAAATAGTAGGAATTCGTCCGGGAGAAAAAATTCACGAAGAAATGATTACCGAAACCGATGCGATTAATACTATCGAATTCGATGATTACTACGTTATTTTACCTGCTACAAAATTATGGGATATCGAAAAGTTCAGATTGGAAAGCAACGATAAGCCCGGAAAGTTTTGCGAACTCGATTTTAGATACAGCAGCGGAACAAATGAGAAATTTCTTACGGTTGAAGAATTAAGAAAATTAATTGAAGAAAATGTCGAATAAAATTTACTCATACGGAAAACAAAGCATCGATGCCTCGGATATTGATGCCGTATTGGAAATTTTAAAATCGGATTGGCTAACACAAGGTCCGACCGTAAAAAAATTCGAGGAAGCGTTAGCCGAAAAGTTCGGTGCCGGGTATGTTTCCGCCGTAAGTAACGGTACAGCGGCTTTACATCTTACGGCTTTGGCTTTGAATTGGAAACCCGGCGATATTGTACTTACAACACCTATAACGTTCCTTGCCAGTGCAAACAGTATTATTTATTCCGGTGCGACGCCCGATTTTGTTGATATCGATGAAAAAACATACACTATCTCCATTCCTAAATTGAAAGAAAAATTAAGAAGCTACGATTCGCAAGGTAAAAAAATTAAAGCGGTTGTTGCGGTTGATTATGCGGGGCATCCTTGCGATTGGGAGGCTTTGAAACAATTGGCCGATGAATTCGGTTTTCAACTCGTTAATGATAATTGTCATGCTCTCGGTGCGGAATATAAAAACAATTTAAAGTATGCTGTGGATTTTGCCGATGTAGCGATTCAGAGTTTTCACCCGGTAAAACATATTACAACCGGGGAAGGCGGAGCGGTATTAACAAATAACAAAGAGATAGATGAAAAAATTAAAATTTTAAGAACACATGGAATGACAAAAGACGTGAAGTATTTGGAACAAAACGACGGACCTTGGTATTACGAAATGCACTGGTTAGGATATAATTACAGAATAACGGATTTCCAATGCGCTCTTGGCATTTCCCAACTTAATAAATTGGATGCGTTCGTTAAGCGCCGTAGGGAAATAGCCGAATTTTATAATGCAACTTTTGGAACCGACGAAAATTTTATTATTCCGTATGTCGATGAAAAAGTAAAACACGCTTATCATTTGTACCCCTTGCAAATTAAGTTCGATAAGCTTGAAATAGATAAAAGGGAATTGTTTCTGAAGTTGAAGGAAAGAAATATTTACGGACAAGTACATTACATTCCGGTTCATTTGCAACCGTATTACAAGAAAAAATTCGGATACAAAAAAGGCGATTTTCCGGTAGCGGAAAAATTTTACGAACGTGAAATTTCCATTCCTATGTATCCGTCGCTTACGGATGAAGATTTGAAATATATTGCGGAAACTTTTTTCGAACTTGTAAAGTGAAAATCCGTATGAATGAAAAACCATATACGGCTATAATCGTTCAAGCCCGGCGCGGCTCAAGTCGGTTGCCCGATAAAGTGTTGATGGATATCGAAGGGAAATCCATGCTTGGATGGGTTATCACAAGATTGAAAAATGCGAAACTGCCGGATGATATTATTATTGCCACGACTTCCAACAAACTTGACGATGCAATTGTAGAAGAGGCGAAGCGATACGATGTAAAGTTTTTTCGAGGGAGCGAGAATGATGTGCTCGATAGATATTATCAAGCGGCGAAACATTTCGGAGTTGAACTCGTCGGGCGCGTTACATCCGATTGCCCGTTAATCGATCCGGCTTTAATCGATAAAGTATTGGCGCGGTTTCTCGACAATATTGATAAATACGACTTTTGTGCGAATACGTTAAAACGTACTTATCCCCGCGGTATCGGATTTTCGTTTGTGAAATTCTCAGCATTGGAAAAAGCATGGCGTGAAGCAACTCAACCATACGAGCGCGTTCACGTTATGCCTTATATCCGCGAGCATCCTCAAATTTTTAAACTTTGCAGTTTCGAAAAAGAAGGAAAACCGCTCGATCATTTACGTTGGACGGTCGATACGAACGATGATTTGAAATTTATTCGGGAGATTTTTAAACGACTCCAAAATCCCGAAAATGCGAGTTGGACCGACGTTTTGGAAATCGTGGAAAAAGAACCGGATTTACAAAAAATTAATATGCACGTTAAACAAAAAGAATTAAAAGATTTATAAACGTAAAATAATTTGAACAGACAACCTAATAAATGTGCATTTTTCAGAGTTGATGCCAATAGAAAAATCGGCAGTGGACACTTGGTTAGGTGCAGATTGATTGCTGATAAACTTATGCAAAAGGGAGTGAAACCGTTTTTTATTTATAACGAAATACCCGAACGTTACAAAATAGAGCTCGCAGAGAAAGGATTCGGTACGGTGCAAATCGACAATACGGAAAACGAAACCGGAGTATTAACCGGTATTATTAAAAACTCGGGATGCGAAAAATCAATTTTAATTACGGATAGCGACAAGGAATTGTTTTATAAAAAAGAATTCCAACTCGCCGTGCGAAGCAAAAATACAGCTCTAATGACAATTACGTTTTACAACAAAACACATTTTTATTCCGATATAATTTTGAACCAAAACATTATGGCTCCTCATTTGAAGTATTCAACGGAACCTTATACGGAAAAGTTATTGGGAACGGAATACGTAATTTTGGATCCCCGGTTTACCGAAATAAAAAACAAAAATATTTCTTGGGAGAAAAAAGAAAACATAGTTCTTGTTTCTTTCGGTGGAGCCGATAAAGCGGACAGGACTGTTTTGGTATACGATATTTTGCAAAACTTTTCCGAATTCATTGATAAAATAATTGTGGTTGTGGGGGCTCTTTACGAAAACAAAGAAACATTGGAAAAATTGATTTCTGGAAGTAAGATTAATACGGAGCTTTTCATAAATACGGATAAGATGCCGTTTCTTATGTCCGAAGCGAAATATGCGATTACTTCCGGCGGATTAACCGCTTGGGAATTGGGAGTAGCTAAAACTTTAAATATTATTATATCGGAATCGGAAAGGGAAAATTTGTCGGGAAAATATCTTGGAGATCACGGGTACTGCTATTTTCTTGGAAACGTCAACGGAATATCGAGCGATAAAATTAAAGTTATGTTAAATGAAATTTTAAGCAATCCCGGTAAAAATAAAGCAATGGTGGAAAAACTTTACGCGGAAATCAACCCCAAAGGAGTTGATAAAGTAGCGGAAATTATTTTACAAAAACTTGGATGAACAAAGTGAAAAAATTCAAAACACACAAACTTATCCCGGAATTGAACAAAGTATTGTCCGAAAAGGAAAATGAATTTTACACTTCCGAACAAGACATTCCCCCCGTCTTTATAGCCGGGGCGCCGCGTTCGGGTACAACGCTTCTTTATCAAATATTGGTTTCCGCTTTTGATATCGGGTACATAGATAATATCGTTGCAAAATTTTGGGAAGCGCCATTGTTCGGATTGGTGCTTACCAACGAAGTTTTTCCGTTCGGCGAAAGAATTCTGACCAGCTATGAATCGGAATACGGTTTTACAAAAGAAACTATCGGTCCCCATGAATTTGGATATTTCTGGAAACGATGGTTCGAATATTCCCAAACTCACGAAATAAGCAAAGAGGAATTAACGAAAATTGATTCCGAAAATTTACGCAAAGTAATTTATTCAATGAATTCAGCCTTGAATAAACCCGTGGCGTTCAAAAATGCAGTTGCCGTTACGCTGCAAATTAAATATCTGACCGAGGTTTTCTCCAACGCTGTTGTTTTAACAATCGAAAGAGAACCGTTGTACAATGCCCAGTCGATTTTGGAAGCAAGGCTTGGAAGCAATCGACCGGAAGAATGGTTTTCCGCTAAACCCAAAGAATACGTTTTTTTGAAAGAAAAAAACATTTACGAACAAGTAATTGGACAAGTATATTATTGTAATGAAAGAATAAGTGAAGCGAAAAACGAAATATTACATTCGGAAAACCCTTCAAGATTAATTGAAATTAAATATGAGGATTTATGCGAAGATCCGAATAAAATTGTAAATACGATTGATAATTATATTAAAAAATTTAATGTTAAAAGAAAAGATGTAACGTTCGAAAAATTCAATACGACGAACACGGTTCGCTTGGAAAAGGAAATTTTCGAAAAATTGGAAAAAGAATACGGGAAATACTATTGAGATGAAAGCGGCGATAATGCAACCTACATACTTGCCTTGGCTGGGTTATTTTGATATGATCGATCAAGTGGATACGTTTGTGTTTTTCGATGATGTACAATTGGTAAAAAGAAGTTGGGGAGTTCGTAACAGAATAAAAACCGCGAATGGTGAATTAATGTTGACCGTGCCCGTAAAAAAAACAAAATCCCGCGACGAAACACTTTACTCGAATGCTAAAATAAATTACGAAGAAAAGTGGATTTCGAAACATTTGAATTCGATTAAACGGGCTTATTCAAAATCGAAATATTTTTCGGAAATCTTCCCGGTTTTGGAAAATTTGATTTCCGTTAAGTATAATTCGATAGCCGACTTGAATATTACAATTATTAAAAGTATTGCAAGCAAGTTGGGTATAAGTACGAACTTCCTCCGCTCTTCCGAGCTTGAAGGAATTGAAGGAACTAAAGACGAACGGCTTGTTTCCGTGTGTAAGAAAATTAAAGCGGATTATTATTTATCGGCAAGAGGAAGTGCGGAATATATCGAGAAAAATACTCCGGGCGGAGCTTTCGGTAAAAGCGGAATCAAACTTTATTATCACAATTACGAGCATCCTCAATATAATCAATTGTTCGGAGAGTTTATACCGTTTATGTCGGTTGTAGATTTAATTTTTAACGAAGGATTTGAAAAAGGATTGGAAATAATCCGCTCGGGTAGAAGAGAACCGTTAGGATATTTGGATTTTAGAAAATCAATGGATATTGTAAATGAAAATAGCAAATAAAAAAATCGGGAAAGAAGAACCTGTATTTATCATAGCGGAATTATCGGCAAATCACAAACAAGATTACGAATTAGCGGTTGATACGATTTACGCAATGAAAGAAGCCGGGGCGGATGCAGTAAAATTACAGACTTATACCCCCGATACAATAACAATCAATAGTAACGACGATATATTTCTTAAAAAGGACGGCTTGTGGAAAGGGAAAACATTGTATGAATTATATCAAACTGCATACACACCGTGGGAATGGCAGCCTAAGTTAAAAGAACTTTCAGAGAAATTGGGAATGGTGTGTTTCTCTTCACCTTTCGATAAAAGCGCCGTTGATTTTCTTGAAGAAATGAATGTTCCCGCGTATAAAATCGCTTCGTTTGAAATAGTCGACATTCCGCTAATCGAATATGTTGCCTCGAAGGGTAAACCGGTTATAATGTCGACCGGCATAGCAACGACGGAAGATATACAACTTGCAATTGATACTTGTAATAAAGCAGGCAACAGCGAAATCGCATTGTTGAAATGTACTTCCTCGTATCCGGCACCTTATGAGGAAATGAATTTGAACACAATTCCTTTTCTTGAAAAAAAATTCGGTGTGCCCGTAGGTTTATCCGATCATACGCTCGGTACTTCTATTCCGGTTGCCTCGGTTGCCCTTGGTGCCGTTATAATCGAAAAGCATTTTATTCTCGATAAAAAATTGGATACTCCCGATGCGGCGTTTTCTTTGGATCCGGCGGAGTTCAAACAAATGGTTGATGCCGTTCGGGATGTAGAGAAAGCTTTGGGAGAGAAAGAATATGTGTTCACGGAAAGGATGGAAAAGGCGAGAAAAAACGCACGTTCATTGTTTGTAGTGAAAGACATTAAGAAAGGAGAAATATTCACCGAGGAAAATGTCCGTTCAATTCGTCCCGGTGCGGGTTTGCATCCGAAATTTTTAAGGGAGGTAATCGGTAAAAAAGCAAATGCGGATATTAAAAAAGGGACACCACTCTCGTGGGAGTTAGTGTCCCGTTAATTTTATTTAATTAGATAAAGTTCAGTTTGCGGCGGTGATAAAAATTCCACTCCGTTTTCCTTCACCCAAACAATTTCTTCGATAGTGGCAATGCCGTAGCCCGGAATGGTTAATCGCGGTTCAATCGTGAAAACGTTTCCGACCTCGATCGGAATATACGGAAGATTGCCGTAACGTTCCCAGCGCGGTCCCAACAAAGCTCCTCCGTCGTGAGCAACTCTTCCCACTTGATGACCGAGACCGTGCGGATATTCGTCGTAACCGTTTTTAACGATGTAATCTCGTGCTATCTTGTCTATTTCCCAACCGGGTTTACCCGGACGTATGGCTTCGGCCGCCATTTGAATGGAATCTCTGATAACGTTGAATCCTTTTAAAACTTCTTCGGGTGCTTTCTCTTCGCCTTCGCGTAAAACATACCAAGTACGTTGCAAATCGGAGCAATAACCGTTGTATTTAATTCCGAAATCCATGTTAATAACATGACCGCGTTGAATTTTTCTATCGGTCGGTCCCGAGTGAGCGCCTGCGGTATCGGGACCGGTAAACACAGCCGGGCAATGTTCTTCGTCCCATGCAAAGCCGAATCCTTTTTCGTGAACTATTCTTCTTACAAATTCGGCTACGTCTTTTTCGCTTTTGCCGGGTTGAATGAAAGACGTAACTTTATCGAATATAATTAAAGTTTCATCTATTGCCTTTTTAATTAAATCCACTTCCGATTGGGATTTTCTGCCTCTTAACGCGGCAACAATTTCTTCGGAAGAAATCAAACGGAATTTGTAAGGCGTATCTTTTAAAATGTCAACCAATTCAAGATAAACACCGTGAGTTAGACCGTCGGCTAAACTTGAATTTCTGGAAAAATTGATTGCAATCTTTTCCGGATCGTATTTTTCCAAAGTTTTAATTAAATCTTCTTTCACGGATTTTAAATAAGGAATTATTTGTTGAAATGTACCGACCGTTTTCATATTTGCTTCTTCCAGAGAGCCGATAATCGCTATTGTGTCGCCGGATTTTGTAATAATAAAAGCCGAATGCCAAGTAGCGCCCGTACCGACAATCATATCCATCATCGGATCCTTAATGTTTCCGGTCTCGCGCACGAACGTTAACCACATATCGATATTTTTTTCATTTAATATTTCGACCGCTTGACGCTGTTTTTCCAAAATCATTTGTTTAAACATTGTAAACCTCATTTTATGAAAATTTATTACTCAATATAAAAATACTGTTCGTTCTTTTGAAATGTTTTGTTGCCGGCATGTTAATTTACTTTAACAAAATCATTTTTTTCCATTCGACAAAATATTCGGCTTCGAAGCGGTAGTAATAAACGCCGCTGGGCAAACCGTGCGGTTGAAAAATAAAAGAATGAAACCCTTCGGTTAAAACATCGTTAACCAAAACATTAATTTTTTCGCCGAGATTGTTAAATACCGTAATTGTTACGCGAGATTCGAGCGGTAAGCCGATTTTAATTACTGTTCCGGCATTAAAAGGATTCGGATAATTTTGAAGCAAAACGTAATCGCTCGGTATTTCTTTAGAGGAATTACTCCCGTTTTGTATTGACACTTGTATAGTATCGGTCAATTCGGAATCTCCGTTATTGAATATAACATTCAACCCGTAAGTAATAAGTGAATCGTTTTCGTTAATTTCGTCAATAAATTCGTATTCGGAAGATAAAAGACTGTTCCCACCGGATTTTAGCAGACCTGCTGAAATCCAAGATTTATTTCCAGCTCGTTTTAATATTTCAAAACCGCTAACGTTTAGTTCTTTTGCCGTTATCCAATTTAATGTAACCAGATTGTTTTTTATATCTGCTGTAAACGATGTTATTTCAATTTCGTGATTTTCCGAAACAACGGTTTGTTTGCGGTAATAAAAATCGGAGAAGTCGCCCAGAGCCAAAGCCCAATCGGATTTGTACGGCGCCGTCCAAATAAAATTTCCGGGTTCCACCGTTCCTATATCAGTTTCGGAATATTCTTTTTTCGTATCGACGGCTATAGCTTTTACCGAATGCGGCAAGTTTTGGAGATTGATTTGAATGGAAGAAGTATTTTCTTGATAAACGATTATTCGCTTGTAGTCCTTTGTTCTTAAGCCGTAACCGCTTGTAAAAGTAGTATCGGGTATGAAATCGATTAAAAATCTGTTGTTCTCAATCCAGAATTTTCTATGGGTTCTTAATTGTTCCGGATTCGGATAAGGGTAACCTCCGTAAGCGGGCGACCAAGTTTCGTAAAAACCGATCCATCCGCCCATACCGCCGCTCATTGCTTCCCACCACATTAATCTGCGCGTTTTGTCCATATCAAGATTCCAATCCCCGTTTGTTCCGGCGGAAGGATCGTCTTGTCTGTTGTATGTATGCCTTTCTTCGTAAAGGTGTGGATGTAAGGAATCGGCGGAAATATCTTCCAAGACTTCAGCAAAGTTTTGCGGTCCGTAGGTTGTTGTAAACAAAGTGACTTCCGCTCTGCCGAAGCCGTCGTATGAGTTAATAGTATTTGGAAGAAGTAATTCTTGTCCGCGTGCCGATAATAAATGATTCCATCCGAAATGGGAATTTAAAAATCCCGCCCACGTTTGTACTTTGTCGGGACCATCTTTCGCGACCCACTCGTGCAAATCGAAACCGTAACCCATACTCCAGCCGGGCAATGGACCCAATCGCGCCGCAATATACCGCATTAATCTTCTGTCTTCTTTTCCGTTTATTCCTTCGCCGACGCCCACCGGTGTTTGTTTCCGGCTTTCATCGCCCCAAGCCCAAATGTGTAAGTGAACTTTTTCTTTCCTTGCGGCTTTCAACATTGTTTCCAACGCACGGAAAGTTACCGGATCGGGATTTTTACTGTTATGTTCGTCGTAGCTTAGTGTGGGAAATTTAAACCATGAATTACCAACGACTTGGGAATAAATTGCGTTGCAACCGTTGTTCTTTGCTTCTTGTGCAAATTTAATAAAATCGGATTCCGTTCCTTCTCGAAATGAATATTCCGGTTTGGTTTTGTTCATGTAAATATTTAGCAAGAAGCCTTTGTATAAATTTTCACCTGTTTGCAAAGCATATTTTGAACCGATGTACGTCAGAAATCCGTAAACCGTTGTATCGGGGTTTGCCGTTACGTTAATTACACCTTTTAATCCGTTTAAATCCGGGTCTTCGCTTGCAGTCGAATATTCCCAACGTCCCGTTCTCGTTGGCGTAAAACGAAATTTCCATGTATCATTTTCATCGTAAAACATTTCCGTTCTTAATATTTCTCCGGAAGATTTATGTAAAAAAACAGCGGTTGCTATTATGTCGAACGGATTACCGGAATAACTTGAATTTGTTATTGTCCATTCCATCGTTTCCCATAATATTCCGTTTACAGAGTCGTTAACCGTTTGCGGTTGAAAAATTTTTTCAGTGGAGTCTTTGTAAGCTACGGGAGTGTTGCGCATTAAAACAAAAGCCATTACGAAGAACGTCAGAAGGAATAAAAACGGTAAAATCTTTCGAGAATATTTATACATTGTAAAATTTTAATTTAATATAACAATCTACCAGAATAAAGAGTAATTATCTGTTTTTCAAGGGCAAATTTTCGTAATTTTTACAATTTTGTAAAATTAGCACAAAATATCTTGTTTGTGTATATTTCGTATCTTTATTCGGTGTATTTTGTTGTTAAAATAAAGGAATATTAGATGGAAAACAAAGAAGTAAAGGTTGCAATAATAGATTTATATAATAACGAGCCGAACCAAGGGATGAGATGCTTACAGGATATTTTGAACGAAACCGACGGTAAAGTAAACGGAGTAAAAGTATCGTACGATATTTTCGAAGCAAGATATAAAGGCTACGTTCCGACTACAGATTACGATATTTATTTATCTTCGGGCGGACCCGGAGATCCGTTCGACGGCGAAGGAACCCAATGGGAAAAAGATTATTTTGAATTGTTAGATAAAATTTGGGCTCACAACCAAAATAATAACCGGAAAAAATATATCTTTTTTATTTGCCACTCGTTTCAGATTATGGCGCGCTATTTCAAATTCGGCGAAGTTATTAAACGGAAATCCCGTTCGTTCGGAATTGTACCGATCCACAAAACCGAAGAAGGAAAGAAAGACCCGCTATTGAACGGGTTGCCGGATGTTTTTTACGGTGCAGATTTCCGTTCGTGGCAAGTGGTTCAACCCGACGAAAAAGTTATGAGCGAGCTTGGTGCGAAAATATTGTGTTTGGAAAAAATACGTCCGCATGTACCGTTGGAACGCGCATTAATGGCTGTAAGAATTTCTAATGAAATCGTTGGCACGCAGTTCCATCCCGAAGCGGATCCGGAAAGCATGTATTACCATTTTAAAAAACCCGAAAAGCAAGCGGAAGTAATTAAGGAATACGGAGAGAAAAAACTTAGAGAAATGGTTGAACATTTGGAAAATCCCGATAATATAACGCTTACTCGCAACACAGTTTTACCGAATTTTTTGCGTGGTGCGATATCGGAGTTATTCCCGGTAGAAGAATTTAGTCGGTAATAAAATTTTATAGATTTTTGTAAAACGTATTTGAAGCGGAAGTGTCTTCCGTGAAACCTAATTTAAGTAAATATTTCTTGTGGGCTTCTACGTCGGCACGGGCAATCAGTTTTTTAATCCCCTCTTTTTTGAAAAGTCCGTCTTCCGCAAAATAAACGAAACGAGCATTTTTCAAATCTCTGTAATCCGGGATGGCGTAATCTACGATTATTTCGGCTTCGGTTTGCGTCGGTTGTCTGTAACTAATCAGACCTACAGGAAAAATGTTTCTGAGTATAAAATATATTTTGCCTTCCGCGATTTTATCTTTTGTAATGTTCGGAAAAAAAGATTTGATATCGTTGAAATATAAATCATAGAATTTCTTTAACATATTACATTTGTGCGGTTCCAGAAGTACCAATGAAAAATATTCGTCTTTTTTATACATCTGTACGAGATAAAAAATATCGATTAACGCTATGTAGCTGTTTAGAACCAAAACGGGATATGCTTTTATCAACAATCCGTACAAAGCAAACGACGATGCTCCGAACAAATTAATTCTCCTTAACCACCAAATATTTTTCATGGAAAGCGATAAGGCAATTAAAAAGGAACCCGTATAACCGATTATTTCGTATATATTCATTTTAAGCTCCGGATTTTAAGTTGACAAAAATAAGTAAAAGATTGCTTTGTTACGATAATTAATATCTTTGTTCAACTAATCAGTAAGTAATTAATTATTTTAGCGAATAAAAAATCGGGGAAAAATTGACTGATTTCTTTTCGGTATTAATTTTATTTGTTTTAGGTGCAATTGCCGGATTTATAAATGTAATGGCGGGCGGTGGTTCTACAATTACATTACCCGCATTAATATTTCTCGGACTCGATGCAAACGTAGCGAACGGTACGAACCGAATCGCTCTGATCTTTCAAAACTTGTCGGCGGCAATTTCATTTAAAAAAGAAGATGTAAGTCAGTTAAAAATTAGTTTGCTTCTTGCATTTCTTACTTTACCCGGTGCAATAATCGGTGCGGTTGTTGCCGTTAACATAAGTAATCAGTTGTTTAAGCAAATTTTGGGAATAATAATGATTGGAGTTGTGATTACAATGATTATTCCCAAAAAATATAAAGAAGAATATAAAAACAGAGTGCACGAAATTCCTTGGATAGTGTATCCGTTAATGGTTTTGATTGGTTTTTACGGGGGATTTATTCAACTCGGCGTGGGGTTTTTGTTAATTGCTTCTTTACATTATGTTCTAAAAGTAAATTTGGTATTTGTGAACATGCACAAGGTTATTATTGTATTGGTCTATACTGTTCCTGCATTGTTAATATTTATTTTGAACAATCAAGTGAATTGGAAGTGGGGATTAAGTCTGGCGGCGGGTAACTCGCTTGGCGCTTGGTGGTCTGCAAAACTCTCGGTGAAAAAAGGAGAAAAAATAATTAAAGCAGTATTAATTATCGCGATTATAATAATGTCATTTAAATTATTAAATATTTATTGAAAGGGAAGGGATGAACGATAAAATTCATTGGTACGACGGTTTGTTTTACGATTTATTTATTGCACCTAATCAAGATAAATTATTCGGGTTGATAAAAAAAATAATTGAACCCGGTACTTCCGTAATCGATATCGGATGCGGAACGGGCAGACTCCCGTTTTATTTATCTTCGCACTGTGAGAAAGTTGTCGGAATTGATTTTTCTTCCAAAAATATTGATTTGGCTAATAAGAAAAAGCAAAACGGTAATTTTCCCAACGTTGAATTTTTTCACGGAGATGCCACTAAATTTGAAATTGAAATGAAATTCGATTATGCTGTAATCACGTATGTTTTGCACGAAATGCCGCCGGAGGAAAGAATCAAAATGCTGAAAACAATGCAACGGTTGGCCGATAAAATAATAATCGGCGATTATATTGTTCCGGTACCCGATTCGTTTTACGGTTACTTAACTCGAATTGTAGAGTTTTTGGCGGGAAAAGATCATAATGCGAATTTCAAAGATTATGTAAAGCGTGGTGGATTATATTATTTGCTTGAACAAACCGGATTAACTTTGGTTAAAGAAATTAAGCGGTTGCCTAATATGGCTCATTTGGTTGTGGCGGAATAATTTATTGATTCTCGTATTTCTTAACGGCTTTTTTGAGTCTGTCCATTATTGCAATTCCCAAACCTTTTTCCGGCACGGGTTCTACATAAATTAAATCCAGAGCGGATGTCTCGAGTTTATGTAAAGCGTCGAACAAATTAGCGGCTGCTTCATGCAAATCGCCGTTGCGCGAAAGATATATTACTTTATCGAATTTATAAACCGGTTGGGATTTTTTTAGCATTAGAGCCCCGACCTTTTTTTCAGAAATTTCTTTTTCCATATTTTCATCGAAAAAACGGATCGGGATTTCCGGAGAATAGTGAAACGGTAATCTGCCCGGCGACAACGGGTTTGTTCCGTTTTCTTCGGTAACATATTTTTTGAGTTTACCCGTTATTGGTTCGATTTCTTCAAGGGGAATTCCTCCCGGGCGCAGGAGAACTGCTTCCCCTTCTAAAAATCCGATTATGGTTGATTCTACTCCTACTTTGCATTTTCCGCCGTCCAGTATTAAATCAACCTTGTTACCAAGTTGCTTTACAACATGTTCGGCAGTAGTGGGACTTAATTGCCCGAAGAGATTAGCGCTTGGTGCGGCAATCGGTGTTTGCGAAAGTTCTATAAGTTTCGATGCTACCGGATGATCCGGCATTCGTACGGCAACTGTCGGATTTCCGGCGGATACGATATCCGGCACGATATCTTTTTTCGGTAAAACTAAGGTTAGCGGTCCCGGCCAGAATTTATCGATTAATTTTTCGATTTTTTTATTTGTTACCGATGTTAGTTTTTGTAATTCGTTCTTTTCGGAAATATGTAAAATCAACGGATTGAAAGAAGGTCGGTTTTTTGCATCGAAAATTTTTGCAACAGCAAATGAATTCAAACCGTCTGCACCGAGTCCGTAAACCGTTTCGGTCGGGAACGCAACAAGTTTACCCGCCCGGATAAATTCGGCCGCCTTCTTGATATTTTCGGGCGTTGTTTTGAGTAATTCCATAAATTTATATAAACGTTTTAGCAAACTTAATCAACATTTTCATTATTAAAAAATTCTTGGTATTTAAGAAATGAGCGAGTTAAACGAGTTAAAGCAATTTTGTAAAGTTCTTGCCGACGAAAGCGGGAAAATAATTAAAAAATATTTCCGTTCGGATATAAACGTTGAATTGAAATCCGATAGTTCCCCGGTTACAATTGCGGATAAAAAGGCGGAAGAGGTTATTAGAAACTTAATCGTAAAAGAGTTTCCGGAACATGGGATTTTAGGCGAAGAGTTCGGAGAAGATAATAAAACATCGGAATATAAATGGATTATTGATCCGATTGACGGAACCAAAAGTTTTATTCACGGAATGATTACATTCGGTACTTTAATAGCGTTAATGAAAAACGACAAGCCTGTTTTGGGCGTTATCAATCAACCCGTATTAAACGAATTTTTAATTGGAGATAATGTATCGGCCGAACTAAACGGAAAAAAAACCGGAATCCGGGAAATCGGCAAATTAAAAGATGCGCTTTTGCTTACAACCGATCACGTGAATATTGCCAAATATCAAAACGCCCAAAAGTTTGATGAACTTGTGAATAAAGTAAAACTGTACAGAACTTGGGGAAATTGTTTCGGATATTATTTGGTGGCAACGGGTTATGCCGATATTATGACCGACCCGATTATGTCGGTTTGGGATACGGCGGCTTTAGTGCCCATTATTAAAGGTGCTGGAGGAGTAATAACGGATTTCGAAGGGAACGATGCATTGGAAAATAATAGTGTGATTGCTGCGGCGCCGAAAATTCACTCTGAAGTAATCAAAGTATTAAATTAAAACTGCACTAGCAAAATTATAGGAACTAAGAAACCGATTGTATGTTTAAGCATCTGATTGAAAAAATATTTAGGAGGTATGATAATGAATATTGTAAATAATATAATTGAAGGTACGGATGTAAATTTCGATAGCGAAGTTTTAGCATCCGATTTGCCGGTACTGGTTGATTTTTGGGCTCCGTGGTGTGCGCCATGCAGAATCGTTGCTCCGGTTGTTGAAGAAATAGCTAACGATTTACAAGGAAAATTAAAAGTCGTTAAGGTTAACACCGATGTAAATCCGGTGATTGCTCAGCGCTACGGAATTATGAGTATTCCGACGTTGGGGATATTCAAAAACGGGAAAATGGTAAATTCCGTGATAGGCGCGGTACCCAAAGCGCATTTGATGCAAGCTATTACGCCTTATCTCGATTCGATAAACTAAATTTACTTGCACATAATTTTTAGAAGCAATTGACCGATGTTCGATTGCTTCTTTTTTTATTTTAAATTACTTTTTAATGAAGTAAATTAAATTGCGGAGTGAAGAATGAAAAGCAAAATCGAATTGGTAAAAGGTGATATTACCAAACTTAAAGTTGACGCTATAGTTAACGCCGCAAATAATTCCTTGCTCGGCGGCGGGGGAGTCGACGGCGCAATTCATCGTGCGGCGGGTCCGCAGTTGCTTGAAGAATGCAAAACGTTAAACGGATGTGCTACCGGAGATGCCAAAATAACGAAAGGATATAACTTACCGGCAAAATTTGTTATTCATACTGTCGGTCCGGTCTGGCACGGAGGAAATCACCGGGAAGATGAATTACTAGAAAGTTGCTACAAAAGATCGTTGGAAGTGGCGTTAGAGAACGGAATTAAAACCATTGCTTTTCCTTCGATTAGCACGGGTGCGTATCGATTCCCGATTGAGCGGGCTGCGAAAATTGCGTATAAAACCGTTAAAGACTTTTTAAAAAAACACAATGAGATTGAAAAAGTAATTTTTGTGCTTTTCAGCGATTATGATTTTAACGTATATCAAAAAATTTTAGAGGATGATAAATAAAAAACCCTATTTGAAAATCTCCAAATAGGGCAAACAAGGGGAGTAATAAATATAACGGGTTAACTGTTTATAAACTTTTTTCCACGGTCGAATTTTCCCGCATTACAAAATAAGAGGGTTTGGATTTTTTCTTTTTGGGACTTTTATTTTTCTTCTTTTGAAATTTTTTCCCGTCGTTTTCGAACAGTTGTTCATTCGTTAAATATTTCCAAACGTTCTCGTCATTTATATCGTAAATAGTATCACCGACTTGGAAAAACTTTATTTCACCAACTATTTTTATTTCGGGAACGTCGGCCCCTTCGTTTTCGAAATTATATTGTAAAATTTTATGTTGGTTATTGGGTAAAAAATTATAAACTCCGGTTCTAACTTGATTACCGTCCAACCATAGCATCATCGAGAAATCCTGGTATTCCGTATCTCTCATTTTGTAACCTAACTTGTAGCTTAGGAATGATAATAATCCGACTGCAAAAAGAATTGCAAAAAGTAATAATGTGTTTTTATTGGAATCTTTCATATGAACTCCTGTTCGAAATTAAATTTTCAGCCCTAACGACCGGAATTTTTAA
>CAZKKI010000040.1:0-39249 GCA_964553325.1 uncultured Melioribacteraceae bacterium | reverse complement strand
GCTTTCGATGCCATATAAATTGCGTTTTTACCTCTTTCGGGTGCCGAGCCGTGCGAAGAAACGCCGAAAAACTCAACCTCAATTTCCATACGACCTCTGTGACCCCTATAAATATTAAGGTTTGTAGGTTCGGTGATAATTACCGCATCCGGTTTAATCTTTTCTTCTTCAACCAAATATTTCCAGCAAAGACCGTCGCAGTCTTCTTCCATAACCGTTCCGGTTACCAGCAAAGTAATATCGTCGGGCAAACCGATTTCTTTCAAGATTTTTCCGGCGGTAACCGCTGCTACGGGTCCGCCTTTTTGATCGACGCTACCTCGACCGTGAACGAAACCGTCTTTAATCTCTCCGCCAAGAGGATCAAACTCCCAGTTATTTAAATTACCCAAATCCACAACGTCAATATGTCCGTCTATTGCGATAACTTTGTTTCCGTTGCCAATCCTACCAATTACGTTGCCGAGTTTGTCAATACGAACTTCATCAAAACCGGCTTCTTCCATTTGCCGTTTAAGTTCATTTGCCGCACCTTCTTCTTCTTTGCTAAGCGATTTGTGTTTAATTAGTTTGGAAAGATTTTCGGCTGTATAGTTTTCGTACTTTTGTGCTAATTCTAATATTTTGTTATGTGATTCCATAATTTACCCGTATTAACTGTTTTTAAATTTGTTGAATAATTTTTGTCCTTGAGTGAAAATATTTTTTAAAATTTCCGGTTCGTTTTTTAGTTGTAATTGAAAATCGTTTAATAAAACCGTTCCGTTTTGCACTACGGTTTTGGGAATTCTCTCCAGAATGCCGTAGATAAAATGTCCCCAAAAGTTTTCTGCGCTAAAAGGTGTGGGCGGAACATAATCCCAAATCACAAAATCGGCTCTGCTTCCTTCTTGCAAATTTGTGAAATCCGGAAAGTATTGACGAATGAATTTTAGTTGATCGAAATAAACTTTTATGAAAAATTCAAAAGAATCATCAAACGAGTTATTTTGATACCGGTATATTAAAAACAATTGTTTAAGTGATCTGGCAATATTAGCATGCATGCCGTCGGTGCCTATAATTATTGGAATTGATTCGGGTACATTTGCGTATGTTGGCAATCCAACCGAATTGTTTAAATTCGAATCGATATTATAAACCAGAGCACTACCTTTTTCTTTAATAATTTTGTAATCGGTTTCGGTTAAGTAAATACCGTGCGCAAGAATACTTTTGGAATTTAATAAGTTAAACTTGTTCAATCGTTGGACGGGGAAATCATTGCCGATTTCCCGACTGATTGTTCTGTCGGATACATCTTCGCACAAGTGAATATGAATAGCCCAATCGTATTCTTGTAAATATTTTTCAGCCGTGGCCAGACTTTCATCATCCAAAGTGAAAGAAGCATGGAGACCGAGCATGCTTTTAATATTTTCGTCGGTATGATTTTTATAAAAATTGAAATTCTCGATAAAAGCTTCGGTTGTTTTATCCTTTCCGTTTCTGTCCGATGTTTCGAAACATAAAACGCCTCGTAAGTTAAAATTATTAAGTACACCGGAAATTGTTTTTAAACTGTTAGCGGTTGCGGAGGGAGACGCGTGATGGTCGAAAATATAAGTAACGCCGTTTCTAATCGATTCGAGCGCCGCCATTTGAGCGGAAGCTTTAACCGTCTCCAAATCGAGTGCGAGGTCGAGTTTCCACCAAAGATTTTTCAAAATATTTTGAAAGTTACCAAAATCGCCGTGTAACGGAAGTCCTTTTGCCAAACGGGAATAGATATGGTCGTGAAAATTTACAAGCGGAACGGTCAAAACCCGTCCACCGGCATCGATTGAACCGCCGGCGTTGTTGACTTTCCGGAAATCCGGAAATTTCCTTTCGACAATCTCCGTTATTTTTCCGTCTTCAACGGTTAAATCACCGAAAACGGGAACTACATAATTTTCGGCGGTTTGACAAATCCATGCATTGTAAATTTTATAGTTCATTTTAGAATTCTCCGTAAACGCTTAATTTTCAGACCGTAAAAATTTTCCGTAACCGATTTTTTCTTCGGGTTCATGAATTTTACTCATAACAATTCTACCGCGTAGAACCGTTGCCTCGACGATTGCATTAAATTTAATATTTTCAAATGGAGTGTATTTACCGAGACTATGCATTTCCGAGGATTTTACGGTTTGGCTTTTCCATAAATTCATTAAAGCGAAATCGGCGTCTTTTCCTATTTCTAATTTTCCTTTGGAGTTTAATCCGAAAAACTTTGCCGCATTGGTAGATAGTAAATTGATCGTTTGTTCAATGGTTAGTTTGTTTTTCAAAAATCCTTCCGAAAATAGAAACGGTACCCGATGTTCAACGCCGGGAATTCCCCCGTAAACCTCCCAAAAGTTTTCCGAAATTTTTTCTTTTTCGGGAATACAACCGGCATGATCGGTAGTTACGAAGTCGAGTGTGTTCTCCGCAAGCCCTTTCCACAATTGTTCTTTATCGGCTTCAAACTTCACGGGCGGCGCGGTTTTCAAATAATTCCGTATGTTTTCGTTACGAAAGTCTTGTTGAGTAAAGTAAAGATAATGCGGACACGTTTCTGCGGAAATACTAATGCCGTTAGTACGCGCCTCCGATATTTTTTGCAATCCTTCGCCGGAACTTAAATGAACAATATGAGCCCGGACGCCCGTTTCCCGCGCAATTTTAATTATCTCGTTTACCGCCGTTACTTCGGCTGAAATATCCCTTGCCGCGCAGTAAGCTTGCCAATCGGTTTTTCCTTCTTCCCGGAATTTTGTACGCCTTTGAATCACTAAGCTTTTATCTTCCGCATGAACACCCATCGGTTTATTTGTTTTTGAAAGTATGGCAGCGACTTCACGAATTCTTTCGTAAGTCAAATCCGTAAAGGTATCCATTCCGGAAATAACGTAAACTTTGAACGCGGCAACACCGGCATCTATCAATTCGGAGATTTGTTTTTCCATATCTATTGTTTTACAAAAATCGTTTCCGCGCACACCGCCCCAAAAGGCGAAATCGATCAAACTTCTGTTGCGGACGGCATTCAATTTAATTTCAAAGTTTTTTTTGTTTGTTACCGGCGGAAGCGAAGTGCATGGCATATCGATTATTGTTGTTACACCGCCGTAAGCGGCTGCGGTTGTTCCGTGTTCGAAATCGTCGCGGAATTCAAATCCCGGGGTATCGAAATGAACGTGCGGGTCGATCCCGCCGGGAATTACAAGGTTGAATTTTCCGTCAATAATTTCAAGGCTTTCATGCGATTCTTGGAAATTAATACTGTTTAGAAAATTGTTTTTCTTCTCGGCGGTTGAAATATTTTCCCAGTCAAGTTCGCCGGAATGGAATTTTATTTCGAGAATTTTGTCCGTGAAAAGTATTTCACCTAAGCGTACTTTGTTGCCGGTAGTGTTAATGAAAATATTTTTTAACAATCTTTTTTTCATTTTACGGATAATTATTTTTCGTTTTGAACTTTTTTATTAAAATCTTCAATTAATTTATCCCACGTATCGGCTATGTTAAATCTTTCTTCCCAATAACTTTCATCGTACCATTGTGCATTCAATTCTTCAACGTCTTTGCCTTGTTGCTCCACCCAAGTAAAATATTTCAAGTTGTGAATCGATTTTTTATCGTAGTACGAAAGTTCCTTGAAATAATCGATTGTTTGTTTTTTAATTACCGAAGTCCAATCCAATTCGGCTTGTTCTTTTGTATACCGTCCCCATTCTTCATTCATTTCTTTCAATCGCGAATTATACATTTCTTTTGAATCGGTAAAGATTGTGAAAATCACGTCGTTTTCGTTCATCTCGAAATACTTGGCTAACTTTATGGCGCTTAGTAAATTTGCAGCAGACGATATGCCCAAATAAGGAAGTTTGTCGATTGTTTCTTGTGCTACTCCCAATTCACTAAGGAATTCCGCTCCCGCCGGTTCGTTGAAAAGCCGAAGCACCCGCAAAGGATCTTCGTCGTCAATGGCCGCAACGGCATCGGTGTTTTTAACGTTATGAATCCACGGAACATGTTTATCACCTATCCCTTCGATTCTATGCCCGCCGAATCCGTTCATTAATAATGTGGGACATTGCAAGGCTTCGGAAGCAAGTACTTTAATTTGCGGGTTTACTTTTCTCAAATAATCCCCTGCGGCAATGGTTCCGGCGGATCCTGTTGCGCTTACGTATGCGCTTAACCGTTGTTTACCGCTTTTTATTTGATTAAAAAGTTTTTCTATTGTGTAACCCGTTACTTCGTAATGCCAAACGGCGTTTCCGAATTGATCGAATTGATTGAAAATAACATATTCGTCGCTTTCCGCTTCAAGTTCATGGCATTTGTCGTAAATTTCCTTGACGTTACTTTCACAACCCGGAGTGGCATAAATCTCCGCACCGATTTCTTTTAACCAATCGAATCTTTCCGTGCTCATTTCTTCCGGCAATATTGCCACGGCATGAACATCAAGTAGAGCGGAATTAAAGGCGCCACCGCGGCAATAATTTCCGGTGGAAGGCCAAACCGCTTTGTGGTAATCGGGATTAAATCTTCCGGTAACCAAATACGGAGCCAAACATCCGTAAGTTGCGCCGACTTTGTGAGCTCCGGTAGGGAAAAACTTTCCTACCAGCCCGATTATTCTGGCTTTAACACCGGTTATTTCTTTTGGTATCTCAAGAAAATTTATTTCGCCTATACTACCGGTTTTATAATCGTTTGCCCAGTTGATTCTAAACAGATTCAGCGGGTGTACGTCCCAAAGTCCGATTTCTTTAAGTTGTTCTTTAATGTTTGCCGGAATGGTTTCGGGGTGTTTTAATTGTTTGAATGTTGGAAGTATGATATTTCTTTCTTTGGCTCTTTTTACGGTTCGTTGAAGATAATCTTCGTTTAGAATATCCCAATTCCAATTTTCCATAAAATCTCCTGTTAGTCTGCAAATAATTCGAAAAATGAATTATAAAATAGTGAAAAGCTGGGAATTCTTGGAGTTAATTTTGTTAAGAAAAACCCGGATTAATTGTTATTGTCTCTCACGTTAAATAATACACGCCCTACGTTGCCCGAAGGTTTTTTAATTCCGAGATATTCCGCAATTGTGGGTGCAATGTCGTGCGGACCGCTTTGGCTGGCGTCGAACCCGTTCGGGATTCCCGGACCCATAAAGATAAGCGGAACGAAGGTATCGTAATTCCATGGTGAGCCGTGCGTTGAACTGTTTTCCCTTTCTTCGGCATTGTAACCCATATACCAACCTGGCATGTTGATTATGTACAGGTTACCCGAGCGACCCGGATAAAACGAATTCGCTGTTTTTTGATCGATTATATTTCGGTTAATCTCATTTTTTTCAATTAAACATTCCGTCAATACTTCATAAATACCTTTATCTTTCAAAAGTAGTTTTCTTAAATCGGCTTCAACCTTACAAATATCAAGTCCGGATTTAATTAGCTCTATCTCATTCAAATAAATGTAGGGTGGTATCAAGTCTTTTACTACGTCGTAACCGATGTTATAATTTTTTCTGGCAAATTCGTTACATTCCTTTACGTAGTTTATGGTGGAAAGAACACCGGTGGGTTGTCTTTGCATTTCCAAAAACTCGGGCGATTCGGCAACACCGTGATCGGCTGTGAAGATAAGCAGAATGTTTTTCAGTCCGATTTCGGAATCCAAGAAGTTTAAAAATTTTGCAATCGTTCTATCGAGCCGGTAGATTTGATCTTCATATTCAAGTGAATTTGGGCTGAAGCGGTGACCAATATAATCCGTCGAAGAAAAACTGATTGAGAAGTAATCGATTATTTCGTCTTTCCCCAAGTCGTTTTGTTTAATAACTTCTTTTGAAAATTCGTATGTAAGTTCGTCGCCGTAAGGTGTAAACGCTAAAACGTAACCGAACTCATCTTTACCGATATTTTTAAAATCATGAGGAAATGTTTTTCCGAGTTTACCTTCGGTGTGTTCGTAGTTATTGCGGTCGTTGTTTTGATAAACATATTTTTCTTTCGGCAGAAGAAGATTCCAATTTTTTTGATAATACTTATCAAGTAAATTTGAATTATTAAAATTGTAAACATATTGCGGAAGTTTATCGAAATAATATTTACTTGAAGTAAATCCTTTGTTTCTTTTAGAAAACCAGAAAGCCTTACCCGAATGTCCTGCAAGAAATATGGCGCCTCTGTCTTTAATCGAAACACCGAAAATTTTCGATTTACCTTCTGTAGCCAGATGAATTTCGTCGGAAATTGTTGAAACGACCAAATTTTTCGGAGATAAACCTTTGTCTTCGCCGAACACCTTGGAATTCTTATCTTCGCACGCATACACTTGTTTAGCGGATTTTTCGTCGTACCAATCGTTCCCGATAATTCCGTGAAATGCGGGAATGGAACCGGTGGCAATTGTAGCATGTCCGGGTGCGGTTTTTGTAACGGAATGAATGAAATTGGCATTGGTGAAATTCAATCCGTTTGATTCGAGTCGTAAAAAACCGTCAGGGCTTAAATTATTACGAAATTTATTAATTATATCACCGCGTAGTTGGTCTACAACGATTTGTACTACGAGTTTGACTTTCCCGCCGTCGGTATTATTTGCACCGAAAACATTTAAGACGGCGATAATTGTTAAAACAAAAATATATCTTACTTTTTTCAATTTGTCCCTTTCCGTTTATGAGTTTGCAAAGTTAACAAAACTTTTCTTTTTATGAAGCGAAATGTTATATGTCAAATCAGTTCTTGTAGATTTTCTTTGTTGATAATTTGTGCGGGTAATTCGTATTTTTTTAGGAAGTTGTCAACCAGATATTCACGGATAACGATAATCAAATCCGTCTTTTTACTTTTAGAAATCGAGTCGATTAACATTCCGATTACCGGCTCGAGCCCGAGTCCTTTTAATTCCAATTTTCCGTATTCGTCTATAATCAACCAAGGCGGTTCGTTTACCATCTCTTTTCTCAAAACCTTTTGAGCCCAATCGAATGCGGAATACGAAAAAGAATATTTCCCTACGGAAATAACATCCCGTTTTGCCGTTTGGTCGGAGACGGATAAAAGCTTTTTCTCTCCGGTTCTGATATCGACCAGAAAACGTTTCCCGTTAATTTTAGGTTGAAGAATTCCTCCGCAATTAAATATTTTTTTGCTCCATTCGGATATTGCCGTGGTTTTGCCGGAGTTTACTTTGCCGGAAAGTATGTAAATTTTTCCGTTTTTCATTCTTGTAAATCCATAACCAAAAGAATAATAAAAAGATAAATGAAGAAATATTTAACTTTTAATAAACCTTTTTCCGCTTTCGCGTAAGTATAACTGCTAATTAGAATCTTTTTCAATCCGGGAAACAAGGAAATAATCAAATCGATATCCGTTGAATATTTGTAATTATATTTCTTCATAAGTTTTTGAAGGAATCTCAAAATCAGAGGAGCAATGAACTTCAACCAGATAAATAAAATTACGGTCACACGTAGCAACATCAAACCGATTCTTACCGCGAAGTTTTTTTCTACATCCGGAGTGAAATAGGAAATTATAACGATTTGAATTAAAAAGAATAGTAAAAAAATACCGGATTTTTTTTGCCACCAAAATTTTCTTTTTTTCTTTTTTGTTGAATGATTTAGGTTAAAATTATCATCTATCAGTTTTAACTGCAAAGCCGAGTGATTATCGTTTATCCAGTCGGGTAACTTCCCAGCTACAATTCCCCAAAAAATACCGGCAAGTAAATGTAAACCAACGTAGGTAGATATTAAAACCAGACTAAAACTTATATTGCTTAAAGCGGTGGGCGATTCGGTGAGTTGTTTCAGAACAAAGCGATAATATAAATCTATCGATTCCCATAATGTCATTCCGAATAAAAGCGTTGAAATGATAATTTTTTGAAAGGATGAAAACAATAACGTCAATGCTCCCAAAGCAAAAGCCGATAAGCGGAAAAATGTTTTTTTATAGAAGAGAATATACCCCGTAAGACCTTGCAATATAACGGAAAAATAAGCCGTTAACGGTGTGTGGGGGCTAGCCAAAAATTTAACGGAAATAACAATAAAAGTCGCTTTAACAATTTCTTTCGGGTCGTCGGAGTAATAAGCAATCAGACTAATAAAAATTACGGCAAAACCCCCGATAAAAAGTCCGGTGAACGGAACTTTAAATGCATGAAGAATTCCGCCGAGAGCGGCTTCACTGAATGCCCAAAGTGCGGTTATTCTTTTTATTGTAAGTGATTTATCTATATTAATCAATGAACTTGCCTTACACCTAAAAAATATAAATTGTTTTCCAAAAGTGAAATATATCTTTTTTTTCTTTTTACTTCTTATTAAATTTGTTTCTTAAATACCTTCAACAGGATTTTAACTCAAAAAAAGTTTAATCGTTCATGGGCAAAATAATAGCGGTAGTTATACCCAAAGGCGGAGTTGGGAAAACAATAACGGCAATCAATCTCTCGTACGCACTTGCCCAAAATAAAAAACGCACGCTTTTAATAGATGTGGATTCATCCGGGCAGTGTGCTTCGGCTCTCGGATTCACGGACAACGATATAAAAGGCGATTTGCTGGATGTTTTGAGTTTTAACAAATCTTTTAAATCCGTTATTCACCGTACAGATAATCCCAACTTGGATTTTATACCGATGAGAAAACTCTCTTACGTCGATGAAAAACGCTTGGCAAATCTTTCATCGCGTGAATCTCTTTTAAGCGATTTAATGGGATCGGAAGTTTACGGATATAATTATGTCATTTTCGATTGCCCGCCAACGTTAATCGGTACAACTACAAATGTTTTAATAGCATCGGATTCGGTTATCGTTCCCGTTAAGCCTGCAAAATTTTCGCTTAACGAAGTGGAAAGGATAATGGAACATATCGGTTATATTCGAGAAAATTATAATGAAAAACTCGAGATCGAAGGTATTTTAATTACTATGTATGAATATAATACGAAAGTTGCATTTAGAATAAAAAAGGAATTGATGTTACGTTATCCGAACTTTATGTTTAAGACGTCTATACCAAAAAATGTCGAAGTTAGCGAATCGACTTTTTTGGGTAAACCAATAATTTTAGTTAATCCTAAAGCCAAAGCTTCTAAAGCATACATGAATCTTGCCAAAGAAATAATTGAGCGCTCTTCTTATAATTCGATAAAAGCCGGATAACGCTTAGATATTCCGCTTACGCAGCTACAAAAGAGATTGCATTTTCGATTGAGGGGAAAATCTTAAACAATCTATCCAATTTGTTTATGGTTAATATCGAAGCTTGCTTTTTGTTCGGTACAACCAGAATTAAATTTTTATTTCCGCTTTTAACTTTGTTGAAAATTTTAACTATTGTTCCGATAAAAGTGGAATCGATAAATTCGCAAGGTCCGAAATCGATAATTAAATTGAAACTGTTGTCTTTCAGCTTTAATTCCAAGTATTTCTTGAAACTGTCGGCTTCGTTAATAGTAGCCCGTGGAGTATTGATTTTGACAATCGTATAATCGATAGCTTTACGATATACCGACGAAAACCAGTCGCGTTTATCCATCTGCATTGTGTTACCGCTTAAATAAACTTTTCTTTCGAATAAATCCGTGTTCATATTACTCCTCCGAAAAATTTTAATCGTTGAGCAACTTGCCCTACAATTTGTTTCATTCTGGTTCTAATCTAATGATGAATAAACATTAAACTGTGATACAAATCAAACTTCGGAGGTCGGTTAAAAAATTTCCCATGAGTAATCTTCGAAATATTTTATCTTTTTTAAAGGATCGGGTGAGACGGCAAAACAATACAGGGGATATAGATTGTGAAAAATTTTCATTGTTGCGGTTAAAAAAGAGAAAGAGTTTAATTTGATTTTCGTTGGAGGTTTAACTTTTTGTATTAATATCATTTTTAACTCGGTTAGCTCATCCAAATGTTTTTCAATGTTGATGCGCGATTTAACAAGAACCGGTTCCCTATCTAATTTAAATAATGAATAATTACGGTTAAGCTTATATTTATCGAATATCTTTTCGAATTCCCGCCTGTATTGAAAAATATTTTTCTTAAAGTAATTCGTTTTACCACCGGAATTGTTTATAAAAATCCCTACTTGCACGGTTTCGGGGTCGAAGTAAACATAAAACTCACTATCCAATTTGAATTTACCGAAATGAATTAGAAAATAAGTCCGGTACGGATCGCCCTTATGAAATCTCATATCGTGATTTAGACGCATTAAAGTTTGATTAAATTTCGGAGCGGTTCTTATTTGCGGGTCGAGATTATTAAAAAACGGGGCAATTGCGGAAACAAACGCTTTGGCCGGTTTAACTAAAAATTCTTCGTAACGGGCTCTGTTTTCTTGGAACCAATCGCGATTGTTATTTTCACGGAGATCTTTTAGAAAGTTTATTAATTCCGGACTGAATCCGTTGAAATCGCTCAATACATGATTCCCAAGTTTATACCAAAATAAAAGCTTCCGATATCTTTAAGAAAATTGCCGTAGAAGTTTTCCACCCCTTCTCCGAAAAGATGAGCCAATGAATACCGGAAGGTAATTCCGAGCAAGTTTGTTGTGCTTAATCCGAAGTTTGCACCGAAACCGATATAACCGCTAACACCGTATTTTGCCTGTGCCCTTTCGAAAGCAACAAAAAATTCTTCTTCGGCGGGAGTTGTAACAACCATAACCGGACCGGCTCCGAAACTTATATAAGGGCGAAGGTTATCGGTCAAAGCATCGTAAAACAATCTTTTTTGAATTCCTATGTTTATCGGCAGTAGAAAAACCCTGTTTTTTTTGCCGTAAACGGGAAGGGGCCTTCCGAATATATCGAATCTTTCAAATTCCCGTTCGTCTTTGGATTCCGAAACCGAAAAGTCGATAAAACCGGTTAAGGTTTCGGTGAATGAATATCTGTAAAATGTGCCTAACCCGAAACCGCCTTCACCGAAAAGTAAATCAACTCCCCAAGCATTCGGCGGGAATTTAACATGGGGTTTTTCCGGAGCTAGTTTACCGATTCGTTGAGGTAATATGGTTATTATTGGTAACAGAAAGAATAATATTAGTAGTTTTTTCATATTTTTGTCCGAGTCATTTGGTTTATAAAAATAGTTATTTTCGGATTAATTTCAATACTATAAAATTTACACGAATCGAGAGGAAAAAATTATGGGAAAGAATTTGGAAATCAAGGTAAAAATGTCTTCCCACGAAGAGTTAATTGAGGTATTAAAAAATAAAAATGCCGAACATAAAGGTATTTTGGCTCAGAAAGATATTTATTATAAAATCGCCAACGGAATATTGAAGTTGCGTATAGAAAACGGTACGTATTGTTTAATAAAATATAACAGAGACGAAAATAACCCCGAAAGATGGAGCAATTATGAATTGCTTTATTTATCGGGTGATAATCCCGTTGAATATCTTTCCGGAATTTTTGAAGAGCTTGTAACAGTTGAGAAAAAAAGAAATCTTTTTATTTTCAAGCATACGAGAATTCATTTGGATGATGTGAAAAATCTGGGACTGTTTTTGGAATTGGAAACGGTTGTGGATGGAATAACTGACGAAGAAGCGGTAAACGAGTTTGGTGAAATTGTGAAGTTCTTGAACTTGGATTTTGATAACCAAATTAAGAAATCTTACAAAGATCTTCTGATGGAAAGGTACCTGTAACCGGAATTCTAATCATTTTTAGCCGTTAAAAGAATTTAATTTCTTTTTAACTATTTTTCATTTTATTCGTCTAAAGAAGTAAAAACAACAAACAATGCAAAATTTTAACCAAGACGAACCGAGATTAAGAGACACTTTTAGGGAAGATTTCCGAAGAAAAGATCTTTTTCAAACATTGCGGCAAGAATTTAACGAACTCACCCAATATTTTCTAACCGACAAAAGAAAAGCCGAACTGGAGAAAATGAGCGTTATCAAACGAACGTTCTATATGTTTTGGTGGTTGCTTAAAACTCTTTTTCTCAAATTAACTCCGCTTCGCAGAGTTTTACTTTTAATCGGAGTTATACTCGTTCCGCTATCGGGAAGTTTTGTTGTTAATAATCAAATTTACTTCAGCAATAATTTACATTACTTGGGCGGATTGATAATTCTTTTTGTTTTGATGCTGGAACTAAAAGATAAACTTTTGGCAAAAACCGAATTGCAGGAAGGAAAAGCCGTTCAAAAAGCGTTAATGCCCGATTCTAATCCCGTTATTCCCGGTTGGGACGTTTGCATTAATTCCATTCCGGCTAACGATGTCGGCGGTGATTTGATAGATTATTATAAAATAGACGAATGCCGGTATGCTTTAATTCTCGGTGATATCTCGGGGAAAGGACTTGGCGCGGCTCTAATGATGTCGAAACTCCAATCTACTATCAGAGCGTTATATTCTCTTTACCATAACCCTGCCGATTTAATTGAAAAAGTAAACGAAATATTTTGCAGAGACAGCCTGGCGCATCAATTTGCTTCGCTTGTTTATGTGGAAGTAAATACGGATGACGAAACTTTAAGGATTGTAAACGCCGGACATATTCCACCGGTTAAGGTAAACGGTAAAAATGTTGAATCGTTGCAAAAAGGCGGTATTGCAATCGGACTTTCCTCGACAAGTAATTATGCGGTAACCGAGTTAAAGTTGAATGAAAATGAAGAATTGGTAATTTACAGCGACGGTGTAACCGAAACGATGAACGAGTACCATCTGCAGTTCGGGGAAGAGCGGCTAAAGCAATTTTTAATTTCTTACTCTTTACTCGGTTCAACGGAACAGGTGAAAAAAATTCTTCATAATTTAAATGTGTTCAAAGGGGATGCACCGATTCACGACGATATTTCCATAATGATATTGAAGAAAAAAACGAAATAAATGTCGGTTTGATTGTAAACGGTACTTTATTTGTTATAATCGTTTTCTTTTTTTAACTTGCCGGTAAAAATTTATGGATTTATTTTCTAAATGACCGAAAACAAATCTTCCTCCCTTTGGCAATCGAATATTGTTTCGATTCTCAAACTTATAATTCTTGTTTATCTTTTTCTGTTAAGCCTTGAAATGATGGGGGCTTCGCTAAAACTGTTCGGAAAAGATTTTTCCAAAGCATTAATACAAACCACGTCGAATCCGTTTATCGGGTTGTTTATTGGGATTTTGGGCACGTCGCTAATACAGAGCTCATCCACAACCACATCGATGGTGGTTGCAATGGTTGCCGGCGGCGCTTTCTCGAACGACATGGATGTGGCAATCCACCTGGCAATACCTTTGATAATGGGTGCGAATATTGGTACTTCGATTACAAATACAATTGCTTCTCTTCCGCAAATAAACCGGAGCAACGAATTTAAAAGAGCGTTTGCCGCCGCTACGGTTCACGATTTTTTCAATTACCTCTCGGTACTGGTTCTTTTTCCACTGCAAGTTTATACTAATTTTCTCGGCAAAACCGCCTCTTTAATGTCCGATGCTTTTGCCGGAGTAGGCGGACTGAAATTTTTGAGTCCGGTGAAAGCCGTTACAAAACCCGTTGTTAAATTTATCGAAGAAAACCTCGGTAATTTATCCGGCGATAAACATATCGTCGGTTGGGTTTTGCTTGCACTAGCAATTGTGTTTTTATTTTCCGCGTTGAAATTTATTGTTGATGTTCTTAAAACAATGGTGGTTGCCAAAGCAAAAGCGTGGTTCGATAAAATTTTATTCAAAAATGCGGGAAGAGCTTTTTTGGTCGGCATAATTCTAACTGTTTTGGTTCAAAGCAGTTCGATTACCACATCTCTTATGGTGCCGCTTGCCGGAGCCGGTTTGCTTACATTGCGACAAATTTTCCCATACACTCTCGGGTCGAATATCGGTACAACAATTACGGCGATACTAGCTGCGTTGGTTACCGGAAATATAGCTGCCGTAACGGTTGCATTTTCACATTTATTATTTAATATTAGCGGTATAGTTATTTGGTGGCCTCTCGGCAAAGTTCCTATAACGATAGCGGAAAAATTTGCCGAGTATTCCACAAGAAGTAAAATTATTCCGATTGCTTATGTAATCGTATTGTTTTTCATTATTCCCGCTGCAGTAATTTATTTATCAAAATAGGGTTTTGAAATGATTAAAGAAATTTTAAGCGTATTTAAAAGCAACAGTTACATGGATCGTGCATATCAACGTTCTTTTGAAATGTTGGATATTACCCAGGAAATGTTTCTGAAAGCAAAAGAAGTTTTAAGAAATAGCGATACAAACGAATTGGATATCGATATAAACGACGAAGATCATAAAGTAAATAAGTACCAACGCGAAGTAAGAAAAGATGTCTTCAATCATTTGGTTATGTCCGGTGTTGCCGAACTAAGTTCGGGTTTGGTGTTGGTAAGTATTGTAATCGATTTGGAGAGAATCGGGGATTTAACCAAAAACATTGTGGAAATTGCTCAGGCGCACCCGCTGAAATTAATAGGCGGTAAGTTCGAAGAAGAACTTGCCAAAATTGAAAATGCGGTGGAAGAAAACTTTGCTTTAACAATAAAATGTTTTAAAGAATCGGATGAAGAGCTTGGAAGAAAAATTGTAACTGAATATAAATGGGTAAGTAAATCATGCGATTCCATTCTGGTTTCGTTAATGAAAAGCGAAGATCCGTCTCTTGATAGTGGAACAGCCGTTTCGATGGCGCTTTACCTTCGTGCGTTAAAGAGGATTAATTCTCATTTAAGAAATGTAGCTTCAAGTGTGGTTAATCCGTTTCATAGAATCGGTTATAAACCTAAGAAGAATAAAAAAAATTCTTAAACTTGCGGAACTTGTATCGCGATTAAAAATAACCCCGCCGATTTCAACGGGGTTTTTTATTGTTTACGTTGTTTTGGATAATCGATTTATTTTTTTAATTTGCTTTTAAAACTCATTCGTATTAGTTCTGCCGATGAAAAAAAATATCCTTTCCATTTCCTTAGTAAAATTTTTGTTTTCATTTGTTTTTTTAACTTATTCTATCAACGGGAAAAATATGGACTTAAAAATAATTCCGGCTGTTCAACAAATTAAAAAAATCGATTCCTCACGAACTTTTTCTTTCCCGGGTGACACCTTTGTAATTCGCGGGTTAAAAAACGATTTGGAATCGTTGAAACTTCCTTTAAAAGATTTTGCAGATTTCCTTTCGGCAAGATTTGATATTGAAACAAGGCTCACGGCGGACGAAAGTTTTTCTGCGGAAATTATTTTAGTCGTAAACGATGAGTTCGGTATGAAGGAAAATATTGCCGATGAGCGGTTAAATGAATCGTATAAAATTCATTCGGACGAAAACTCGATAGAAATTTCCGCAAAAACGAACAAAGGACTTTTTTACGGCTTATTAACACTCGAACAGTTATTCGAACAATTCGGCAAAAGCTTACCTTCAATTGAAATTATCGATTATCCCGATTTGCCGATTAGAGGTATCTCGGATGATATTAGTCGCGGACAAGTAGAAACGGTGGAAAATTTTAAAAGGGTTATAAAATTTATTGCCCGGCAAAAGATGAATACTTATATGCCGTATATGGAAGATGTTATTCAATTCGATGAGTATCCGTCGATCGGAAAAAACAGAGGGGCTTTATCGAAAGCGGAAGTAAAGGAAATTGTTGACTATGCCGAAAAATATTTTGTGAATGTAATACCGATTTTTCAAACATTGGGACATTATGAAAATATTTTAACTCAAGAAGAATTTTTGGAATACGCCGAATTTCCCGGAGCCGCTTCTTTGGATGTTTCGAATGAAAAGACTTATTTGTTTCTAGATAAATTAATAAAAGAAGTAGCCGCACTTTTCCCGTCCGAATATTTTCATATCGGTGCCGATGAAAGTTGGGATGTCGGACTCGGCAACAGTAAAAAATTGGTCGATAGCCTTGGAATAGCTCGGGTTCATGCAAACCATTATAAAAAAGTATATGATATTTGTAAAAAGTACGGCAAAAAAGTAATGATGTACGGCGATATAATTTTGGAACATCCCGAAATTTTGAAGATGTTACCGAAAGATATTATTGTGGTAAACTGGAGGTATCATCCGAGGTTCGAATATCCGTCGGTAAAAGAGTTTGTAAAAGCGGACATAAAATACATCGTTTCGCCGAGTGTATGGAATTTTTTCAACCCGTATCCTAACTATTCATTTGCGTTTACGAATATCAAAAACTTAACAGCCTCGGGAATAAAAAACAAATCAATCGGAATGATAAATTCCAATTGGGGAGATTGGGGCGCCGAAACATTAAAAGAATTGTTGCTTTACGGATATGCTTGGTCGGCACATTGCGCATGGAATATAAGCGAAAGCAATGATGAAAAGTTCGATGAGATATTTTGGCACAGGTTCTTCGGGATTGACGGCAAAAGATTTGCTGGAATATCGGAGACATTGAAGCACCCGCTGAATATAGTTTTTTGGAATGACTTTTGGATGCATCCCTTATCCAAAAGGAAAAATCTTCCTTGGTGGGCTTTGCGGTATCCGAAAGCCGTACAAGCGGAATGGTTGAAAAAAAACACAAACAAACTTTCCGAAGAAATTAAAAACCTTAAACAAAATGTACGGCATAACGAAGAATACTTTGACCTTCTGGAATTTGTTTTGAGTGTTAACTCGTGGTTTGCCGATAAATTAAAATCCAATTATTTGTTAAAGCTAATTTACGAAGGTAAGTCCGACGAATTCGATGAAGCCGTACGTTCGGTTGAAGAAAATATTTCTATGTTACAAAAGTTGAAAAAACAACATTCGGAATTATGGAAAAAATATAACAAACCGGATAATTTGAATTTAGTGGCTGATAAATACAACAGATTGATTTCGTATTATAAAGAAATCGGGAAGCAACTTGAACAAGGGGAATTGAAAAGTCCGTACATCGAAAGTAAGTGGATATATTCGCCGCAAGTTGATTCGTTACCGGTAAAATCCGCAAGGTTCAAATATGAATTTGAGTTGGAGGGTAAAGTAAAATCCGCACCATTGCAATTGTTGGGCGATACTTATGTGCAATTGTTCGTCAACGGTGAGCTTGTTGAAAAAGTATATGCACGCCGTTCCGGTTCGCTTTTGGTGGATTACAGAAGGATTAAATTCTTGGATGTTTCCGAATATTTGAACGAAGGAAAAAATATAATTGAAGCTGTTGCAAAGAATTTTAACAAAAACGGCGAAGCGGGAATTAATATAATTGCTGAAATCAGAACCGAAAACGGAAACTTGAAAATATTGACGGATAAAAATTGGAAAGTACAACCAGAAGGCGGTCGGGATTGGTTATACGCTGTGGAAAAGGAATATCCTTACAACGTGATTGCGCCTAATTTCGAAACGGGAAGACCTTCGTGGATTGAAAGATAATCAAGCAATGTACTTACCGATAAGCAATGAAATCAGTAGGGAAATAGGAAGTAAAAAAGAAAAAACCGAAAGCAAAAACTCTCGCTTCGGTTTTATGTCGGATACAATCTTAAACCACGCGTAAAAAATAAATGCTTCGAGTAGACTTGTACTTAAATAATAATTAAAATCGAATTCCAAAATTTTATTGACAATAAAAGTCAATAAAATAAACACTATCATCGTCAAGTCGATTCCCGAAAACAATACTTTTCTTCCCATAAAAATTTTCCACCTTCCCAAAAGAATGGTCACGATTAAAAAAGCCAGAATGTAAAAACTTAATTCGTGTAAAGAAATTAAATCGGAAAAGTGCAGGTTTCTGGAAATGAGCGTGGGCAAGCTGAGTTTCGATACGATGAAGTAAATAGTGAAATTCAAAAAGATATTTATGTGCGCAATTTTTTTTGCGGATCTATATTGCATTACGGCCAATATCAACAGTAAAACGTTTGTAATGATTAGAAAATATAGTTCGTTAAGCGAAAGCGAAGTTTTAAAAGAAAAGGACAATATACTAATGATTACAATTAAAACGGTTGAAATATAAATCATTATTCTCATTACAGACTTTAATCGTCGCATCGGAAAATCTTTAATCCGGTTAAGAAAATTATTCACTTTGTCGGATACGTTCAGCGTGCTGAGGAAAGGTTCTACCATTAGCAAAATTACCGTGAAGAGTCCGAATAAAACTATCGCCGGTGTTTTTAAGCCTTTCAAATAAAAGATGGCAAGCAAAATGTAAACGAGCGTGAATATCTCGATTATAAAAACGGAAATTTCATGTTTAACGTTGCTTTTGTAAAGTATGTAGTGTTGGTGACTTGTATCCGCTTCGAAAGGATTTCTTTTTTGAAAAATTCTAATAAAAAAAACTTTTACGGTATCGATGAGCGGAATTCCCAAAAGCATTATCGGGAAAGTTAAATCGAGTACGCCTTTATTGTATTCGATGGAAATAAGCATGCTCGTAAAAACAAGGAAAAAACCGAGAATGAAAGCTCCGGTATCGCCCAAATAAACGCTTGCGGGAAAAGCGTTGTAACGAAGAAAACCGACCAAACTACCGATAAAGCTGATGGACAAAAGGATAAGAAAATTATTTTGGATACTGATTGCAAAAGCTAAAATTATTGTGAAAATCAGAAGGGAAAAACCGCTTGCCAAACCATCGAGACCGTCCAACAAATTTATCGAGTTAATTGCGCCGACGATAAAAAGCAACAACACGAGCTCACCAATAGGTCCGCTGAACTCCATGCCGAAAAGAGAGATTATTGAATATTGATCTTGGAGATAAAAAATAAGAATAACCGCGGCAACGTTTTGGAATATGAATTTAATAAAACTTTTCAGACCGATTATATCGTCGATTATTCCGGAGAATATTAACACCGTTACGGAAATTAAAATGTATTTGAGAGATGTAAAATCTTCTATGAACGGATTTAAAATCGTTAAAACGATTAGGAAAATAATTAAACCGCCCATTCGCGGAATTTTTTCGGTATGGATTTTCCTCCCGCCCGGCATATCGACGATACTTGCCCTTTTCAAAAGAGTGATAAAATACGGAGTAAGGAAAAGGGTGGTTATCAAACTTGCGAAAAACACAAGGAGATAAGTCATAAAACACTTATGTTTATTGAGGAAAATCCGTTTTTATTTTTTTTCATACTTTTAGCGCCATATTTAATTCTGTAAATATAAATTAATTTAATTATAAATAAAGTAGAAAATTAAGTGCGTCTTTTTCTGAAGCGCTTGGAATTATCAATAAGTTTGGATTTGGCAAAATTATTCGGCTGCGGTTTTTTCGAAGGCGACTTTGTATTTTTTGACGTGAAGTCGTTTAGAATATAACCGCTCGGTACAAGCTCGTATTCGGAAAGAATTGAATCCGCTTTTTTAAGTTCCGTAAATGTGGAAAGATTTGCTCTTGTTACCATTATTATTTCGTCTACCAAGCTTAGCATATAAGCAACTTTATCGGTCGAAGTCAAATCCAAACAGTCGAAAATAACATAATCGTAATCGACTTTAACTTTATCGATGAATTTTTTAAATCTTTCGGATGTTAAAACCACCGACGGATCTTGCGGAAATTCTATACCTGTAATTATATCCAACCCGTTAATTTTAGAATGCCGGATAACGTTTTCGAGCGTTTCTTTTCTGAAAAGATAATGAGCAAGCGACGGTTTCGGATTTATCTTAAACAATCTCGAGAGAACGGGATATTTCAAATTTGCATCCACAAGCAAAACTTTATGATTGTGATGCGCCAAAGTAATGGCTACGTTTGCCGCTATTATGCTTTTACCTTCGTCTCTTACGGCGCTGCTTACCCCGATTGTTTTGATTTCTCTGTCTAAAAATCCGTATTTGATATATGCATATATTTTCTGGAACGACTTAATAAATTCGTCGTCCGAATTTTCGTAATCCTTCGGGTTTAATCCGTCCAAGAGCAAAGGATAATTTGATTCTATATGCGGCACGGCGGCTATAATTTTATATTCCATCATTTCCAAATCGTCGGTATCTTTAATATGAGTGGCAACGATGCTTAATCTGTATGCTACAACCATGCCGACAATTAAACCGAGTAAACCGCCAATCAATAAATGAAGTGTTATGTTCGGTTTGAAAAACATATCCGGAACTTTGGCCCGGGATATGAATTCTATTTTAGCAATCGCATTTTTCTCTGAATTTTCGAGTTCGGTTAAATACTTATCGATTTTGTTGTTCAGTTTTTGGTAAAACTTGTAATTCCGCATTGCTTGTGCCAGTCGTAACTTTGTATAATTTATTGCGGAATAACCGGATTCCAGTTCCGTAAGGGCATCGTAAATAATCGATTGGATTAAATCGTATTCCATCGATTTGAGTTTTAAGTCCTGAATTTTCTTTGTCAAGTTCAAAATCGATTCGTATGAGACGTTATTCGGCTTTACTAATTTTTGAACTGCGCCTTCAATCTTGAAATCGAGAACTTTTCTTAGCGAATCGATGTTTACGGGTCCCGAATTTTCCCAAGCGAGAGTCGGAACGAAATCGGGATAAATTTTCATAACTTCTTTAATTTTCCTTTCGGCGTAGGTTTGGGCGATTTTGTCTTGAATGATTAAGATATCTTCGTCGTCGGTATCAATTAAAAACGTGGCTTTTTCGGGAAGTAATCTTTTTAATTCGTTTTCATAATTTCCCAAAACAAGTTCGTTCATTTTGATTTGCATATCCGTAAGCTCAAGCTCCGATTCCAATTCCGATAGTTTTTCAATTAATATTTTTTCGGTCGGACTAAGTTGGATATTTTCAGCATCGATAATTTTTTGCATAGCGAGCTTGCTTTTCTGAAGTTCGCCCAACTTTTCCTGTTTTTGTTTTTTCAAAAACTTTGCAACGGGAAAAATTATATTTTTATTGTTAAGCAACGCAATCTGATTTATCCGATCGGCAAACAAATTTGCTATCAATGCACTTTCTTCCGGGTTCGGACTAACAACGCTGAGGTAAATAATATTATTTGCGTTATCAACGCTAATTTCCAACATGGATTTTAATTTTTCGGCGATGAATGCGATTTTATTTTTCTTTTCGAACGAAACCTTTTCCGCTTCTTGTAAAATCGGTATGAATTTGGAATTTTGTTTATCCAGATATTTTTTCGAAACAATCTTAGCGGCAACGTTATTAAGAATTTCGTCGGATTGAAGAATCGCTTCTTCTTTCGATAAATTCCCTTCTCCGGGAACTAAAAATCTTTGTACGCTTTCGTAGTTGAAATTTATTGCGATTTCGGATTTGTAAAGTTTTGTTTCTACTAACGTTAAAGCAGCGGAAAGCAACAGAAAGAGTATAAAAATTATTAATATCGTCCACTTTCGTTTAAGTAAAATTTTCCAAACCGGAAATTTTTTCTTTTCGGTTCTGTAAGCGTACGGTGAAATCGCAGTCATATCTATTTCCTATTATGGAAAAATCTTGTTCATCAAATTGATTTGATAAACGAAATTTTTACAGAAAAATTAAAACAAAGTTTCGGTAATACTATAAAATACCTCAACAAATAATCGAAAATGAATCAGAATATATTAAAAAAAAGCAATGTTAATATTAAATTCCCTTTTTCGGAAATATTAATATACCCAAAACTTAATATTAATAAAATATTACGAAAATAATTGTGTTTATGGAATATCGCGAGTCCAATATCATCTCGAATTTGAAACTGTTCGGCAAATCCGGAAAATTTCCTTGTGGAAACGAGGAATTTTTGGAATTGCTTTCCAAACTCTTTAATGCCGCTAAAATCGGAATGGAAATTACCGACAAAACCGGAAAGTTCGTTTGGGTGAATTCCGCTTTTACAAAGCTGACAGGGTATTCGGAAGATGAAATAATCGGAAAGAACGGAAGTGTTTTAAAATCGGGTAAACACGGAAAAATGTTTTATGAAAAGTTATGGGAAACAATTTTAAGCGGTAAAGTCTGGCAGGGTGAAATTCTAAACAAACATAAAAACGGAAATTTTTATTTTGTAGAACAAACAATAGTTCCGTTAACGAACGAAGAAAACGAAATAACTTATTTTGTGGGAATAAAGCAGGATATATCCGATTGGAAAAAAGCCGAAGAAGCGCTGAACGAATCTTATATAAAATACGAAGAATTGGCTTATATCGTTAACGAAAGTCCGGCAATAGGTTTTTTGTGGAAAGCCGACGAAGGTATGCCGGTGGAGTTCGTATCGGATAATGTCCGGCAATTCGGTTACACGCCCGATGATTTTTACACAGGCAGAATTTCGTTTGTAAATATCATTCATCCGAAAGACCGCAACAAAACGATTGAAGAACTTTATCATAAAGCTTTAATCGGAGAAGAAAAATTCAAACAAACATTCAGAATTTTAACCGCTAAAAACAAAGTACGATGGGTGGAAAATTACATCTCAGTCCGCCACGGTAAACACGGAATAATTACGTATTTTCAGGGTGTTATTCTCGATATTACAAGCAGACGAAAAGCCGAAAAAGAAGCAAAACTAAAATTCGATCAATTGGTTCAAGCCGATAAAATGGTTGCTTTGGGTACTTTGGTTGCCGGAGTTGCTCACGAAATTAACAATCCCAATAATTTTGTTATGTTGAATATAAATTTGATTGAAAAGACGTGGTATAACATTTTACCGATTCTTGACGATTATTACAGAAGAAACGGCGATTTTTATGTCGGTAACCGGTTAAAATACTCTAAAATAAAAGAATCCATGCCGAAAATATTGAACGGGATTAGTGAAGGTACCAAAAGAATAAAAAATATTGTCAACGAGCTAAAAGAATTTTCCGGCAAAGAATCGTCCGATGTAAATCGGGAAGTGGATGTTAATAAGGTAATTGAAGCTGCAATTAACCTGACGAAAAACCTGATTAACAAATCGACAGATAATTTTTCGGTGAAATTCGCACCCGATTTACCGTTAGTAAAAGGGAACAGGCAAAGATTGGAGCAAGTGGTTATTAATTTAATAGAAAATGCATGTCAGGCATTACAAAACAATTCCGAAAGAATTTACGTTGTAACGAAATATTTGAAAGAAGAAAATATGGTTCAAATAATGATTGTGGACGAAGGCGAAGGGATGCCGCCTTCGATGATTAAAAAAATTAAAGATCCGTTCTTTACAACAAAAAGGGAAAAAGGAGGAACGGGGTTGGGACTGGCGGTATCGAGTAGAATAATTTCGGCTCACAAAGGAAGACTGAATTTCGAATCGGAATTGGGAAAAGGAACAAAAGCCGTTATTAAATTACCGGCTGTAAACGATAAGGAAATCAATATAAAATGACCGAAGAAATAATTTATCCGCAAAATCCGGTTTTACTTGTAGACGACGAAGAATATTTGCTTCAGTCGTTCGAGTTGACTTTAAACGATAGCGGAATTAATAATATAATCACGGTTTCTGACAGTCGTGAAGTCGAATCGATATTGGAATCGAACGAAATTACCGCGGTGTTTCTCGATCTTTCGATGCCGCACATAAGCGGAATTCAATTACTCGATAAAATTAAACAAAACTATCCGCAGATTCCCGTTGTAATTATTACAGGCGATAACGAATTGGAAACGGCAGTCAAATGTATGAAAATGGGAGCTTTCGATTATATCGTAAAGCCGGTTGAAGAAAGTAAACTGGTAAGCAGTGCAAAAAGAGCGATTGAGTTGAGAGTTTTGCGCAGCGAAAACGAAAAACTGAAAAACCGGTTGATAAATAACGAATTGCAACACCCCGAAGCTTTTGAAGAAATAATTACGGTTAATGATAAAATGCGATCCATATTTCAATATATGGAAGCAATAGCAAACACTACCGAACCGATTCTGATTACCGGTGAAACTGGCGTAGGTAAAGAGCTTATTGCAAAAGCAATGCACAAACTTACCGGAAGAAAAGGGCAATTCGTAACAACCAACGTAGCCGGATTGGACGACCAAATGTTTACCGATACGTTGTTCGGACATAAAAAAGGAGCTTTTACAGATGCAAACCAAGACCGGCCGGGCTTGATTGAAAAAGCCAAAGGCGGAACTTTGTTCCTTGATGAAATCGGTGATTTAAGTTTGCTTTCCCAAGTTAAACTGTTACGATTACTCCAAGAAAAGGAATATTATCCGCTTGGTTCCGATGAACCTAAATTTTCAGATGCTTTGATAATTGCCGCAACAAATAAAAACCTTTACGTATTACAACAAGAAGGCAAATTCCGGAAAGATTTGTATTACCGATTGAACGTACACCACATAAGCCTTATCCCTTTGCGGGACAGATTAGACGACCTTCCCGTACTTGTCGATTATTTCATGGAGCAAGCGGCCAAACTGTTCGGTAAGAAAAAACCCACATATCCGCCGGAGCTTATTAAATTATTGTCGACGTATCATTTCCCGGGAAATATAAGGGAACTTCAAGCTGTAATTTTTAACGCTGTCAGCATTCACAAATCGGGTATTTTACCTCTGAAACCTTTTTATGAAAGTCTTGAACGGAAACAGGAAGACTTCGACGAAAAAGAAATTAAAAATTTGAACAAAGTAATTTTTTCGGAACAGTTGCCGACGATAAAAGAATTAACAAACGAACTGATTAAAGAAGCAATGAAACGTTCCGGAAATAATCAAAGTATTGCTGCAAAAATGTTGGGAATAACAAGACAAGCATTAAACAAAAGATTGCTGAACATGTCGGAAATTCAACCGTCTTCCGGTGGCAAAAATTACTATTTCAGCAATTAATTATTGATAAATTAGGTAAAGTTTCATAGTTTGAATTTCGTCTTCTGCCAAAGATTTGAATTTTGCCAGAATCCTTGTGGAGTTTTTATGAAGCAATTTTATTTTGCTGTTGTTCTGCTGATTTTACTTGCAAACACCGCAATTGCGCAAAAATTAAATAATCAGCAAAGGGCTTTCAACAATACGTTGGTTATTTCACTCGGCGGAGGACTTTCACAAGGACAAACCGACTATTTAAATACCGAATACGGTATTCATGCATTCGGCTCGGCGGAATATTTTTTCAGTACCTCATCCCGTCATATTTTCGGACTAAAACTCAGCGGAGCTTTCAGTCAAATTGAAGGCGAATTCAATTTGGTTTCTGCTCCAAATAAGTATAAAAGCGATTTATATTACGGCGGGTTCGGCTTTACTTATAATTACGCAATAGAAAACAGATTTTTCCCCTTTATTTACGGAGGATTGTCGTATCAGCTTTTCTTTCCCGATGTTTTCGGGGCGGATAGAACACCGAAGAATCCTTTGGTCGAATTGGATAAAAACAAAAACTCGCTCTCGTTCGATAGCGAACTCGGTATCAGATTTCTGGTAAGCGATAATATAAGCCTGGTAACCGGTGTGGCTATGCATTTTATGACGACCGATAATGCGGATTATCTTGTGGTTGACGGTTCCCATAATGATTTTTATTTAAACGGATTTTTCGGAATTTCCTTATCGTTGTTTACGGTGAAAGATAGCGACGGCGACGGGCTTTACGATAATGTTGATAATTGTCCCCATCAAGCCGAAGATTTCGACGGATACTTGGATGCGGACGGTTGTCCCGATAAAGATAACGATCACGACGGAATTTTGGATATAAACGATACTTGTCCGAATCAAGCCGAGGATTTCGACGGTTATATGGATACGGACGGTTGCCCCGATTTGGATAACGACAAAGACGGAATTCCGGATGCCAAAGATTTATGTCCCGACGATCCTGAAGATAAAGACGGATTTGACGATTCTGACGGTTGTCCCGATTTGGATAACGACAAAGACGGCATTTTGGATACCGTAGATAAATGTCCGAACGAACCAGAAACTTTCAACGGTTTTGAAGACTCCGACGGTTGTCCCGATGTTGCGCCGGTTGTACAACCACCGAAAGAAAAACCCAAACCCAAACCGAAGCCGAAAAAGAACAAGGTTGTAAAAGAAAAGAAAAAAGAAGATATATCCGCAAAGGCTCCTCGCCAGTTCTTGTTGCACGGGGAAGTTACGTTTTTAGGCAAAACCGCAACCATTCGCCGCGAAGCTTATAAAGAACTTAACAAAATCGTGGAAATTATCAAAAAGTATCCTTCGACCAAATGGCGGATTGAAGGACACATGGATAATCAAGGTAATCCGGAAAAAATAAGAGCCTTATCCTCGAAAAGAGCACAAGCGATATTGAATTATTTTATCTCCAAAGGTTTACCGGCTTCACAATTTCAAGCGGTTGGAATGGGCGATTCCGTGCCTATTGCAAGCAATGCATCCGCTTACGGTAGAATGAAAAACAGAAGAATTGTGATTAGAAGGATTAAGTAAAAAAGCATAAATTATCATAATTTATATTCTTTAACATTTAATATTCTTGCATGATAAAAAAACTTATTTTGCGAGTTTATTCGGTAATTGAAATTTTTTAGAAAACCGAAAATATACCGCAATTTTATATGAGCCATGTGCCTTCCCGGAAATAACAAATTTTCAAATTCCGCCATTTTTATTTAACTTTATATAATATTAGAAAAGCAATAAGTTCCGTTCGGAGAACTACTTGAATTATGAGAAAATCGGAAACAACAACTCCCGTTTTACGGGAAGAAGATGTGAATTTTGAAAAATCACTTCGGCCTAAAAAATTCGAGGATTTTGTCGGGCAGCGTAAAATTACCGACAATCTGAAAGTTTTTATCGGTGCGGCAAAAAAACGCAATGAAAGCTTGGACCATGTTTTACTTACCGGACCGCCCGGACTTGGAAAAACTACGTTGGCGCACATTATCGCAAATGAAATGGGGGTCAAGCTGAAAATTACTTCGGGACCGGTTTTGGAAAAACCGGGTGACCTTGCAGGCATATTAACCACTTTGGATGAAAATGCGGTTCTTTTTATCGATGAAATTCACCGTTTGAGTCCCGTTGTTGAAGAATATCTTTATTCCGCAATGGAAGATTTTAAATTGGATATTATGATTGATTCCGGTCCGAGTGCAAGGACGGTTCAAATTAAATTGCCGCCTTATACTTTGGTAGGCGCCACAACCCGCGCGGGATTACTTACCGCTCCGTTGAGAGACCGTTTCGGAATAAAATCCCGGCTCGATTATTACGACGGCAATCTGATTAAAAAAATTATAATAAGATCTTCCAAAATTTTGAATATTAAAATTGAAGATGATGCGGCGGAAGAACTCGCAAAACGTTCCCGGGGAACGCCGAGAATAGCAAACAGATTGCTGAGACGCACGCGCGATTTTGCGGATTTCGAAGACAAAGATACCATCGATGTTGAAATTGCCCGAAAAGCTTTAAGAGCTTTGGAAGTTGATGAATTCGGTTTGGACGAAATGGATAAGGAAATTATTCTTACGATAATAGAAAAATTCAAAGGCGGACCCGTAGGCTTAAACACACTTTCCGTTGCGGTAAACGAAGACCCGGGAACAATCGAAGAAGTGTACGAACCGTTTTTAATTCAACAAGGTTATATTCAAAGAACTCCGCGCGGAAGGGAAGCAACCGATTTGGCTTATATTCGGTTCAACAAACAAAAAACTAAAAATATTTCAAACGAACAATCACTTTTTGATTAGAATTTAAAATGATAAAATTAAACGATATCGTTTTCGATAATGCCAAACAATTTGTTTTGATTGCCGGACCCTGCGTTGTGGAATCGGCGGAAATTACTTTTCGAACTGCGGAAGAGATTAAGAGAGTTGCGGATGAATTGAATATCCCTTTCGTTTTTAAATCGAGTTACAAAAAAGCAAACAGAACAAGTATAAATTCGTTTACGGGACTTCCGACCGAAGAAGCGCTCCAAATATTGTCTGGCGTAAAGGAAAAATTAAATATTCCGGTTCTTACCGATGTTCACACTGTTGAGGAAATAAAAGATGCGGCCGAAGTTGCCGATGTTTTACAAATACCCGCTTTTCTTTGCAGGCAAACGGATTTATTGATTGCCGCCGGAGAAACGGGTAAAATAATTAATGTTAAAAAAGGCCAATTCCTTGCACCCGAAGATATGAAATACGTAGCGGAGAAAATCGAATCGACCGGAAATAATAATATTCTATTAACGGAACGCGGTACAACCTTCGGTTATCATAACTTGGTTGTTGATATGCGTTCGATTGAAATAATGAAAGAGCTGGGCTATCCCGTTGTGATGGATGCAACTCACTCGGTTCAAATGCCGAGCAGCGGAAATGTTACCGGCGGAAACCCGAAATTTATTATGCCTCTTGCCAAAGCTGCCGTTTCACTGGGGATTGCAGCTTTGTTCTTGGAAGTGCACCCCGAACCGGCAAAGGCCCTTAGCGATGCCGCAAGTCAACTCCCTCTAAGTAATTTGAAGGAACTTTTACGGATTGTTAAAAAACTCGATCGGACGGTTAAAGAGTATGAATGATCTTAAAGAAAGATTGAAAAATATTAAATTAGTGCTTTTCGATCTTGACGGCGTTTTGCTTCATAACGATAATGACGATCGGCGGATAAACGAAATTGCCGAAGCAATTGAAAATTTTAGCCGGAACCTTTCCCGATTTAATATGATTGTAGGTATAATAACCGGTAGAAACGACGATGAAATTACTCTGAGATTATCTAAAATTGAAAATGTTAAAATTTTAACGTCATCGATAGATAAAGTTTCTTTGGCCAAACGCTTATTGGATGAATATAATCTCGATTGCAAAAATGTTTTTTATATCGGAGATAATTTGTTCGATATACCGTTATTGAAAAATTGCGCCGTAAGCGCGGCACCGCCCAACGCTAAAAGGGAAGTACGGCGAATAGTTGATTACATCACAAGAAATGAAAAAGCCGAACCGATGTTAAATGAAATATATGAGTTTTTAATTCAAGACAGACCTGGATAAAATGAAAGCCGAACCACAATTTCCCCGGAAGTTGAACGATATTGAAAAAGAGTTGCTTTTTTCGCTTCTTCCGAAAGAACGAAAAGGTTACGCCGAGTATAGGCGCAAAATTTCGAATTATTATGTGATTGGTTTAGGAAGGTTTGGAAATGGGAATTTGATTTTAGGCGAACTTAATGACAAAGTTGATTTTTCGATGCCCTCTTCTCCTGTTTTTGCGGTGGGTTCGGTAAAAACAAATTTAGGTGAAATTTATATTGTTATTCATGAGGAATTCGAAAATCAGATTGAAGTCGATATATCCGAACCGGAAATAATGAAAGCAGGAGAATTGAAATACATTTCGAAATGGAGTTATTCGTTTTGGAAACCCGGCATGAAAAATCCGGCGAATAACGAAAAGGTTAGGGAAATTCACATTATAAAAAATAAATTGGTTGTTGCCGTTTCCGTTGCTGATAAAAAAATTTGGGTGTTCGAAAAAGAAAACGGAGTAAATCATTTTATTCCGGTAACAAAATTTTACGACGAACTTATGAGAATAAAAGAAGAGAAAGATCCGAAAATTGCATTGGACGCCTCACGTTTTTTCAAAGACCAAGCTGCATACTCCGATGAGCTGATTGCGCGAACGTTTCTGGTTTACAACAAGTATTGGAAAAAAATGGAAATTGATCCGTCTCGGTTCGGCAAGGAAACAAAACCCAAAAGAACTTTTTTGAAATTTTTCAAACGAGGGAAAAGTGTCTGAGGAACAAATTATATCAAAAGGAAAAGAAGTAGTATCGATAGAAGCGCAAGCGATAAAAGAATTAACCGGTAGAATTAACGGACGCTTTGCCGAAGCGGTTAAGTTGATATACGAAACAAAAGGAAGAGTTGTGCTTACGGGAATGGGCAAATCGGGTTTAATAGCCCGTAAAATTGTAGCAACGTTAAATTCGACCGGCACACCTTCAATTTACATGCATCCTACGGATGCCCTGCACGGTGACTTGGGAATGGTGAGAAAAGAAGATATCGTAATAATTATTTCAAAAAGCGGAAATACGGAGGAACTTGTCAATTTGGTTATCATGCTGAAAAGATTAAACACAAAACTGATTGGAATGTTAGGCAATAACAATTCAAAATTGGCACGCCAATGCGATATCGTTTTGGATATCGGAGTAAAAGAAGAAGCTTGTCCGTACGACTTGGCACCAACGGCATCAACAACAAGCGCTTTGGTTATGGGAGATGCGCTTGCGGTTGCTGTACTGGAATTACGCGGTTTTACGGCCGAAGATTTTGCGGTGCTTCATCCGGGCGGCAGTTTGGGGAAAAGGCTTTCACTTAAAATTTCCGAAATTATGTACACCGGTGCCGATCTTCCGGTCGTTAAAGAAAATACGAGTCTTAGGGATGTTATAATTGAAATAAGCTCTAAACGATTGGGCACTACTTGTGTTGTTGACGAAAGCAATAAACTTAAAGGAATTATAACAGACGGTGATTTGAGAAGACTATTAAATAAAACGCTTGAAATAAAAAACATTGTTGCAAAAGACGTTATGACGTCGAACCCGAAAACGATTGATCCGGATTATCTTGCCTCCTTTGCCCTTCAACAAATGGAGAATTACAATATCACTTCGTTAATTGCGATAAACGAGAATAAAGAACCGGTTGGAATAGTTCATCTACACGATTTGGTAAAATTGGGTTTGCAAAGCAGATGAAGAAAAATATAGTTATAATTTTAATCGGTTTAACTTTAACGTTTTGCGGCGAAGAAAAATTCAAACCCCAAATCGATGCTTCGTTAAGCGCCGAACAAATTCCCGTACAAGAAAGTTGGGATACGAAAATCGTTTTTACCGAAGACGGTAAAACCAAAGCGGTTCTTTATTCCGATCATATCCGCGCTTACGAAGACAGAAACGTAAAAATTCTGGAGGGCGTTAAAATAGATTTTTACGACGAAAACGGAAACGTTAGTTCAACGCTTACTTCAAAAAGGGGAAGGATAAACGATTTGACAAACGATATGTACGCAATAGATAGTGTTATTGCGGTTAGCGACAGCGGCGTTGTTTTGAAAACGGACGAACTTATGTGGAGAAATAAAGAGAAAAAAATTAAAACCGACAAATTTGTAACAATAGTGGACGGCGACGAAAAAATAGAAGGTTACGGTTTCGAATCGGATCAGAATTTAAGGAACTACACAATTTACAACATTACTTATATAACTACGTTGAAAGAAGAATGAAGCGACTTGTTTTAATAATTATAGCTATAACGTTTGTGAGCTCTTCTTTCGTCTATTCGCAAGAAGCCGGAAAACCTTTGGTTGTTATTGGCGATAGCTTGAAAGGAAAAGTGATAAATGGTGAAACAGTTCGCGAAGTCATCGGTAATGTTAGAATCACTCAAGAAAAAATTGTTATTACATGTAAACGCGCCGTCCAATATTTGGAACGCAATACAATAGAATTAATCGGGGATGTTGTTGTAACCGAAGATACACTTGTTGTTCGCACGCCCCACGGATTTTATTTTGCTGATGAACAAAAGACATATTCCGATACCTCGGTATTTCTTACAAACGGTAAGATGAACCTAACCGCAAAACGCGGTTTGTATCTTGTGGACTTAAAGGAAGCATATTTTGCCGACAGTGTGAAACTGGTAGATTCCGCAACCGCTTTACGTGCCGATAGTTTAATTTATTATGAAAAATTTAACAAAGCCGTTGCAATCGGTAATGTGGAAGTCGAAGACACGGCGACCGTGATTTATGCGGATAGTTTGGTTCATTGGAGAAACCCGAAAAATACTTTTGCATTCGGTAACGTTAAACTTTACGATAAACAAAACAATATTTACTTACAAGGCGTAAAACTTGAAGACTACGGAAGAAAAAAATACACAAAAGTTTTAGGTCGGCCTGTTTTGATGAAAATAGATACAACAAAAGAAGGAGAAACCGATACGTTGTTTATTGAATCGGAAATATTGGAAGCATACAACGATAGTACGGGCAAACTGTCGGCTAACGATTCCGTGAAAATATTCCGAGGTGATTTTTCCTCGGTAAACAATCACACGGTTTATTTCAGAAATAAAGATAAAATATTGATATTTAAAACCGAAAGCGAAGAAGTTCAACCTGTTCTTTGGTACGAAGAAACTCAAGTCACGGGGGATTCGATAGTTATTTACTTGGAGGAAAATCGAATTAAATTAATTGATATATTTGGTAATGCTTTGATTGTATCCCTTAATTCAGGTTACGATTTCCGGTATAATCAAATTTCCGGCGATACATTGAATTTGATTTTCGAGGATGGAAACTTAACCCAAACAAACGTAACGGGTAGCGTATTAAGCATTTATTATTTGTTTGAAGAAGACGAACCCAACGGTTTGTTAAAATCGAGTTCCCAAAAAGCGAAAATATTTTTTGAAAACAATAAAGTTACAAACGTAAAGTTGTACGGAAGCCCGGCAAGTGAATATCATCCGGAATCGTTGATTAAAGGGAAAGAGCGTGAGTTTGTTTTGCCATCGTTTATTATTTACGGAAATAAACCGGACAAAAATAAGTTTTTAAAAAGATTGGACAAAAAAGAGGTGAGATGGAAGCAACCTTAAAATTAAGAAGCGAGGATTTAGTTAAAATTTATAAACGCCGTACGGTCGTAAAAAAAGTTTCAATTGAAGTGGAACAAGGTGAAGTTGTAGGACTTTTGGGCCCGAACGGTGCCGGCAAAACCACATCGTTTTACATGATTGTTGGAATGATAAGGCCAAACGGCGGCAAAGTGTTTTTGAATAACACCGAAATAACACAAACCCCTATGTATAAAAGAGCAAAAATGGGAATCGGATATCTTCCGCAAGAAGCCTCGGTTTTTAGGCGCTTAAGCGTTGAAGATAATATTTTGGCAATTCTACAGATGATGAAATTATCGAAGAAAGAACAAAAGGAACAATTGGAAGGATTGCTTGAAGAATTGGGAATTACACATATCAGAAAAAGCATGGGATACCAGCTTAGCGGTGGTGAAAGAAGAAGAACGGAAATTGCACGTGCATTGGCAACCCGACCTAAATTCATTTTGCTCGACGAACCCTTTGCCGGAATTGATCCCATTGCGGTTGAGGATATTATGAATATTGTGGTTAATCTGAAGAGCAAGGGAATCGGGATTTTAATTACCGACCACAATGTGCATGAAACGCTTAGTATTGTTGACCGTGCATATATTTTAATCGAAGGAAAAATATTTAAAAGCGGGCAGGCGGAACTTTTGGCCAACGATAAGGAAGTGCGTAAGTTGTATCTCGGTGAAAAATTCAAACTCGAGAGATATGAATAAATCCGTTGGAATTTAATTTCTCCATTAAATTCTTTACTTGCAGTTTAATTCCCGGCAAACTCAATTTTAATATCCTAAACGGCCCTCGAAAAATATACTATTTAAAGGTTTAGAATTTATTGCCGTTAACTACAAAAAAAATTTTCAACAAGCGAAAAAATTTTAAAAAAGTTGAAACAAAACATTTCCTCGGATTGTAAGTATGTATTGTTTTTTGGTTTTCGGAAACACTTGAAAAAATTTTAACCGGTTAATAATTTTGCACATTCAAATCAAAAGGTTGTGATAGATGGGCATTGTTGTTAATAACCTTACCAAAAAATACGGCACACAAAAAGCAATCGACAACATATCATTCGAAGTTAAAACAGGTGAAATCCTCGGATTTTTGGGTCCAAACGGTGCGGGCAAAACAACAACGATGAAAATTATTACCTGTTTTATGGCGCCGAACGAAGGCGATGTAAAAGTAAACGGCGTATCGATTTTGGATGACCCGGAAAAAATTAAAAAGAACATAGGATATTTACCTGAAAGCAATCCCCTTTATTACGATATGCCGGTTCTCGAATATCTTGAGTACGTTGCGCAATTGCAAAACGTGCCGCAATCAAAAATTCCCGATAGAATTAAAGAAATGGTGAAGGTGTGCGGACTTGATGTTGAGAAACATAAGAAAATCGGTGAATTATCAAAAGGTTACAGGCAACGCGTAGGTTTGGCGCAAGCAATGATTCACGATCCCGAAATTTTAATTTTGGATGAACCTACTACCGGTCTCGATCCGAACCAAATTGTCGAAATACGTAAGTTAATTCGTGAATTGGGAAGAGAAAAAACAGTAATACTCAGCACCCATATTTTGCCGGAAGTAGAAGCTACTTCGGATAGAATTTTAATAATTAACGAAGGAAAGATTGTAGCGGACGGAACGGCGGAAACTTTACGCAAACAAGCGCAAGGTACGGAAGTGTTAAGAGTACAAATTTCGGAAGCGGAAAATAAAGATGAGGTTTTCTCCGCGTTAATGAATTTGGATACGGTCGATATGGTCGATGCCGTTTCGGATACCGGTTTTACATTTATGGTTAACAGCAAGGAAAACGTATCTTCGAGAAAAGAAATTTTCAAATTGTGCGTTAAAAATGATTGGATACTGACCGAGTTAACCCCGATTGAAACGAAACTTGAAGATATTTTCAGAGAATTAACAACAAAGTAATGCTATGAAAGCTATTTGGGTTATCGCTAAAAAAGAATTCAGAACGTTTTTCGATTCTCTTGCCGCTTACATATTATTGGTTGTATTTCTGGGAATAAGCGGATTTTTTACATGGTTATTCGGTTCCGATATTTTCTTTATCGGACAAGCAACTTTACAACCTTTCTTCGGCGTTGCATATTGGACGCTTTTCTTTTTCATTCCGGCTCTTACAATGAAAATGCTTGCCGAAGAAAAAAGAAGCGGTACAATAGAATTGCTTTTGACAAAACCCGTAACGGATTGGCAAGTTGTGGTAGGAAAATTTTTAGCCGCGTTTCTTCTTATTTTCACAGCCTTGATGTTAACGCTGCCTTATTACATAACCTTAACTTTTATCGGCAATGTTGACCACGGTGCGGTATGGAGCGGTTATTTCGGAATGTTGTTAATGAGTATGACGTATATAAGTATCGGGTTATTTGCCAGCAGTATTACGAATAACCAAATTGTGGCGTTTTTGTTGTCTTTGTTTATCGGTGTGTTTTTCTTGATAATTTTTAATGTGCTTGCAAACAGCTTTACGGGCGATACATCGTTACTGTTTAATTATTTAAGTCTTTCCACTCATTACGATTCGATCTCTCGCGGAGTTATAGATTCGAGGGATTTGATTTACTTTTTATCGTTAACGTTTTTCGGACTTTTACTTGCGGAAACAGCTTTAGCAAAACGAAACATTGTAGAGTAAATTATGCTTACAAAAAGAAAAGTTCAAACTACGATAATATTAGTTTTCGGTATTTTAATTTTAATTAATCTTTTATCGACCCGTTTGTTTTTCAGATGGGATTTCACAGCCGATCAACGTTACAGTTTGAGTAAAGCGACAATAGATATTCTGGAAAATTTAAACGAACCGGTTACGATAACCGCATATTTTTCGGAGAATTTGCCGCCCGATATCGAGCAAGTAAGAAATGATTTCAGAGATTTGCTGGTTGAATATTCAACCCGCTCGGGCGGAAATGTTGTATATGAATTTGTGAATCCTAATGAATCGAGAGAAATTGAAATAAAAGCTCAACAAAGCGGAATTTCCCCGATTATGATTAACGTACGCGAAAAAGACCAGTTAAAGCAACAGAAAGCTTACATGGGTGCGGTTATTCAAATGGGGAACCGGCAAGAAGTCATTCCGTTTATTCAACCCGGCGCCGCAATGGAATATGAACTTTCGACCAATATTAAAAAATTGGCAATTACAGAAAAGCCTAAAATTGCTTTGCTGCAAGGCAACGGAGAGCCTTCGTTAAATGCAATGCCGCAATTGAGAAAATCCCTTTCGATTATGTATGACGTTGAAACGTTTGAATTTTCGGATACTGCCGGTATTCCTGAAAAATATAAAACTTTGTTAATCATTGCACCGACGGATACAATTAAAGATAAATATTTGGAATATTTGGACGAATTTGTGAAAAACGGCGGCAAATTACTGATTGCACTAAACAAAGTTAAAGGCGATTTAAACAAAGGAATGGCCGAAAAAATATATACGGGTTTGGGCGATTGGCTTAAAAAATACGGTGTTGAAGTTGAGGATAATTTGGTGATTGATGCGAATTGTACGAATATCATGGTGCAGCAACGACAAGGTATTTTTATAATGAACACGCCGGTTAGTTTTCCTTACATTCCAATAATTACAAATTTTACCGAACATCCGATTACAAAGGGGCTTGAGGCGGTGTTAATGCCTTTCGTAAGTTCGATAAAAATTAATCCGGCCGATACCGCTTTGTCGATTGTTCCGTTGGCAACGACCTCCGAAAAAAGCGGAATTGAAAAACCGCCGGTTTATTTTAATGTTACCAGACAATGGAAAAAAAGTGATTTCGGAATCCAATCGTTACCCGTAGCTGTTGCCGTTGAAGGTAACAAAGACGGTAAACATATTAAAATGGTTGTGTTTGGAGACGGAGATTTCGTAGTGAACGGCGAAGGACGAGAGGCTCAAAGACTTGAACCCGATAACATCAGTTTTATGGTTAATGCAATCGATTGGCTTTCCGACGATACCGGTCTGGTTGAGTTGAGAACCAAAGGCGTTACCGCACGACCAATAGATCCTTCGCTTGAAGAAGGAACGAAGACATTCTTAAAATACCTTAATTTCTTACTTCCTATTGTTCTGGTTATCCTTTACGGAATTTTCCGTTATAACAGAAGGAAGAAAATAAGAGAAAAATTAAAGAATACGAGATATGTTTAAGTCGAATAAAACATTGGGAATTGTTTTTGTTGTACTTGCCGTAATCACGGCTTTGGTATTCTTGACCGATACCGGAAAAAAAGAGCGAACTTTCAGAAAGGAATTGGTTGCAATCGATACGGCAAAAGTAAACGAAATAATTATTTATCCGAAGTCCCAAAAGGGTAAAGACGTAAAATTGATAAAGGAAACCGACGGTTGGAAAGTAGTTTTGGATAACGGAAAGAAAGCGCCGGTAGCTAAAAACAAAGTAAAAGGAATATTCGAACAGCTATTATCGGTAAAACCCAACCGTTTGGTTGCACGCGAAAAGGAAAAGTGGAGTGCCTATGAAGTCGACTCTACGGCCACTCGCGTTGTTATAATGGAAAACGGGAAGAAAACATTGGATTTGGTTATCGGACGGTTTAACTTTAAGCAACCGCGAAGTATGTCGACTTACGTAAGATTGTTTAACGACAACGATGTTTATGAAGTAGACGGATTTCTTTCGATGTCGTTTAACCGTAGCGCAAACGATTTTAGAAATAACGTTGTTATAAACGACGATTATAAAAAATGGAAGAGATTGATTTTCGATTATCCCGCGGACAGTTCCTTCCAAATGACGAAAGTTAAAAACAGATGGACAGCCGGAGTGGAAATTTTGGATTCGGCAAAGACGGAACAGTATCTCAGAAAAATTGCTCACATTAACAATTCAAAATTCGACGACGGCGTAAATCCGGAACAACTTGATAAACCGGCATACAAACTAACCATCGAAGGCGAAAACGGTAAAAATATTACCGTATCCGCTTATGTCGATTCCTCAAAATCGCTTGTTACATCCTCGCAAAATCCCGGCACTTTTTTCAACGATAAAAAATTGGTTGAAAAAATATTTGTCGGACTGAGCAAGTTAAGATAAAGAACAAATATTACACTTTCTTATATTTTGTATTTGTTTAACCGATAGAAGTTCGCACAAGTTTTTATTTTATTGCCGGTTAATAATCAATATATTTGATTCGAAAGTTTTTTTGGAAGGAAAAAATTAATGAAAGACCGTAAAAATATAGTAATATTCGTCGGGAGTATTAGACGGGAAAATTATTCTTTAAAAACGGCAAAGATTTTAGCCGGTGAGTTTAATAAACATGATAATTACGAGTGTGATATTTTAATATTAAAAGAATATAAATTGCCGTTGCCCGGTCAAACATTGCCCGGAAGCAAAGTGAAAGAATTTAGAAAGAAGGTTGCCGATGCGGATGGAATTGTAATGATAACGCCAGAATACAACGGCAGCGTTAGCAGTGTTTTGAAAGTAATGATAGAAAATTTAAGTTATCCCTCGGAAGTAAAAGGAAAACCGGTTTCCCTTGTTGGAATTGCTTCGGGAGACATAGGTGCAATTAAATCCCTCGAACATTTAAGAAGTATATGCGCGCACATCGGCGGAATTGTGTTGCCGAAACAAGCTTCTATTCCCAACGTAGAAGACTATTTTGATGAAAATGATAATTGCACCGATCCCAAAATCGAAAAACGTCTGCGCGCCGTTGCTGCATACCTGATGAATTTTTTGGAAACCCGGTAATTTATTTTTCGAGTAATTTTTTCATTTCGCCGATATCGGTTGTGGGCAGACTGCAGACGTAATTTTTACAAACATAAATCGTAGGCGAGCCGTTTATCTTCTCGTAATTTCCCGTAAAAGGTGCAACACTAATTATTTCATCTCTTTTATTGTCGGGGACAACTAAAACAACTTTATTCGGTACGAATAAGGTATTCAATTCATTTAAAATTCTTTTTGTTTTTTCGTTTTCGTGTTCACAGCGAATTACAATTTCGTATGAGGGACCGAAGGCAAAAATTTGTGCCGATAAAAACATTGAGTAAGCAATAGGTGAGTTGGTGACTTTTCCGGCAAAGGATTTACTCAATTCCGATGCGTATTTATCGAATTTGGAATCCGCAGTAAGTTTGGATAAACGTAACAAATTCAGAAAGGAAACCGAATTACCGGATGGAACCGCTCCGTCGTAGAGCTCTTTGGTTCTGATTAAAAGTTTTTCTGCACTTTCCGATGTAAAGAAAAACCCTCCGTCTTTTTCATCCCAAAAATCTTCTATTTGCTTTTCCGTAAGTTTTATTGCTTCTCTGAGAAATTCCGGTTCAAACGTCGATTCGTAAAGTTCCAGCAAACCCCAAATAAAGAATGCATAATCGTCTAAATTCCCTGTAATTTTTGCTTCACCGTCTTTAAATCGATGCAATAGTTTTCCGTTATATTTTAAATTCGAAAGAATAAATTCAGCTGCATTTTTTGCGTGATGCGTTAATTCGGGTTGATTAAGTATGCGCCCACCGGTTGCCAGAGCAGCAATCATCAAACCGTTCCAATCGGTAAGTATTTTTGTATCCTTGTAAGGGTGGATTCTCTTTTCCCGATGCTCAAAAAGTTTCTTTTTAGAGTTCAAAATTATT
>CAZKKI010000039.1:0-34455 GCA_964553325.1 uncultured Melioribacteraceae bacterium | reverse complement strand
TAAACAATTGATGAATCTTACATTTTTATGGATCGTTGCTTTATCCATTTGCTGTTTGCTAATTCCGTTTTTTGGTTTCACAAAAAGTTTAATTACATTAATTTTATTAGTAATTTTAGGTTGTTGGTTGGTTTTTTCTTCGGCTAAACTCTTATTTTTTATTAACACGTTGCTGGTAAAAAAAGCATTTATGAGAATCAATATGTATATTTTGTTTGTAGTTATTTTACTTTCTATAGATAAATTAGTACTAATTTAAATAGGGAATTTAGCAATATGGACTTTTTACAAAATATCGTTTTACCGCAATCGGCTGAACATATTGAATTAATTAGAGGATTGGTTATTGTCGCTTTTGTGATTTTATTGCCTTATTTGGCTTTTGTTACTGGATCGGTATTCTATTCTTTGCTTTACGCAAGAAAAGGTAAAGCAAACGATCATCTGCCATCCTTATTATTGGCAAAAGATTTAAGCGAATTGGTAACGGTTAGCAAAATTATTTTATTCGGGATTATTTTAATTCCGTTAATTAGCATTATATTCGGTTATGCGCAATTGTTAAGCGGGTCAGGTTCGTTAGCGGCAGAATACTTGATTGTTGCACTTCTGGTTTTAATTAATGCATTGGTCGCCGTAGCAGCTTACAACAACGCTTTTAATTTAATTGAGGAAGGTAAGGAAATTAGTTTTGGGAAAAATAAACTTTTCATTGCAATCGGTTGGTTGGGTTTCGTTCTTTTGCTAATTGGCACTTATATAATCGTAAGTTCTGTGCAACTTGCAATTGAAACCGAATTTTGGAACATGCCGAATCAAATTTCGGCGGTTACTGTTGCTACACCAACGATTGTTAACTTTCTTTTGTTTTTCATTTTTGCTCTTGCCGTCGCGCCCGTTGTTTTGTTGTATGTATATTTCAGACCAAATACTTCAAAAACGGGAAGCTCAGAACATTTGGAGTACATAAAAGCTTTCGCATTAAAATCCGCATTAATTTTCTCGGTTGTTTTACCGGTTTATTTGCTGTTGGCTGTTGTTTCGCTTCCTTCTTATGCATTGAATAACGTGTCATTCTTTGCGGTTCTTGTAGCTTTAATATTATTAATATTCGCCGCCAGCTTTGTTTATGTAATGAGAAGGGATAAATCCGCCCAATATGCGCCGCATACAATATTTTTCTTCATTTTGATTTTCGCTTTGGTTGTGATGAAAGATCATTATGCAATGGGAACTACAACAAAAGACCATGCAGCAAAATTAGCCGCTCAATACGAAGAGTATCAATTGGAATTAAAGAAGGAAATGGGAATTGCCGTTGAAGAAAAAGTTGACGGGGAAGCAATTTTCAACACCATCTGTTCCGCTTGTCATAGTTTCGATAAGCGAATAGTTGGTCCGCCTTATAACGAAACCCTCGTAAAATATGAAGGCAAATTGGACGATTTGGCTGATTTTATTCTTAACCCGAGAAAAATAAATCCCGATTATCCCGTTATGCCGAATCAAGGATTAAAGCCGAACCAAGCGAAAGCCGTTGCCGAATTTTTAATGCAACACTTTGAAGAGAACAAAAAATAATATCATTTTCTTCGGCATTTCGTTAATTTGCATGATTAATTTATTCTTATTTGAATGAAATCATGCTTACTGTGCTTGAATCCATAAAACTATCGGAAGAATACCTATTAAAAAAGGGGATAGAATCCGCAAGGATAAATGCGGAACTATTGCTTGCTGATGTACTGGATTGCAAACGGTTGGACTTATATCTAAAATTCGACCAGCCGCTTTCCGAAAAAGAAAAATCGATTTACAGAGAATATATTGCGAGGCGTGGGAAAAGAGAACCTTTGCAATACATTCTGGGGGAAGTTGAGTTTTTCGGTGTGAAGTTGAAAGTAAACAATTCCGTTTTAATTCCACGACCCGAAACTGAATTGCTGGTTGAGTATATTTTGAATAATACAAAAAAAGCGAAGGAAGTTCGTGTGCTCGATATTGGTTGCGGTTCCGGCAATATCTCCATAGCTTTGGCAAAAAATTTACCTAATGCAAAAGTAACCGGAATAGATATTTCCGCTAAGGCGATTGAGCTTGCAAAAGAAAACGCAATAATTAATGGTGTAAGGAATAACATTGATTTTGTTGAAGCCGACATAATGAACGAATTACCGAGCAATGTTATAATCAACTACGATTTGATTGTATCGAACCCTCCGTATGTAAGCACAAAAGAATTTGAAAATTTGCAACCGGAAATAAAAGAATACGAACCCGAGATTGCCGTAACGGATTTTGAAGACGGACTTAAATTTTATAGAAGAATTTCGGAAAAGGCGAAAGAACTTTTGAAAGAAAACGGCAAGGTATATTTTGAGTTGGCTGAAGGTCAAAGTAAAGATGTAAGCAAAATACTGGAAAGACACGGCTTTGAGAATATTCTAATTAAAAAAGATTATAATGGCATAGACAGAATAATTAGCGGGGAACGGAAATGAGAGCTTTGGTGCAACGGGTTTCGGAGGGGGGAGTAAATATAGAATCCCAAAATTACAAAACAGAAATCGGCAAGGGAATGGTAATTTTACTTGGTGTTAAGGAAGGCGACAACGAAACTGATGTTAATTTTGTAGCCGATAAGTGCGCAAATCTTAGAATTTTCGAAGACGAAAACGGGAAGATGAATTTATCGGTTAAACAAATAAACGGAGAAGCTTTAGTAATTTCCCAGTTTACGCTTTACGGAGACACGCGAAAAGGAAACAGACCCAGTTTTAATCTTGCCGCACATCCGGAATTGGCGGAAGATTTATACGTGAAATTTATTGAACGAATGAAGCAACAATTAGGTGCGGAAAAAGTAAAAACCGGTATATTCGGCGAAATGATGTCGGTTAAAATAATAAACGACGGTCCCGTTACCGTTCTCGTCGAATCGAAAGAAAATAATTGAAACTTACCGTAATCATTATTATTATATTAATGTAAATCTTAACAATTCTAATTTTACTTTGCATTCGACTATTTTAATATTTATTGACGGGGTTGGCATTGGAGAGCCAAATCCTAAAATCAATCCGTTTTTTAAATACGATTTTAAAGTCTTTTCCCGCTTCTTTAATCAACCTCCATCGTTGAAAAAACAGTATATGCAATCGGATTCGGCTTATTTATTTCCAACCGATTCTTGTCTGGGTGTTGAAGGCTTACCGCAAAGCGGCACCGGACAAACTTCAATATTTTGCGGCATCAATGCACCGAAAAAAATAGGTAAACATTTCGGGCCTTATCCTTACTCGACGTTAATTCCGATAATCGAAAAGAAAAATATTTTTAAGGAATTCTTGAATCTCAATAAAAAAGTTGCTTTTGCGAATGCGTATCCGAGTATTTTTTTCGATTACGTAAATTCGGGAAGAAGACGGTTGAGCGTAACAACATTAAGTTGCATTTTAACTGGCGTGCGTTTACGAACTTCAACCGATTTGCGCACGGGAAATGCAATAAGTAACGAAATCGATAATAAATATTGGGTTACAAAATTAAATTATAATTTGCCTATAATTAAACCTGCAACAGCCGCCCGCAGATTATTCCGTTTGGCGGAGAAACATCATCTTACTGTATTTGAATACTTCATCACGGATCATTTGGGGCATGGAAGATACAAACAAGAAATGAAAGAACGATTATACTTGTTGGACAACTTTATTTATTATGTTTTGCGAAATATAGGTGACAAAACTTTAGTTATATGTTCCGATCATGGAAACCTTGAAGATCTTTCGGTTAAAACCCATACGCGAAATCCGGCTTTGACTGTAACCGCGGGAAAATATGCCGGAAAATTGGCTAATCAAATTAAAAGCATAAAAGATATAAAAAAGGCAATACTGGGTTTATACAAGTGAATAGGTATCCGTTTATTCCTTTTACAATTGCTTTTGTATTCGGAATTATTTTGGGTAAAATATATTCGCTTGATGTATTGTTGTTTACCTATTTGACGGTAAGTTCGGCAATATTATTTGTTATTTTAATATTAAAATTCAAAGGAAAATGCGGTTTAAAAAACGGTCGCTTTATCTTTCTTTTGTTAACAATATTGTTCGGCGGTTTTTACTTTGTTTTTAGTAATCCGCAAAAGATGAAATTACCTTTCGCCGAATCACATTCTACAAATGCTCTTGTGTACGGAAAAATTGAATCGATTGAGTTGATTAAACACGATAAAATCGAATTGATATTATCTGTTGATTCTGTTAAGACACATCAAAATCAATATAAAACAAAATTTAAAGCTCTTTGTAAAATTTCTGACGAGTCGTTCCGCAACGTTAATATTTTTTACAACGTGCTTGGCGTTGGAAATTATCTGCGGGTTCATGGAGTGCTTACCAAGCCTAAATCGATAAAGAATCCCGGTGATTTCGATTATGAAAAATATCTCCGAACGAAAAATATTGCCGCGCTTGTTTATGTAAACAAATTGGAGAATGTGCTTATTACGGAAAGCGAAACGGATTTAATAAAAAATTTAATCTTCACGTTCAGAAAAAAAATCGATACGATTCTGAAAAAATATCATACGTTCGAAACTTACGCTTTGCTCAGAAGTTTACTCCTTGCCGATCGCGGTGAGTTGGATTATCGATTAAAACAGAAGTTTGTAAATGCCGGTGTTGTGCATGTTTTAGCTGTATCGGGTTTGCACGTCGGATTTATCGTCTTGATATTCTTATTAATTTTCAATCGGTTTAATTTATATTTGAAATATATTTTTACTATTGCCGGTGTCATATTTTTTCTGATTTTAACTGGAGCGCAACCGCCCGTGTTTAGGGCTTCGGTTATGGCAATAATTATTATTATCGCATTGCTAACAAACCGTAGTACAAATGCATTTAATTCACTAGCGATTGCAGCATTCATTATTTTACTTATTAATCCGCACGAATTGTTTAACCCGGGATTTCAACTATCTTTCTCCGCTGTTTTGTCTATTGTTTACTTTTATCCGAAAATGCAAAAGTCGATTTATTTGAAATTCAAGAAAGATAATCCGTTTAGAAAAATTTTACTTTTCGCCGCAGTTTCATTTTCGGCACAAATCGGCACATTGCCTTTTACGTTACTATATTTTCATAAATTGTCTTTGATCGCTTTATTTATAAATATAGTGATAATCCCGGCAATCGGATTCGTGTTGGGATTGGGAATCGCTGTAGTATTGTTAGGTTTTATAAGCGAATGGTTGGCGCTTGCTTATGCTTCGGCTAATTGCTGGTTGGTGAGTGTAATGAACGGAATAATAAAATCGGTTGGAAGCGCCGGTTTTTCATATTTGGACATTCACAATTTTTCAATATACGATACGCTGTTGTTTTATTTGTTGCTGGTTCTATTGTTGTTTGCGCTGAAAAGATTTCAAAACAGACCGGCTAAAATCATTTTATTTTTGCTTGTCGTAATGAATTATATCTTGTTCTCGAAATTGGATGACAGCAATTTATTAGCGCAGAATAAACTTAATATTATTGTTTTTGATGCCGGTGAAGGACAGTCCGTTTTATTTACTTCCGGTGAAAACGCAATTCTGGTTAATGCGGGGAAGAAAGACGAATTTTACGACTTCGGCGAAAGGGTTTTGTTGCCGTTTATTAACCGGAATGAAATAAAAAAAATTACTCTCGGTTTGATCTCGAATGTTGAAAGGGAATTGTACGGTGGATTCATAACGCTGATAAAAAATAAAAAGATTGATCATATTTTGAAACCGAAACGTGATACATTAAACGAAGAAGAAGATATTTTGGAGGAGTATTTATCGTACTATAATGTCAAGGTTAATTATATTGATGAAAGAACATACAAGATTGGAAACATGAAATTGTATCCTCTTGTTTTTGAAAAATCGGGTTTTCTACACAAACAGAAAAATGGTATATTTATTATTTCTTATGGAAATGTTTCCGTTTTAATGATGGATATTACATCGCCCGAAAATTATTATTTGTATGAAAATATTTTTAGAAAGTTAAACATAAAAATAGTCGTATTAAGATTAAAAAGTAAATACTTAAATGAGACTCGGGAGATTTTCGAATTAATTCAACCGGAATATCTTATTTTGAATTACAGCGACAAATTCTTACCCGAAGGGAGTAAAGATCCGGAAATTTCTTTTAGTAAAGATATTGTTGTGAAAAATGTACGGCGGAACGGTGCAGTGATGTTTAGAAGTAACGGACTGGTAACACGGCAAATTAATTGGCGAACAAAATTATAATTTGAATGATCAAGTACACGGATTTCTCTTTAAAAAAGCACAATACGTTCGGCATCGATGTAAAAGCATCGTTGTTTTTAAAGTTTTATTCCGAAAGCGAGCTTGAAGACATATTTCAAAAAGAAATTGATATTGAAAAGGAAAAATTTTTAATCTTAGGAGAAGGAAGCAACATTCTTTTTAGCCAAGATTTTAACGGAGCGGTATTACATAATTCAATTGAAAGTATTGATATTATTTACGAAGACGAAAATGAAGCTGTTATTAAATCCGGTGCCGGAACTCATTGGGACGATTTGGTTCAATTTTGTACGGATAAAAATTTATGGGGGATTGAAAATCTATCTCTTATTCCCGGAACTGTGGGTGCCGCACCCATTCAAAACATCGGAGCGTACGGCAGCGAAATTAAAGATGTATTGATTTCCGTCGAAGGATATTCGATTGACGAAAAAAAAATCCTTGAACTTCCCACGGACAAATTAAAACTATCCTATCGTAACAGTATCTTCAAAAGCGACCTTAAAAATAAATTTGTAATTACTTACATTACAATTAAACTGTCGAAATCCGGAAAACCTAATTTAAGTTATTCGGGGTTGGCTAATTATTTCGGAGGTAAAAAAACTGAAGATATTGGTATACGAGAAATACGCAACGCTGTAATCGAGATTAGGCGGAGTAAACTGCCCGACCCGAAAATTTTGGGTAGCGCCGGCAGTTTTTTCAAAAATCCGGTTGTGGATACCGAACAATATAAAAAGTTAAAATCTAAATACCCGAATATTATATCATATAAGATTGATGAAAATATGTGGAAAATTCCAGCCGGTTGGTTAATCGATAATGCCGGTTTGAAAGGAATTAGAAAGGGCAATGTCGGAACGTATGAAAAACAAGCATTGGTGATTGTGAATTACGGAAATGCTTCCGGAAAAGAAATTTTGGATTTGGCTAAAACTATTCAATTTGAAGTGGAAGAAAAGTATCAAATAAAATTGGAACCAGAAGTCAATATTATTTAATCAGAATTTACGGAGTGTCGTATGTCTGAAAACTTACCAAACCCCGAACAGGAAAACGTAAAAAAAACTTTCGGGGAAGTTGTATCCGATGCATTTAAAGAACTAAAGGAAACTTTTATAGCGTTTATCAAAGCGCCTAAAGCTCTTTGGGGTATAAATGTTCCTTACATAATTGAGGGCTTGGTGTATTTTGGTATTTTAACGATTCTCGGGAAATATGCTTCCGAAAATCTTGCTTTAAAAGACACACAAGCAAGTTTAATTTACAGCGGTGTTACCGGTGGAATTACTTTTGCGATGTTATTGCTTGGGGGTTATTCCGATAAACTCGGTGTCCGAACTTCATTGGCGCTGGCTTTTTTAGCAATGCTTATCGGACGTGTAATGGTGGCATTGTCCGGAACGCTTAATCTTGCCAACGGTCTTTGGTCGCCAATGTTTTTTATGATGACCGCCGGATTGTTAATAATGGTAATGGGCTACGGTTTGTATCAGCCGGCTGCTTATGCGGGGGTTAAACGATACACCAATAAACAAACGGCAGCAATGGGATATGCCGTTATTTACGGTTTTATGAACCTCGGAGCTTTTTTCTCCGGATTTATTTCATCGTTTACCCGTCAAAGTTTCGAGGATGTTTTCCCACCGAACGGCTTGACGGCAGTATTTTGGGTTTATGTCGTTTTAACCGCTTTGTCTTTACTTATTACAGTTTTAATCCTTACAAGGAAAACGGATCAAGAAGCCGTGGAAAAAATTGCCCGTGAAAATATTGAGCTTGGGGGAGAAGAGGCCGAAGAAAAAGAGGAAGATAAAGAAGAATTTGAAAAACCGAAAATTAACAACGGTATGTTGATTTTATATTCGGTTTTGGCGGTTGTTTTCTTTTTGCTTTCCGGTTTCGGATTCGATAACGATATTAATATTGTATATCAGTTTGAAATATTTAATATAACAGCTACTCTGGACGTTGCTTTTATCTTGTTTGTTGTTATGGTGGTTATGGCAGTAACCGATTACCTAAAACGGAGACCTTACCATCCGTTCCGGGATTTGCGGTTTACATTTTTCATTTTCATTTTGATTCCAGTACAAACATTGTTTGCGCACAATTGGCTAACATTGCCGTATTACTTGGATAGAGCGTTCGCCGGTTCGGTTGTGAGTGAATATTTTGAAGTGTTTACGAACATAAACCCGATTCTGATTTTCTTTTTAACCCCGATTGTTGCAGGACTAACCGCAAGGGCAAATGTTTACAAGATGATGATTTACGGAACGTTTGTTATGGCAGTACCGACGTTTCTCCTCGCGTTGGGTCCGAATTTAGTACTTTTCTTACTTTATGTTTTTATTATGACTGTCGGCGAAGCAATGTGGCAACCGCGCTTTTTGCAATGGATTGCAGAAGTTGCTCCGGAAGGCAAAACCGGTTTGTATATGGGCGTCGGACAATTCCCGTGGTTCTTAACCAAAGTGGTAACAGGTTTTTATTCCGGTTGGTTTTTAACGCAATATTGCCCTGCAAATACTCCGCCTTCGGAAATGAACACCGAAGTTATGTGGTTGATTTACGGATTAATCGCTATTGTTAGTCCCGTTGCTCTTGTGCTGGCTAAGAATTGGATGTTGAAGGGTTTCAAAACAAAGCACGGTGAGTAATGAAAAAGTTTGTGATAATTTTAGCTTTGTGGTCGTCCGTTTTTGTTTGTGATGTGGTTTCACAAGAATTTATGCCCGATCCGCATAGATTCGATAAAGAAATATCACTGTTTAAAAATTGGGATGAAAAAAACAGTTTCCCCGATAGCGCCGTGCTTTTTGTCGGTAGTTCCAGTATTAGAATGTGGAAAACGCAAAGATATTTCCCCGGCTTGAAAGTAATCAACCGGGGTTTCGGCGGTTCCCATATTTCCGATGTGATTTTTTTCTTTACTGATATCGTAAAGAAATACAATCCAGTTAAAATTGTATTTTATGCAGGCGATAACGATATTGCAGCTGGTAAAACTCCGCAAAGGGTTGTTGCGGATTTCAAACATTTTGTAAAAATGGTCGCGGATTCGATTGGGAACATCGATTTGATTTATATTCCGATTAAACCGAGTTTGAATCGTTGGAAATATTGGGAGCTAATGAATAAAGCGAACTTGATGATTAAAAAATTTATTGACAATAACGAGAACTTATACTACGCCGACATTGTAAAACCGATGTTAAATGCTAACGGCTTTCCGAAAGAAGAAATATTTATTGAAGACGGACTTCATTTAAATTCAAACGGATATCGACTTTGGACATCGGTTTTAAATAAATTTTTAAGATGAAGAAACATTCGGTTAACTAAATCATCTTAACAAGAGGAGTGAAATGAGTAAATTCAAATACGTAATAAAAAGAAGCGGAGCGGTTGTCCCGTTTAAAAAAGAGAGAATAATGAACGCGATTTACCGTGCAGCGGTTGCGGTTGGTGGGCGCGATAAAAACAAAGCGGAATTCCTTGCCGACGAAGTAATTAAAGCCATGGAAGAAAAATTCCCCGAAGGATATAAACCGCACATTGAAGAAATACAAGATTTCGTTGAAAAAATTTTGATTGAACACGGTCATGCCAAAGTTGCAAAGGAATATATACTTTACAGAGACGAAAGAAATAAAAAGCGGCGAGCTGCCGAAAAGCTCGCTTCCAAACCGTCCGAAAATATTCCATGGGCTAAAATTTGGAAGGTATTGAACTGGGCTGTCGATCATAATTTATATAAAATTGAATTGTTGAATGAACGAATTGAGAAAGGTGAATTCCCGCATATTGTTCATGAATCGGAAGCGGCTTATGAAGATGATTTAACCATGGCGGCGGAAATGATTATGGATAGAGCAAAAGAATTAAAAATGGTTTTCGTAAGCGGACCGTCGTCTTCCGGGAAAACAACTACAACTTATAAACTGGAACAACGATTGAAAAAACAAGGCATGAAATTCGTCCCGTTAATAGTGGATAATTATTTCTTCGATTTGGAACTTCACCCTAAAGATGAATTCGGCGATTATGATTTTGAAACACCCCAAGCTCTCGACCTTGAATTAATTAACAAACACTTAAAACTGCTTAGCGAAGGAGCGGAAGTTAAAATTCCTTATTATGATTTTAAAGAAGGGAAAAGATATTTGGACAGAACCCCTATGAAACTAGGCGACGGTGAAATTTTGTTAATCGATAGTTTGCACGGACTTTATCCCGAGATGAGCAGTGAAATTCCGGACGAATTGAAATTCAAACTATATTTGGAACCGCTCTTGCAAATGCGGGGTCCGGATGGCAAATATATAAAATGGACTGATATCAGAATGATTAGAAGAATGTTAAGGGATTCGGTACATCGTGCTTATAAACCTCAACAGACTTTGGAGCATTGGCATTATGTACGTACGAGCGAATTGAAACATATTATTCCGTATGCTAACACTGCGGACTTTATAATAAACAGCTCAATGCCTTACGAAATAGCTCTCTACCGCCCTAAACTGTTAAACGATTTCAAGCGATGGACGGAGGAATACAAAGATAATCCTTTGCGCGAAGATGCGTATATTAGAGCTAACCGGATTGCCAAACTTCTCGAATCGGTCGTGCCCGTTGAAGACGATTCCGCAGTTCCGCACGATTCCGTTCTCCGGGAATTTATCGGAGGTAGCAGCATAAATTACCATTAGGATAAATTTTTGACTTTCATAAAATATTTGTTGTTATTAATTAGAATTAATAATTATATTAAAAAAAATAATTAATTTAGTATAAATATTAAAAATCGAATATAATTTATTAGAATCATTTTATTGTTGTAATTGTTGTTTTGCAAATCATGCCGGGCATACCGCTCTCTTCTTGGGAAGTATTTTACCGGTACAAAAAATTACGTAATATACAATATATACATACTGATAATATCTCAAAGAATTAAAGCGAAAAGTTAATAAGATAAATAAAATATAAATTGGGTTGGCGGGGAAACAAAATCCAATTTCGATTCATTTATAATTCGCGGGGATATTATGAAAAAGCTCTTTTTAATTTTATTCGCTTTCGGATTAACTTTATTTGCACAAACCTCCCAAAAGCTCATTAAAGAAAATACCTTGAATGTTTACGTGGATTGTTCGGGCTGCGATTTGGATTATCTGAAAGAAAAAATCGAGTTCGTAAATTTTGTGCGCGATAGAAAAGATGCCGATGTACATATTCTTTTCAGTTCGCAAGTAACCGGCGGTGGCGGAAAGAAAGTAAGTTTGTTTTTTATCGGGTTAAACCGGTTCCAAAACTCGAACGATACACTTTTTTATATAACGGACAAAGACGATACCGAAGATACGGAACGATCGAAAATGCAACGAGTTATTAAATTAGGTCTGATTAAATACGTGGCAAAAACACCAATCTCCGAAAACATAGATATTAAGTTTATTAAATCCGTCGAATCGAAAGAAAAAGAAAAGGTAACAGACGAGTGGAATTTTTGGGTTTTTAACTCAAAGGTTAACGGTTTCTTGAACGGCAGCGAAAATACAAAATATTACTTTTTTTACGGTAATATTTCGGCAAGCAGAGTTACGGAAGAATTAAAGCTGAATTTCAGAATTTACGGAAATTATAACGAACAAAACTTTACATATAATGATATTGTTACAAAAAGCATTCAAAGACGCTACGGTTTTTCAGCTGCAGTTATAAAATCGATAACGGATCATTGGTCGGTTGGTTTTTGGAGCGGTATAAGTTCCGCGGATTTTAATAATTTGAAATTGTCGTTCCGATTATCCCCGGGAATCGAATACAACGTTTTTCCGTATTCATTGTCAAATAGTAAACAATTCAGAATTGGTTATTATCTCAACGGTAACCGTAATGAATATTACGAAGAAACAATATACTTTAAGACGAAAGAAACCTTATTTAACCATTCGTTAAAAGTATCGGTTAATTTTATTCAACCTTGGGGTTCTATCGATATATCCGTATCTGGTTCGAATTACTTTCACGATTTTTCGAAATATTCGGTTAATACGAACGTCGACCTTAATTTACGGTTAATTAAAGGATTGTCGTTAAACCTGAGAGGCGGTTATTCTAAAGTTAACGATCAGTTATATTTGCCGAAACGGGGAGCAACGAAAGAAGAAGTATTGTTGCAACAACGCGAATTGGAAACTCAATACCGGTTCTGGGGTTCAATAGGATTCTCCTATACCTTCGGATCGATATACAACAATATTGTTAATCCGAGATTCGGGAATTATTTCTGAGTTTAATGAATTCTGCGAAAAGATTTTATTTTATCGCACAATTCCTCGGATATTTGGTAAAATGCTATTCCAACACAACTGCGGTACCGCTTGCTGAAACCATCAGCATGCTCGATGTTTGTCCGATAGTTTCATAATCCAAATCCACCGCAAGCACCGCGTTACCGCCCAATGCTCTACATTGTTCCATCATTTCTTCAACCGCAATTTCTTTGGCTTTTTTAAGTTCTCGTTCGTATGCCGCTGAACGTCCGCCGACTATATCCCGAATTCCGGCAAACAAATCTTTGAAAATATTGGCGCCTAAAATTGCTTCTCCGGTTACCAATCCCAAATATTTAACAATTCTTTTTCCTTCAACCGTTGGTGTGGTTGTAACCAGCATATTTTAACCTCTTTTTTTGTAAGTAAAATTAAAATTCAAATATTCCTAAAACGTTATTTTTTCTTAACTCAAGTGTATAAAATCATTAATTTTAATTAAATTTATAATCGGAATAATAATTCATTCTATTCTTAAAATGTAATCACATGCGCTCTACTTTTGCGGAAATTAACCTGTCTAATTTAAAATATAATTTTCTGAATATCCGAAAAAAAATTGGCGCTCGGAAAATTATGGCTGTGGTTAAAGCCGATGCTTATGGCCATGGAATGATTAGGTGTGTTGAAAAATTTGAAGAATTGGGGGTACACAAACCCGAATATTACGGAGTTGCGTTAACCGAAGAAGGCATCGAATTGCGTAAAGCGAAAATAACCGAGCAACCCATAGTTACTTTTTCACCGGTTAATGTTGCAGAGTTTGGCGATTATTTACGATATAAAATCTATCCCTCTTTTTGTAGTGAGTCCGATTTTTTAAAATTGAAAAACTATAAATCCGTCAGAAAATTAAAAATTCATATAAACGTTGATACGGGGATGGGAAGACTGGGTATTTCGTACAAGAACGCTACGGAAATTATTACTCGGCTTTCAAAAATTAAAAATGTGAAGATAGACGGAATTTATACTCATTTTGCAACATCGGATGAAAGAGACAAAACTTTTGCAAATTTACAATTGCAAAGATTTAATGAAGTTCTAAAACAACTGAGTGACGGAAATATTGATTTCGGAGTTGTACACGCCGCTAACAGCGGAGCAATTTTGGATATGCCGCAAGCATATTTCGATATGGTGCGACCTGGAATTTCACTTTATGGTTATTATCCTTCTTTGGAAACTTCGGAATCGATAAAATTAAAACCGGTGATGTCGTTATATTCGTCCGTATCAACATTTAAGCGAATTGCAAAAGGTGATTCGGTAAGTTACGGTAGAAAATTTATAGCTAAACGGGCAACCAATGTTGTAACTTTACCTATAGGTTATGCGGACGGGATTTCGCGGAATTTAACAAACAGATTCAATGTAATTATTAATAATAAAACATATCCTCAAATAGGGACGGTAACGATGGATAGAATTTGCGTGAATACCGGTAACGATAAAATTAAATTGGGGGCGAAAGCAATACTGTTAGGAAAAAGTAAAAATCATAAAATTGATGCGTGGGATTGGTCGAAACTTCTTAACACAATTCCTTATGAAATTACTTGTAATATCAGCAAAAGAGTTCCGAGAATTTATAAAGGATAATGAAAGAAATTACAAAAACATATTTGGAACAATGTTTTAACAATGCGGTAAACGAATTGCATCTTAAAGCGGGGCAAGTTGAAATTATCTCCAAGCTTAGGGAACTTCTTTTCGATTCTCAATCGCTTTCGGACGAAATTGAAAAGATGAAAAAAAATACCGAACTTTCAACTTTTGCCGTTAAACTCAACGAGGCTTATAATTTTATTGAAACCAACGAAATCGATTTTAGCACTGTTTCGCATCATTTTAACGAGCATTCGGAAAAAATAGCTCAATCGCTTAGAAAATTAATTGAAGAAATCGATTGGCAAAATTTTCAGAGAATCGTAGCAAGATTGCATGAATTGGAATTGACAAATTCCGGAAACGAATTGGAGAACGCCGAACCGGTGGAATTTATGTTGGATTATGAACCGACGGAAAACGATAATGATGAAACGTTGGAAATGAAGTCGGAATTTATTCTTGATGATGAATTGCTGCAACGCGATATTTCATTCGACGAATACAAAGAAAAAGTTCTTGATTCGATTAAAAATATGGATGCTTTGTTGAACAATCTTCAAGACGGGAATTATTCGGACGAACAGCTTGCGAAATGTTTACGAACGGTGGAAATAAATAAAACTCTCTCCGAAAAACATAATTTCGATATCATTACGAGAATGCATCAAACTTTTGAAGATTCGTTACGCTTGATTGCCAAAAATGTTATAAAAATTAACAAACAATTGATTTACGCAATGCGTTCATGTTTGATAGTAATAGTTGCAATAATTAAAGATAAAAAAGTAGATATAACCGAGTTTTTGAAAAGGGCCGAGTTTTTGGGAAAAGAAATTGAAAAATTAAAAAAAGGAAACTAATATGAAAATTTACGCTGTTATTATGGCCGGCGGTGTCGGTTCAAGATTTTGGCCGCGCAGTAAAAGTAAAAAGCCAAAACAACTTCTTAAAATTTTCGGAGATAACACGCTAATACAAAATACCGTTGCACGGTTAAACGGTCTTGTTGAAAACGATCATATTTTTGTTATTACGAATAAAGATCAAGTAAAACAGATTAAAAAACAAATTCCGCACATTCCGGAAGAAAATATTATTGCCGAACCGTTCGGTAAAAATACGGCCGCTTGCATCGGACTTGGCGCGGTTTTGGTGGAAAATCGTGATAAGGATGCCGTAATGCTTACACTTCCGGCCGATCATCTTATTCTTGATGTGGAAAGTTTTCAGAACACGTTGAGGAAGGCTGCTGAGTTTGCTTATGAATCAAAGGGCTTGGTTACAATCGGAATTACACCGACCAGACCCGAAACAGGTTACGGATACATCCAATATATCGACGAACCTCTGAAAGAAAATATTTACAAGGTTCGCACTTTTGCAGAAAAACCTAATCTTTCGACCGCGAAAAGGTTTTTGGAATCGGGCGATTTTTTATGGAACTCCGGCATGTTTATTTGGCGCGTAGATACGATAAAGTCCGAAATAAAAATACACTTGCCCGATTTGTACGAGGGATTGGTTGAACTTTCGAAAAGCGTAGGGAAAAATGATTTCGATGAGACTTTAACTAATGTTTACGGTCAATTAAGAAATATTTCTATCGATTACGGTGTTATGGAAAAATCCAAAAATGTATATCTTACCAAAGCCGATTTTAATTGGAGCGACGTCGGCAGTTGGGAGGAAGTGTATCAATTATCGGAAAAAGACGATTTGGGAAATGCGAAAGTAGGAAAAGTTTATACGGATAAAACTTATAGTTCGTATATTTACTCACCGAAAAAATTCACCGCTTTAATCGGTGTTGAAAATCTTATTGTTATTAATACAAAAAATGCCTTGCTTGTTTGTAATAGGGAAAATGCGCAAGATGTTAAAAAAGTTGTAGACTACTTAAAGATGCACAAAGAAACTGACTTGTTATAATGAAAAAATTAATTACGGAAGAGATAATATTAAATCTTTACAAAAGCGGGAAAACCGTTCTTTTTGTTACGGGTAATGAAATTTTTACACCTTCGGCGCTTGATAAGATTCGTGAACTGAATTTTACGCTTGAAAAAGAAAATAGCGGAAGAAATGAGAACGCAAAAAAAAGTGAATTAACAAGATCCCGGGAAATTAAGAAAATAGGCATCGGAAGCGATCATACCGGCTTTACCGTAAAGAAGGAAATAATAAACTTTCTTTCGGAAAGTGGATACGAAGTTACGGATTACGGAACATACGATGAAAAATCTTGCGATTATCCAGATTTTGCTTTAACCGTGGCTAAGAATGTTGTATTGAATGAAGTGGATGCCGGTATTATTTTAGACGCGACGGGAATACCTTCGGCAATTACTGCAAACAAATTGCCCGGCGTACGAGCCGCTACGTGTTACAATGAATTTTCGGCGAAAAGCTCTCGCGAACATAACAATGCCAATGTTTTGGTTCTGGGTGCCAAAACATTGGGAATAGAAACAATAAAATCCATCCTTCATGTATGGTTGAACACCGATTTTCTAGGTGGAAGACATCAAAGAAGATTGGACAAAATACGTACAATTGAAATTCAAATATTAAAAAATCGAAAAGAGTGAAAACAAAATCCGAGTTGTTGAGTTGATAATCGATAATTATGTTGTTGTTAACAATCAAAAGCTAACCGAAAATATTTTCCTTTTAACGGTAAACGCTCCGGAAATTGCTGCGATTTCAAAACCCGGTCAGTTCTGTAACATTAAAGTTTCCGAAAGTTTTATACCGTTATTGCGTCGTCCGTTTAGTATAAGCGATGTTTCCGGAGAAAATATTTCGTTTATGATTAGCATTACCGGCGAGGGCACGAAAATTTTATCTCGGAAAGGGAACGGAGATGAGATAAATATTTTGGGACCGTTAGGCAACGGGTTTAACATAAATGATAATTTCGAAATTGCTGTAATTGTTGGGGGCGGTATAGGATTGGCGCCGTTTCCGTTTTTGATAAAGGAATTAAAAAGAAGCGGCAAAGAAATTTATGTTTTCAACGGTGCAAGAAGAAATAGTGAAGTAGTCGAATTAAAAACAGGTAATGAATATTTTTCCACGGACGACGGTTCGTTCGGATTTCACGGAAATGTAATTGAATTACTAAAAGATAAATATGAAATAATAAAAAATAAAAATATAAAAGTTTTTGGCTGTGGTCCACATCCGATGTTGAAAGCGTTACAAGATTTTTGTTCTGTTGAAAAAATAAAGTGTGAAATATCGGTAGAAAGCAATATGGCATGCGGGTTCGGTATATGCCAAGGGTGCCCGATACCTTCAGCAAAAGAGGACAAATATTATTTGATCTGTAAGGACGGTCCGGTTTTCAATTCGAATGAGATTGAATTATGAGCGAAGTAGATTTATCCGTAAAAATAGGTGATAATTTAATATTAAAAAATCCGATTATGCTTGCATCCGGTACGGTAGGATACGGAAATGAAATATCGGAGTTTGTTGATCTTTCACAAATCGGCGCTATAGTTACAAAGTCTATTTCGCTTAATCCGAGAAAGGGAAACCCTCCCCAAAGGGTTGTGGAAACTACCGGCGGGATGTTAAATGCCATCGGGTTGGCGAACGTCGGATTGGAAAAATTCATTTCGGAAAAACTACCTTTTTTGGAAAAAGTTAATTCCACTCTAATTTGTAACATAGCAGCCGGCACCGTAGAGGAGTATGTTGAATGTGTTCGTATTTTGGATGATTATACAATCATTAAAGCTTTCGAAATTAATGTTTCTTGTCCGAATGTAAAAGAAGGCGGATTAATATTCGGCAATAATATAAACGCAGTTGCAGAAATTACCGAAAAGGTAAGAAGTGAAACGGAAAAACCGGTTATCATAAAATTATCGCCTAATGTAGCAAATATTTCCGATTTCGCACGTGTTGCGAAGGAACGCGGAGCCGATGCGGTTTCGGCAATTAATACGTTGGTCGGAACTTCGTTCGATATTTACACACGCAAACCGAAAATTAAAAATATTACCGGCGGACTTTCCGGTCCGGCGATAAAGCCTGTTGCTTTGGCAAAAGTACTGGAGATAAGTAGAAATGTTGATATTCCCGTTATAGGTATTGGCGGTATAACGAATTGGAAAGATGCCGTGGAATTCATGATTGCCGGCGCTTCGGCATTTCAGTTGGGAACCGTTAATTTTGTTAATCCTAAAGCTAGCATGGAAGTTTTGGACGGTATTACAAAATATTGCATTGAAAATAATATCAAAAGCATTTCCGAATTAATTGCATCATACGTATTGTAAATGAATATCGAAGAATCATTAAAAAAGCTGTTCTCGTTGAGGCAATTCGGTGTAAAGCTCGGACTCGAAAATATAACCGGACTTTTAAAACATATCGGTAATCCGGAAAAACATTTACGTGCCTTCCATATCGCGGGCTCAAACGGGAAGGGAAGTACGGCTTCTTTCCTTGCCAGCATATTAACGGAATGCGGTTACAAAACGGGCTTGTACACTTCTCCGCATTTCGTAAAATTCAACGAACGGATACGCATAAACGGAATTATGATTCCGGATGAATTCATTTTGGATTTTATGAACGGACTCGAATATTACATAGAGAAACATAAACCGACTTTTTTCGAAATTACAACGGCTATGGCGTTTCGATATTTTTACGAAAGCAATACGGATTATACCGTTATTGAAGTGGGGTTAGGTGGAAGACTTGATGCAACAAATACGTTAATACCTCTTGCATCTGTTATAACTACGATAGGTTACGATCATACACATATTTTGGGAAAAACATTATCGGAAATCGCACGAGAAAAAGCCGGAATAATTAAAGAAAACGTACCGGTTTTTACAGGGTTGCTTCCTGCAGAAGCGCAAAAGGAAATCGAGAACATAACAAGTGAAAAAAGCTGCGAACTTTTTATGTTGAAAAATTATACGTCGGAAACCGACAAAGGGATCAATATTAGTTTAAGTAATGAGGAGTTGATTTTAAACGCTACACCGTTAAGGGGAAAACACCAAATAAAAAATGCGGCTTTGGCGGTTTTAACCGCCGGTAAAATACTGAAAAATATAAGCTCTAAAAATTTTCTGAACGGAATCGATAATGTAATTAGAAATTCCGGCATTCAAGGCCGGTACGAAATCCATTGTAGCAATCCGAAAATAATATTCGATTCTGCGCATAATCCCGAAGGAATTTCGACGTTCTTAGATGAGTTTGAAAAGGATAAAAAAGAATGCGGCGAGGCCGTATTATTGTTCGGCGCAATGAAAGATAAAAATAATAAAGAAACAATAGAACGATTGAAAACCGTTTTTGATAAAATTTACTTTACGGATATCGATTATCATCGTGCGGCAAGTTCGGAAGAATTACTCGAAATTGCTAATTCCCTTGGTGTAAATGCCGGAATAGTAAACGATAAATTGGAATTTATTAATAAATTTAAGGAACGCAAGGACAATGCATGTTTAGCCGTTGTGGGTAGTATTTATTTACTTGGCGAAATAAAAAATGCATTAGAAGACAAAAATATCTTGACATTTTAATTTAATAAAGGTATGTTTCATATGAGCCTCGTGTTCCTTTCATAAATCAAAAAAAATCTATTAATCATTATCGATACGATAATTCCCGAAAATATTTTACGAAACATTAATTACAAAATTAAATATTAGGATTTAAACTATGCCAATGGATATTTCAGAACTTAAGTCTAAGAAAATCGTTGATCTTTACAAAATTGCTAAAGATTTCAACATTTCCGGTTACAGCGATTTAAGAAAACAAGACCTCATTTTCAAAATTCTTGAAGCCCAAACACAAAAAGACGGACTGACATTTTCGAAAGGTGTATTGGAAGTATTGCAAGACGGTTACGGCTTCTTGAGATCGGCCGATTATAATTACTTACCGTCTCCCGACGATATTTACGTTTCACCTTCGCAGATTAAACGTTTCAGCTTGCGCACGGGCGATTTGATTAGCGGGCAAGTCAGACCGCCGAAAGAGGGCGAGAGGTTTTTCGCTTTACTTAGAGTTGAAGCGGTTAACGGAAAAGATCCGGAAGAAATTAGAGACAGAACATTATTCGATAATCTTACTCCGCTTTATCCGACGAAGCGAATAAAACTCGAGTCTTCACCGGGCGAATATTCCATGAGAATAATGGACCTGCTTTCGCCGATTGGAAAAGGGCAAAGGGGATTGATTGTTTCTCCGCCGAAAACAGGTAAAACCGTTTTACTACAAAAAATAGCAAATTCGATAACGAGAAATCATCCCGAAATAAAATTAATTATTTTACTTATCGATGAACGCCCCGAAGAAGTAACCGATATGCAACGTTCGGTTAATGCCGAAGTTATTAGCTCGACTTTCGACGAACCGGCCGACAGGCATGTTCAGGTTGCAAATATGGTTATTGAAAAAGCCAAAAGAATGGTTGAAGCCGGCGACGATGTGGTTATTCTTCTCGATAGTATTACAAGATTAGCCAGAGCCCATAATACCGTTATGCCTTCGAGTGGTAGGGTGCTTTCCGGAGGTGTTGATGCCAACGCTTTGCATAAACCGAAAAGGTTTTTCGGCGCCGCACGGAATACCGAAGACGGCGGAAGCCTTACGATTATTGCAACCGCTCTCATCGATACCGGCAGCAGAATGGATGAAGTGATTTTCGAAGAATTCAAAGGAACGGGTAACATGGAATTGGTATTGAACCGTGAACTTTCCGATAGAAGAATTTTCCCGGCTATCGATGTTAATAAATCCGGTACCCGAAAGGAAGAGTTATTGCTTACCGAAGAAGAGCTTAACAAAGTTTGGATTCTCAGAAAAATATTAGCGGAATTGGATCCGGTTGAAGCTATGGAGTTCTTGTTGGATAAAATGCGCGGTACGAAAAACAACAAAGAATTCTTACAAAGTATGAACAGTTAACGGATTTCTTTTTGCTCTTTTAATTACGAGTAATTTCTAATATATTTTCTGTTAATTTACCACTAATCGGGAATCCATTATTGTTCACCGGATTTAAAAAGATTTTTACTGTTACGTTTCTATTAATCGGCTTTGTACTGAATGCCCAAATCAAACCGCCTCCACCGGTTTTAATATCCGCTTATCAACTGCCTGCGGATAACGGATATTCTGATTTATACGTAACATTCAGAATTTCCAACGATAAGTTGGTTTTTCTTAAAGACGACGATGGATATTCCGGCTCGTTCGAATTTAATGTTGAAGTGTTGAAAGACGATACGGTGGTTGTAAGAAAATCCGTGACAAAAAATATTAACATTAACGATTACGAATCAACGAAATCGAAGAATCATTATGTCCAAGGCATTATTGCCTTCCGGTTAAAAAACGGCAAGTATAAATTAATACCGGAAATACGATTGGACAATACTAACATCGATGTTCGTTTGAAACCCATATTTAAAGAAATTAAACCGGATTCATTGAATAATGTGCTGGAACCCTTGATTGTTTTTAAGGACGGGAACAATTTTATTTTCACTAATTTCGAAAATAATTTTCCGTTTACCAATAAAGACATCGGATTCCTATTGCCGGTAAAAAAAACAAGCGATACGGTTAACATTAAAATAATTCAAAATGACAATATTATTATTGATACAAATCTTGTTAAAAGTAATTACGAAGGCTTAAGATTTGTTCAGGAAAGCAATAATATTGTTTTGCGCAAAGATTCAACCGCACGCAAGTTTAATTATTTTTACTTAAATGGATTTTCGAAAAACCTTGGAGAAGGGCCGGTAGAAATTAAGGTGAAAGTCGATGATAAAACAAAAGTAAAATTCCGGAAAGATGTTGTTTGGTACACCAAACCGTTGATTTTATACAATCCGGAAAAAGCGGTAAACCTTTTAAAAATTATCGGCGAAGATAAAGAAGTAAGCGCAATATTTAAACATCCCTCAAAGTTATATTATAAGAAATTAGTTGAATATTGGAACAGAAAATTCCCGCAATCTGGTAAATTTAACGAAGCCATGAATGAATTTTACACACGGGCGGATTATGCATTAATGAATTTCAACACGTTGGGTAAAACCAACGGACTTCGCACCGACAGAGCTAAGATTTATATCAAGTACGGAAAGCCCACAAAAATAGAAAGAAGATATTCCGAACAAAATGAAACTTTGGAAATTTGGAAATACGATCACATAAATCGAGAATTTATTTTTATCGACAGAACCGGTTCCGGTAATTTTAAACTTTTGGGTAAGTGATGAACAAATTTGTTTTTACTTGCGGCGATGTTAACGGAATAGGTCCCGAAATATGTGTAAAAACTTTCAACAAAAAATTCAATCCTCGTAAGCACGAAATTATTTTTATATGTCCCGCAAATGTTTTCGAAGCGATTACCCAAGAAGTTAAACCCGAATTTGAATATTCTATAATTAAAGATTTGAAAAATATTCGAAAAGGTCGAATTAATATTTATGACATTGGGAAAATAAAGCGGACGACGGGTAAAGCTACAAGATCGTCCGGAAAGTTTGCTTACAAAGCTATTACAAAAGCATTGGAAATTGTTAGGAATGGTTACGGCGATGCACTCGTTACCGCTCCTATTTCCAAACATGCATTCAAACTTGCAAGTATAGATTTCCCGGGACATACCGAAATATTGGGTAAATGGTTTGGAGTAAAAAATTTTTTAATGATGTTCGTTTCCAGAAATATGAAAACGGGTTTGGTAACTATTCACGAACCGTTGAGGAAAGTCCCCAAACTTCTTACAATACAAAAGGTGGAGCGAACGATAAAAGTAATGCAAAGCAGTTTGATGAAAGATTTCGGAATAGTGCGCCCTAAGGTTGCGGTGCTGGGGTTAAACCCGCACGCCGGTGAATCGGGGGCAATTGGAAGCGAAGAGTTTACGGTTATTAAACCTGCCGTAGATAAGTTTGAAAATGTATTCGGTCCCTTTGTGCCCGATGCGTTTTTCGGTGAGAAGTTATACAAAACATACGATGCGGTAATAGGAATGTATCACGATCAGGTTTTGATTCCATTTAAGTTATTGAATTTCCGGGGCGGTGTGAATTTTACGGCCGGTTTGCCTGTTGTACGTACCTCGCCCGATCACGGGACGGCATACGATATTGCCGGTAAATTTGTTGCCGATGAGTCAAGCATGACGCAAGCGTTTTTATGGGAAAATAAAATAGTCGAGATAAGAAAGAAAAATGAAAGAGACAAATAAAAAATATAAATATGTAGCAAAAATTTATAACTATCTTATGCGGTCGGTCGATTACGACCATTGGGCGCAGTATATTTTGTCGATTTACGATTTGCTTGAAATCGACGGGGAAAACATTCTTGAGTTGGCAGCTGGTAATATGAAATTGGCAGAAAAGATTGCTTTGAGATTTCCACAGATTATTGTTACCGATGTTTCACCGGAAATGTTAAAATTAAATAATAATAAGTTGAATAAAATATGCTGCGATATGGAAAAACTGCCGTTCAAAATAAAATTCGATTTTATCTTTTCCACATTCGACAGTTTAAATTATCTAAACACCGAAATAAAATTAAAGAATTTTTTCATGGAAATTGCTTCCGTTATGACGCCGGAGTCATTTTTTACTTTCGATGTAAGTTTGGAAAAAAACAGTCTTAAGCATGAAAAACGATTAAACAGAAAAGGAAAATTCGGAAATATTAAGTATATTCAAAAAAGTAATTATGATAAGGAAACACAAATTCATTGGAATCGATTTAAATTAAAATTGGAAGACGGAACGATTGTAGAAGAAGTACATAAACAAAAGATTTACGATTTCGATTTTTATTTTGAAGTAATTGAAGATGCCGATTTATATGTTTCACATTGTTTCGAAACGTTTACATATGAAGATGCAGACAATAATTCCGAACGAGCGCAGTTTATAATAAAGAAAAAATCTTGATATGGTAACATTCAGTAACGTGGAATTCAGTTATTCCAATCAACCGGTATTCAGTAATTTGAACCTTCATGTTGATGAAGGTGAATTTGTCTATCTCATTGGAAAAAGCGGAATAGGCAAATCCACACTCCTACAAATGGTTTACATGAATATTTTACCGCAAAGCGGTTATGTGCAAGTCGGTGGGTTCAGTTCCGATACAATCAAACCGCACCAACTACCTTTTTTACGAAGACAGGTTGGCGTGGTTTTCCAAGATTTTAAACTATTGGAAGACCGGAACGTTTTTAATAATTTGGCTTTTGTTTTGCATTTGTTGGGAATTCCGCGAAAGGAACTAAAAAAAAGAGTGATAGATGCACTAACCGAAGTTGGTTTAATACATAAACAAAATAATATGCCTAACCAACTTTCCGGCGGCGAAAAACAACGTGTTGCAATTGCCCGTGCGATAGTGAAAAATCCGAAAGTAATTTTAGCCGACGAACCGACGGGTAACCTGGATCCGGAAACCTCGATGGATATTATGTATATTCTGCAAAAGATAAGCGAAAGGGGAACGGCTGTAATTTTCGCTACGCATAATTATGAATTGGTGAAAAAAGTAAGAGCGAAAATTTTCAAACTCGAAGACGGAAAAGCGGTTAAAGTTGTTTTGAAACCCAAAAAAGAAACCGAAGATCAACCGGCAGATTGATCTAAATTTTTCATTATGTTTGCGGTTACTTTATCAACCGGAAGCGAACCGTCCACAACAATAATACGAGTTTTATTTCGGTAATATTCCAAAACGGGTCTTGTAGTTTCGTGATAAACTCTCAAGCGTCTTCTGATAACTTCTTCCTCGTCGTCGTCCCTTTTGACAAAACTGTTTTCTGCACCGCAGTTGGGACACTTATCGCTGTTTTTAATTTGATTAAGATTTACGATTGTACCGCAAGCTTTGCAAACCCGTCTCATCGATAATCTGTTAATAATCACGTCGTCATCAACGGAAAGTTTAATTACAACGGGATAACCGTTATTCATTTCTTCGATAATTTCGTCGAGTAATTTGGCTTGATTTAACGTCCGAGGGAAACCGTCCAGTATATAACCTTCTTTACATTTATCGCTGAACAGAACATTTTTAACAATACCAACCATAATTTCATCCGGGACCAATTCACCCGCTTCCATAATTTTTTTCGCTTTTAATCCCAATTCGGTTTTTTGTGCAACGGCATTTCTTAAAATATCTCCGGTGGAAATATGCGGAACGTTTAATTTATCCGCTAAAATTTTAGCTTGCGTTCCTTTTCCCGCGCCGGGAGCACCGAACATAATTATTTTCTTGTTTAACAATTCAACCTCCAATTATAGAAACTTATTTTTAATTTAAATTGTTAACGATTCTTTTCGAAGTGAAATATTTTTCCAATAAAGCCGCGCTTTCTTCCGCATAAATACCCGAATAAACTTTCGGTTTGTGATTATATTTTTCATCTTCCAACACATTGTAAAGGGAACCGGCGGCACCGAATTTGGGTTCGTTGGCTCCGAAATAAACGGTTTCGATTCTCGATAGTAAAATTGCACCGCTGCACATCAAACAGGGCTCCACTGTAATGTAGAGTTCGCATTCCGCTAGAAATTTTTGTTTTAGGGAATTTGCCGCTGCCGTTATTGCAATCATCTCGGCATGTGCTGTCGGATCTTTCAATGTTTCGGTCTGGTTGTAACCTTTCCCTATAATTTTATTGTTGTGAACCACAACCGCACCGATAGGAATTTCGCCCTCGCTTAACGCACGTTCGGCCAACGATAAGGCTTCGAACATAAAATTGTATACGTACTTCGGGAAAAGCAAAATAAGATGAAATCCTTAATTAAAATTTGTACGCCCGGAAGGACTCGAACCCTCAACCCTCTGATCCGAAGTCAGATGCTCTATCCAATTGAGCTACGGGCGCATTTGTAATATTATACAATTTTTATAGCAAAATATATTCAATTATTTATTTCATTTCCACAAATTTAATCTTTGCGTAATATTATCTTCACGAAACACTTAGTAACTGGGAAAATCGGAATATTTAAAAATTTCGTAAAACTTAAAAAGAGATTTAGTATTTTTAAATAATTTTGATGTGGATAGAAAATCTTCTCCGTTTTATTGTGAAATGAAGCCAAGGAATGGAAAATGGATGCATTAATGATAATGCTTTTATCGTTTGCCGGTTATATTTTAATGTATAAGTTTTACGGACAGTTTATCGGTAAGCGGATTTTTAAATTGAATGACGAAAACATTGTTCCTGCTGTTGAATTTGAAGATGGCGTTGATTTCGTCCCTACCAAGAAAGAAGTTATTTTCGGTCATCATTTTACTTCGATTGCGGGAACGGGCCCGATTGTAGGTCCCGCCATAGCAATAATTTGGGGTTGGGTACCTGCATTATTGTGGGTGTTCATCGGTTCTATTGTAATGGGGGCGGTACACGATTTCGGTTCGTTAATTATTTCAATGCGAAACAAAGGAAAATCCATTTCCGAGTTTACAGCAAAATACATAAACGGTAGAACCAAAGTTTTTTTCTTTTTTATAGTTTTCCTCGAGTTGTGGATTGTCGTTTCCATTTTCGGATTGGTTATGGCAATAATATTCGATTTGTATCCCGGCTCGGTTTTCCCGATATGGATTCAAATACCGATTGCAATGTTTTTAGGGCATATGATTTACAAAAGGGGAGCCAATTTGACGAAGTGGTCGATTATTGCAATTGTTGCTATGTATGTAACGGTGGTAATGGGCGCGTATCTTCCGCTCCAAATGCCGGCGATGTTCGGATTAAGCCCGATTGCTCTTTGGTCGGTTATTTTGCTAATTTATGCTTTCTTTGCTTCTGTTCTTCCGGTAACAAAATTACTTCAACCGCGTGACTATATGAATGCGCATCAATTGATTATTGCAATGGTTCTGTTAATGTTGGGAGTATTCTTCGGGGCTTTCAGCGGAAAATTGGAATTGGTTGCACCGGCAATAAATTCTAATCCAGCCGAAGCACCGCCGTTATGGCCGTTTTTGTTCATAACTATTGCGTGCGGCGCAATCTCGGGATTTCACTCGTTGGTATCATCCGGAACTTCTTCCAAACAAGTCCGCACCGAAAGCGATTCGATTTTTGTCGGATACGGTTCGATGTTAACCGAAGGAGCGCTTGCAACGCTTGTTATTATTGCGGTTTCCGCGGGTATCGGAATGGGACTTTCCGAGAACGGACAAATATTTACCGGAGTTCAAGCGTGGACGCATCACTATTCATCGTGGGCTGCAGCTAAGGGTTTGGGCTCAAAAGTTGCGGCATTTGTCATCGGCTCGGCTAATTTGTTATCGGCAATAGGAATCCCCCAACAAATCGGGGCAATTATAATGGGCGTTTTTGTTGCATCGTTTGCCGGAACCACATTGGATTCCGCCACAAGAATTCAACGTTATGTTATAACGGAAATGTTTCCCAAAACTTTTAAGAACAGATATTTTTCTACGTTCATTGTTGTTTTATCCGCTTTTGTGTTAATCTTTTCCACGGGTTCAAGCGGAAAAGGAGCTTTGTTGCTTTGGCCTTTGTTCGGTGCGGTAAATCAAACACTTGCCGCAATGGCATTGATTATAGTAACCGTGTACCTTAGAGAACATCATAAATGGGGGTGGATTCTAAGCGGGATTCCGGCGGTGTTTATGCTTGTAATGTCGTTTTGGGCTATTGTTCTGAACCAAATTCAATTTAATTCTTCCGATAACATATTGTTGCAAATAATAAACGTGGTAATAATTTTATCGGTTGTGTGGATTGCCGTTGAGGGATTTTTGAAATTTATTTCGGTTAAGTATGAAGATACCGGCGATACGGTAAAGGTTGTCAATTAAAATATCGGTGAATTTAATATTCCGGAATGATGGTTAACGAACTGAAGAGATATTATTTTTTATTGATTTTTCCCCTTGCGGTTATTTTTATTACGATTTATTTGTTGCAATTAATCGGACTGGAAACGAAGTTGAATTTATTATCCGGAAAAGCAAGCAATGTTTTAATGTTTGTTATTACCGCAAGTTTTGGTATTGCTTTTCCTACTTTATATAGAACTTGGTTTGCAAAAAGAACGGAAAAGCGGAAATCCCTTGAACCGTACGAGTTTTTAAAATTCGAGAAAAGAATTTTGTTAATAGCGTTGGTCGCCCCCTATCTTGCCGTTATTGCAATCATAGTAAATATACATATTCAATTTTTAACCGGAATATTTCTTATCGCATTGTATTCCTTGTACTTTTTCTATCCTTCAAAAAAGAGAATCGGATTGGATAAAAAAATATTTAGAGTTAAATAATGATAAAAATGATAAATTATATTTTAACAAAAATTAAACATATTTATAAAAATTACGATGAAGCATCCAAACAGAAAGCTGTTGATGTATTGGAATATGAGTTAAGCGAGTTGGAAAATATTTACGCATTGATTGTGTTGGGTGCTTTTATCGGATTGCCTTCACCACCTATGCAAATTACACTCGATTTATTGCCGGATATGGAAATGCATTTGATTCAAATGTTTAATAAAGTGGACTCGGCGGAAAGTCCGCTCTCCGAACTTTTTTCGCATTTCGATATAGGTTAAAATGGAAATACAAAGAAAAAACATATTTTATTTGGGCAAAGGCGGAGTAGGGAAATCCACCGTATCCGCGTTAACCGCATTACAACTTGCCTTAAACGGTAAAAATGTTTTATTGGTTTCTTTTGACCCGGCGCATAACCAATCGGATATTTTTCGAAAAGCTCTTTCGGAAACACCCTTGAGGATAACCGGAAATCTTTATGCAAAAGAAATCGATATCGATTTTCGTGTGAAGGAATATTTGTCGAATATTGAAAAACAAGTGAAACAGTCGTATTCGTATTTAACAGCTTTGAATTTGGAGAACTACTTCGGAATAATTAAACATTCGCCGGGTATTGAGGAATATGCTTTGGTTTCCGCATACTCGGAAATTTCAAAAACATTTTCGGATATGGATTATATTGTTTTCGATATGCCGCCGACCGCACTGGCATTGAAGTTTTTCGGACTACCGGAACTTTCCTTGCTGTGGCTTGAAAAACTGTTGGAGCTGAGAAAAGAAATAATAAAGAAACGTGATATTATTACCAAAATCAAATTGGGAAAGAAAGTATTTGAACGGGATAAATTACTTAACAAATTAAACGAACAAATTTCTGGTTATAGTGAGGTGAAGAAAGCATTTGAGAATAAAGAGCTGACTGAAATCAATTTGGTTTTAAATCCGGACGAGCTTTCTTTTTCGGAATCGGAGTTAATTATAAAGAAACTGGCGGAATTTAATCTTACAGTTTCCGGTATCATCGTTAACAAATTCGTTCCGGGAAATTCGTTTAATCGCATTAAAGAAACTTTCAAAAACATTGATATAAAAATATTTCCTCTTTCTCAAAAACCTTTACTCGGTTTGGATTCACTCGAAAAATATTTGCAGGCGATTAAACGAAAAGAATCATCTTTCGAATAAATTGAGAACCAAAAAATAAATCGGTTGTAAAAAATATTGCATTTACTCTCCATAAACTAAAAACGGGAGGGTTGTATGAATGTAAGTTATATTTGTCCCCACTGCAGAGGTTACTTAAACGCTTGCGATTACATTATTTTCAATTCTAAAACCGAAAAAGGGGAACGTGGTTTGATTTTGTTGCACCCCGAACTTGGAAATTACTCTGTTCTTCATCATCCCGAATTCAAATTCGAACAAGGCGAGGTAGTGGAATTTTTCTGTCCGATTTGCGGGGAATCTTTATCCGTAAAAGAGAAAGTAAACTTTGCCCGGATTAAAATGGTAGACGAAAACGGGAAAGAATTCACGATTTTGTTTTCAAGAGTTGCGGGTGAAAAAAGTACTTACAAAATTCAAGGCGAAAGCATTGAAATATTCGGCAAGGATGCAACGAAAGAAATCGATTTTAGGAACTTGATCGATTTCAGTTAAAATAAAAAGGGCCGTAAAACACGACCCTTTTTAGAAGAATTTATTTTAACAACAACATTTTACCTGTGAATACCTTGCCGTTCGACATTTGGATTCTGTAAATGTAATATCCGGAGGTTACTTTACCGCCGTTGGAATCTTGTGCATTCCAACGTACCGTGTGTAAACCGACCGATGCATCGTTATCGAACAACGTAGCCACTTTCTTACCGAGAATGTTGTAAATACTAACTTGAACATGTGCATCTTGCTCAACATAAAAAGTAATTTGCGTTGAAGGATTAAACGGGTTAGGATAATTACCGTGTAATTTTCCGCCCATCATGGCTTTTGCTTCTTCCACACCAATTGTAGATGCAACATCACCGTTATTCGGTACAATCGAAGATGAAGAACCGTCCGTACTTGCGCACGTCATGTTGTTTGCGGATTCATCATATGTATAACCCGATTTCGAAACATTGGTTACACAGAAAGTAAATTCACCGCCTCCGAATTTCCAATTGGATACGGCGGAACCTTCACCGTTGGAATCGGTAGTGAATTCATCGGTATCTGTCGCACCGCCGGACCATTCACCCGAAACAGTTGCACCGGAAACCGGATTGCCGTTTGCATCGACTATTCTAACGGTTGCATTACCTCTGGTAAATACAAAGAATGATTCTTTAACAACGGTTATGTTGTCAACATGCATGGTCGGATTTCCGGAGGGTTCGGTAACCGTAATGTAATCGACTTTGGTTTGCGTATCCGAGCCGCAATCGTTCGTTGCGGTTAATTTAACCGTATACGTTCCGGCCGAGTTGTAAGTGTGCGAAGGATTTTGTGCGGTTGAAGTGCCTCCGTCACCAAAGTCCCAACTCCAGCTTGTCGGATTGTTGGTCGATTGATCCGTGAAGCTAACCGTAAGCGGTGCATCTCCGCTTGTTGGTGAACCGACAAAATTTGCAACCGGTGTATTACAAGTGGAACCGTCGTTTACGGCTTTAAAAGCGTTTATTCTTCCTGCACCCAATTTGCCTTGATAATTTTCATTTCCGGGTACGGAATAAATATCATCGGCGGTATCGAACAATCTTTGTTTTACTTGGTCTGCCGTCCAATCGGGATGTTTCGACCAAATTAAAGCGGCAGTTCCGGCAGCCATAGGCGTAGCCATGGATGTTCCGCTTAAAGTTGCCACATAATCGTTATCCGGATCGTTATGATCGTGGTAAGTACTTAAGATATCGGTACCGGGTGCGGAAATATCGACAAAAGTACCGTAGGTTGAAAAATCGGATTTCACATCGTTTTGATCTGTTGAGGCGACACCGATTACATCGTCTCTATCCAACATATAATCGGATTGTTCGTTATCGTCGTTGCCGGCTGCTTTGAAAACCAAACCGCCGTTGGCGATGAAATAGTCGAGAGCGTCGCCAAGACCGCCGGAATTGGAAGAGCCCCAACTACAAGTTGCAATATGCGCTCCGTTATCGGCGGCATAGTAAAATGCCTGAGCCGCATAATCCATACTTACATAACCGACTTCAAAAATAATAAATCTGCCTGACCAACCGATTCTGAGAGCCATAATTTTAACGCCGTTGGCTGTTGGTTGTAATGTACCATCACCCCAACCACCGGCAACAGCAGAAACGCCATAGTTGTTGTTGTTAATTGCAGCAACAATACCGGATGTGTGGGTACCATGACCGTTAAAATCACGCGGATCGTTATCCGGCGTATCCCCGTCTTCTCCGTTCCATACGGATTCACCATCGACAAAATCCCAACCAATCCAATCGTCCACGTAACCGTTACCGTCATCATCTATTCCGTTATTCATAATTTCGTCGGTATTAATCCACATATTTCCTTCCGCCGCTTCGGGATTGCTTGGAGATGCATTTGCGCCACCCAAATCTTTGTGGTAATATCTTACACCGGTGTCGAGATCCGCAACAATTATGGAAGGATTTCCTGTTTCGATGTCCCAAGCTTCCGGTGCGTCAATATCGGCGTCGTTCGATTGATTCAAATGCCATTGATCAGCATATCTGGGATCGTTCGGTGTTTTTACGATTGCATGAATCCCAACCGGTTGGGCATCAATTACGCCACCTAATCTTTTGTAAGCGCGCGCAACCTTTTCGGCATCTATTTCATTTTTGAAAAAGATTTTATGCCAGGCGTTTAATTTTATGTTTCTTCCGTTATAAATTCTATCTTTTGCACCGGGGAATTGTTGTAAAATTGTTTTTACCCCGTATTTTTTTGCCAATTGATCTAATTCCGGAATACCGAGCACTCCGTTAACCATTGTTTTTTTGTTCATCTTTTTCAGAATGTCGTCGTTAAATTTTACAACAATTCTGTTTTTTGCGTAACCTACGAAACTCGGTACTTTTCTTAATTGAACATTTTTTGTTTTAACCTGTTGTGCAGGTAATAGAATTGCAAACATTGAGAGTAAAATCAATGTTTTCAGAAAGATTTTTCTCATGGGTTTTCCCCTTGTTTTGTTTGGTAAATAAGTTAATTAATTAAAATAAGTCCAAATATCTTATTTTGTTTTCTACTGAAAACTCTTGCGGTTTAATAAATTCAGAACAATTAACACCTGCAGTTTTGCGGATGGGATAAACTTACATGTGTTGGGAATAAAAAATATTAAAAATGATTTTTAATTCCAAATCTATTTATAAATATGCAATCGGTTTTTTATAGTTCATTCATAATTATTAGCCCAATAGTATTTTAATCGTTTGTAGGAAATGATATCCGGAAAAAATTTTTACAACGTGGCGATTTGTGTTAATGTTCCTTTTTCAGCACAACAGCAATGGAAGTGTGAATAATGAAAAACACTCAACTTTAACAAGTAGATAGTGAAAGAAATGGAAAGAAAAGAGAGATTTGTGCACCCGGAAGGATTCGAACCCTCAACCTTCTGATCCGTAGTCAGACGCTCTATCCAATTGAGCTACGGGTGCAAATTTTTGGTGTGTAAAGATAAGGAATTTGTTTATAAAAAGAAAAATTGGATTATCCTTGATCATTTTATTCTAATAGGTTTTTGAAAAACTTTTCTTGTTATGTGTGATGTCTGTTTTGTCTTATTAATGGATTTCATTGAAATGGATTTAGAACTGATTTATATTGAAAAAAACAAATAAAAAAATATAATATTTTACTTGCCGGGAAGTATTTATAAATAACCCCAAAATTTTGTTACAAGAAAAAAATAAGTTTCGTGATAGTAATTATATATTAAAAAAAATAATTTAATAGTCCGAAAAAAAAATAACGGTTTATTTCACCACAAAAATAAATATTTTAAAATGAGGCATTTATTTGGTTTCATCTTAGTTATACTTTTCTTTGCAACACAACTTAAAATTGTTGCTATTGAGCCTTTACACAAAGACGGCAAAAATTTCAAAAATTCCCAAAACGAAATTGTAAAATTTTGGGGTGTTAATCTCGTTGCATTTTATCCTGATCATACGACCGCAATAAACTTTGCCGAAAACCTTGCTTCGCGTGGAATCAATCTTGTCCGTTGGCATCACATGTTGTTAGACGGAAGCGATTGGAATTGGAAATCGGGTATTAAAGGATTAGTAACATTTGACGGCGATACTCGAACGCCCGATGCCGAAGCTTGGGATAGATTTGATTTTCTTAATGCCGAACTTGAAAAACGTGGTATTTATATTATGATTGCAGGTGAATGGTCGCGAACATATTTACCCGGCGACGTGGATATTTTAACGACTAATGATCAGGATCGAAGCGACTGGATGGCGGCAATGCAAACTTTGAACGATTCATTAAATTACTATAATCCTGATAATAACGACGCCGGCTGGGGAAGGTGGATAGACAAGCTTAAAATGTTGGTTACATTTGACGAACGATGTGCATTGCTTAACGAAGAAGCTATCGAAAGATTGCTCGAGCATGAAAATCCATACATGAACAACATAAAGTACAAAGATAGTCCGCAAGTTATTACATTCGAAGTTATAAACGAATTTTCTTCAGAATATACAATTTACATGGGAAATCGTTATGACGGTTATAACGCGGAATTAGATTATTGGGATAACAAACTACAAAATAAATTTGCGCAGTAATCCGCAAATTTATTTTGTAGTTTGTTATCCCAATAATCTAA